>CAJFNR010000036.1 GCA_904395335.1 Candidatus Avimonas narfae | reverse complement strand
TGGCAAAAAAGGCAGAAATCATACAGGGGCGGGCTTCCTGCATTCCCGCCCGGCTGTTCAGCCAAACGGCAGGCCCGCCTGTCGGGCGACAGTAAAGAGGAAACGGTGTAAAAAGGAGTGGCAGATATGCAGGAATTGGAAACGAGGGATAATAGCTTTGCAAATGTTTGCCGGGCGGAGGACCAAGCGGCTGTCCGCCGTCCGGGTAAGGGATATCTGGCGGCGAAACGGTGCTTTGACGTGGTCATGAGCTTCTTGGCCCTGATCCTCCTCAGCCCGTTGTTTTTGGTATTGGCGGTCATCATTTTTGTGGACGACCCCCACGGAAGCCCGATCTTCAGTCAGATACGCGTAGGAAAAGACGGGCGGCTCTTCCGCTTCTATAAATTCCGAAGCATGATCGTCAATGCGGAAGATATGCTGGAGCAGCTGCAGGATCAGAATGAAATGGAAGGCCCCGCTTTCAAAATCAAAGACGATCCCAGGATTACCCGGATCGGAAAATTCATCCGAAAGACCAGTTTGGACGAGCTACCGCAATTGGTGAATGTTCTTAAGGGGGAACTGAGCCTGGTTGGACCTCGTCCTCCTCTCCCCCGGGAGGTAGAGCAATATACTCCGAAGCAAATGAAACGACTGACAGTCAAGCCTGGACTAACCTGCTACTGGCAAACCCAGCCTCATCGGAACAGCCTGAGTTTTGATCAATGGTTGGCGTTGGATCTGCAGTACATAAATGAACGCAGCGCCTTGGTGGATCTCAAAATCCTCTTTGCCACGGTAAAAGTAGTTTTCCACGGCGACGGAGTATAAATCCGAAAGGAGTGCGGTTTGATGAAAGTGTGTTTGGTGGGATCGTCCGGCGGACATTTGACGCATTTGTATATGCTTAAGCCGTTTTTGGAAAACAAAGACCGCTTTTGGGTGACCTTCGATAAAGAAGATGCCCGCAGCTTGCTAAAAGGGGAGAAGGTTTATTCCTGTTATTATCCAACCAACCGGAATGTCAAAAACCTGCTGAAAAATACAGCGGTCGCATGGAAGGTTCTCCGTAAAGAGCGCCCCGATCTCATTATTTCCTCCGGCGCGGCCGTCGCGGTGCCGTTCTTTTATTTAGGAAAGCTGTTGGGGGCCAAACTGATATATATTGAAGTGTTTGACCGCATTGATAAACCCACCATGACCGGAAAGATGGTATACCCTGTTACCGATCAGTTTGTTGTGGAATGGGAAGAAATGAAAAAGGTTTATCCAAAAGCAATAAATCTAGGAAGCATCTTTTGATCATTAAGCCGGAGAGGGAGAAAAAGATGATTTTTGTTACGGTAGGAACTCATGAACAGCCCTTTAACCGATTAGTCAAGGCCATCGATGAGCTGAAAGAAAACGGAATAGTGACGGAAGACGTGGTTATTCAGACAGGTTTTAGTACATATGAACCCCGATTCTGTCGGTGGAGTAAGCTTTTTCCTTATCAGGAAATGGCAAAAAACGTCGAAGAAGCACGCATCGTCATCACCCACGGAGGTCCGTCTAGCTTTATAATGCCGCTACAGATCGGAAAGATCCCGATCGTCGTTCCCCGACAAAAGCAGTTTAATGAACATGTCAATGACCATCAGGTGGATTTTGTAAAAGAAGTGGCACAGCGACTAAAAAATATTATAGTTGTTGAAAATATTGAGAATATAAAAGAAACCATTGAAAACTATGAACAGATAACAACCTCCATGTGTGCAGGAATCTCTAGCAACAATACACTTTTCAACCAGAGATTGGAAAAGTTAGCTGAAAACCTAATCAAGAAATCCAGTTAGGAGATACGCACCGTGAGACATGCCTATTTGATCATTGCACATTCAAATTGGAAACAACTTCAGTTGCTTTTGAGATTGCTTGATTCTGACAGAAATGACATCTATATCCATATAGACAAAAAAGCCAAAGACGTTCCTGTGAATGAACTAAAAATTTCAACAAAAAAATCTTCGGTAGAAATATTCAGAACATATGAGGTTTATTGGGGTAGCTACGAACTCGTTCAATCCGAACTTCTTCTGTTTGAGCAAGCTCATAAGCTTCACTATGACTATTATCATCTGCTGTCCGGTGCTGATCTGCCGATCAAACCACAGAAGGACATCCTACGCTTTTTTGAAGAACACAACGGATACGAATTCATCCATTATGACACGGAAGAACGGTTGCAAAAAGACCATGAAATCCGGCGGAGAACGCAGCTCTATCATTTCCTGCAGAACTACAGGAGAAGGTTTTCGTTTGCTGGTCTCAACCTTATGTTCACTTTTGTAGAAAGAATGCTACTCGCCCTTCAGCTGGTATTTCGTGTGGATCGAATGAAAAAGCATACAGAATTCCCCATAAAATACGGTTCGCAATGGGTCAGCATAACCGATGACTTGGTTGAGTATCTTCTAAGCCAAAAAGAACTCATAGGCGATGTTTTCAAATACACAAATTGTGCAGATGAACTGTTCATACAATCCATCGTGTATAATTCAGAATTCAGGCATCGGTTGTATGACCAAAATTTTGATGACGACACGCGTGGAAATATGCGGCTGATTGATATGAAACATCGGGGTAAAAACGGAAATCCTTACACTTGGAAAATAACAGACTGGGACGAGATTCAAAATAGTCAATGCCTGTTTGCCCGAAAATTTAATATTCAAGAAGATCCTAAAATCATAGAAAAGGTATTTTCGTATATATCAAATTAACCATATGATAAAAAGAGCACTTTGCTCCCTATACTGTGTTCTCGTAACAATTTGATAGAGAGTTGCCTCAAACGAAATGTAAAGACCGATACAAAATAATCAGCATGAACTTATAACAGTATTTACTCATGAGCCCCCCTTACTCATTGATTGAAAAAATACTGAAATTTCTTTAAAACAATTATAATTCCTATATTTAAGGAGCAATATATGGACAAAATCAAGCGTTTCATAGACTGTACGGTTCCAGTATTGACATGCAACTTGCGTTGCCCTTACTGCTACATCACGCAGGAAAGAAAATTTATGAGTGCATTGCCTAATTTTGCGTATGATGCTGCTACCATTGGCCGTGCTTTATCACCAGAACGGCTGGGCGGAATTATACACCTGAATATGTGCGGTGGAGGAGAAACATTGCTACCTCCCGAGATGACCGACATTGTCTATGAGATACTGAAACAGGGGCATTACATTGCCATTGTAACAAATGGTACGATCACCAAACGTTTTGAAGAAATCATCCGTTTTCCTTGTGATTATCGCGAACGTTTGCTATTCAAATTTTCATTCCATTATTTGGAACTTAAAAAACGAAACATGCTAGACCGTTTTTTTCAGAACATTGAAATGGTAAAAAATGCCGGTTGTTCTTTTTCTCTAGAGCTCACTCCTTCGGACGAGTATATTCCCTATATTGAAGAAATACAGAGAATAAGTCAGGAAAAAGTAGGAGCATTGTGCCATGTTACCGTGGCGCGCGAAGAAACTAATCCCGAACTTCCAATCCTTACTAAGCTAACGCGAGAGGAATATCGAAACACATGGGGCAGCTTTGACTCCAACCTTTTTGAATTCAAAATGCAGACATTCAATGTCAAACGCCGAGAATTTTGCTATGCGGGTGAGTGGACGGCTCACTTAAATCTGGGCACCGGTGTACTGAAGCAATGCTATTGCGGAGCTGTGATTCAAAATATCTTTGAGAATACAAAAAAGCCGATTCATTGGGAGGCATTAGGAAACAACTGCGCTGAACCGCATTGTCATAATGCTCATGTTTGGCTCACGCTTGGTGCAATTCCCAGTTTGGATACCCCTACTTATGCCTCTATGAGAGATCGGATCACCGGCAACGGCGAGCACTGGCTTCAACCCAAAATGAGAGAATTCATTTCAGGCAAACTTAAAGATAATAATCCCCTCCATAGCGAACAGGAAATGAAACGAATCAATAGGGAAATGCGATTAAAAGTGGGACTATCGGTGAAAATGCGCCATGTTGCCAGAAGCATTTTTTATAAGCTCCCCGATAATGTCAAGCTTACCCTTTTAAAAAAGATGAAGCGGAGCAAATAGGCCTACCGGATTTATTAGTTGATCCACCAACCGTTCGCCCTTAAAAAATAATAGAGGAAAAAATGTTGAAACAATTAAAAAAGCTCCTTCCCCTAGAATGGAATTACCAAATAAAACACTTCTACGAAGCTTTTCCAGGAAAAAAGCTCTCTCTACATACCCCGAGTGGTATTCCGAGACTTTTCTTTTTGGATGCTGCCTCTTACAATAACCTGGGAGATCAGGCTATCGCGGAAGCTATGTCTATGTTCTTGCAAGAGGCATGTCCATCCAAAGAATACATAGAAATATCGGAAGCAGATTTCCTTCGGTATTTTCGTAGTCTGCAAGATACAGTTCGCCCGCAGGATATTCTCTGTCTAAGTGGCGGGGGCAATATGGGAAATTGGTATCCAAAATATGAAGCGATTAGGCGAAAAGTTATTATAGGCTTTCCAGATAACCGCATCATAATTTTCCCTCAAACATTAGATTATGAAACCGATTCCTATGGACAAAGAGAAATGGCACGATCGGCGAAGGTATACAACCGCCATTCACAATTGACGGTATGTGCCCGAGAAGAAAAAAGCTTTAAAGCTATGAGCGCGATCTATAACCAAGTCATTCTCGTCCCCGATATTGTTTTTTATCTAAACAAATACTTTCATGAAATACAAAAGGAACGGCGCTATTCTGTTGGGATCTGTCTTCGTTCCGATGACGAATCGGCTATAAGTGCAGATATTCGTTGGGAATTCAGTAAACAAATGGAACGACAATTCCCCAAAGTAAGGACATTATCCACCATGGATGAGCGGCATCAGATTATCAATAAAGATTCACGCCGGCTCCTTCTTGAAAACAAGCTTAAACAGTTTTCCGACTGCCAAGTGGTAATAACGGACCGTTTGCATGGTATGATATTCTGTATTCTTACCGGCACACCGTGCGTGGCCATCGATAACCGTAACGGCAAGGTTTCCGGAGCCATTAGAACAGTGACACCTGTCCAAAATATATGCGTAGTACAAGAACCTACATTAAATAATCTTATAGCAGCAGTAAAGGAAATGTCATCAAAAGAGCCGAGCAAATGCACCATTTCTCCCCAGTTTTATACTCCTTTGATAGAAAAGCTGCTTTGACTGTTTTTTCGGCATTTGAAAAGTTTTATTTCGAGTAAACTCTACTGAGCTAGGTGAGGAAGGATACCTTTGAGAAAAATAAGAATTGTTATGATGGCTAGCAATCTCAAAATGGATGGTATCAGCACCGTAATTATGAATTACTGCAGCCATTTGGATTTAAAAAAATATGATGTAACAATTATGGCTGGTACTCCAATCGCACCTGTACACCGAGAAAACTGTAAAATCCTAGGTATTCCCATTATTCAGCTGCCGGAAAGGAAAAAATCTGGTAAGGCCTTTTGCGTAGAGCTTAATAAAGCACTACATAAAACAAGATATGATATTTGTCATGTTCACGGGAATAGTGCCACCAGCGTGGCTGAATTAGCCATAGCAAAATGGAATAAAATTCCCATACGTATCATGCATTGCCACACCTCAAAGTGCCAGCACGAAGGCCTCCATCGTTTACTATCTCCTGTTTTTAAGAGAATGTATACCACTGCTTTTGCCTGTAGTTCCTTGGCAGGAAACTGGATCTTTGGAAAAGGATCCTTTACCGTCATACCTAACGGTTTTGTGACAAATTTATTCCGCTTTGATAATGATAAGCGACGGCAGTATCGACAGCAGCTCGGTATAGACAAAGGGCCCGTTATCGGGCATGTGGGCCAAATGAATTCGCATAAAAATCCTTTATTCACAATAAAAAGCTTTGAAAAATACCGAAGCACTCATCCTTATTCCAAGCTACTCATGGTTGGAAGCGGTCGAGATAAAAAAGTAGTAGAAGAATATGTGAAAAATTCTCCATGCCAAGATAGTATCATTCTATATGGCGAGTCCGAGGATATTCCTGGCCTTCTGTCGGCCATGGATATATTTGTATTTCCTTCAAAATACGAAGGATTAGGAATATCACTGTTAGAGGCACAGATATCCGGATTGCCATGCCTAGCGTCCGAGGCCGTACCCAGGGATGTCGTTTTGGGTAATCAAATCGATTTTCTCCCTATTGACAGCCCTGATCTGTGGTCTGACCGACTTGCTTCCATAGAGGTGAAAACAGAAAATCGAAATACGTTTTATGATAGGAACCGGGAACGTATTTTAAAATACGATATAGCCGAAACGGTAAAGCAACTCGAAAAAATCTATACAGATCTTTATCAAAAAATTGAGGATGTTTGATGTGACGCTGTTTGGACTTGTGTGGCTGATAATTACTTCATGGTGCTTCATAAAAAAAGACATAAAGTACATGTTCAGCATTACGTTATTATTTATGGCCTTTCAAAGCTGTAATGCTTATGAAGAAATAGGAATTGGACCAGAGAGGTTCTTTTGCCATAAAATAAATCTAGTTTATTAATGATTTAATAAAATTGATGTTTTTTAAAATTTTAGGCAGTTGAAAGGAATAATACTAATGTTACTATCAATCATAGTTCCAATATATAATGTTAAACAATACTTGGAAAAATGTATAGAAAGTGTAATAAATCAAAATGCAACCAATTACGAGTTAATATTAATTGATGATTGCTCTACAGATGGTTCGCTATCTATTGCTAAAAAATATGAAAATAAATCAAATGTGAAAATTATTAAAAAAGAAAATAATACTGGATTATCTGACACAAGAAATATTGGATTAAGAAAAGCTAATGGTGAATACATTTTATTTTTAGATTCAGACGACTACATTGAAGGTGGATCCTTGAAAAATATAGAATCTATTATTATCTCTCAAAATTACCCAGATATTGTTTATTTTGGCTTTTTTGAAGAGGATGACAATCAAAAAAAATATTTAAAAAAATACGGCTATAGAAGTGTTAAAAACAGTAAGTTTAGCGGAACTGAATTTGCGAAAAGCGAGTTAATGCAACGAATACTTTATCCTGCTGTATGTTTTGGAATATATAAAAGGGATTTTCTGATCTCAAATAATTTATTTTTTAAAGTCGGTATCCTGCACGAAGATGAGCTTTGGACACCTCAGGTTGTCTTAAAAGCTGGCATCATTTATACGTCAGATTATATCTATTATCATTATGTAAGACGTCAAAATTCAATAACTACGCAAAAGGATAAATTCCAAAACGCAATTGATTTAATACATATTTGTAAAGAATTGGATCTGCTACTACAACAAATTGATGATAAGAAACTCTATAAACTGATGAATAATCATATCGCCATGATTTATATGAAAGCAATGACAATTGGTAAATTATTCGATAAAAACAAAAGAAAATATATTAATAGGGTTTATCCATTAAAAAAATCCTATTTTCTTTTTGATCGAGCTAAATCACTATTATTTGCTTTTAATTTAAAACTATATTATTTAGCAAATAATATTAAATAGAGGATATTTTATGGGAAGACTTAAAATAAATATATATAGTTTAATGTCGTATGCATTATTTTTTGTTGTTTTTAGGCCTTATTTTTTACCGGAAATATTAAGACAAGTATTAAAAATTGGTGTTTTAATTGGTCTTTTTTTGTTTATAGTTTGCCATTTACAAGCAAAAAAATTACTTAATTGTTCTTTGATATTCTGTTGTAGTATTTTTTTATCCGCAATTGTAGCTACGCTTAATGGAAATTTTACGTTCAAAGCGTTTTTAGATTCATTATTGTATGCACTTACATTCTACGATCTTTATACTTTTGCACAACTTTGTGATACTAAAGGGTATTCGGATAAGTTAATAACCTCATTCTTTAGAATCGATTTAATTTATTGTATTTTAACAATTATATCTATTTTAATAGTAGGTATTGATAATAATAGTAACAGGCCAAGTTATCTATTTGGAAATAAATTTTTATCTATATATTATTTTATCTTTCTTCTTGCATTGTACGGTGCGTCACATAATATGAAAATGAAAAAAAATAAAACAATATTTATTGGAATATTTATATTATCAATATTATTATCACTCTATATTGATTGCGCGACAGCTACAGTGGCACTCGCTTTATTATTTCTGATTTATTTATCACCTCAGAAAATAAAGCAGTGGTTTACAAATGAAAAAATAATTGTCATAGCTCTAATCATGTCTGCTGTAATTATTATTTGGATAGAATTAATTTTAAGAACTAATTTTGTTGTATGGTTGGTAACTGACTTTTTCGGCAAATCGTATACCGTTTCTGGACGCTTAGAAATTTACCATTTATATCTAGCAGATATTATTAAAAATAGCTTTTGGTTTGGGTATGGCTATAGTAATTCAATTATTGAAAGTGTAACTGGAGTATTCGCTAATGCTCAAAATGGTTTATTGCAAATACTTGTAACATTTGGTTTTTTTGGTGTTTTAGCTATACTTTTTACTACTTATTATTGCTACAAAAAAAGTAATAAAGGAAATAAAACTTTTTATTTATCACTTGTTGTATGTGGTATGATTATCGCTGCGGTTTTTGAAGTAACAATTAATTGGTTTTTCTTGTCGGGTTTGTGCTTAATCAGATGGAATTGTAACTCAGATAGCAGTAATAAAAAAAGTATAGCTCCAAATTAAATGATATTAGATATGGAGATAAATATGAAAATTTGTATTTTATCTATGCAGAGAGTAGACAATTATGGGTCAGTCCTACAGGGGTACTCACTAAAAAAATTAATTAATAATCTCGGTCATCACACAGAATTTATTGATATAAAAAAGGGCAATAATGAAGATTTAAATAAGCAATGTGAAGCCTTTTCTTCTTTTAGTGAATTTGAATACAATAATAGTATAAGATATCAAATGCTAAGAATAAAAAATAAATTTTCAAATATTGAAACACAAAAAATGTTTAATGACTTTAGAAAAAAAGCATTACATATCAAAAACAATAATAATACCTCTATCTATGATGTTTGCATAATTGGAAGTGATGAGGTCTTTAATTGCTTACAAAAATCCAAGTGGGGATTTGA
Source organism: Candidatus Avimonas narfae (assembly GCA_904395335.1). Classification (GTDB taxonomy): domain Bacteria; phylum Bacillota; class Clostridia; order Oscillospirales; family Acutalibacteraceae; genus Avimonas_A; species Avimonas_A narfae. Next base: position 44,546 of record CAJFNR010000036.1, on the reverse strand, counting down.
TCCTCAACTCTTCGGAGAGGTAAAGATCGCTAAAAAAAGCATAACCTATGCTGCTTCTTGTGGTTCGACAAAAGTAGAAATGCTGCCAGAAGAATTAAAAGCGGCAATATCCAAAGCCATGACCAATTTATCTGCCATTTCTGTTAGAGATGAGAATACGGCTCTCTTTGTTCAAGCATTGACCGGTAGAGAAGTAGTTTACCATCTGGACCCGGTAGCCATCGGAGATTTTTCAAATGAAATTCAGAATGTCCATTTAAAAAATAAACTTCCAGCGCATTACTGCCTTATCTATTCATACCAAGGAAGAATGAATGATGAGAACACAAAAGAAAAGATCTTAGCATATTGCAAAAAAAATAAATTGACGCCTGTTGCACCATTTGGAAAACAAAACTGGATCAAACCTCAAAAGGTACTTTCTCCTTTTGAGTTGCTAAAAGCTTTTGTAAATGCTGATAGCATAATCACGGATACATTTCATGGAACACTATTCGGCGCAAAATTCGGAAAAAGAATGGCTATTATTATCAGAGACAGCAATAAGAATAAATTAAATGATCTAACGATGAGATTGGGGCTTGAGAACCACGTATTAACAGACCTCAATGACCTTTCGAATGTATTGAACAAGGAACTGGATAGAACTTCTATTGATGAAATTTTAGTCTCTGAACGTAAGCGAACTCTAAACTACTTACAATACAGTTTATAAACAGACTATAAAGTGGATCAAATGTTTATGTACTGGAGCGCGAGGCAATGAATTCGAGTAGAAACAAATACTTAATAAAAAACACCCTGGTTTTTATTTTGGGAAATTTAGGATCAAAGCTGATATCTTTTTTTTTAATACCACTGTATACCAATGCGCTCACTACAACCCAGTATGGAACAGCCGATCTTGTAACAACAGTAAGTACCGTTGCTGTCCCCATACTGACACTAAATATATGCGAGTCGGTGATGAGATTCGCACTTGATAAAAACGCTGATACGCGACAGATTACTCAAATTGGGACAAATATTTTTTTGATCGGTTGTATTATTGGTTTACTTATCATCCCTATCTGCAGTTGTTTCGAACAGATCTCACAATATAGTGCCTTGGTTTATTTCTATGTTATTTCGTTAGCAGCAAGTCAACTTTACTTATGTGATTTGAGAGGCAAAGAACTATTATTGCAATATTCAATTGGCAATATTCTACACACCCTTATGATAGCCATATTCAATATTTTATTTCTAATGGTCTTCAAGCAGGGCATTCAGGGGTATTTACTCGCCTATATACTATCGAATGTAATAACAACAGTGTATGCTATATATGTTGGAAAAGGATACAAATCCTTTGGCTTCAGGAAAGTCAACAAGTCCCTGCTGGTTAATATGGCAAAATATTCAATAGTATTAATACCCAATTCTTTTATGTGGTGGATAATGAATTCTTCTGACAGAATTATGGTTTCCAGTATGGTTGGCATTGCTGCAAACGGAATTTATGCTGTCTCCTATAAACTTCCTACGCTTGTATCTACCCTCACAGCGATTTTCAATCAAGCCTGGAGTTACTCCGCTATAAAAGAAAAAGGCGCCTTAGATGAAAATGAATATAATAACCGTGTTTTTAAGATGCTCATTACAATTGTAATGACAATCGGAATTGGATTAATGACATTTATCAAACCATTTTTAAAGGTATATGTCACACCCGAATATTTTTCCGCGTGGGAATATACGCCATTTCTTATCATAGGATGCGTATATTTAACCATGGGCACTTTTATGGGGACAAGCTACACGGTTCATAAGGATAGCTTTGGTTATTTGTTTTCCGGAATGTTTGGCGCCGTACTAAATGTGATCCTTAATTTTCTTTTGATTCCGGTAATTGAAGTATATGGAGCTGCCATCGCCACTTGTATAAGCTATATGTGTGTGTTTTGCTTTAGGCTTATACATACAAGAAAATACATAACCTATAAAGTCAATAATATTCCATTTGCTTGTGGAACCGTGATTCTGATTCTTTCTGGGGCCTTGATGTTTTGGAATAGTGCCTTTGGGGTTGCCTTTCAAATCGTGTTATTTATTGTATATCTATGCTTGGTTTCTAAAGTGTGGTTGCCAATGATAAAAAAGGCTGCCAAAGCGTTGAAGTGGAAAAAGAGATAGCTTATGGATACCAAATAGTTGATCAAATCATAAATGGCTTCTTATGAGATGAAGTAAACTCTCCGCCGCAAACCCTTACGATTTTCTCGTTAAAATTGTGGGGCTGTTATTTTAAAAGTGCTGAAAATTCCCGTAATTACAGGAGGGGCATGCTAATGAAGACCGTGTGTTTAGAAAACGATTGCGTAGGATGTAAGGCCTGTGTGGATGTATGCCCCAAGAATGCGATTGCAGTTATTGATTCCTTGATTTCATATAACGCCCTAATTGATGAAAGCTTATGTGTAAAATGCGATATGTGCCATCAAATTTGTCAAAATAATAACGCAATAACACTTTTGGACTCAAAAGTGTGGAAACAGGGATGGGCTGATGATAACATTAGAAAGCGTAGCTCTTCCGGCGGTATTGCATCAGCGATAATTTCGGCTTTTATTAAAAATGGTGGCGTTGTGTGTAGCTGTATATTTAAAGACGGAAAATTTGGGTTTGCGTTTTCTGAAACTGAAGAGGATAGTTCTAAATTTAGGGGTTCGAAATACGTTAAAAGTGATCCTGAAGGGATCTATAAGCAAATCAAGAAAAAACTTGTCTCGGGTATCAAGGTGCTTTTTTTGGGACTTCCATGTCAGGTGGCTGCGGTTAAACTCTATATTGGAGATAAATATGCAGAAGAACTGTATACTGTAGATTTGATTTGTCACGGGACGCCGTCTCCTCAGATATTGGAAAAATTTTTAAACGTATATGGGCGTTCTTTAAAAAACATAGAAGATATTTCTTTCCGGTCAAAAACTGCTTTTCGTGTTCATGTTGATTACGACAGTCTTGTCCCACTTGGCGTTCAAGATACTTATACGTTTGCTTTTTTAACGAGCCTGGATTATACAGAAAACTGTTACAGATGCAGATACGCGCAAAGTAAGAGAATTGCCGATATTACTCTTGGCGACTCATGGGGAAGCGACTTGCCTATAGAAGAACGCAGAAAAGGAGTTTCGCTTATCTTATGTCAAACAGAAAAAGGGAAGGAACTTCTGGCTAGTTCCGGGGTAAAGATGGAAAACGTAAATCAGGAAAAAGCGATCGAGAATAATCATCAATTGCAGCATCCATCCGTTTGCCCAGTCAAGAGAGATAAATTCTTTAAATTACTTTCAATGGGACATAGCTTTAACAAAGCTGTGGCGTTATGTTATCCCAAAGCGTATTACAAACAAAAGCTTAAAGCTATCTTAATTCGACTTCGACTTTTTAAAGTTTAACGTCATTTTTTACTACCATATATAATCCCAACACTCTAATTTTGCCCGAATATAAATTAACGAGGAGGGTGAAAACAACATATGAAATCTACGAGCTCAAAGGTATCCCCTTCTCAAACGGTGGCATTAGATCCCCTCTCCAATTATCGCCAAGGGATGCGAGTCACCGAGCTTATGGTGTTCTCTTATTCTGGTGGAAAAACCGGATATTATGTCTGTCCAAGATGTAAGGCCACCATGGAGCGCGAATTCATGGCTTTTTGTGACCGGTGCGGCCAGAAATTGGACTGGCGCGGCTACAAGAAAGCAAAAATTATTCTCTTATAAGAAACCTGAGGGAACAAACAGCCCCGGGGAACAGCAAGTTGCTGTTCCCCGGGGCTGTTTCGATTAATCTATAAGGATACGCTGATTCCTCCTAGTATCTCCCCGATAGAACCACGGATCAGCAGATCCGCCCGCCGATCCTGAGGGGTGGGGTCGCGGTTGATGAGCACCAGGCGGTTTCCGCGATACAGGTCCACCAGCCCCGCCGCCGGATACACCGCCAGGGAGGTCCCGCCCACGATCAGTATTTCCGCGCCGGCCACCGCTTCTGCCGCGCCCTGCAGCGTCGCTTCGTCCAGCGGTTCCCCGTACAGCACCACATCCGGCTTGATGATCCCGCCACAGGGGCAGCGCGGTACCGGATCCGGCCAGTCCTTCACCTGCCGGGCGGTATAGGTTTTCCCGCATCGCTGGCAGATATTTCGGTGAATGGAGCCGTGCAGCTCATACACCCGGCGGCTGCCTGCCAGCTGATGCAGGCCGTCGATATTCTGCGTCACCACCGCCTGTAGGCGCCCGGCCCGCTCCAGCTCCGCCAGCTTGAGGTGGGCGGCATTGGGCTCTGCCTCCAGGCAGATCATCCGGCTGCGGTAAAAATCGAAAAAGATCTCCGGATGCCGGTCAAAAAAAGGCCGGCTGATCACGGTTTCCGGTGGATACGCATACTGCTGGCGGTACAACCCGTCCGTGCTCCGAAAATCGGGGATGCCGCTCTCCGTGGACACGCCTGCTCCGCCGAAAAAGACGATCTTCCGGCTTTCATCCACCCATTTCTGCAGAATAGACAGCTCGTTCATCCGGCTCCTCCCCTTTCTTCTGAGGATGCGTCAGCTGACGGATCCAGTTCCCCCGGTTGACCTTGACCACCGCCACCAGGCACTTGAGCACCTGGTCACACTTGAGGCAGATGAAAACGATCAACGGCGGCAGATGGAATACAAAGGCCGCCAGGGCAGCGGACGGAATCACCACCAGCCACATGAAAATCGTATCGTTATACAGCACAAAGCGCGTGTCGCCCCCGCCCCGGACGATTCCCGTGAGCACCGCCACCTGATAGGCGGTTCCCACCACGGTGACCGAAAGCACTGTGAGGAACTGCACCGCCAAAGCCCGGGTCTCCGGTGAAATTTCGTAAAAGCCCAGTATCACATCCTTAAGCAGGAACAACGCTGTGCCGGTGGCGATCCCAATGATCAGATACAGGATCTGCAGCGTCTTGGCATATTGCCGGGCCTGGTTCAGCCTCCCCTCCCCGATGGTCTTTCCCATGATGATGGAGGAGGCGCTGGCTGCGCCGTAAACAATAACGGACAGGATCTGGAACACGGTGGAGGCGATGCTGTTGGCGGCGATGGGCGCCTGTCCCAGATGCCCCAGGATGGAGGTCTGCACCGCCTGGGCAATGCCCCACATGGCGTTGGACAGGATCACGGGTAGCCCGGTGCGCAGATAATCCCGCAGCAGGGAACGGTCGATGCGGAAAATCTCCCGGAACCGGTACCGGATCTTCCGGTCGAGGCGGGCAACATACACCACCGCAATGACACACTCCACCGCCCGGGAAATCAATGTGGCCACGGCTGCCCCCTGCACTCCCATCTCCGGCGCGCCGAAATGGCCGTAGATCAGCACATAATTGAGGCAGGAATTGATCACCAGCGTGCTGGCGGACACCACAAAACCGATCTTCACCGTTTCCACGCTGCGCAGGGAGCAGAGAAGCACATTGGTCACGGCGAACAGCGGATAGGTGAAGCAGATGATGCGCAGATAGCGCACACCCTCCCCGATAACGGCTGTCTCATCCGTCAGCAGTCCCAGGCAGCCCTGAGGGAAGAAAAATACCGCCGCAAACAGCAGCATGGCCGAGGCCAGGCCGAACCAGAGACCGATGGACACGATCCGGCGGATGGGAGCCGTATCCTTCCGCCCCCAGTATTGGGAGGCCAGCACCACAATACCCTCGCCCACCCCCATAACCAGCATCTGTAACAGGAACTGGATCTGGTTGACCAGGGCGACGCCGGACATGGATATTTCGGAATAGGCCCCCAGCATCAGGTTGTCCGCCAGGTTCACGCTAAAAGCTAGGATGTTCTGGAAAGCGATCATCCCCGTCAGCGAAAAAAAGCTCCGGTAAAATCCCCTGTCCCGTGTCAGTATCGCCATACGTCCGTTTCGCCGTCCTTTATCAGTCCTTCAGCCACTGTTCCAGCTCCGCACAGAGAACGGCGGCAGCCGCCTCGTGCCCTTCCACCGTGGGGTGTTGTCCGCCGCCCTCCTGGTTTCTCGGCAGCAGCAGGAAGGACAGCTTCTCCTCCCCTTCCGCCTTCAGGAGAGCGATAGCCTCCTGCACCAAGCGGCCAATGCGGTCGTCCTTGCCCAATCCGGCCATGCCCAGTGCCCAGATGAACCGGGCATGGGGGTACCAACCTCTCAGCCGGCGCAAAAATTCCGCCGTCTTGTCCCGGAACTCCTCATCCGAAAGAATGGACGGATCATCGTCGGTGGAACTGGAATCGTTGCTGCCCAGGTTGATCACCACCGCATCCGGCTGCCAGCGGGAGAAATCCCACCGCCCGTTTTCACTGTCGTCCCGGTAAATGGAGGTATAGGGAAGCGCCCGCGGGACAGAATAATCCCGGCGCGGTTTTCCCCAGCCGCACACCACACCCCAACCGGAGAGCGACACCACATGGATATCGGCGTCGAAGTGCCGGGCCGTAAAACCGTCGTAGGCATGATAACCGTCCTCGTTGTCCTGGGCAATGAGATTCACATCCGTCACCCGGCACAGGTTGTGAAGGCCCCCGGTGAGAGAATCCCCAATAAAGCCGATTTTCCACTTCCCTGCGGCGGGGGGCGCCAGCAGTTCCCCGCACAGGGAAAGCCCCCGGAAATCCATCAACCCCACCTGCGCCTCGGTAATTTTCACCAAGCGGATCTCATGCTCCCCCTCCGGGATGTCGGAGAGCAGCACATAGTCGTCGGCATGATCCACACGGATGCGCCGCGTCTTCAGCTGTTCCACCGTCAGCGTTTCCCCGTCCAGAAGCCCGATTACATAGCTGTAGTTGGGCAGATCCGCCGGCTCCAGCCGAACCTTTACCTCTCCCCGGCAGCGCGCCCGGAGGGCGAATCCGGAATTGGTCCAGTCGATCCCTACCCGGTCCGGCCGGTGCGTCACCCGGCCGTCATACCGCAGCTTTCCCTCCAGCTCGGATACCGTATAAAAACAGGCTGTTTCGTTTGACATATTCGTTCGCTCCTTTCCTTGCTGATGATCCGGCGGCCCCCACAGAGCTCTCACCGGACAACCATCACACTGCCTGATAGTATAACATATTTTGTTACAGATGGCACCCCGGCTATCTTTCACCACTTTGTCCAGGGCTTTTCTGAAGTTTTTATGAATTTGGCCGCGACCTCTTGCGCGGGAGATAAAAGATTGCTATAATGAAAACATAACACACAGTTTTTAAAACTAGATATCATAATTTGTTTATAAACATTTCATAACTTTCGAAAGGCGGTAACACAGTTGACAAACATGAGTGTTGTGAGAAAAGGGTCCTTTTACACCGTCAGCGAAGAGATTGCCAATGCCGTTACCCACGGTGCCGGCTCCCTTCTGGCCATCGTCGGCACCGTATTCCTGCTGGTACGTGCCGGCAGCGATCCCTGGAAGCTCGTCAGCGCCTCCATCTACGGAGCCAGTATGGTTCTGCTGTTCACCATGTCGTGCCTGTACCACGCCATCACCAATGTGCGCGCCAAAAAGGTATTGCGGGTGTTTGATCATTCCACGATTTTTCTGCTCATCGCCGGCACTTATACCCCCTATACCCTGGTCACGTTGAGGGGCCCCGTCGGCTGGGCCGTCTTCGGTGTGGTATGGACGGTGGCGGTTGTGGGCATCGTGCTCAACGCCATCAGTATCGAACGCTTCAAAAAAATTTCCATGGCGGGATATGTGGTCAGCGGCTGGTGCATCATCGCCGCCATGGTCCCGCTGGTGCAGGCCTTGGATATTCACGGCATCATCCTGCTGTTTCTGGGCGGCATCCTCTATACCGGCGGTATTTTCTTCTATAGGAAAAAAGGCGTCCGCCACATGCACACCCTCTGGCATCTGTTTGTGCTGGCCGGAGCCGCCGCGCACTTTTTCAGCATTGCCTTGTACGTGATCTGACTTTGGGCTCCAGGCTCGACGGATCATTCCGCCATCTGTACGAAAAACGTCTGCCGGGAAAGGTTTCCCGGCAGACGTTTTCCGATTCCGATGGAATTTTACCGCATGACGGTAGCCATGACCGCCTTCTGGGCATGGAGGCGGTTCTCCGCCTCGTCGAAGATCTCCTGCGCATGGGCCTCGAACACCTGGGCCGTGATCTCCTCGCCCCGGTGAGCGGGCAGACAGTGCTGCACCATGCACTCGGGAGCGGCGGCGGCCAGCAGCTGATCGTTAACCTGATAGCCAGCAAACACCTCCCGGCGCTGGGCCGCTTCCTCCTCCTGCCCCATGGATGCCCACACATCCGTGAAGATCACGTCCGCCCCAGCGGCGGCTTCCGTGCAGGAGGCGGTCAGCTGGAACTTATCCCCGTATCCTGCGGCGAAATCCAGCACCTCTCCGGCGGGATGGTAACCCTCCGGACAGGCCACGGACACGCTCATGCCGGTCTTCAGGCCGCCGACGATAAGGGAGTTAGCCATGTTGTTACCGTCGCCGATATAGCACATTTTGAGCCCCTGCAGCACGCCCTTATGCTCCCGGATAGTCATCAGGTCGGCCAGCACCTGGCAGGGATGGCAAAAATCGGTCAGGCCGTTGATAACGGGGATGGAACCGTACGAAGCCAGCGCCTCCACTTCGGCTTGCTCAAAGGTGCGGATCATGATGCCGTCCAGGTACCGGGACAGCACCCGGGCGGTGTCCTCCACCGGTTCTCCCCGGCCAATCTGCAGATCATGGGAGGACAGGAACAGGCCGTAGCCGCCCAGCTGATAAATCCCCGTCTCAAAGGACACGCGGGTACGGGTGGAGGCCTTCTGGAAAATCATGCCCAGGGTCTTTCCCTGAAGCAGGGGATGGGGAATGCCGTGCTTGAGCTCGTATTTGAGCTGATCGGCCAGATCCAGCAGCTCGAGAATCTCGTTCTCCGACAAATCCAGCATTTTGAGCAGATGTTTCATGCTATTCTTCCTTTCCTCCGCAGTCGGTGAGTACCTTCTCCAGTATGGACAGCCCTCTGTCCAGTTCCTCGTCGGTGATGGTCAGGGGCGGCAGCAGGCGCATCAGGGATTTGGCCGTCAGCACCAACAGGCCGGCCGACACACATTTTTCCGCCGCTTCCCGGCCGCTGATGCCGTCCAGCTCTACCCCCAGCATTAGGCCCAGTCCCCGTACCGAACGGACACCGGGCATTTTTTCCAGCCGGGAACGGAGCCGGTCGCCCTTGCGGGCCACCTCCTCCAAAAAACCGGGGGCCGTTACCTGGGACAGCACCACCCGGCCGCCGGCGCACACCACCGGGTTGCCGCCGAAGGTGGAGCCGTGCATACCAGCGCTCATAACGCCGCCCAGTTCCTCCGTACACAGGCAGGCCCCGATGGGCAGGCCACCGCCCAGCCCTTTGGCCAGGGTGACCACGTCGGGGCGAATCCCCGCGTGCTCGCAAGCCAAAAACCGGCCGGTCCGGCCCACGCCGGTCTGTACCTCGTCCACCACCAGCAGCACGTCCTTTTCCGTGCACAGGCGGCGAACCTGACGCAGATATTCGAAATCCAGCGGCTTGACGCCGCCCTCCCCCTGGACGCATTCCAGCATCACGGCACAGGCGCCTTCCAGGGCCAACTCCAAAGCAGGGACATCCCCCGGTTGCACATAGCGGAACCCGCCGGTAAAGGGCAGAAAATGCGCATGGAACGCGTCCTGGCCAGTGGCCTCTAGGGTGGCAATGGTGCGGCCGTGGAAGGAGTTGTTCATGGTGACGACCGCGTACCGGTCGGGTCCATACTTGTCCTCGCTGTATTTGCGGGCCAGCTTGACGGCGCATTCGTTGGCCTCCGCCCCGGAATTGCACAGGAACACCCGGCCCATGCCCGTGGCCCGGCACACCTCCTGGGCGAACAGCGACTGAGTTTCGTTGTAATAGAGGTTGGAAATGTGCTGCAGACGGCCCGCCTGCTCCGCCACGGCAGCGGCCCACTCCGGATCCGCATACCCCAGGGAATTGACCCCGATACCGCTGCCGAAGTCGATGTATTCCCGCCCCTCCGCGTCCCGGACGGTGGCGCTTTTGCCCTGCTCCAGGGCCACGGAAAACCTCCCGTAGGTGGGCATAAGAGCGGCGTCCGCCGTCTCCCGGATCGTGTCGTATGTCATACAGGATTCCTTCCTTCTTGTCAGCAATCTTACAGGAACATGGTGCCGATGCCCTCGTCGGTGAGCATCTCAATGAGGATGGAATGGGGGATCCGCCCGTCGATAATATGGGTGCGGCGCACCCCCCGGCGGACCGCCTCCACGCAGCAGTCGATTTTCGGGATCATGCCGCCGGAAATGACGCCGCGTTTTTTCAGGCTCTGCACCTCGCTGACCCGCACCACGGAGATGAGGGAATCCTCATTTTCCCTGTCCTCCAACAGGCCGCGCACGTCGGTCATAAGCACCAGTTTTTCCGCCGCCAGCGACGCTGCAATCTGCGCCGCCGCAATGTCGGCGTTGATGTTGTAGGTGTTGCCGTCGTTTTCGCCGGCGGCGATGGTGGCCACCACCGGGATGGTGCCGTTCTCCAGGCTGTTGCGGATCAAGGTGACGTCTACGCGGGTGATCTCCCCCACCAGCCCCAGATCCTCCTCCGCCTTCATGGGCACCGCCTTAAGCATGCCGCCGTCCAGGCCGCACAAGCCGATGGCCCGGCCTCCGTGCTCCTCCAGCAACTGCACCAGGCTCTTGTTCACCTTGCCGGCCAGCACCATTTCCACAATGTCCATGGTCTCCTGGTCGGTATACCGCATCCCGCCCACAAAGCGGGACTCCTTGCCGATCTTTTTCAGCATGGCGCTGATCTCCGGCCCGCCGCCATGAACCAGTACCACGTGGATTCCCACCGTGGACAGCAGCACGATGTCCTCCATAACGGCGGCCTTCAGCTCCTCGCTGATCATGGCATTGCCGCCGTATTTGATGACCACGGTCTTGCCCGCGTACTGCTTGATATACGGCAGGGCCTGGGTGAGCACCTGAGCCCGCTCCGCTGTTGTAAAATCCATCGCTACGTCCATTGCTCCGTCCTCCCCGGTCAGGTCCGGTAATCCCCGTTGATCTTCACGTAGTCGTAGGTGAGGTCGCAGCCCCAGGCCACTGCCTCCGCTTCCCCGTCGGAAAGGCCCACCTCCACCACGATTTCCTTTTCGGTCAGCACCTTTTTGGCCTCTTCCTCGCTGAAGGGGATCCCTGCCCCCTTCTCGCACACCGTGACAGCCCCCGCTGAGGAGCGGAAGGTCACCGATACACCGGTGACATCCACCTGTGCTCCGGAATAGCCCACCGCGCACAGCACCCGGCCCCAGTTGGCATCCGCGCCGAACATGGCGGATTTGAACAGGGCGGAATTGATCACGGCCTTGGCCGCGGTGCGGGCATCCTGCTCCGTCCCGGCGCCGGTAACGCGGCATTCCAGCAGCTTGGTCGCCCCCTCGCCGTCGGCGGCCAGCTTCCGGCAGAGGTCCGTGCACACCTGGCGCAGCGCGGCCACCAGCACAGCGTATTCCTCATTTTTTTCCGTGAGGAGCACGCCACCGGCCGCCCCATTGGCCATGAGGGTCACCATATCGTTGGTGGAGGTGTCGCCGTCCACGGACATCATGTTGAAGGTGTCTTTGACCACCTCGCCCAGCGCCGCCTTCAGCAGCTCTGCCTCCACCGCCGCGTCGGTGGTGAGGAAGCACAGCATGGTGGCCATATTGGGGGCGATCATGCCGCTGCCCTTGGCCATGCCGCCCAGGGTGCAGATCGCACCGCCCAGCGGGAAGGTCACGGCCGCCTCTTTTTTCACCGTATCGGTGGTCATGATGGCCTCCGCCGCCAAAGAGCCCCCCTCTGTCGACAGGCCGGCCACCAGCTCCGGCAGCCCCGCCTCGATGGGCTCCAGGGAAAGGGAAGGGCCGATGACGCCGGTGGAGCCCACCAACACGTCGTCCGCGGAGATTCCCAGCGCCTTTGCCGCCAGGGCCGCCATGCCCTCCGCCTTTTCCACGCCGTCGAAGGCGCAGGTGTTGGCAATGCCGCTGTTGCAGATCACGGCCCGGGCGGAACCGGAGCGCAGATGCCGCTGGGTCACCGTCAGCGGCGCGCCCTTGACCTTATTCTGGGTGTAGACGGCGGCGGCGGACGCCGGGCGGTCGGACACAATCAGCGCCAGATCCCGCTTGCTCCGGTTCTTCCGGATGCCGCAGTGGACGCCCGAAGCGGTATAGCCCTTGGCGGCGGTAACGCCGCCCTCAACAAACGGATAGCTCATACACAATCCCTCTTTATCCTTTGGAATGCCCCCGGATCAAAACGCCGGGGGGATCATATCCAGCCCCGTGGTCTCCGGCAGGCCGAACAGTAGGTTCATATTCTGGATCGCCTGACCCGCTGCGCCCTTGACCATGTTGTCGATGACGGCGGTGACAATAAGCAAACCGGTGTGCGGGTCCTCATACAGCTGGATATCGCAGTAGTTGGAGCAGCGAACGTCCCGGATGTTGACCGCCGCCCCGGCGGGCAGCACCCGGACAAAGGGTTCCCCACGGTAGGCGTCCTCGTACAGTCCCCGGACGGTTTCCAGGGAAAAGCCGGGCTTCAGCCGGGCGTAGATGGTGGACAGGATGCCCCGGTTCACCGGCAGCAGATGGGGAACAAAGGTGACGGTGGCCCTTTTCCCCGCCACCCGGGTCAGCGTCTGTTCGATCTCCGGCGTGTGCCGGTGAGCCGCCACCTTATAGGCGGAAAACGCCTCGTTGCAGTCGGGAAAGTGGGTGTTCTGCGCCAAACCGCGCCCAGCGCCGGTGGTGCCGGATTTGGCATCCACCACCAGCCCCTCCGTCTCTACGGCTCCCGCCCGCAGGGCCGGGGCCAGGCCCAGCGCCACGCTGGTGGGATAGCAGCCCGGATTACCCACGATGTCGGTGCCCCGGATCGCCTCCCGGAACAACTCGGGCAGGCCGTATACTGCCCGCTGATGCAGCTCGGGATGTACGGCCTCACAGCCGTACCACTTCTCATATACCTCCGGATCATCCAGGCGGAAATCCGCCCCCAGATCGATGAATTTCTTTCCCTGCGCCGCACATTGGGCCGCCGTCTCCTGAGACAGCCCGTGGGGCAAAGCGGCGAACACCACGTCGGAGGCCGCCAGCACCGCGTCGGCGTTTTTGCACTCCAGCCCGCAGATCTCCCGCAGGCTGGGATACACCTCGTAGAGCTTTTTTCCTTCAAAGGAAACGGAGCCCACCGCCGCCACCTGTGCCTGAGGGTGGCGCAGCAGCAGCCGCGTCAGCTCCAGCCCGGCATAGCCGGTGGCTCCCAGAATTCCCGCCTTTATCATACTCGTCTCTCCCGTCCGGTCAAATCGTTACGCCTGCAGCAGGCCGCGCACCCGCTTCACCTGGGCCCGGACGTTGTCCGGGGCCGGGCCGCCGTACACGCGGCGCAGGGCCGCGCAGCGCTCCAGGGAAATGGCTTCGAAGACCCCCTCGTCGAACAGGGGGCACACCTGCCGGTATTCCTCCAGGGGCAGGGTTTCCAGAGTCAGCCCCCGGTCAATGCACCGGGCCACCAGCTCGCCGGTGGCCTTGTAGGCGTCGCGGAAAGGCAACCCTTTGCCCACCAGATAATCAGCGCAGTCGGTGGCATTGATGAAGCCCCCCGCTGCCGCCCGGCGCATATTGTCCGGCAGCACCTTCATGGTCTCCACCATGGGGGCGAAAACCGTCAGGCACAAATTCACCGTATCCAGCGCATCGAAAACGGCCTCCTTGTCCTCCTGCATGTCCTTGTTGTAGGCCAGGGGCAACCCCTTGAGCATGGTGAGCAGGGCGGTCAGGTCGCCGAATACCCGGCCCGATTTTCCTCGCACCAGCTCGGCGATGTCGGGGTTTTTCTTCTGGGGCATGATGGAGGAGCCGGTGGAATAGGCGTCGTCCAGCTCGATAAATTTGAATTCCCAGGAACACCAGAGAATGATCTCCTCGGAGAACCGGGACAGATGCACCATGATTAGCGACAGGGCGGACAACAACTCCACCGCGTAGTCCCGGTCGGATACGCCGTCCAGGGAATTGGCCGTCACGCCGTCAAAACCCATCTCCTGCGCCGCCGACTCCCGGTCCAGGGGATAGGTGGTGGAAGCCAGGGCTCCGCTGCCCAGCGGGGACACGTTCATCCGCTTCACCGCGTCGTCCAGGCGTCCGCGGTCCCGCAGTAGCATTTCGGCATAGGCCATCAGGTGATGGCCGAAAGTGATGGGTTGGGCCCGCTGCAGGTGGGTGTAGCCCGGCATGATGGCGTCGGCATACGCCTCCGCCTTATCGCACAGCACACGGATCAGCTCCGTCACCTTATCCCGCAGCGGAGGCACGGCATTTTTCAGATACAGGCGCAGGTCCAACGCCACCTGATCATTGCGGCTGCGCCCAGTGTGCAGGCGCTTGCCCGCGTCACCGATGCGGGTGGTCAGCTCCCCCTCCACGAAGGTATGGATATCCTCCGCCGTGGGATCGATGGCCAGCCGGCCCTCCTCGATATCAGCCAGTATGCCCGCCAACCCGTCCCGGATAGCGCGGCCGTCCTCCTGCGACAGCACGCCCTGGCGGCACAGCATGGCGGCGTGGGCCATGCTACCCGCGATATCCTCCCGGAACATCCGGGAATCGAAGGCAATGGAGGAATTGAAATCGTTTACCTTGTCGTCCAGCTCCTTGTGGAAGCGCCCAGCCCACAGCTTCATACCATCCGTCCTTTATCGTCAAAAATGGGGAGCGGCCGGGGCGGAGCGTCTCCGCCTCAGCCGCAGGATTTATCGCGCAGGGGATCAGCGGCCTTCCTTCAGGGCCTGCACCTTGATGGGCAGCCCGAACAGGTTGATGAAGCCCTGGGAATCCATCTGATCGTATACCTCATCCTCGCCGAAGGTGGCCACTTCCTCATCGTAGAGGGAGTAGGGGGAGGTGATGCCGGCCAGGATCATGTTGCCCTTGTACAGCTTGAGTTTCACCTCGCCGGTAACCTTTTCCTGGGTGGTGTCCACAAAGGCGGACAGCGCCTCCCGCAGGGGGGTATACCACTGGCCGAAATAGACCAGCTCGCTGAACTTGCCCGCCACCTGCTGCTGCTTGTAATGCTGGGTGTCCCGGTCCAAGGTCAGGGTTTCCAGCGCTTCGTGGGCCTTGTACAGGATGGTTCCGCCAGGGGTCTCATACACGCCGCGGCTCTTCATGCCCACCAGCCGGTTTTCCACCATGTCCACAATACCGATGCCGTTGTCGCCGCCCAGCTTGTTGAGCTTTTCGATTAGCGTAACGCCGTCCAGCTTTTCGCCGTCCAGGGCCACCGGGATGCCCTTTTCAAAGGACAAGGTGATATAGGTGGGCTTATCCGGCGCTTTTTCCGGGGTGACGCCCATCTCCAGGATCTCGTCGTATTTGGGCTCGTTGGCCGGGTCCTCCAGATCCAGTCCCTCGTGGGACAGGTGCCACAAATTCTTGTCCTTGGAATAGTTGGTGGTCCGGTCGATGTTCAGCGGCACGTTGTGCGCCTCCGCGTAGTCGATCTCCTCATCCCGGGACTTCAGCTCCCAGGTCCGCCACGGGGCAATGATCTTCATTTTGGGGGCGTAGGCCTTGATAGCCAGCTCGAACCGCACCTGGTCGTTGCCCTTGCCGGTGCAGCCGTGGGCAATGGCATCCGCGCCTTCCTTTTTGGCGATTTCCACCAGCCGTTTGGCGATGATGGGCCGGGCAAAGGAGGTGCCCAGCAGGTACTGGTTCTCATAAACGGCCCCCGCCTTGATGGTGGGGAATATGTACTCTTCCACAAATTCCTGGCGCAGGTCCTCAATGTACAGCTTGGAAGCGCCGGTTTTCTTGGCCTTCTCTTCCAGGCCGGACAGCTCCTTGCCCTGACCCACGTCGGCGGCCACCGCGATCACCTCGCAGTTGTTGTAGTTTTCCTTCAGCCACGGGATGATGATGGAGGTATCCAGCCCGCCCGAATACGCGAGCACTACTTTTTTGATCTGGTTTTCCATGTCCGATCGCTCCTTTTACCGTTGCGGACGTCGGCCGCCCTTTTTTCGATAGCACCATTATACGCACCTCCTGCGTGTTTTTCAAGCCCCGAATCGCATAATTATGCTTCCTGCGTGTTTTTTGTCAATGTGCCCAATATCTGTGGCATCATCCACCGTTATTCCGAAAATGCCGCCCATGCAATATGCAGAACCCCACTCATAAAATGTATATTTATTCTTTTATTCATGCATGTCCTCGGAACAAGAAACGTTGGGATGCGAGAGGCTGCTGTCCCCACTCAATGGGAGTCCGGCGGATAACCGGGGGTGTTTTCGCCATACGATGTATTTCTTCTCACCGCTTCTTTTCTTTCCCTGTGTTCTCTCCCTTTCTTTTTCGCCCACTCCATCGCTGCCCGGGTACCGATGCGCCAATCCACGAGGGATCCCTCCTTCGTATATTTTGCGTATAGTATATGCTCAAAACCGCTGTCTTTTCCCATAGGAAATAGTAATGTCTCCCAGCAATGCCGGATCCCCTTGTATTGCTTTTTTTACAGGCGTCGGGTATACTAATTTTGATTTGTCCTTTTGTCGAACAACGGCGAACACGTCTCATATGGGACCGGAGACAGGGTTCTGACAGCGGCAGCCTGCTCCCGGCCATCTCCCCTTGGGATGGGATAAGAAAATAAGTGGAGGGTGCTAAGTGGACATTACACACATCATTTCCCTGATCGGCGGTCTGGGGATGTTCCTGTTCGGAATGAAAATGATGGGAGAAAGCCTGGAACTGGTAGCCGGTTCCAAGCTGAGGGGGCTATTGGAAAAGCTGACCTCCAATCCTCTGCTGGGGGTGTTGGTGGGCGTCGTGGTCACAGGCGCCATTCAGTCCTCCTCCGCCACCACTGTCATGGTGGTGGGCTTCCTCAACGCCGGCCTTCTCAAGCTGGAGCAGGCTGTATATGTCATTATGGGCGCCAATATCGGCACCACCGTCACCAGTTTTTTGATCGGCCTGAAAATCAGCTATCTGGCACCCATTGCCATTTTTATCGGTGTGTTCATGATGATGGTGTTCAAGCGAAAAATGGTGCAACAGGTGGGCGCGGTAATTATTGGCTTCGGTCTGCTATTCACCGGTATGGACACCATGTCCAGCGCTATGGCGCCGCTCAAGGATGTGCCGGAATTTGCCGAGCTGATGGTCAAATTCTCCAACCCTGTCCTGGGCATTTTGGCGGGCGCGGTACTCACCGCCGTCATCCAATCCTCTTCCGCCTCCGTCGGCATCGTACAGGCCATGGCCGCCAGCGGCGTAGTGGATTTGGGAGGCGTTATCTTCATCCTGTTCGGTCAGAATATCGGCACCTGCGCCACCGCGCTGCTGGCCTCCATCGGCACCAACCGCGCGGGCAAGCGGGCTGCCGTCATCCATCTGCTGTTCAACATCATCGGCACCCTGATCTTTATCCCCGTCACCTTGCTGCTGCCTTATGTCCCGTTCATCGAGTCACTGACCTCCGATCCCAAAATGCAGATCAGCATAGCCCATATTATATTCAATGTTGTGTCCACGTTGATCATGCTGCCCTTTGCCCAGCTTCTGGTCAAGCTGGCCTCTCGGTTGGTGCCGGGTAAGGAAACGGATTACGAGGAAATGCGGCTGCATTTCCTGGATGAGCGTATCCTACAAACGCCGCCTATCGCCGTGGCTCAGGTGCTCAAGGAAGTGGAACGGATGGCTCGTATCGCTTCCCGCAACTTTTCCCTAGCCGTACAGGTGTTTTTTAAGCCGGACAAGGAGATACGGCAGCAGATTCTTCAGAATGAGCAGGTGCTGAATTTCCTGAACCACACCATTACCGGCTACCTGGTCAAGATCCATGCCTTGGATCTGACGGAGGAGGACAACCGTCTGATCGGCTCCCTCTTCCACGTGGTCAACGATCTGGAACGAGTAGGCGACCACGCAGAAAACATCCTGGAATACTCTAGCCACTTTGAAAACGGATTGCCTTTCTCAGAAAACGCCAAAAACGAGCTGCGCGACATGTGCGGCCGTGTCCAAAAGATCATCGACGAATCCATCACCTTTTTTATGGGCTGCAAGCCGGACAAGGACGCTGCCAACACCATCGCGGAACAGGAGGAGGAAATCGACGGTTTGGTGCTGACCCTGCGCTCCCACCATGTCGCCCGCCTCAACAAGCTGGAATGTTCCCCGGAGGTGGGGATGATCTTCGTGGATATCCTCACCGACTTGGAGCGCGTATCCGACCACGCCACCAACATTATGTACGCGGTTTACGACCGAGACCGGGTGGATCGTATTGGGTAATCCCGCTAACCGGCACCCGGAGATTCCGTTCCGCATTTTTCAAATTTTCTCTCCCCGCTGATTAAGCTGCTGCGCGCCGTCCATACTGGTGGTATCCACTCCAGCATTTTCCATTCACCTACGAAAGGACGGCGGAACCTATGTCCCGATTGATTAAAGCAGTTGCCATGGCCTTGGTGCTGGCCCTGACCTTTTCTTTGTGCGGCTTCGCCGGCGAATGCGGGCGGATCCGGGAACGGGTGCTGCGCCTGCACATCCTGGCCAATTCCGACAGCGAAGAGGACCAGCAGCTCAAGCTGCAGGTGCGGGATGCAGTGGTGGCCGCCTCCGCCGGGATGTTCGACGGCGCTGAAGATGAAAGCGAGGCCCTGGAACGAGCCCGGGAACAGCTGCCTCTTCTGGAGAAAACGGCCCGGCAGATCATCGCCGACGCCGGCTATGACTACGATGTGGAAATCTCCCTGTGTAACATGTATTTCACCACCCGCTTTTATGACGGCGTAAATGGCGGCGAATCCGTCACTCTTCCCGCCGGCATGTACGACGCCGTGCGTATCGTCATCGGAGAAGGCGCCGGGCGCAACTGGTGGTGCGTCGTCTTCCCTCCGTTGTGCGTTTCCGCTGCTCAGGAGTCCGGGGATAGTGCCACTCTGGACGATGTGCTGGATCCGGAGCAAGAGGAAATCGTCACCGAACCGGGAAAATACGAGGTGCGGTTCAAAATCGTGGAGATATTCGAGGACCTGTGCCATCGCATCAGCGGTTGGTTCGGCCAGCCCGAATCCACCCCGGCCTGATTTGCCACAAACAAAGACCTTTGAAAGGAGACACTTCGTAAGGGAACAAAGGGACATTGCCATAAATAGGCAGTGTCCCTATTGCATGAAAACAGCTTGTATTCATATCCTACAATATTTATTTAGCAGATATTCTATATAATCGCCTTTACTGAATAATCTTTGGCTTTTACTATCGCCTTGTGATTTAACAATGTCACAAAGAGGTACTGACAGGCGCGTGCGCTGTGCAACACTTTTGTTTTCGGTATAGTTCTCTATTACAGTTTCTATTCTATCCGTTTTTAAATTTCCCAAAAGCCAAGCTGTTTCGGGCGGAGCCACATTCGGATATACGTTAAACTCTTTATCTATGTAGAAAGTGGGAGTTTCGCTCACATAATTTGCTGTTGAATTATCATTTATCAGTTCTTCGTAAAGTACCTGTTCTGTTTTTCCAAAAACATCTTCTATATTCGCTTTTTTAAAATGCTTTAATGTATACTCTACAAGCGTTTGTGGGATTTTTTGCAAATCTTCGGGCGTTACTCTGATTGCATACAGTTTTTCGTTTTCTCCGTCACATGAACCCTGATGCAAAAAAAATGAGAATTCTCCGCCAAAAGATTTGCATCGGTTTTCTAAATCTAAGCTTTTTATAAGATGTTCAATAAATAAAAGTTCATCAATATTATCTTTGTTAACAAAAACTTGTATGCGGGGAGAAATTCTATTTTCAAGTAATATTTCAATGGCTTCTAATATTTCGTTGTATGCGTTTTTTCTGCCTGTATAATAATCCGTTTTTTCCTGACCTCCGAACAGAGTAAGCTGAGCCTTTTTTACACCGAGTGAAGAAAGCCACTTAACGTATTCTTTGTCGCGAACTATACGCCAAATGCTGATGAGTTCAAAATGTTCTTCGTGAGTATCTGATAGACTATTGCATAGATCCCAAAGTTCTTTGTAATTATCTTTATAATCTGGTTCCCGATACCAGTCATAAACTGTTAAGCAGTTTGTAAATGGGCGAAACTTTTCCGCAATAAATTTTAAATCACCATTTGGTAAATTCCCGTTTGGAGAATGTCCAATCCAACAATGCTTACAACGATTTGGACAACCAAACATGTCAAGACATACCGTTATACTTGTGAACATCTCTTTAATCCTCTCCTTACAGTCTGAAATCATCATAACATATAAGTTTCCCCTGAAACAAGAAATAGTTAAGATGAAGGATTTTGGTGCCAAAACCCTATGCTCGTTAAACATATAAACAAAATGTGGGACACTTTCCTTACAGAGCGTGCCCCACGAAGGTCTTTGTTTTTTAAGAACGCAAAACATATGTTTGACATTTTCGAACAAATGTTTTATACTGGTGACATCAAAATCAAAAGGCCGTGATCTTGTGGAATTGTTGGATAAGCTGCGGATTCTGGCGGATTCCGCCAAATACGACGCCGCCTGCACCTCCTCCGGCTCCAACCGAAAGGCGGGTGAAGGGACGCTGGGCGGTACGGTGGGGGGCGGCATCTGCCACAGCTTCTCCGCCGATGGGCGCTGTATTTCCCTTCTAAAGGTATTGATGACCAACAGCTGCGTATACGATTGCCAGTACTGTGTCAACCGGTGCTCCAACGATATTCCGCGGGCTACCTTCACCCCGGAGGAGCTGGCACAGCTCACTATCGAATTTTACCGTCGCAATTATATCGAGGGCCTATTCCTCAGCTCCGGGGTGCTGAAAAATCCCGATTACGCCATGGAGAGGATGTGCCGGGTGCTGGAGCTGCTCCGCGGGCCCTATCGCTTTGGCGGCTATATCCATGCCAAAGCCATTCCGGGCTGTTCACCTGAGCTAATGGACAAACTGGGACGGCTCTGTGACCGCATGAGCATAAACATTGAACTGCCCAGCGAACGCAGCCTCAATCAGCTGGCGCCGGATAAGAAGAAGGAAAACATCCTCGGCCCCATGGGCGGCATCCGGGACCGTATCCGCGCCAACAAGGAGGAGCTGACCGTATATCGCCACGCCCAGCCCTTTGCCCCAGCGGGTCAGAGCACCCAGATGATTATCGGAGCCACGCCGGACACGGATCGCCAGATTCTGATGCTCAGCCAGGGGCTTTACCGCAAATATGCCCTCAGGCGGGTGTTCTACTCCGCCTATATACCGGTAGGCAATCATGCGCTGCTCCCCCGGGACCAGCCCCCGCCCCTGCTGAGGGAACACCGCCTGTATCAGGCGGACTGGCTGATCCGAAAATACGGTTTCCAGGCAGAGGAAGTTCTGGACGAACAGCATCCCTCGCTGGATCCTTTGCTAGATCCCAAATGCCATTGGGCTATCCATCACTTGGACCAGTTCCCCATCGATGTCAACCGGGCGGACCGGGAGCAACTGCTGCGCACGCCGGGCATCGGCCTAAAATCCACCGAGCGCATCCTGGCCGCGCGGCGGCTGGGCCCGCTCACCTTCGAGGATCTAAAAAAGCTGCGGGTGGTGCTCAAACGGGCCGTGTACTTCATCACCTGCTCCGGAAAAATGTACCGCGGGGTCAAATTCGACTACCCCTTCATCTACCAAAATCTGACGGCGGACGTGCGCCGCCGTCCGGGGGAGCTGCCTGCCGATATTCCCCCCCAGCTCTCCCTGTTCGAGGCGCCTCCCCCGCCGGACTTTCTGCTGTCTCCGGCGGCGGGACATCGAACGCTGCCCGGGCGAGAGGAGGTGGCCGCATGCCAGACGGGAGAAATCTGATGCTGGTCTACGACGACACCTGGGAGGGCTTTCTCACCGCCGTTTTTTACGCCTATGCCGAAGGCGGCGCCGCCCGCAGCACGGCCCGCATCGCCATTGCCTCCTGTACTCGCTGTCAGCCCTGCTGGGAACAGGAACTGCGGGAGATTGCCACCGACGACGCTCTGGCGGACCGGGTGGTAAAGGGAATTCAGCGCACCATGGGGCAGGCCGGCTATGAACAGGTCTGGACCGGCTTTTTGTCCGGGGATTCCCGAAAGGAGGAAATTCTTTTCCCCTTTATCCGCCTGGGGATGAAAGAAGGACGGCGGGTACATCAGCTCATTACGGACGACCGGGTTATCGCCATGAACAAGCTCAGCGGACTGGTTGGCCGGGAAGCCCATATGCTGATCCAGTTCACCCGCTTTTCCTGTATGGAGGGCGGCGTGTATTATGCCGCCGTTACGCCGGAACACCGGTGCCTTCCTCTCATCATGCCCCATTTCGCCGAACGTTTCAACATCCAGCCTTTTATTCTCCATGACAAAACCCATAACGTGGCGGGAGTGTTTGACCGGAAGGAATGGGTGATCGCTTCGGCGGAAGGGCTTACCCTGCCGGACAGTAGCGCCGATCAGCGGTCCTGGGAACGGATGTGGAAAGCGTTCTACGACACCATCGCCATCCGGGAACGGGAAAATCCCCGGTGCCGCATGAACCATATGCCGAAAAAATATTGGAAGAACATGGTGGAAATGACCCTACCGCCCACCCCGGACGACATTGCCCTGCCGACCCGTCCTCTTACCTCTCCTCTGCCCACCCGCGAAAACGCGGCCATAGGTGCCGTCCAACCGCGCCAAGCCGCCGACAGACGGGCGCACCTGTCCGCCGGAAACGGTCTGCCCGATATCGATGCCTCCCCACCTATCCCCGAAGAGGACGGCCAACACGAGCCGCACGTCCAGTCGTTAAAACAGCGCTAAACATCCCTCCCCGCCATAAAGCCACATAGAGAGGGCGGAAGGTCTTTGCCTTTTGGCAAAATCATCGAAGCGCCCCCCTTCGCCCATATCCGGGAAAGGAGATTGTTTATGAGTGGGTATGAAATCGAAGATATCCTATGTGCGGAGCTGCCCTTCGCTGACCAAACAATCGCCTTGGATTTTGTAAGGTATCTGCACAAAGCCGGAATGAATTGTATCCGGGATAACGGGTATTGGAAAGACAAACAATACTATCGGGTAAGATTTCATCAGGGATACGTCTGCTTTCTCTCCATAAGGGATCCCGATGAAACAGAAAATCGTTGGACAGTCTGGTCCGATCATATGGATTCGAATTGCCTCAAAGAATTCCCAATGGATGAGCAGCTGAAGGAGATCGCTTGGAAACATGTGGATTTCTGCGCTTCCTGTGGTTCATGCGGCGGAGGCAAAAGCGAAGCCATCTTCGGGAGAAGGTTTAAAAATGTCTGCCAGTGCACGTTTCGGTTTGATAATCCCGATGCCGATGACCTTCGGTTTATGAAAATGATGGTGGATATGCGGAAAAAGGAACTGTTAAAAAAGTCCCCTATATAATCATACGGTAATATTTTCATCCTTTACCGCATCGGCAACCGGTTCTTTTTCCATGCTGTCTTCCGGCACTCCGCGGACAAAGTCCCCTTCCAACTCGACCAGCCGCACTTGGACGGTCTGTCCCGGACGTCCGTTCTCTACCGCCGCTTTCACGGGCAGGTAGTCCGGGGTAAAGCCCTCCAGCTCCTCTCCCTCCCGGCGCGTCTCCAGCAGCACCTCCGCCGTACGCCCGATCTGGTCAGCCATCCATTTTTCCCGGCTGCGCCCCGCCGCTTCCGATAGCTGACGGCTTCGCCGGTTCTTTTCCGCCCGATCCACCTGGCCCGGCATCTTGGCAGCCGGCGTGCCCGGACGGGGCGAATAAGCGAACACATGGACCTTAGAAAAACCGATTTCCTCCACAAACGCCAGCGAACGGGCGAAATCCTCTTCGCTCTCGCCGGGAAAGCCCACCATGACGTCGGTGGTTAAAGCACACCCCGGGAATTTCTCCCGCAGCAGGCGGCAAACCCGGCGATATTCCTCGCTAGTATACCGGCGGTTCATCCGGTGCAGGGTATCGTCACAGCCGCTCTGCAGCGCTACATGGAACTGAGGGCAGAGCTTTTCCTGTGCGGCCAGGCGGTCAACCGCCGCCTCATCCAACATATCCGGTTCCAGCGAACCCAGCCGTACCCGACGGATGCCCGGTACGGCGCAGGCGGCCTCTACTGCGTCACAGAGAGATCCACCCCACTCCTGACCGTAGGCGGTGAGGTTGATACCGGCCAGTACCACTTCCGCATACCCTTTTGCCGCCAGCTGGCGCAGCTCCTCCGTCAGCTCTTCCAGCGGCTTTGAGCGAACCCGGCCCCGTGCATACGGGATAATGCAGTAGGAACAAAAGCGGTTACAGCCATCCTCGATTTTCACAAACGCCCGGGTCCTTCCCTGAAATTCCCCGATCTGGAGGGATTCAAACCGGGAGGAATGCTCCCCGACAGCCACCACCCGCTGATGCCGGAGCAGGTACTCCTCCACCCGGGCGGGAAGTTCCCGCCGGGAGGCGTTGCCCAAAACCACATCCGCCTCCTCCAGGGCTGCTGCCGTTTCCGGGAAGGCCTGGGGCATGCATCCGGTCAGCACCAGCACCGCCTGAGGGTTGTCCCGGCGGCAACGCCGCAGCAGCTGACGCAGCTTGCGGTCGCTTTCACCGGTGACAGTGCAGGAGTTGATGACGATGACACCGGCGCAGCCTGTGTGCCCCGGCTCATATAGACCGGTCTCGTATCCGGCCGCCGCCATCAGGGCGCGCATGGCCTGGGTTTCGTATTGATTCACCTTGCAGCCAAGGGTATGAAACAGGGCTTCCAATGAGCATTCTCCTTATTGGGGGCACGGCACGCCGCGCCCCACATCACATGATTTTTAACATTATACTTGAAATCTCGCCGCCTTTCAACGTGCAGTTTGTTCCGTTTCCCGGTTGCACATTCCCTTCCTGTGGGATATAATAAGGGATAGTTTTTTCATTCTTCTGCAACCCCAACAAGAAAGGGACGGTACCGGTGTATACAGCCAAAGTGAAATTTGACAACGTGGTGGATGCCCAGAAATTCGTCGGTATCTGCAACGACATGAACTTTAAGGTGGAGCTCCTGTCTGGAGCCTACGTGATTGACGCCAAATCCATCATGGGGATTTTCAGCCTGGATTTTTCCCAGCCGGTGGAGCTCAGGGCCAATTGCCCGGACGGCAGTGATTTTCCTGCCAAAATTGCCCCTTATCTGGTGGAACAATAAGCGTATCCCAGCCGTTCGGAAATTCCGAGCGGCTTTTTTCTGTCCTAAAAAGGAAAGGGACGCTTTTCCTTTTGGCCCCTCTTACGGCAAAGGAAACGCCCCGACGGGACGATCCGAACCGGACGCTCCCCGTTTTGTGTGAACGCAAACGCAGACCGGCCCGGAAATGGTTCCCCTGTAGGCCCCGC
Organism: Candidatus Avimonas narfae; assembly: GCA_904395335.1. Classification (GTDB taxonomy): domain Bacteria; phylum Bacillota; class Clostridia; order Oscillospirales; family Acutalibacteraceae; genus Avimonas_A; species Avimonas_A narfae. The sequence goes on along the minus strand of CAJFNR010000036.1, from coordinate 19,074 downwards.
CGCCGAAAGAAAAAACCTTTTAAAAATTGAAGCAAAGCCATAACCGCTTCCACACAGGCAGAGGACGGGGCCATTTTGTCCTCCGCCCCGCCATCTCCGATCCCGGCAGGTTCCCGACAGTGTTCCGCCGGCTTTTTGCCGGGGATTTCCCCCGCTTGTGTACATATGCGGCCCGTCCGCTCTCATATGCTGTAGTACCAACAACGAAGGCACCACTTGCGGAAAGGGAGGAAAGGGAGATGCATCTCATCTCAAAAGGGCTGTCATGCCTGCTGTGCGCATCCCTGTTGGCGGGCAGCGCTCTGCCCGTGCTGGCGGAAAACAGTGCACCGGCCATCATCATTGACACCGAATCGGGAGAATCCGTGGACGAACTGCTGTCGGAAACCGTCCCCGCTTGGGCGGCGGAAGAGGAAGCCGTCCCCACAGAAGGAGAGGCTTTGGAGTTGTCGTGCAAATCTGCCGTGCTGCTGGAAATGAACAGCGGCACCGTGCTGTACGAGCAGAACGCCCACGAAAAGCTGCCCATCGCCTCTGTGACCAAAATCATGACCCTGCTGCTGATCATGGAGGCCATTGACGCGGGAACCATTACGTATCAGGATATGGTGACCTGCTCCGCCTATGCCGCCTCCATGGGCGGATCCCAGATCTGGCTGGAGGAAGGGGAAACCATGTCGGTGGACGACATGCTCAAGGCCATCTGCGTGGTATCGGCCAACGATTGCTGCGCCGCCATGGCGGAATACTTGGCCGGATCGGTAGAGTCCTTCGTTGCCCGCATGAACGAAAAGGCCTCCGCCCTGGGGATGGACGACACCCAATTTGTGGATTGCAGCGGCATGAGTGACGACGGCTATTCCTCCGCCTATGATGTGGCCCTCATGTCCCAGGCCTTGATGCAGTACAGCGACATCACCCGCTATACCACCATCTGGATGGACTCCCTGCGGGACGGCAAGTCTCAGCTGGTCAACACCAACAAGCTGGTCCGTTACTACGACGGCATCACCGGACTCAAAACCGGCACCACCAGTACCGCCGGGCACAACCTTTCCGCCACAGCGGAACGGGACGGCCTCAAGCTCGCCGCTGTGATCCTTGGCTGTACCACCACTGCGGACCGGTTCGGCGGCGCCCGGAAAATGCTGGACTACGGCTTTGCCAACTATGGCGTCTATACCCCTACGGTGGAGGAAAGTGAGCTGACGCCGGTGAAGGTGCTACGCGGCACCGCCTCCTGTGTGGAAGTGACGGCGGATCCGCCCCAGCCGCTGCTGGTTAAAAAGGGGCAAGAGAAAAATATCGAGAAAACCGTTTCCCTTTCCGCCGACGTGGAAGCCCCGGTCTATGCCGATCAGGTGGTGGGGACAGTGACACTGAGCCTGGACGGACAGGAACTGGCCTCCTACAACATCCGCGCCAAGGAGGAGGTTCCTCGGATGACCGTGGGGGCAGCTTACTGCCGGCTGCTGTCGGCCCTCATTGCTTAACGGCGGCCTCTTGTGTGCGGACACCTCTTGCCGAAAAAGGGTCTGGCGAAATATTTCCGCGCCTTTTTCCCTTGTCCGGTTGCCTTTTCCCCGCAGATATTGTAAAATGAAGGCAAGCAAAGACAAGGAGGATGTTTCATGTCAGTCTCTCTCGAAACACGTTATTTGGAAGGCTTTGTCCGTGCCCACGAATGGGGCGCCCTGCAGGAGCAGGTCAGCGCGGCCCATGAGGCGCTTCACAGCGGCACCGGATTGGGCAACGATTTTCTGGGCTGGCTGAGCCTCCCCACCGATTATGATAAAGCGGAATTTGCCCGTATCCAGGCGGCGGCGGAGCGCATCCGTCAGGATACGGACATTTTCATCGTCATCGGCATCGGCGGCTCCTATCTGGGGGCCCGGGCAGCCATCGAGTTCCTGAAATCTCCCCTGTACAACGCAAAGAAAAAGGACACCCCGGACATCTATTTCGCCGGCAACAGCATCAGTGGCACCGCTCTCAAGGAGCTGTTGGAACTCTGCGAGGGCCGGAGAGTTTCGGTCAACGTCATCTCCAAATCCGGCACCACCACTGAGCCCGCCATTGCTTTCCGCGTGTTCCGCGATTACCTGGAGCGCACGGTAGGGCACGAGGAGGCGAAAAAGCGCATCTACGCCACCACCGACCGGGCCAAAGGGACCCTGAAGGGCCTGGCCGATCGGGAGGGATACGAAACCTTCGTGGTGCCCGACGACGTGGGCGGCCGCTATTCCGTGCTGACCGCCGTGGGTCTGCTGCCTATCGCCGTGGCGGGCTGCGATATTGCTGCCCTGATGGCCGGCGCCGCCGACGCTCAGAAGGCGCTGGCCGACCCCGATATCACCCGCAACGACTGCTACCGTTATGCCGCCGCCCGCAACATCCTGCTGCGCAAGGGCCGTGCTGTGGAGCTGATGGTCAGCTACGAGCCGTGCTGCGCCATGCTCAACGAATGGTGGAAGCAGCTATACGGTGAGAGCGAGGGCAAGGACGGCAAGGGGCTGTTCCCCGCCTCCGTGGTTTTCTCCACCGACCTGCATTCTCTGGGCCAATTTGTTCAGGACGGCTCCAACATGCTGTTCGAAACCGTCATGCAGTTTGGGCGCGCGCCTGAGGACATGGTGATCGAGGAGGATGCCGACAACGTGGACGGCCTCAACTTCCTGGCCGGCCGCGCTATGAGCGAGATCAACCGCAAGGCTTTCGAGGGAACCGTACTGGCCCATTCCGACGGCGGCACCCCCAGCCTGGTGCTCAATATCCCCGCTATCGACGAGCACTCCCTGGGCTACCTGATCTATTTCTTTGAGAAGGCATGCGCCATCTCCGGCTATCTGCTGGGGGTCAACCCCTTCGACCAGCCTGGGGTGGAAAGCTACAAGCGCAACATGTTCGCCCTGCTGGGCAAACCCGGCTATGAGAGCGAGAAGGCCGCTCTGGAAAAACGTCTGGGACGGGAATAAATGCCTAATACCGCTCATTTGCGGTTATACTATGATTAGGAGGAATTCAAATGATCACCCTGATTCTCGGAAGAAAAGGCTCCGGCAAAACCAAGCGCCTCATCGACCTGTGCAACCAAGCCACCGATCAATCCAAGGGGAATGTCGTTTTTATTGAGAAGGAAGGTGTCTCCATCTATGACGTGAGCCACAAGGCCCGTCTGGTGGTGGCGGACGAGTACGGCGTCAAGGGCTTCGACGCTTTCTACGGCTTCATCGCCGGCATGTGTGCCGCCAATTATGACCTGACCGATGTCTTTGTGGACTCTACGCTGAAGATCGGCGGCTCCGACATGGAGGCGCTGGGCGCCTTTGCGGAGAAACTGAACATCCTGTCTAAAAAAGAAGAGGTCAACTTCACCCTGTCGGTTTCCGCCGACAAGAGCGAGCTGCCGGAAAAGGCCGCGCAGATCGCCTCCATCCTGTAATCATCCCGCAACGGAAATCCCCGCGGTATGAGGCGAAGGCATGTCCTTCGCCTCATGCTTGTGCCGGGGCCTTTCTTTGGCTCCGCGAAAGGACGTGCAACCAATGGGCATTTGGTACGAGGGAAACCTCAACAAAGACGAGAACCGCCACGAGGAAAACGGCGTCACCTATTTTGTCCGCGGGGTGCGGGTGTCGGACGGCGTCCGGTATGAGCGCTACGCGGTCAAAACCCACTTTATCGAACGGGGAGAGAACCTGGTGGACATTCTGCGCCGCTATGTCGCTCCGCTGTATCAGCCGGGAGACGTGGTCACCATCAGCGAAAAGGTGGTGTCCATGTGTCAGAACAACACGGTGGAAATGAAGGATGTCCACGTGGGCTTCTGGGCCCGCTTTCTGTCCAAATTCGCCACCAGCAACCACAACGGCATCGGTATGAACGAACCGTACAAGCTCCAGCTGGCCATCAATATGAAGGGCCTCCCCCTCATCCTGTGGGCCAGCTTCTGCGGTGCCGTGGCCCGCGTGTTCGGCAAACGGGGCGTGTTCTATGAAATCGTGGGGCAGGATGTGGCCGGCATCGACGGGTTTTACAGCCACTCCGCCTTTGAAACCTACCATACCCTGGCGGTACTCAATCCCCGGGATCCCGACAGGGAATGCGCCGCCGTGGAGGAGGCGCTGGACATCGCCTGCGCGGTGGTGGATGCCAACGACATCGACGTGGAGATTCTGGGTCGTTCCCCTTCTCTGGCCAGCCGGCCCGACGAAGCGCTAGCCGATCTGATCCGGGACAACCCCGCCGGCCAGGACGACGAACTGACCCCCTTCATCATCGTCCGGGATATCGGCGACCGGGAAGCCATGCCCTATGTCCCGGTGGAAGCCATCCCCGAACCGCCCCAGGACTGACGTTTCCCGCAGCTTTCTCCCGAAAAAGGTTGACAAAACGGCGGGACGACGATATAATGTTTTGCAGACTTGCACACCGTGTCGAGGTGGCTTATGCTTCTTCAACTCAAACCCCTGTTCCTGGGGGAAACGGAAACACTGCCCATTGAGGTGGAAGTGGATCTTTCCTCGCTGGAGTGGGACGGCATCCACCCCTTTCCCCATCCGGTCCGTGTGGCCGGCGAGGCCCGGGCGTTTTCCGGAATGGTGACCCTGCGGGCCACGGCTTTTTTCCGGTATGAAGGTGCCTGTGCCCGCTGCGCGGCTCCTCTCAGCCGGGAAATGGAAGCCCCTATGGAGCATATCTTGGTCACCTCCCTGAATCATGAGGACAACGACGAATTTCTTCTGGTGGAGAATTACCAGCTGTCTCTGGACGAACTGACCGAGGCGGACGTTATCCTCAGCCTCCCCTCCAAAATACTGTGCCGGGAGGACTGCCGGGGACTGTGTCCCCACTGCGGCAAGGATCTCAACGAGGGGCTGTGCGGCTGCCGATCTGCGGAACCGGAGGATCCGGTGGACGCACGGCTTGCGGCTCTCAAACAGCTGCTTGATTGACATTTACCACTGGGATAAGGAGGTGCTGACATGGCGGTACCGAAGAGAAAGCATTCGAAGGCCAGACGCGATAAGCGGCGTTCCAACGTATGGAAGATGGACGCTCCGGCGCTCGTAAAGTGCCCGCAGTGCGGCGAATACAAGCGCGCGCACCGTCTTTGCGGCAATTGCGGCTATTACAACGGCAGACAGATCATCAAGAAGGAAGCCTAAGTGGTTTGTTTCAGGCATCCATCGTACGGAAGTAGAGAGGGAGCGATCCTTCTCTATTTTTCTCTGCGGACATGAAATCTGTCGCAAGGGAGGGAAAATGCATGCCGGTAACCATCTCCGGAGTAGAGGACGGAAGCCTGGCCCGGCGCCACGGCATTCAGGCGGGGGAAACACTGCTCTCCATCAACGGCCACCCCATTGCGGATGTGCTGGACTACCGCTTTTATCTGACGGAACAGAAGCTCCTGCTGGAGCTGGAGGGCCCCTGTGGCCCCCGCACAGTCCATTTGCGCAAAAAGGACCCCTACGACGACATCGGACTGCAGTTTGAAACCTATCTGATGGACAAGCAGCACTCCTGCCGCAACAAATGCGTCTTCTGCTTCATCGATCAGCTTCCCCCTGGCATGCGGCAGTCGCTGTATTTCAAGGACGACGACAGCCGGCTGTCCTTTCTGTTCGGCAACTACATCACCCTGACCAACCTCAGTGAACGGGAAATCTCCCGCATCATCGAGATGCATATCAGCCCCATCCACATCTCGGTCCACACCACCAACCCGGAGCTGCGCTGCCGCATGATGGGCAACCGCTTCGCGGGGAACTGCATGGAAATCCTGCGCCGTTTTGCCGATGCCGGCATCCGGATGGAATGCCAGCTGGTGCTCTGCCCCGGGCTCAACGACGGCGAGGAGCTGCGGCGCAGCCTAAGAGACCTGGAAACACTTATGCCCTCTATGGAAAGCATAGCTTGTGTACCGGTGGGCCTCACCCGTTTCCGGGAAGGGTTGTCCCCCCTGCGCATGTTCACCCCCGAAGAGGCGGCGGCAGTTATCGACTTGGCGGAGGAAACCGGCGATCGGCTGCTGAAAGCCACCGGCTGCCGGTTGGTCTATCCCGCCGACGAATTTTATATCAAGGCAGGACGCCCGCTCCCCGGGGCAGAGTTCTACGGCGAATTTTCCCAGTTGGAAAACGGGGTAGGCCTCTGCTCCCTTCTGCGCTCCGAGTTTGAGCAGGCCCTGGCCGAAACGGAAGAGACTCCCGACGGCAGCCGCCTGGTGCTGGCCACCGGCACCGCCGCGGCTCCCCTGTTGCTGGATCTGACCGCCCAGGCGCAAAAAAAATGGCCAGAGCTGCGTGTTCAGGTGGCCCCCATCCGCAACCGCTTCTTTGGGGAAACCATCGACGTAGCCGGCCTAATCACCGGCGGTGATCTCATCGACCAGCTGCGGGGCTGCTCCGCCGATTACCTGCTGATCCCCGACGTCATGCTGCGCCACGAGCAGGACCGCTTCCTGGATGATGTGACGCCGGAACAGGTAGAGCAGGCGCTGGGAATTCCTCTGAAAACCGTCCCTGCCACCGACGGCTGGGAGCTGCTCCAGGCACTGTTGCTGTAACGAAAAGGAGGCGATCCCCTTATGTCCAAGCCCATTGTGGCCGTGGTCGGCCGCCCCAATGTGGGCAAATCTACCCTCTTCAACAAGCTCATTGGCTGCCGGTTGTCCATCGTACAGGACACCCCCGGTGTCACCCGCGACCGCATTTTCGCTCCCTGCGAGTGGCGGGGCCGCACCTTTTTGCTGGCGGATACGGGCGGTATCGAGCCCTACTCCGACGACGTGATCCTTCAGCAAATGCGCCGTCAGGCAGAGCTAGCCATCGAACAGGCGGATGTCATCCTGTTGATTACGGATCTGCAGGCCGGCGTCACCGCCAATGACCGGGATGTGGCGGCCATGCTGCAGCGCAGCGGCAAACCCGTGCTCCTGTGCGTCAACAAATGCGATTCCTTGGGCGATCTGCCCGCGGAATTCTATGAATTCTACAATCTGGGGCTGGGGGACCCCTATCCCATTTCCTCCGTCCACGGCCACGGCACCGGCGACCTGCTGGATGCCGTCCTGGAACAGCTTCCGCCCGCCGGGGAGGAAGAAGAGGAGGATTCCTGCATTCGGGTCGCCGTCATCGGCAAACCCAACGCGGGCAAGTCCTCTCTGATCAACCGCATCGCCGGAGAGGAACGGGTGATCGTTTCCGACCAGGCGGGCACCACCCGGGACACCACCGACACAGAGATTCACAACGCTCAGGGGGATTTCCTCTTCATCGACACCGCCGGCCTACGCCGGAAAAGCAAGGTGGAGGATTCCATCGAAAAATACAGTGTCCTGCGGGCACAGATGGCGGTGGAACGGGCGGATGTGTGCGTCATCATGATCGACGGCGTGGAAGGCTTCACTGAGCAGGACAGTAAGGTGGCGGGCCTGGCGCACGATCGGGGTAAGGGCTGCATCATCGCCGTCAACAAGTGGGACGCGGTGGAAAAAGATGGCAAAACCATGGATCAGATGCGTAAAAAGCTGATGAACGACTTTTCTTTCATGCCCTATGCCCCCTTTGTGTTCCTGTCAGCCAAAACCGGCCAGCGGGTGGACCGGCTGTTCGAGCTGATCCGGTTTGTGGCCGGGCAGAATGCCATGCGTATCTCCACCGGCATGCTCAACGACGTGCTGGCCACTGCTACCGCCCGGGTACAGCCCCCCACAGACAAGGGACGCCGGCTGAAAATCTACTATATGACCCAGGCCTCCACCAAGCCTCCCACGTTTGTCTGCTTTGTCAACCGGGCGGATCTCTTTCACTTTTCCTATCAGCGGTATCTGGAAAATCAGATACGTGCCGTCTTCGGTTTGGAGGGCACGCCGGTGCGCTTCATCGTCCGTGAAAAAGGCGAAAAAAAGAAATAGCTCTTAGAAGAGAAGGGGAGGGGCCGCTGGGCCCCTCCCCTTTTTCATGCCGACTGCTCCTGCTATAACAGCAGGTACAGTGTATAATCAAATCCACGGGCATAGTAACAAAAAATCACGGTATCCTCCCCGTTCTTGTCCGCCCAGAAGGTATAAAAGATTCCCGGATCCCCTCCGGCGGATTCCTCAATGGTCTGACGGATGGAATCCAGTACGGAGATACTGCCGTCTTGAGACAGAACTACCCCTGCCATGACTGTCCGCAGATTGGAAGAATATTGCATTTCTTTGGAATACTGCTCCTCCCTTCCGTCCGCATCCAAATCGGCACAGAATATCTGCTCTTCTCCCATTCTTCTCTCCGCTGTCCCTATAGGTTTCCATTCCTGCCTGCTAAGCTCCGCAGGGAGCTGGTCAAAACGGATGCCTCCCATAAGGTCCTCCAGCTGCGGGGCCGGCGTTTGATCCTCCAGCCAAACCGTCTCTTTTTGATATTCCACAATTTGATTCCGAATTCCGATGGCATCGGCCAATACGCCGTCCGTATACAGAAAGATGTCGACACCATCTATCAGTTTTGTATCGTAATCAAAATTGGTACGGCAAAGATAATGCTTCTCTTCATAGCTCAGAAAGCCAAATTCCTCCAGAATGGAATCGAAAACGTGAGTGTGGGAATATGTTCCCTCCCCCATCCCCTTAAAAAAATGGAAAGAGGAAAATCCTGCCGAACCCTCGGAGAATATCTCGCACGCAATATCCTCGACACCGTCGTTGTCACCATCCACACAAACAGCCAGCAGCTGGGGGACGCTATCTTGGGCGGACCATCCCGCCTCCTCCAGCCAGGTATCTCCCACCCTCCGGAAAAATTCCTCCCGGGTGATCTCGGTATCGTCCATCATAGAAGACAGTATCTCTTTCTCGTTTCCGCCTTGAAAGGCCTGACAAATGGTGCTGCTCAGCCCCTCCGGGATTGTCCCGCTTCCGGTCAGAAAAAAGGGGCCGGACAATCCCAAGCTACCGCCGCTCTGTTCGTCAAACGACGGCTCCTGAAGAACCATCGTTTTGACTGCGGTGCCATTCACCTTTGCAGCCAATTGGTAAGTTTTCGCCACACCGGGGATCTCGGAGACTGCGTTCGCCATTGTCGTGGTACTGCCTGTGCTGCCGGAGGTATCCCCATTGTCTCCGGTGGGGACAGTGTCTCCCCCGCATCCGGACAAAAACGTCAGACCCATAGCCAATGCCACGGCGCCAGCCAAAACCGGCCGCTTTTTCAGCATAGGAATTCCTCCTCGTTTTTAGCATCTTTTACTTTTTAGTATAGCGGTTCCAACGACAGGAGCAACAACAATTCGGTAACAAAAGAATTTCGAATTTTTAACGATTGGTGGGAAGCATTAACAAATTTTAACTCTTTTACGAGAACAAACAGGTAAGCCGTCAAGGCATGTCACTGAATAGATTAAAACTCTGCCGATTCCTTGCCACTTCATCAGTCGCCGCTCCTGTCCGCCAGTCAGGCCGCGGGTTATCGTTTCTTTGATCCTCACAGCCTTGAAAGCACTCTATCGGGGCTTCCACAGGTTCTTGATGTTACAACCTCCTCCAATAGGGTTGGACACCCGGACAAAATCCATACGAAACGCCGGCTAACATAGCTTTTTCCATAAGGGTTCCTGGAAACACCCACCGCACTTCTCCCAATCTTCATTATAAAAATTCCATTGGTGTTTTCAATGTTTTCTTAAGAAATCTCTGCTATAATACCTTCAAAATCACCACTCATCATGGTAGAAAGAGGTACACGCCGATGCTCCCCTTTTTCCTGTCCCCCTCCACTGCGGCCCTGTCCGCCGCAACAACAGCCGTGGTAGCGGTCGTCGCCGCGGGAATATTGCTTCTGTTTTTCATATGGCTGTTGCTGGGACGAAGGGCTGCCGCCAACCGGGATACCAACGAATATCCCTATGAGCCCCGCCCGCTGCTGACGCCTAATGAGGAACGGTTCTATCAGGCGCTGCTGCCTCTTGCGGCGCGTTATGAGCTGCATCTTCTGGCCAAGGTGCGGGTCGCCGATTTCGTCGGAGTGCGCTCCGGGCTGGAAAAAAACGATTACGGGCGCTATTTCAGCAAAATCCAGGCCAAGCATGTGGATTTCATGCTGGCTGACCCGGAAGTGCTGGAACCGGTGCTGCTGATCGAAGTGGATGACAGCTCGCACGAAACAGCCTCCCGGCAGGACCGGGACACCTTTGTGGATGGAGTATACCGGGAAATCGGCCTTCCCATTCTCCACGTCTGGGATCCGGAGGAACTGGAGGAAGCGATTGCACAAGTACTAGGCCCCTGTTACGATGAGGAGCCAGTGGAGAAAAAAGGATTTCGGCTGTCCTCTCGGAAAAAATCCCCCGATTCCCATTAATCCCCCTATAAAAAAGGTTCAGGACCCCGCTGTCCTGAACCTTTTTCTTATCCCTTTTTGGTTCCTTTATAGAGATAGTACGGCTTGGAAAACAGATAGGTGCCGTCGCGGTAGGTCTCTTCCAGATCGCGCAAGAATGTCCGGTATTCTTCCATGGTCAGGGCGCCGGTTTGCTCCTCCGCCAGCCAGCCAATGTGACGGCTGAAATCGAAGCCCGCTGTCCCTTCCCGATACTCGGTTTCCACCACATTATGGACGGAAACGCTGCTGTCAAATAGGCCGCTGCGATTGAAAATACCAAACATTCTTCTGCCGATCCAACTGTCCAGATCCTCCATCCAGCCTTGTTTGGTGACCGCATACGCATGGACGGCTCTGGCGATCAAATCTTTGTCCCGCCCGTTGTATACCACGCTGTCCCAGTCGCAGTTGACGCAGAGCACGGTTCCTCCCGGTTTCAAAATCCGGCTGATCTCCTGCACCAGCGCCTCCTTGTCCGTGACGCATTCGAACATGTCCTTGGAATAGACCAGGTCAAAGGCGTTGTCGGGAAAATCCAGTGGCTGCGCACAATCCATCACGCGCAGCTCAATGGGTTCGCCGTAGGGAATCTCTCCGAATCCGGTATCCCTGGCATCCACGCCAACGGCCTTTTGTATCCGGCTGCCGAATTGCTCCATACTGCGGCACAGAACGCCTGCGTTCCGGCATCCCAAATCCACGACCCATGCCTTTTCCGGCGGATCCATCAACTGGAAAATTGCCTCATATAAGGATGAAAACGGCATTTTCGTGCTCCCTTTCCGTTGGTCTTTCCGTGGAAAGCGGCCGACCGTATACACCGCCGGCCGCCATCAAAGCAGGGGCAATGTGTTTTCTATCCCGCACGGACATTCGATGAAAAGCCCATACCCGGCAGCGGATACAGGCTTTATCGTTTCCGTCGCGTGTGTGCCTTGCTGTTTCCAATCCCCTGTTCGGTAAAGCACCCCAATCAGCCGATAAACTGCTCCAGCAAAGGGGTCAGATCCTTTTTGAGCACATCGGTGGCGTCATGCCGTACCCAGCTGGACCAATAGGTATACCCGCCCATGGTCAGCGAACGGGGCGTTGCCACATACCCGTAATAGCCGTTGACCTGATCCACCGGAATCGTTTTCACGCCAGTGAACTGCGAGCGCAGCCAAATGGACATGTCGCACAGGCTTTCTCCAGGTACACCGACAAAGGTATAGTCGCCCAGCTGCAGGGCTGACACCGTCACCGGCACGCGCCGGCTACGGAGAATCTCGTCGCTGAAACCCAAACCATCTTCCAGTAGCGACCGGTCGTTGGCCGTGCGGAAGCGGTCGTCGATCAGCTGCTTGACCCGATAGGCGGGCTCTCCGTCGGCAATAGCCTGCTGCAGCCGCTGCTCCGCTTCCTCCACATCCTGCTCCCAGTGGGAAAAATCGTGACTGGTGAGAAAATTTTCCCGCATGGGCATCTCCAGATGGAAGGTATCCGCCTTGAAGCGGGAGGTATTTCGGAGCGGCAGCGGCCGGGAGGCCAGGCGGCGCTCCAGCCGTTCGGCAAAGTCTTCGCCGATACGGCGCGCCTCGGCAGCGCACACCTCATAGGTATCCATGCCGTCAAAGCCCTTTTTCACCGTGAGATCGGCGCAGGGCCCGTTGAGATAAATCGAGGTTCCCCCCAGATCCCGCTCCAGCTTTTCGCTGAGATAACCCGGCCAGTCAAAGTTGAACTTGTACTGGTCATTGACTCCCCGGAGCTCAAAAAGCACCGCCACATCCGGGTGCCCGGCAAAACGGGAAAGGGTACCGATGGTTTCCCCTTTTTCATTGAAAAAGCGGAACAGGTACGCCTTCGGATCAGCGGGGTTGTCGAAATATATGGGGTTATCGAATACCGGTAGGGCGGGATGGTATCCGCGCAGCAGCATAATGTTGTCGTTCTGCGTATAAGGACGCCCTTTCTCGTCAAAGTCCATACCCGACCAGACAGTAACACCGCCCAGTCCCGCCACATACTGCTCCCGGTTAAAGTTGCATTCTGTACCGAAATCCGCCTCCGCCACCTGGCAGGTAAATTCCTGAGCGCGAGTCATCATTTCCCGAATGACGGGAACGCAGCGCTCCACCAGCCGGTCGATGACCGCTCCGGTCATCTCCGGTCCCTTAGGCGCCGCGTGGACCTGCAGCTCATGATACCAGATATGATCCACCGGGATACCGGTGCGTTCCGCTACAGCCCGCCGCCACCGGTTGGCGTCCTTGGAAAAGGTCCCCAAAAAATCAAAAGCTGCAATAAGCGCCTGCTCCCCGTCGGATTCCAGATAAAAAAAACGCCCGTATAGTTCGGTGCCGTATTCCCACTCCGCTATCGGTCCCCGTGCGCCATACGTGTTGTATATCTCCCGTGTTGCCACCTTTGCAAAGCTGCATTTGGCCATTTTCCCTCTTCCCCTCTTTCATAACTTTTCCTTTATGGGCACTATACCCCAATTCCGGGGAAAAAGCAAGGTGCCTTTGTTTTCAGACAGAAAAAAAGCCTCAGTCCCTTTCCCTGAAAAAGGAAGGGGCTGAGGCTCTTCCCTATCACGATTTCCCGATCCAGGGAGCCTCGATTTCATGACGGCGGGGGCGCTTCATCAATTCCCCGATGGCCGCCTCCGGCCTCTGGTTTTCATAACAAATGCGGTAGCACTGGGCCGTGATCGGCATCTCCACCCCCAGCTTTTGGGACAGCTCCCATCCGGCCAGTGAGGCGTAATACCCTTCCACCGTCCCCACCAGCTTCACCGCCTCCTGTGGGGATTTTCCCTGACCGATCAATATCCCAGCCCGGCGGTTGCGGGAATGCAGGGAACTGCAGGTAACAATCAGATCCCCCATCCCGGACAGCCCCGCAAAGGTCTCGGAATGAGCCCCCATGGCTACCCCCAGCCGGGCAATCTCTGTGAGTCCACGCGTCATCATGGCCGCTTTGGCGTTGTCCCCAATATCCAGTCCATCGCAGACCCCCGCCGCCAAAGCAATGACGTTCTTCATCGCCCCGCCCAGCTCTACGCCCACCACATCGGTGTTGGCATAGATGCGGAACGTTTCATTCATCAGCAACTCCTGCACCCTTTCCGCGGCATCCAGATCCGCCGAAGCACTAACGATAGTGGTCGGTACCCCGCGGCCCACCTCCTCCGCATGGGAGGGTCCGGACAATGCCACCACCCGTGCCCCGGGCAGTTCCTCGGCAATAACCTGCGTAAACCGCTTGTAGGTCCCTTTTTCCAGTCCCTTGCCCGCATTCACCACCAAGGTTCCATCCCGCAGAATCCCCTGCAGTTTGGCCGCGGATTCCCTCACGGCAAAGGAGGGTACCGCCATAAGGACGATTTCCGCCTCCCCTGCCTCCTGCAGATCACTGGTCAGCCGAATGGAAGGCGGAACCGGCACACCGGGCAGCAGACGGCGGTGTTCCCCGTGACGGCGGATATCCTCCAGCTCTTCCTCAAAGGGCGTCCACAGCGAAACCCGGTGTCCATAGCGGTTGAACATCACCGCCAATGCGGTTCCCCAGCCAGCCCCCATAACAAACAGCTTCGCCATTACGCCATCCCTTTCTTATGAATTACCCTTTTTGGAGCCAAAAGAGAGCTTGCTTTCTGTCCCCGAGCGGATACGCTTGAGATTCGGCCAGTGCTTTCCGATCAATATGGCCGCAATCCCCAGGGCCATCACCGTACAAAAGGCCACCATCAGAGGCTCACTGTGATAGACAAAGAGGTGGAACAATGCCGTCACAATGGGAAGGCAGGCCACCGCGCAGCAGGACCCCAGCGAAACCATCCGACTCAACGCCACCACCACGATAAAAATCCCCAGGCAGATCAGCGCCACTTTCCAATCCAGAATCAGCATCATTCCCAGTGTGGTCAGAACGCCCTTTCCACCCCGGAACCCAAAATACAGCGGATAAATATGGCCGATGATACAAAACAAACCGGCAAAATAGGCACCGAAAACCACAAAAGACTCATTGCTGTAAGCACTCGGGAGGGATAGGACCTTCATGAAAAAGCCTCCCAGAAGGACGGAAATGATGCTTTTGGCCAAATCCCCTATAGTTGTCAACAGCGCGGGCAGCTTTCCCTGTGAGCGCAGCACATTCGTCGCTCCGGCATTTCCGCTCCCATGCTCCCGGATGTCGGTTTTGTCCAGCAGCCGGGTCACAATAATCGCGCAGTTGACGCTCCCCAGCAAATAGGCTGCCAGCGCAGTGGCCAGCAGCGCCGGCCAACAGGTGCGGAGAAATTCCAACAGGGTATTCATCATTTCGTTCGTCCTTTCGTAGGATACCCCCGAAAAAGAGGGGGTATTCCCTTCTGTCATTATCAAAGTGGGATGGATCCAAGACCCCACTGACTTAATAGAACCATGGAAACCATAGGCAAGTATCCATAATGATACCGTATAAAAATCATAGGTTGGTTGTCCAAAAGGCTTTCTCGTACCTCAAAACATAAGAACGAAGCTCTTCACCTCATCCGTCTCACTTCGTGGGGCACCCTTCCTCGTAAGAGGAAGCGCACCTCAAGGGGAAGGCTTTACAGATCCTGCAACGTCATACGCTTTATTGTACCATGAACGCTGCTCCATGCGGTTCTCAGCCTACGTCGATCGGCAGCGTTCCCGAGAAAGGCTAACGCATTTCTCCCGACCTTTATTATGCCATCAACGTCGGCCCAGGGACTCCCCATATTGTTTGCCATCAGGCATAGAGGCCCTGGGCACATTATACCATATCCCATGGAAAAAGCGAATACCCCCTTCCTCCTTACGGAAGCTTTTCTCCTTTGCTGTGTACGACGTCAGAAGCCAACCGTCTTATAAAAAAGGCCTCCCTCAAATGAGGGAGGCCTTTTTCGTTGCTGTTGTGTTAGAATCCAACCTATAAGAGCCTGCTCTTACTGAGCCTTCTTCTTCATGGTCAGGGCAACCGCACCGGCAGAAACAACCGCCAGAACGATACCGGAAGCGATCATCGCGGTGCTTTCACCAGTGGAAGGATTGGTCTTTCCTGTGGTATTATTAGTAGGAGCTACGGTCGTGGCATCCGGAGCATCTGCGTTGTTCGTGGTAGCATTACCGGGATTAGCAGAAGCACCATCAATATCGCTTATATACAAGTTCTTCAAAGTCATTTCCGCACCAGCACCCAGCTTAACTTCAATAGACTTCATCGTGACAATTCCATCATCCGGCAGATTGCCGTTCCAGGTATAAGCACCGGATGCCTTAATTTCGACATCTCCGGGAACAAAGGTGCCCTCAGCAAGGAGATTACCATATTCTCCATCGCCCAAGCCAAATCCAGGGCCAAAGTCAGCCGAAAAACCAGGAGTCACATCATTGTTCAGGCCCGTAGACGTCCATTTGATGTCCCAGTCGCCCGTAGAAGATAAGTCAAAGTACATATACTCCAACTCTGCCATATTGACCTGAGTGTCCAAGGCATAGGTAAAACTGGTGTCCGCGGAACCAGCTTTAAAAACAAATCCACCATCTGTTGCCTCAACAGATCCCCCAGCACCACAGGTAATTGCCGATACATTTGCGGGCATTAGGTTAATAGTAACACTTTCAGCCGATGCCATCATGGCGCCCGTAGCGGACACAACAGTCATACATAACGCAACAGCCAAAATCTTCTTCAAGCTCATACCTTTCCCTCCAAAATGTTTAAATGATTGAGAACTGTGAGTCTCTATTATTAGTATACACTCCCAGTTCAAAGATATCAAGGATTTTTTGCTTTTACAATATAGAAAATTATGATTTATTTAATTTTTTGTTTATAATACCTTCTGCTCTTCAAACGAGCATTTTTAATTGTATATCGCAGCATGATATAAGTCTCCCGTTTTCCAAAACAGCAAAATCATAGAGTAAAGGCCCCCTCAAATGAGGGGGCCTTTACTCTATGATTTAAAGAAATCCCAGATTCCCTTACTGAGCCTTCTTCTTCATGGTCAGGGCAACCGCACCGGCAGAAACAACCGCCAGAACAATACCGGAAGCAACCATCACAGTGCTTTCACCAGTAGCAGGATTGGTAGTACCACTGTTGCCACCAGCCGCAGTCGTAGCAGCCGCCGAACCTGCGGTCGTAGCAGCAGGAGCATCGGCATCATTCGTGGTAGCAGTGCCGGGATCAGCAGAAGCTGCTTCCGGATCGCCCAGATACAGGCTCTTCAAAGTCAGTTCAGAATTAGCACCAACCTTGATTTCAATAGCCTTCATCGTAACGATACCATCATCCGGCAAATTCTGATTCCAAGTATAAGCACCAGCAATACCGACTTCCACATCACCAGGAGCAAAAGTGCCGCCTTCAATCAGCGTACCATACTGATCCGGACCCGCCTCAGCAACTTTACCAAACAAGTTGCCAAAATCCGCAGAAAGGCCCGGATTCACATCCCCATTAAGGGCCGTAGAAGTCCACTTGATATCCCAGCCACCTGTCGCCGTCATATCAAAATATACCCACTCAGTTGCCAACAAATCCACATCTGTATTCAAGGCATAGGTAAAACTGGTATCAGAAGAACCAGCTTTAAAAACCACTGCCCCATCTTTCTCCTCCACCGATCCACCAGCACCGCAAGTGATCGCAGAAACATCTCCCGGCATCAGGTTTACAGGAGTAGCCCCCTCAGCCGATGCCATCATGGCACCCGAAGCGGATACAACAGTCGCGCACATCGCAACAGCCAGAATTTTCTTCAAGCTCATGATTTTCCCTCCAAAATGATAAATGATTGAGAACTATATCTCTTAATTATTAGTATACACTCCCGCTTCAAGAAAATCAAGGCCTTTTATCTATGATATTATAGAATTTTATTTATCTTTAATTTTTTTTATTGATAACTCCTTGTACATGTCACATGATCTTGATCTGCATTTGTTTTATCCGACTCACCCTCTTTTCTTGAATTCCACTTCCAATCTTTCATCACCCCCACCGATATCATTATACTACCGCTGAAAGTATAGATAATTCTTTCCTTCTTTCAAATTTGATGGAAATGTTATCATTTCCTCTCTTCTTTCGATTTCAACACTCTGTACATGGGGGACTGCACTATTAAATATAAACGGGCTGTTTGCGCAAAAAAGCCTCCCTCTATGAGGGAGGCTTTTTAGTGTCTTGAAAAAGAGGGGAACTCTTACTGAGCCTTCTTCTTCATGGTCAGGGCAACCGCACCGGCGGAAACAACCGCCAGAACGATACCGGAAGCGACCATCGCCGTGCTTTCGCCGGTAGAGGGATTATTCTTCTTGGTGGTAGTGGTGTCGTTACCAGGAGCCTGAGTAGCATCGCCCGCGTTTCCAGTAGTCGCAGGATTCGCAGGATCGTTCGGAATTTCGCTGCCATCCAAGCCCGCAGGGCCTGCATACAGATTGGACACGGTCATCGTAGCACCCGGCTGCACCTTCAGTTCGATCTTACCAATCGATCCCGAAACCGACTCAGCTTCTTTGGCAATAGTACCATCCCAAGTAAACACCCCTAAGGTGTTAAGAGCCAAGCCCACGTACTCACCAGCCGGAACCAATTCTGTACCAAAACCGCTCGTCATACCAAACGAGCCGCCAAAGTCAGCAGACATCCCCGGAGTCCTCGTTGTACCGTCAGCAGTAACTGCCATTGTTCCGTCAAAGCCCTTATCGGTAGTCAAGCTAATATACACAAAAGCCTTCTCTACCAAATCGTAGGATGCATTAGGCGTCCAGGACACGGTGCCCTCAACATCGCTGCCCTTGATAACCAACTTGCCGCCTTCATAAGTCACATCCACATTATTCGCGGTAACCGCTTCCTCGTTCGCAGGCATCAAGTTGATTGTTTCCTCGTCAGCAGATGCCATCATGGCGCCCGTGGCGGACACAACAGTCGCGCACATAGCGACAGCCAGAATTTTCTTCAAGCTCATGGTCTTTCCTCCAAATAATTTGAGTGTTTGAGAACGCATCATTCTCTAAAACGCAGTATACACTGTTAAAAGCAAAAATGCAATACCTACTGCCTATTTTTTTGCAGAAGTTTCTCCCTGTTTAGGTCTATTATGCCAGTCTTCTCCACCGTCTCATTGGAACTACTTTTTCCTTTCAGATACCTATGGATAAACGCACATCGCTAAAATACCAGCTGTATTTTCTCATCTCTCAAACCACATATAGAATCCTAGATTAGGATCACATAAATGGGAAGGGCACTTCATATCCATTCGGAATTGCGCCATCAACGGGCCATCCCTTTTTTCTGTGTATGGACCCCGTTGCCAAAAGGGGTTCCCCATGGATATAAAAGATGGCCCACTTTCGGTGGGCCATCTTTTGGCAAGTCGTTATTGGTTTCGGATCGTTTAGCGGGCCTTCTTCTTAGCGCACAGGACAACCGCGCCGGCGGAAGCCGCCATCAGAACGAGACCAGCAGCGATCATAGCTGTGGATTCACCGGTGGTGGGGTTCTGCTTGCCCGTAGTAGCTGCAGTGGAATTGCTGGCAGCTGTAGAATCCGTGGCATCCGTGGAAGCCGTCGTATCATCGGTGGTGGGATCTGTCGGCTGAGGATCAGCCTCCGCCATATAGGTGAGGGTCAGATCAGCGTACACAACACTGGAAGCATCCGCCGCACCGATAGAAAAGATGTTGATTCC
>CAJFNR010000035.1 GCA_904395335.1 Candidatus Avimonas narfae | reverse complement strand
GGTCGGGAGAAATGCGACAGCATTTCTCGGGAACGCCGCCGATAGACGTTAGATCAGAACCGCATGGGGCGGCGTTCATGGTATAATAAAGGTCGGGAAAAATGCCGACGGTATTTCACAGGAATACGTTTGAAAATACCGTATATTCGGATGGATATAAAAAGCAGGAGGATGTGCATGGAAAAGGACAATCGTACCACCGGAGAACGGAGAGGAACGATGGGAAGAAGCCAGTCTCCCGACTGGACATCGGATCGCCGTCCGGCATCCAGAAAAAAGAAGAAAAAGCGCCGTGTAACCCCTTTTCAGCTGCTGATTGCCTTGCTGATAGCCATTCTGCTGGTGGTTGCCGCGGTGGTGGCCTTTTTTCTGCTGGTTCCCCGCTCTACGGCCAATGCCGGTGAAGAGGGGCAGAAAACGGCTATTTTCGGCATTGATTCCATCGAGGTGGTGGGGGATACTCGCTATACGGAGGAGGAAATTATCGGCGCTGGCGGGCTGTATGTCGGACAGAGTATTTTCAGCATAAGCAAAAAGCAGGCGGCGGAAAGCATACTTGCCTCTTTTCCCTATATTGAAACGGTTACGGTGGAAAGTCCCAGCTTCCATGAAATCCGCATCACGGTTACGGAGGTGGAGGTGTTGGGGGTACTGGCCGATGAAAACGGATGGCTAGTGCTGGGCGCCAACAACAAAATATTGGAATCTCTACCAGCCTCCGATACAGCCCCTGTCGGTTATCTGGTCATACAGGGGCCTGCCCTCAACCATGCTGTTTCTCAGGCGGCCATGGACGATACCGTATTTCAGACCCTGGAGGGGCTGTTGAACGGTATTGAAAAAAGCGGACTTTCGGATATTACCCTGATCGACATCAACGATTCCTCCGATCTGCGCCTGAGCTATAAGGGACAGATCACCTTGCTGCTGGGCAGCGATATCAACCTGGACGAAGCGCTGAATATGGCCCAGTCCTCGCTGGAACAGATCTTGAAAAGCCGGGGAGAAGACGCTACCGGCCAGCTGGATCTGAGAACCTATGCCGACAGCAACTCAGAAAACGATATGGCGGTGTTTACCCCACAGGAGCTGCTGGATAAAGCCGCATAATTCCATCCTTTTCCGTCAGGAAGAAAAGGAAAGAAAACTGGAGGATAAAAAAACAAAAAACCCTATGGAAAATCGGATAACACCGGTTGAATTTCTTGGGGGGCCGTGATAGAATACAATATATCTGATGTACAATGGGACGGAAATAAACGCTTGGGAGGAAGTTTCATGGGTTTCCAGTTTGATAGCGATATTATCGATAATGTTCAGATAAAGGTCGTCGGGGTCGGCGGCGGCGGTGGAAACGCTGTCAACCGCATGGTGCGTTCCGGCGTCCAGGGTGTGGAATTTATTTCAGTGAATACGGATCATCAGGCGCTGTACCTGTCCCAGGCCACTCAGAAAATCCAGATCGGCGACAAGCTGACCCGGGGGATGGGAGCCGGTTCCAATCCGGAAAAGGGACAGCGGGCTGCCGAGGAGAGCCGGGAGGAGATCACGGCCGCTCTCAAGGGTACGGATATGGTGTTTATTGCTGCCGGAATGGGCGGTGGCACCGGTACCGGCGCCGCACCTGTTGTGGCGGAGATCGCCCGTGATCTGGGGATCCTGACGGTGGGAATCGTCACCAAGCCGTTTTTGTTCGAGGGCCGCAAGCGCATGGAACAGGCGGAGAACGGCATCGCCATGCTGCGGGAAAACGTGGACAGTCTGGTGGTCATCCCCAACGAACGCCTGAAAATGGTTAGTGAGCAGAAAATCACCTTGGCCAATGCCTTTGAGGCGGCGGATGACGTTCTCCGTCAAGGGGTACAGAGCATTTCGCAGCTGATTAAGGTGCCGGGGCTGGTCAACCTGGACTTTGCGGATGTGGTAGCCGTGATGAAGGATGCGGGATATGCCCATATGGGCATTGGCCGCGCAGGTGGCAAGGAAAAAGCGGAGCTGGCGGCCCAGGCCGCGATTGCCAGCCCGCTGCTGGAGACCTCCATTGATGGAGCCCGCGGCGTACTGATCAACATTACCTCCTCCGCCGATATCGATATGGAGGATGTGGAGTATGCCTCCTCCATGATTTCCCGGGCGGCGCATCCCGACGCCACCATTATCTGGGGCGCGGCGTTTGACGACACCATGGATGATGAGATCAGTGTCACCGTCATTGCCACCGGCTTCACCAACGATGGTTCCTATAAGGCGCCGGAGAATAAGGAGCCCCGTTCCGCTGCGGAGAATGCATTTGTATCGGCTGCAGAAAAGCCTGCGGCTTCTGAGGAAGATTCGGATTATATCGATATTATGTCCATTTTCAATAAGAGAAAAGAGAACTGACCTTTGCCTCCTATGCTGGCGGGGCTATCGGCGTGTTTGCAAGCGCACGCCGATAGCCCCGCCGTTTCGTTTTCCGGATAGATAACGTGGGATGTTCAATCTATCACAGAAAATATATTAAAACAAAGGGAAAATAATAAAAATATAAAAGGCAAATAGAAACCCACCGGGACGAGACGAATACGGTCTCCGGTGGGTTTCAGCTGGCTAAAAAACGCTTCTTGGAAAAGAAGGATAGGTGCCGCTGTTCGAAGGGGGTGGACAGGTTACGGCAACGGAAGGATGGGGCGCAGGATTTGATAGCCGAGGCCTTCCGGGAAATGTCGCTGGTAATCCTGACACAATTCTTCATTCCGGCGGCAGTGGGCGCTAGCCGGATCGAACCCCCAGGGCGGTTCCTCCACCCGCCGCACCACCCCATCGGATGATAGAATGATTCATCCTGTACCTCTAAAGATAGCGTTCCAAAAGGTATATATTCATCACCCAATAAGTCGTCTGAAAAGCATTCATAAATAAAGAGTTAAACTCATTACCAAAAATGCTGATAGACACTGTTTTACCGGCAAATACATGGCGGTTTTGTCGTTAAAGGATTATACGGCCGAGATCAGATGCAATCATGTTTCTTCCTGCGTGGGCCCGGGAGTGGTATGCGTTGCATGGTGGTTCTATCGGTTTCGGGTGTATAATCCCATAATCGTAAATTTCTGAGGAAATTTCGATTAGAGTCAAATTCATAAATATATACGTCAAAATAAAAAAGTTCAGGGGTATTTGAAATCAGAGGAATTGATTGGAGCGGGATGTCTATAGTAAAAGATAGCAGGTCACGCTCTATGGACACTTTATAAAAAACGCGGTTCTGCTGGTTGGCCGCTATTTCATCAGCCGTGCAGCTGCAGCTTGTCGAAATCAACAGACTAAAACAACTGTAGGCTGCTGTTAAACACCATACGTTTATATAACGTTCTCCGATATATAAGGGATCTATTAGAAAAACTTCAATGGAAATACTTCCAGCATTTTGAAGATAGCCGGCTATCTTGTAAGTACCCTGCGTGTGCAAACAGGACTGATCTGCCGATATCTGAAAACGAGCTGCGGGTTCACTGAATATGGATTTTCGGACAAACGTTGCATTAACAGCGTTCATGGCATTGTATTGGCAGCAACTGTTATCAAATAATTGAAAATATTGATATTTTTCGTCCTCAGAACGAAAAACACCCGGAGCGTGGGCGGATACGTTTCCAGCGCTCCAGTATAGACTATGAATGTAGGCTTTATCATCATAGTGCTGGCAGAGATACAGAAAGTCTTCATTTAACAGTCTTTTTCCAACTTTAGAAAAAAGATGTCCTTTGTCATCAGAAGGTGATATTTTTTCAATTAAGAATGTAATCTCCCTTAAGTTTCCGAACATGCATTGTAGGGCTTGACAGGCAAAGAGAATACGATCTCCATTCATAAACTGAGATGACAACAAAGCTAAATGTTCCAGATCCAATTGGTTTGAATACCGGTGGATTAATTGATAGCAGTCCATTAGAGATTTAATGGGGATGTTTATGCAAACATTCGGATCATCTAGACTTAATCGAATATCGTTAATAATATGTTTAGTGAAATGCTCCATCAGTGAAAATAAAGTTTCAGTTACGCCTAAAGTTGGAACACGAAAGTTATCAATAACGACATAACGTATAGAAGAAAATAAAAATTTCTCACAGTTATTGGCGATCTGATATTCCGAGTCTTCTGTGCTGCGATATACGATTGACAAATGAATTTCTACTATTATTCCGGTATCTCGATGCGTAAAATCGTTAAAATGGGAGGCCGTTTTTGAATGATACCGAGTAAAATCACGCGCATTCACGGGGGTATGTTCGTATTCAAATCCTGCCTCTCCCAGAAGATCCAAAGCCAACGGCAGATCATGAGGGGAAATTACCAAGTCGATATCAGTTGACCGTCTCTGTGCGGGAGTGCAATAGATGTCATAAGCCAATGTCGTTCCCTTAAAAATGAAGTAACGGATGTTGTTTTGGTTGAATCGTTTTGTGATTTCTCGGATATGACCTAACATAATGGTATATTGTTGCTTGTTTCGACAGCGGTAGGCAGCAATAGCTGCTTTAGTTTTTGGAGAACAATTTATCGTGTCTGCTTCGTCAGCTAGCGCTCCATATTCCATTTGTGTTATGATCGGATCTGTATCGGGAAAAAGAAGACGCAGGAACGAATCGTATTCCAACATCAATATACCTCCTGTCAAAGGTTTCTGTTTCAGAGCGATTCCTGATAACGGCCAGCCTGGCTTTTAAAGAGTCGCGCATAATCGGGATTCGTATGCAGTAATTCCTGATGTGTTCCGGTTCCGCTTATCCCGCCATTGTTGATTAAAATAATAGTGTCACATATGGTAACGCTGGACAGATTATGAGATACAAAAATGGTTGTCTTTTCGCCTTTCAGGGACTCCATACTTTGAAAAATTTTGTATTCCGTTTCAACATCCAGCGAAGCAGATGGTTCATCTAGTAGGATAATTTCGCTATCTCTATAATAAGCACGAGCAATTGATAATTTTTGCCATTGCCCAATGGATAAATCGCTGGAAGGACCGGAAAATCGTTTTGTCAGGAGAGTGTCATATCCCTTTTCCAAATTATCAATTACATCGGTGAGTTCGCATTGCTCTACAGCTTTCTGCGCTCTATTCAAATCAAAAGGCTGTTGAATGTTTCCTAGCCATAAATTATCGGAAACAGACAGGGAGTATTTACAGAAATCCTGAAAGACAACGCCAAAAGCATGATAATAGGAATGAATCTCGTATTGCTGTATGTCTACGCCGTCAACGAAGATAGTACCGCTATCAGGAATGTATAGCCGTAGCAGCAATTTTATAAGAGTACTTTTACCACAGCCGTTGAGTCCTACCAAAGCTGCGGTCTGCCCTGGTTCAATACGAAAACTAACATTGTGTAGAATATCAGTAGACATGTTGCGGTAACGGAAAGAAACGGAGCGGAACTCAATGGAATGCTTTCCGTTTTTTGGAGGAAAGGCGAGATTGCCGCACTGTGTGATAATACTGTCGTCTGTCTGTTCAAATTCACGCAGATAGTCTACATACATGGCATTGTTTTTTAGTTCGGTAAATGAAGCGACAATTGCTATTAATGAATTAATCATTTCATCGACTGAACCAACGAGAAAGACAAAGTCTCCTAAGATGATAGTTTTAAAAAAGGCAAGCCACATCAGAAGAATGTAGGGAATACGGGAAATGATCACCGAAACAACACTGGCCAGTCGATTATAAGCGTGGAGTCGGTACATTAGCTTTTTTTCTTGATTGTAGAGTTCCTCGTTGCATTCTTCATATTGCCGGATAAAATAATTACTCGCTTGATATATTTTGAATTCATCAAGAATACTGGCATTGAACAGGAGATTGCGTACTTCCGCAGCCCGCCGTCTATTACGCGCCAACGACTCATTTTGCTGAAATCGAAGATTGGATTCCTTCGACAGAAAATAAAATTTGGGCAGGACTGCTAGGACGACAAAAATAAGTATAACGGGTTTGATCCAGCCACCCGGCGTCAGCAAAAAACTAATCAACAAAGAAGAAGCGGTAACGATATTCCGGACAAACTCAAAAATATTATCGAATAGCTCGGAAGGACGACAATTGACGCCATAACGGATTTTTGAATAGAGAAGGTCGCGGTAATCAGGGTTATCGTAATTGGCCATATTGGCCTTTTTGGCTTTATCCATAATTCGTACATCCATCTTAGCGGCAATCTTCTCACCGTTTAGCAAACCGGAGGCACTATTAATAAAACCAATGAGTACTTCTAGAATCCTCAGTGAGCACATACCGGCAATCAATACTATTAAATAAGAGAGGGAAGGATTCAGAGTAAAAGCGTTCTTTTCGACGAATGAAATAACCGCTCGGTTGATGTTCAAAAGCATTACGGGAAGAAGACCGCTGAAGATAAGAAAGATAATATTGAGCAGTATCAGTATTCGAGCATCTTTCCATATGAATTTAAGAAGATACAAAACATTACTGGCTAATCTCTGGACTTTGTTCCAAGAGGATTTGAGTTTCATTGCGCCGCCTCCCTCTTCGTCCTCTCATCTGTGCAAGCGGATTCAATATCCTGACCTTTGATGTAACGTTCTGCCTGCAAGCGAAAAAGCTTTTCGTAATTTCCTTTTTGGGCAATCAATTGCGCATGGGAACCCGACTCGACAAGTTTTCCCCCCTCCAGCACGAGGATGTAATCAGCGTATATAATGTTAGACAGACGATGTGAAATCAGAAGAGTTGTTTTTTCTCCCCTGAGCTCCTTTAAATTGGTGAAAAGGCGACTCTCGGTTTGTGCATCAATAGAAGCGGAAGGTTCGTCAAGAATGAGTATTTCCGAATTTTTATAAAGCGCGCGTGCACAGGATATGCGCTGATTCTGGCCAACGGATGGTTCGTATCCTTCATCGTCGAAGACCTTATACAGTTGCGTGTCATATCCTTTGGGCAACTTTTTGACAAAATCATCTACACAGGCAAGATCACCCGACCGTCTAAGTTCTTCGTCGGAGACGAAGTCCTGTGCCAAAGCAATATTTTCCCGGATGGACAAGGCGTAGGTATGGTATTCCTGAAACATAACGCCCCATTGTCCATATAATGCTGAAGGATCATATTCCTTTATATTGATGTCATCGATCAATATTTCTCCCTCTGTACAGTCGTAAAGACGCAGCATCAACTTGACAACTGTTGTTTTCCCGGCTCCGTTTAGACCAACGAGCCCCACGGTTTGGCCTGGCATGATACAAAATGATAGGTTTTGCAGAATAAGGGGACCTCCGGGGTAGGCAAAAGAAACATCTCGAAATTCGATTTTATGTTTTCCGCCATTTTTAAGCAACTTCTTCCCTTGGTCAGTCTCTGCCGTTACAATAGAGTTTTTTAAGCCGAGGAATTTACGAAAATATTCGATGGAAATGGCGCTGTCTAAGAAACGCAGGATGCCGCGAATGCCATATTCATGCGCCTCTCCTACTGATTGAAAGGCAGTGAATATAAAAGTAATATCGCCGATCGTGATCTGACCTTTTATTGCGCAATATGCCAGATAGCCAAAGAACAAGGTTTCCACGGTGGTTTTCAGAACAGCCACGATACTGGAACGACTGTCCGTTTTAAAGGCCAGGCGTTTCTTTTTATTAAAGAGAAGCTGGCGGACGTTGGAATATTCCTGTATAAAATGATCGGAATAATCATATATTCTAGCTTCCTGTACATATGCATCATTCTGAATCAAATCATAATAGTAATTCTGTTTACGCTCCAATTCCGTAATGCTTTCCTGCAAGTCATGTGTTGCTTCAACACGTTTTTTTTCAGCAAAGAATAACGGAATATAAGTGATGATAGCCAACAATATAAAACGATAATCGAAAGTGAATAGAATGACAACTGCGCTAGCCATGGTAATCGCCTGACGAACAATCTCCATAACAGTACGAAATACCGTTAAAATGACGTTACTATCAAATTGTCCGCTTCGCTGAATAATATCGTATGTTTCCGGAAAATCAAAAAATGCCCGATCCAGGGTTTTTGATTTATTTAACAAAGAATTTTGGATTTTTACTGAGGATTTGTGACTGCAGATAATCGTAATTTTTGTACTGAGCACTTGCAAATATTCGTAAACTATTCGTGTGGCAATTATCAGCAAGACAATACCGACTAATAATGGAAAGGTCAGATCGGCTTCATTATTGTAATTCAACGTCAACTCATCGATTATTCGTTTTTCTAGATAACTTATTCCAAAGGGTAACAAACCGCGCAGAATGTTCATGGTTATTTCAAAGATCGATAACCAGCGGCATTCCTGAAAGAGAATGCGCAAAGAATACCAGACATTGGCGGCTATATTTTTGATTCCCATCTTTCTCATGCGGCTGTCCCTCTTTACTTGATTTTATGCCGATTCTGTCAGCCAGTCAATCTGACCGGGAACATCAAAAAGATGTTCTAAAGGATAACACAACTCGTATTTTCGTACGGATTGTTGCAAATTCCAGAAACTCTGATATACCCTGCGGGTATGTCCGTCGTAATACCATTGTAGGTTGGATTCAATCAGCCGTTGCATGGCTTCGTGTGACGGCAGTGCTCGTCGATAGAGCTTGTCAGCGTCATCTGATCGATTCAGAACAACCAATAGTGCGGGGGATATTTTTTTGATATCCACCATATTTCACCTTTTAATTAAAGGTTGTGAAGTCGTCTCAACAAACCTATGCCTCTTTATTGCAGGTATTACTGCCTTCGCCATCACTACTGCAAGTGTTCCCGCCGTACGGACTGATTTGAATTTCAGTAAACTCGGGCGTCTAAAAGTTCATTATTTCCCCTTTTTCAATTTCAATGGTAGAGCAATTAAAATAACAATCCAGCGATTGTGCGTCAAAATCACGCTCATGCGAGAAAAATACTCAACTTTTTTAAAAAGAATAACATAATAAAATTAAAAAGTAAATAATAAAATATAAAAATAATAAAATATGATTGCAGAAGGACAATAAAAGTTGAATAAGAAATAAAATGGAACAGAACATAAAGCCCTTAAGAGGGATATTGATTTACCATACACTAATAACCTCTATTCTTCATGAAAAGCAGCAAAATACAGCGTATCCAATATCTACAAACGCCTTATGCAATACGCAACCCAATATGATGTGAGCAAAGCAAGCTGAAAGAGGAAAGTATAATAAAAGCCGAACCTCAACCACTTCTGGAAGGTGCACCGGGATGGGCCCAGCAACGAAGCCTGTGTTGTACTCCCAACTAGCACAAAGAAACGGAGCAAGACTTTATCCAGGAGATGTAGTAGAAGAATCCTATGCTTAGGATGTTGAACCTTTGACGCAGACTGCGCAATCAGGGGGATACCTATCAACCCGAGATTCACAAAGGGAATTAACCGTTTGTATAA
The DNA here is from genome assembly GCA_904395335.1 of Candidatus Avimonas narfae. GTDB lineage: Bacteria > Bacillota > Clostridia > Oscillospirales > Acutalibacteraceae > Avimonas_A > Avimonas_A narfae. The sequence continues at coordinate 64,139 of CAJFNR010000035.1, read as the reverse complement.
CGAATTGCATGTGATCCCTGTTTCACTACAGGTATGTGTTCAGCTTTTTTAATATTACGTTATATGTTTGATGATTGTAATCGCTTATTTATAAAGAAACCTTCAATTATATGGTGTGAGCATAAAAGAAGCAATCTTATTTGGCGGATTCATTTGAAGATAGAAAGTTGTTATATCCTTTGGTGGAGGCGACACATCTGATATCTCCAACACAGGTTCAAGAGAATATTGGAATCGTACCTAAATATAGTCCCAGTCTTTGTAATGATTCGAAAAACGGGTAAAAAAGAAAGACGACATGATAGTCGTTCTTACCTTACACAGGCTCCGGTCTGTATAAACTCAGTCCTACATGGATGTTGGACATAAAGGAAAAACACCATTGATGTCTAAACTGCAGGAGTTCGGATATCAATGGTGCTTTTTCACTATTTCGGCGATTTTGCCATGACTAGGGGTTATAATCTGTTTATATTGCGAACTCCAAAAATAACCGCCACATCCTGCTAGATATGGCGGTTAATTGTTATCAGGATATTTCAGCAATGTTAGAGAGGAGATTTGAACCATCGCATCCCGCAAAAGGTTGGTAACAAGAGCAGGTGAGCCGAGCGCGGCCTTTTGCGGCGACGTATAAAGGTGAGATAAAAAGAATCGTCTGCCGTGTTTTAGAAGGAGAACTAAACTCTCACCAATCTAGGGGCTACAGTTTAACGACGCTTATACTCGCGTAATTGATACCATCCGCATTATAATATTCGATATCATATGTGTCGCTGAAATCCGGAGTTAAGGCAAATCCTCTTTCCGCATTACAAAATAGTTTTTCGCACAAACCGAAAAGCGGGGCCATATGCCATTGGGGGTTATCGTCCCCGGTGGTTTTCTTTACCAGTGCCCATGCTGCTTCCGATGATTTTACTTTTATCATGTAGCATGCCGGAGATTTAAGAACCGTCATCCCTTCAGGTTGATTCCTTTCAGATGTTTCCTGACAATGCATAAGGGACCGCCGCGCTTTTTTTCTGTGGTTGCATTCCTTGTAATTTATACTGAGGCACAGCATAGAATCCGGAGTCAAACTGTTTTTTATATTTTTATAACCAGCCTGAAAAAGTTCATATGTATTGATGCTCCCATTATCGGATTCCGCCATATAACCTGCATACAAGGTCTCCGGCTTTTAGATGATTTGAAATTCCGCCCCTTCAATAATCACTTTTTCGATAAGCTGTTCCATACTGTCGCCTCCCTTAATAATTCAATGAAATACTATTACGAAACCAAAAGAAGTCAACTACTTTACAGCAATTGACTTCTTTCGACATTATACTGGTGGAGCCTAGGGGAGTCGAACCCCTGACCTCTGCGATGCGAACGCAGCGCTCTACCAACTGAGCTAAGACCCCATTTTCGATTTCCCCGCTTCCTGCGGGATGACGCTCATATATCTTAGTCGAAAAAGGGACGCTTGTCAAGGGGTTCTTATGGTTTTTTAGCGCCGTTTACCGAATCAGGGAAGTGAGGAGGCAGCCCAGAAACAGCCCGGCGATTCCCATCCCGCCACTGACGAGCCACAGCCTTTGCCGCTTTTTCCGATTCCGGCGCAGGCCGGAGTATCCGCCAGCCGCCTGAACCAGCCGGTGGGCCTCTTCCCGGATGCGCTCATCGGAGCTGTCCGCAAAGCTGGGGCGTACCACCAACAGAGCCCGCTCAAAATAGGGATTACCCGTTTCTGTAATTTCGATAATCTGCCGATTGACGCCTTTGATCATGGCTGACGCCCCTTCCCATTGACCGGATACTTACAGTATTGGGCAGAAAGGGAGGGATTATGCTGGCGGTGAAAGCTCCTGTTTTGGAAGAAACTGTCGGACGGAGAAATACCCCTGTACGGGGGTGTTAACTCTTTGTAAAATTCAACTGTGAGGCGTCCAGTGTGGAAAACCCAGTGGAAAATGTGGATAAATGGGCTGTTTCTCCGGTGGAAAATCGAAAATTGCCCCGTGGAAAATGTGAAATGCCAATAAAATCCACCTTTTTGGCGGGAAAAAGATACTGCCGGTTGAATTTCGACGGTTTTCAGTCGGGTTCGCGGGAAGTAAGCCACCGGATGGCCCGTTCAATGGAATCCCGGGAATTGCCCCAGTCGGCATCGCCGCCGTTGTTCCGGTAATCAAACATCTGGCAGAAGTGGGTGACGTCCCCCCGCAGTTCCTTCAGGTAATTCCGGCTGAGGTCCGCGGCCTGGCGGACAAAGGCAGGGGCGTTTTTCTTTCCCATGTGGGCCACCGCCGTTGCGGAAAGTTGGGAGAAGTGGGGGAGGCACAGGTGAGGTTGTTCGGAAAACAGCTGCCGGAAATCCTCCTCACGCTCCCACAGGCGGCAAACGGTCTGAAGCATACGCTCCATTGCCCAGTCCACCTGGCGGCACACAAAGCAGCTGTGCAACGGCTTGTCCGCTGTTTCGGCCTGCTTTTTGGCGTTGAAGCCAAAGGGGGAGGCGGCTGCGTCATACACCTGCTTTTCCACCTCCTCCAACCGGCTTTCCAGCATCAGGGCCACGCCCAGACGATTGCGCTTTTTCAGCAACATCTGGTAGTGGGGAAAGCAGAAGCCCTGCTCGTTGGTTTCTATCCGGACATCCGGTTCCATCATGGCGGCGCCGGTGATGTAGTCCGTGATGCGCTGTTCCAGCATATCGCGCATCCGGCAGACGGGGCAGCCGTCCCGTGGCTCGAAAACCTCGCTGACCGGCAGGCTGGTGATATCTTCACGCATGGTATATCGTCCTTTCTGTTTGGAGGTGGAAGAAGTTCACGGTTCGTAAGGCTGGCAGAAAACACGCAATTATGATATGATCATGGTGCCGATAACGCGGGGGAAGGGCCCATCCCCGGGAGAAATCCGGCGCTGAAAAAGGTATCATAAGCGTAGAGGGAACCGGCACGCAGGGACGGCTCCAGGCAACGGGGGTTCCTCATATCGTTCGCCATCAGGCATAGAGACCCTGGGCACAGTATACCACATTATACAGTATCACAACAATCAGAAGGAGAAAACTATATGGTTATAGAAGAAACCCGGGAGGGAATCCGCGTCAGTGAGGTTCCCTGGCTGGAGCTGGAACCGACGCTGGACAGTGGCCAGTGTTTCCGTTTCCGGCGAGAGGAGGACGGCTGTTGGACCGGCGTAGCGGGACAGCATCCGCTGACACTGCGGGAGACGTCGGACGGGCTGCTGTTTATCGGTATTGCCCGGGAGGAATTTGAGGGGTTCTGGAGAGGATATTTTGATCTGGATCGGGATTATGAGGCGATTGTGGCTGGCTTTCCGGATGATGAGCGCCTGCAGGAATGTCTTCGCTTTGCCCCCGGTGTGCGCATCCTCTGTCAGGAGGGGTTTGAGACGCTGATCTCTTTCCTTTTTTCCCAAAACAACAATGTGCCCCGCATCAAAGGAATCATCGAACGGCTGTGCCGCTCTTTCGGTGATCCCATTGGGGAGGGGCTCTATGGGTTTCCCTCTCCGGAGCGGCTGGCAGCGTTGAGCGAAGAGGATCTGGCGCCGCTGCGCTGCGGCTGGCGAGGCGCCTATGTGCTGGATGCGGCGCGCAAAGTGGCCTCCGGTACAGTGGATTTGAAAACGGTGGCCGCTTTGCCCATCGGGGAAGCGCGGCAAGCCCTCCAGACGATCAAGGGAGTGGGGCCCAAGGTGGCGGAATGCGTACTGCTCTATGGCCTAGGCCGCCTGGAGGCGTTTCCTCTGGATGTGTGGATGAAACGGGCCATGGCGCAATTTTTCCCCGGATATACGCCCGAAAGCTTTGGGCCCTATGCCGGCGTGGCCCAGCAGGCCGTTTTTCACTACTGTCGCCGCCACGCCGCCCAAATAAGGGAAAACGATACTCGAAGGCACGCCGGCTGATCCCGCCGGTCCCCACCGGCAAAGGCGCTGAAAATCCCCACGGGAAGCTGACAAGATTTTAACGATTCCCTCTTTTACTTTTTTCCTCGGTGGTGTATAATGGAAACGGACTTATCGGATTACATTCAGGAGGTTGATCAACAATGCCGCTCGTAAACACCAAAGAGATGTTCAAAAAGGCCTATGACGAAGGCTACGCCATCGGCGCGTTCAATGTCAACAACATGGAAATTGTCCAGGGGATCGTGGACGCCTGTCAGGAGCTCCGTTCTCCCGTCATCCTGCAGGTTTCCGGCTCCGCCCGCAAATATGCCCGTCACGCGTACCTGTACAATCTGGTTCAGGCCGCGGTGGAGGAGACCGGTTTGCCCATCGCCCTGCATCTGGATCATGGCGCGAACTTTGAGCTCTGCAAGGACTGTATCGACGGCGGTTTCACCTCCGTTATGATCGACGGCTCGCACCTGCCCTATGAGGAAAACGTTGCGGAAACCGCCAAGGTGGTGGAATACGCTCATGCGCGCGGCATCACAGTGGAAGGCGAGCTGGGCCAGCTGGCCGGCGTTGAGGACGAGGTCAGCGTGGAAGCCGACAAGGCCCACTATACCGATCCGGGCCAGGTTCAGGATTTTGTCAACCGTACCGGCGTGGATTCCCTGGCCATCGCCATCGGCACCAGCCACGGCGCGTTCAAGTTCAAGCCCGGCCAGAAGCCCCAGCTGCGTTTTGACATCCTGCAGGAGGTCATGGACCGCCTGCCCGGCTTCCCCATCGTGCTGCACGGCGCCTCCTCCGTTCTGCCGGAGTATGTGGCTATTGTGAACCAGTACGGCGGACAGATGGCGGACGCCATCGGTATCCCGGAGGACATGCTGCGCAAGGCGGCTTCTATGGCGGTGTGCAAGATCAATGTGGATTCTGACCTGCGTCTGGCCATGACGGCAGGTATCCGCAAGCACTTTGCGGAGAATCCCACTCATTTTGACCCCCGCCAGTATCTGGGCGAAGGACGCGACTTCATCACCCAGGTGGTCAAGCACAAAATCGAGACTGTGCTGGGCAGCGCCAACCGTATCTGACGCAGCAGACGCAGTCAACACACGCGATAAAAAGGAAGGCAGACGGTGCGTCTGCCTTCCTTTTTATCCGGTTTTAGCACTCAAATGTTTAGAGTGCTAAAATTCATATTTTAGTCATAAATAGGATAAATGGAGGACATATTTTTTCGGTAGGATGGATAAAGTAAAAAGAAGGACCCCTGAGAGGAGGATGAACCATGAACGCTCAAAAATTCACACAAAAGTCTCTGGAAGCTGTCCAAAGGGCTCAGGAATTGACCCTGTCCCATGAAAATCAGCAAATGGAGCAGGTCCATCTGTTAGGCGCGCTGCTGGAGCAGGATCAGGGGCTGATCCCCCAGCTGCTGCAGAAGATGAACAAGGATGTCGATGCACTGAATCGCCGGGTGGAGCAGGAAATTGACCGACTGCCCGGCGTCAGCGGCCCCGGCCGGGAGGCCGGCCGCTTCTATGTTTCCCAGGAGGTGGACCGGGTACTGACTGGTGCAGAAAAGGCCGCCGAGGGAATGAAGGACGAATTCGTGTCGGTGGAGCACCTGTTTATATCGTTGCTGGATCACCCGGACAAAACAGTGGCCGGACTGCTGAGAGAATTTGGCATCCGGAAAAACGAATTTCTGCAGATTCTGCAGACGGTGCGGGGCAGTACCCGTGTGACTACTGACAGCCCGGAGTCCACCTATGACGCCCTGAAAAAATACGGCACCGACCTGGTGGAGCGGGCGCGGAAGAAGGAGTTGGATCCGGTGATTGGCCGGGACGACGAGATTCGCAACGTCATCCGTATCCTTTCCCGCAAGAGCAAGAATAACCCGGTGCTCATCGGCGAACCTGGCGTAGGTAAAACCGCCATCGCGGAGGGGCTGGCACAGCGGATTGTCCGCGGCGACGTCCCTCACAGCCTGCAGGAGAAAACCATCTTCTCCCTGGATATGGGTTCTCTGGTGGCAGGGGCCAAATACCGTGGCGAGTTCGAGGAACGGCTCAAGGCGGTGCTGGAGGAAATCCGCAAGAGTGAGGGCCGCATCATCCTGTTCATTGACGAGCTGCACACCATTGTAGGTGCGGGCAAGACCGAGGGTTCCATGGACGCGGGCAATTTACTAAAGCCCATGCTGGCCCGGGGCGAGCTGCACTGCATCGGTGCCACCACGCTGAATGAATACCGCCAGTACATCGAAAAAGACGCGGCGCTGGAGCGACGGTTCCAACCGGTAATGGTGAACGAGCCGGACGTGGAGGATACCATTGCCATTCTGCGCGGCCTGAAGGAGCGCTATGAGGTGTACCACGGCGTGAAAATTACAGATAGCGCCATTATCGCCGCCGCTACCCTTTCCAACCGGTACATCACCGACCGGTTCCTGCCGGACAAGGCCATCGACCTTATCGACGAGGCATGTGCCACCATCCGCACCGAAATCGATTCCATGCCCACCGAGCTGGACGTGATCCAGCGGCGCATCATTCAGCATGAGATTGAGGAAGCGGCTCTGAAAAAGGAGAGCGATCCGCTCACCAAGGAGCATCTGGCGGAGATCCAGAAGGAACTGGCGGAAATGCGGGAGCAGTTTAGCGAAATGAAGACCCGCTGGGAAAATGAAAAAGCCGCCATCGGCAAGGTGCAGGAGCTGCGCCGCCAGATCGAGCAGCTGAACGCTGATATCGAGCGGGCGGAGCAGGAATACGACCTGAACAAGGCCGCGGAGCTGAAATACGGCCGTCTGCCCGCCCTGCAGAAGGAGCTGGAGGCAGAGGAGAAAAAGGCGGAAGAACACAAAAAGAACCCGCAGGACAGCCTATTGCGCGACAAGGTGACGGACGAGGAGATCGCCCGTATCGTGGAGCGCTGGACCGGCATCCCGGTGGCGCGGCTGATGGAGGGCGAGCGGGAGAAGGTTCTCCATCTACCCGAGTTGTTGCATCAGCGGGTCATCGGCCAGGACGAAGCCGTGCAGCGGGTGAGCGAGGCCATCCTCCGTTCCCGCGCCGGCATCCAGGACCCCAACCGCCCCCTGGGATCCTTCCTGTTCCTGGGCCCCACCGGTGTGGGCAAGACCGAGCTGGCCAAGGCCCTGGCCCAATGCCTGTTTGACGACGAGCGCAACATGGTGCGCATTGATATGAGCGAGTACATGGAAAAGTATTCCGTTTCACGTCTGATCGGGGCGCCTCCCGGCTATGTGGGATACGACGAGGGCGGGCAGCTGACTGAGGCGGTGCGGCGTAAGCCCTATTCCGTGGTGCTGTTTGACGAGGTAGAGAAGGCTCATCCGGATGTGTTCAACGTGCTGCTGCAGGTGTTAGACGACGGCCGTATCACCGATTCTCAGGGACGGACGGTAGATTTCAAGAACACCATTCTGATCTTAACCTCCAACCTGGGTTCCTCCATTTTGCTGGAGGGCATCGGTTCGGACGGCGAAATCACCCAAACAGCTCGCGGCGAGGTGGAGGAGCTGCTGCGGCGGACCTTCCGTCCCGAGTTCCTCAACCGGCTGGACGAGATCGTGTTTTACAAGCCGCTGACCAGGGACAACATCGTGCGCATTGTGGATCTGATGGCGGACAGCCTCAACCGCCGCCTGGCGGATAAGCAGCTGCGCTGCGTCATCACCGATGCGGCCAAGGCGTATATTGTGGACAACGGCTTTGATCCGGTCTACGGTGCCCGTCCGCTGCGGCGCTATATGCAAAAGCATGTGGAAACGCTGTTGAGCCGGAAAATTCTGGAGGGCGAGCTGACGCCAGGCAGCGTGCTTACCGTGGATGCTGGGCCCGACGGCCTGACGGTGCGGACTGCATGATCACCGAAAATCGGGTAAAGCTAATACCGATGGAATCGGAACGCAGGGAAGTGCGGGCGCTTCCCTGCGTTCTTCCTTTTAAAAAAGAGGGACGGGATTCACCGGCATTCGTTGACAAAGTTTGACACGTGTTTTATACTAAGTTCCGTGTTTGTAAGAAAAACTTGGAAAAATCCGGTGAAGAGGTTCCAAAAGGAGGAAAACGGGTGGAAGAAACCATTGATCTCAAAAATATAATAAGGATACTGTACAAAGGCCTCAAGTGGCTGGTGATCTGTACCCTGCTGGGGGTGCTCATTATGTTTGTCATCTCCCAGTTTGTGATGACGCCGAAATACAAATCGGATGTCTCCCTGTACGTTACCAACACCGACAGTTCCAACAACCTGAACGTCAACGACATCAACGCATCTCAGAAGTTAATTGAGACCTACATCGTCATCTTGGAACAGGACGAGGTGATGGCCCAGGTAGCCAATGAGGTGGCGCTGACCATGCCCTGCACCTACAATCAGGTGGCCAACGCCATCCAGATGACGGCGGCCAGCGATACCTGGGTGCTGAAGGTGGAAGCGGAAACAGATGATCCGGAGCTTTCCGCCGCCATCTGCAACGCAGTGGCTAAAGTGGCGCCCCAGGTGCTGACCGAGGTGGTGGGCGCCGGTACGGCGAAGGCCATCGGTACGGCCCATGTCCCCACCGCCCCGTCCTCGCCCAATGTGCTGATGAACAGCGCCGTCGGCGGCGTGGTGGGGTTGGTGATCGCGGTGATCATTGTGCTGCTGCGTTCGCTGCTGGACAATACCGTCAAGAGCGAGGAGGAGCTGAAGGACCGGTTCGATGTGCCTGTCCTGGGCGAAATCCCCGACTTCTATGAATCCAAAAAGAAAGGGGCGCGCGCACGTGGCTAGAAAAGGAAAGAATCCCGAACGCCGGGAGATCAACCCCGCCGTTACCCGCCTGTCCGCCGCCACTCCTTTTGCCATCACTGAGGCGTACAAAATTGTGCGGACCAATCTACTGTATTCCCTGGCCTCCTCCAAAAGCAAGGTGGTGCTTATGTCCAGTGCCCTGCCCAATGAGGGCAAGTCCACCACCTGCGCCAACCTGGCCATCACCATGGCCCAGACAGCGGCCCGGGTGCTGCTCATTGACGCCGACCTGCGCAAATGTACCCAGCACAAGATTTTCAAACTGAACAATAGCAAGGGCCTCTCCCGGTTGCTGGTGGGCTTCGATACCCTGACCGACGCCCTCCATCAGGAAGTGGAGCCCAATCTGGACATCATCACCGCCGGGCCTCAGCCTCCCAATCCCTCCGAGCTGCTGGGATCGGAGAACATGGCGGTGCTGCTGGACAAGCTCAAGGAGCATTACGACCTGATCATTATCGACACCCCGCCCATCAACGTGGTGTCTGACGCCCTGGTGCTGACCAGCGAGTCGGCGGGCGTGGTGCTGGTGGCCCGTCAGAAGCAAACCACTTATGAGGAGCTGAACAAAGCCATCGACAGCCTGCGCTTTGCTAAAGCCAACATCGCCGGTGTGGTGCTTACCGGCGTGCGGGAGGAGACCAAGCTGGGTTCCTATCGCGCTTACAAGAGCTACGATTACGAATACGGGAAGGGATGAGTGCCTTGACCGATTCCCATTGCCATTTTCTACCTGGGGTGGATGACGGCGCGGCAGAGGAGAAGGAATCCCTGGGGATTCTCCGCCTGCTGCGGGAGCAGGGGGTGGAGCGTGTAACGGCTACGCCCCATTATGTCAATCACCGGGACACGGTACCTGCTTTTCTGGAACGCCGCGCGGAGGCGATGGAACGGCTGAAGGCCGCGGCGCAGGAGCGCGGCGTCTCTTTGCCACCCATCGCCCTTTCGGCGGAAGTGCGCCTGGAAAAGGGGCTGGCGGAGGTGGAGGGCCTGGATGCCCTGCGCTATGAGGGGACCCGGTATATCCTGCTGGAACTTCCGTTTGTGCCGTTCAAAAACTGGATGACGGAGGAGATCGACAATATCGCCTACCGCTTTTCGCTGACGCCGGTGCTGGCCCATCTGGACCGGTACGACTGGTACAGCCGGGACGAAGTGGAGGAGCTGCTGGAACGGGACGACACTGTTTTCCAGTTCAACTGCAGTGCCTTTGCGGAAAAGAAGGCGGCGATGAAGACGGCGCTCCGCTTGATCAAGGAGGAACGGCCAGTGCTGCTGGGCAGCGACGCCCACAGCCTGGACAAGCGCCCGCCGCGCTTTGCGGAGACGGAGAAGGTCCTGCGTTCCAAGCTGAAGGGACATTACGAGGACTTTGTCCGGCGCAGCGACGCCCTGCTGGCGGATGCCTTCCGCTGAAGAAAGGGGAACGATACCGATGCCGTATTCCGTAAGGACACAGAGGCTGCTGCTGGCAGCCTCTCTTTTATGGGCCGCCTTTGTGTTCGGCCAGTCGCTGCTTCCCGGCCATGTTTCCTCCAGTGAAAGCGGCTTCATCGTGCGGCTGCTGCAGCTGTTTCCCGGCTCCTCCGGTTGGGATCTGGAGCGGGTGGAGCATCTGGTCCGCAAGGCCGCCCATTTTACTGAGTACGCGGTTTTGGGAATCCTGTACCTGCTGGCGGCCCGCAGTCGCGGTGCCATTCGGGGCCGGATGACCCTGCCGCTGTTCTGGGGGCTGCTCACTCCGGTGGCAGACGAGTCCCTGCAACTGCTGGTGGAGGGACGCACCGGCCAGCTCACCGATGTACTGATCGACTTTTCCGGGGTATTGACCGGCATGGCGGTTTGCCTGCTGATCCTGTGGCTGCGCCTCCGGGTGAAAAAGTCGGCGGAAGCCCTTGACAAGGGGAAACCCTGCTGATATACTGTATTTTGTTCGACAACAAAGAAGAGCGTTTGCCCGTTCTCACCTGCGGATTTTGTTCCCAGCAGGTCAATACCGTCCCTCTTTTCCGATAGGGGGATTCCCTGTGATGGGGAGAAAAGGTGCGCGGGCAGACAGCTGTCCGCGTTTTTTGTATTATTTGACGGAGGTGTTTTGTCATAGCCACGAAGGAACTGCAGATCAACGAACAGATCCGCGACAATGAGATCCGTGTCATCGGCGCCGACGGTGCCCAGCTGGGCGTCATGTCCGCCCGGGAGGCGCAGCGCCTGGCCGACGAGCAGGAGCTTGATCTGGTGAAAATCGCGCCGACGGCCACGCCGCCCGTTTGCCGCATTATGGATTACGGCAAGTATCGCTTTGAACAGGCGAAGAGGGAGAAGGAAGCCCGGAAAAATCAGCACGTGGTGGAGCTCAAGGAGGTCCGCTTGGGGCTGAATATCGATGTCGCCGATTTCAACACCAAGGCGCGGCAGGCTTCCCAGTTCCTCAAGAACGGCAACAAGGTCAAGGTTTCCATCCGGTTCCGCGGCCGGGAGATGGGCCATCCGGAGATCGGGCGGGACATCATGAACCGGTTTGCCGAGGCCTGTGCCGAGGTGGCTGCCGTGGAGCGTCCTGCCAAGATGGACGGCCGGCACATGCTCATGTTCCTCGCCCCCAAGACGGCGAAGAGCGAAAAATAACCCTTGTATAACCTCACAGTTGGTTATAGATCAAGATTCTAAGGAGGATATAGGCCATGCCTAAACTGAAAACGCACAGCGGTGCGAAGGATCGCTTCAAAGTGACCAAGAACGGCAAAATCAAGCGCGCCCATGCCACCAAGCGGCATCTGCTGGGCAAGAAGTCCGCGAAGCAAAAGCGCAATCTGCGCGGCACCACGGTGGTGGACGCCACCAATGTGGCCCAGCTGAAACGTCTGCTCCCCTATAAATAAACCGCTTAACGGAGGTAACGAACAATGGCTCGTATAAAGGGCGCCATGATGACGCGCAAAAGAAGAAAGAAGACGCTGAAACTGGCCAAGGGCTATTTTGGCGCGAAATCCAAGCTGTTCCGCACCGCGAAGGAAGCGGTCATGAAGTCCGGCCAGTATGCCTACATCGGCCGCCGCCAGAGGAAGCGCGATTTCCGTCGCCTGTGGATCACGCGCATTTCCGCCGCTGCCAAGCTCAACGGCATGAACTACTCCACCCTGATGAACGGCCTGAAAAAGGCGGGCGTTTCCCTCAACCGCAAGATGCTCGCCGAGCTGGCGGTTTCCGATGCCGCCGCCTTCACCGCTCTGACCGAGAAAGCGAAAGCGGCTCTTCAATAACAGACGATGACGCCCGCCGGCTTCTGCCAGCGGGCGTGTTCGCTATCGTGGCCGAGGAAGGAGACGGGGATGGATACGATTCTTTCCAGCCGGGACAATCCTCTGATCCGGCAGGTGCGGGAGCTGCTGGGCAGCGCCCGGGCGCGGCGGGAAAACCGCCTGTTCGCCATCGAAGGCGCCCGGCTGTGCGCCGATGCCGCCCGGTCCGGCGCCGCGGTCACGGCGTTTCTGTATACCAGGCGGGCGGCGGAAACCTACCGTTCCTATTGGGAGCCGGTAGCCGCGGCGGCGCAGCGCCGCTTTGAGATTCCGGAGGCGCTGATGAAATACGCCGCCGACACCGCTACCCCTCAGGGGATGCTGTGCGTGTGCGCTATGCTTGACAACCGCCCGGGGTTGGATACAATAGAACCACATGCCCGCTATCTGGCGCTGGAGGATATCCAGGACCCCGCCAACCTGGGGACGGTCATCCGCACGGCGGAGGCGCTGGGCCTGTCCGCCCTGCTGCTCTCCGACGGCTGCTGCGATCCCTACAACCCCAAGGTGCTCAGGGGCAGCATGGGCGGGGTGTTCCGCCTGCCGCTGCTCCCCGCCGGGGATCTGGCCCATACGGCGGAGATACTGGGACGCCGGGGGGTGCGCTGCTTTGCTTGCGTGCCCCAAGGGGGCGAGGATTTGCGCCGGGCGGGACTTTCCGCCGGGGCGGTGTGCCTGATCGGCAACGAGGGGCGGGGTCTCCGCCCCGAAACGGCGGCGGCCTGTACCGGGCGGCTGACCATTCCCATGGGCGGCCGGGCGGAATCGCTCAACGCCGCTATGGCCGCGGGCATCGTTATGTGGGAGCTGTGCCGCTGACAGCACGTCTCCTGGGATTCCGTCATAAGGAGGGGGGAGAGTATGGACGCCCGGATCGACTGGATCTGGCTGCAGCAGGCGCTGGGGCCGGGAAATGCCAAGGCGGGACGCCTGCTTTCCCACTTTTGCAGTGCCTCTGCGGTGTGGGAGGCCGAGCCCCGGGAGTGGCTGGAAGCCGGGCTTTCCGTTTCGGAACAGGAACGGCTGGCCCAAAGAGACCGGGACAGCGCCCGCCGCCTGCTGGACGCGGTGCTGTCCGCCGGGGACTGGGTTCTGACGCCGGAAGATGCCTATTATCCCTCCCTGCTGCTGGGGCTGCCGGATTTTCCGCTGGTGCTGTACGGGCGGGGCGAGATGCCCGACCTGGAGCATCTGCCCACCGTGGGCATGGTGGGCACCCGAAAATGCAGCGACGAAGGCCGCCGGGCGGCCGGGGATATCGCCCGGGAGCTGTCCCTTCACGGTGTGGTGATCGTCAGCGGCGGGGCGGAGGGAATTGACGCCGCCTCCCACTGGGGAGCCTTATACGCCGGAGGACTGACGGTGGCGGTCCAGGCCTGCGGTCTGGATGTGGACTATCCGGCGCTGAACCGGGAGATGCGCTTTCGCATCCTCCGCGGACAGGGCGCTCTGTTGAGCGAATACCCCTACGGTTCGCCGCCCATGCGCCATCATTTTCCCGTGCGCAACCGGCTCATCGGCGGGCTATCCCTGGGGGTGTGCGTAGTGGAAGCGCCCCGCCACAGTGGTTCCCTGATTACGGCCCGGTTGGCCGCGGAGCAGGGGAGGGACGTATTTGTGGTGCCGGGGGCGTGGGATTCCGTCCGTTTCACCGGCAGCAACGGCCTCATCAAGCAGGGGGCGCGGCTGATTACCAGCCCCCGTGAGATTCTGGAGGAATACGAGGCGCGCTTCCCCGCCATACTGGAACGCAGGGAGCCGCCTTCCACACCCGTTCCCGTCCGTGAGAAGGCGGAGCGCAGTACAGACGCGGCGCCGTCGACCGCCTCCTGTCCGGAAGGGGCAGGGGAGGCGGCACGCGCTGTGTGGACGGCGCTGACGGCCGGCTGTCCGGGAGAACCCGACGAGCTGGCGGAAGCGACCGGGCTGACCGCGTCCCAGGTGCTGGCGGCTCTCACCGAGCTGGAGCTGCTGGGAGGCGTGCAGGCCGGACCGGGCGGACGCTACCGCCTGGGGGGATAAGGACGCGGAGCCGTGTCCCACATGATTTCAATTAAAGGAGAGACCCGCGTGTCAAAATTGGTGATCGTGGAATCGCCCGCCAAGGCGAAGACCATCAAAAAATATCTGGGGCCAGGCTACGAGGTGGTGGCCTCCATGGGCCATATCCGGGACCTGCCCAAGACGCTGCTGGGGGTGGATATCGAGCACGGTTTTAAGCCCCGCTACGTGGATATCCCAGGCAAGACGGCGCTGATCCGTCAGCTGCGTTCCGACGCGGCCGCCAGCGACGGCGTCATCCTCGCCACCGACCCCGACCGCGAGGGGGAGGCTATTTCCTGGCATCTGGCCCAGCTGCTGAAGGTGGACCTGGACGGGGACAACCGTGTGACCTTCAACGAAATCACCAAGTCAGGGGTCCAGCAGGGGATGGCCCATCCCCGCCGGCTGGACATGGACCTGGTCAACGCCCAGCAGGCCCGTCGGATCCTGGACCGCATCGTGGGCTACAAGCTCAGCCCCTTCCTATGGAAAAAGATACGCAAGGGCCTGTCCGCCGGCCGGGTGCAGTCCGCCGCGGTACGCATCATCGTGGACCGGGAGGACGAGATCCGCGCTTTTATCAGCGAGGAATATTGGACCCTGGACGCCCTGCTGGCCGACGGGGAGAAGGGAAAACCCTTCCCCGCCCGGCTCCACGGCACCAAAGAGGGTAAGCTGAAAATCGAAAATAAGGAGCAGGCCGACGCTATCCTGGCCGAGCTGGGAAGCGCTGCCTTCACCGTGGGGACGGTGAAGCGCGGTACCCGCCAGATTTCCCCGGCACCGCCCTTTATCACCTCCACCCTGCAGCAGGAGGCCAGCCGCAAGCTGGGCTTTGCCGCCCGCCGTACCATGAAGGCGGCGCAGGAGCTGTATGAGGGTGTGGAAGTGGAAGGCATGGGCGCCATCGGTCTGATCACGTATATGCGTACCGACTCGCTGCGCATCTCCGACGACGCCCGCCGGGACGGCTGCGCTTTCATCAAGGAGCGCTTCGGCGATGCGTACCTGCCGGAAAAGCCCCGAACCTTTAAATCCCGGTCGTCGGCCCAGGATGCCCACGAGGCGATCCGGCCCACCATGCCCGGCCTGGCGCCGGAGCAGGTAAAGGGCTCCCTGACCTCCGACCAATACCGGCTGTACAAGCTGATCTGGGACCGCTTCACCGCCAGCCTCATGGCCAACTGCGTCCACGACACCTGCCAAGCGGATATCCTGGCGGGAAAATACGTTTTTAAGGCTTCCGGTTATTCGGTGAAGTTTGACGGCTTCACCGTGCTGTACACGGAGGGCAAGGATGAGGACGAAGAGGAGAGCGGCGCCCTGCCCCGCCTGGAGGAAGGAGACACCCTGACGGTAAAAAAGCTCACCGGCAACCAGCATTTTACCCAGCCGCCCCCCCGCTATACCGAGGCGACATTGATCAAGGCGCTGGAGGAAAACGGCATCGGCCGTCCCTCCACCTATGCCCCCACCATCACCACCATCCTCAACCGCGAATACGTGGAGCGGGAGGGAAAGGCGCTGAAGCCTACTTCTCTGGGTGAGGTGACCACCCGGCTCATGGAGCAGCAGTTCCCAGAGATCGTGGACGTGGAGTTCACCGCCAACATGGAGCGCCAGCTGGACAATGTGGAATCGGGCAAAACCGACTGGGTGAAAACCCTGGACGATTTTTACGCTGATTTTTCCCAGACTCTGGCCAAGGCGGAGGAAAACCTGTCCGGCGAGCGCATTGAGGTGCCCGTGGAAGAAAGCGACGTGGTGTGTGAGCTGTGCGGGCGGAAAATGGTCATCAAATCGGGACGGTACGGTAAATTCCTGGCTTGCCCCGGCTATCCGGAATGCAAAAATACCAAGCGCATTGTGGAGGACACGGGTGCGCCCTGTCCCAAGTGCGACGGCACCATTGTGGCCAAAAAGTCCAAAAAGGGCCGGAAGTTCTATGGCTGCTCCCGGTACCCAGACTGCGATTTCGTCACCTGGAGCGAGCCGTCCAAGGAGCGGTGCCCCCGCTGCGGCAAAGCGCTGTTTAAGAAAAAGGGACGCAATGCCGGCCTGTACTGCCTGACCGAGGGCTGCGGGTATGAAACGGACGGGACGGGCGCGCCCGTTGAAGCCGAAAAGTCTGGCAAAGCGGAGACGCCAGTGGAGAAGGGCGAATGAGCGCCCCGGTTCTCACCGTCATCGGTGCAGGGCTGGCGGGCTGCGAAGCGGCCTGGACGGCGGCCAACGCCGGAGTGCCGGTGACACTCGTTGAAATGAAGCCGGGCAAGCGTACCCCCGCACACCGGGAGGACGGTTTTGCGGAGCTGGTGTGCTCCAATTCGCTGAAAGCCAGTCGTGTGGACAGCGCTGCCGGTCTGCTTAAGGAGGAGCTGCGGCGCATGGGGTCGGTCTGCCTTCAGGCGGCGGCGGAATGCGCCGTCCCCGCGGGAGGCGCCCTGGCGGTAGACCGGGAGCAGTTTTCTCGCGGGGTGACCCGGCGGATCCTCTCCCATCCCCTCATCACGGTGGAGCGGCGGGAACAGCTCCGGTTGCCGGAGGAGGGGGTGGCGGTCATCGCCACCGGTCCTCTGACCAGCGAGGGACTGGCGGAGGATATTCGCCGCCTGTGCGGCGGGGGGCTGAGCTTTTACGACGCGGCTGCCCCCATCGTGGCGGCGGACAGTGTGGATCCGGAGCACTCCTTTTATGCATCCCGCTATGGGCGAGATGCGGAGGAAGGGGGGGGCACCCAGGGGGATTACCTCAACTGTCCGCTGAATAAGGAACAGTATGAGGCGTTCCATACCGCCCTGGTGACGGCGCGGACGGCGCCGCTCCACGATTTTGATTGTGGAGAGGGACGCCGCGTCTATGAGGGCTGTATGCCCATCGAGGTGCTGGCGGGCCGGGGGCTGGACGCTATCCGCTTTGGCCCCATGAAGCCAGTGGGCCTGCGGGACCCGCGCACCGGTCACCGCCCCTGGGCGGTGCTGCAGCTGCGCCGGGAAAATGCTGCGGGGACGATGCTCAACCTAGTGGGGTTCCAGACCAATCTGGCCTTTCCGGAGCAGAAGCGCGTATTCGGCATGATTCCCGCTCTGCGGGAGGCCCGGTATCTGCGGTATGGGGTGATGCACCGCAACACCTTTCTCGATTCCCCCCGCCTACTCACCGCCGGATACCGTTTCCGGAACCGGTCGGGGCTGTTTTTCGCCGGTCAGATGACCGGGGTGGAGGGGTATATGGAATCCGCTTCCTCCGGCCTGCTGGCCGGAGTCAACGCGGTGCGGGCCGTGTGCGGCGCGCCGGAGCTCCATCTGCCGGAGGATACCATGGTTGGGGCGCTGGCCGCGTATATAAGCCGGGGGCCTGCTTCGGGAAAGCCGGGGGATTTTCAGCCTATGGGGGCAAACTTCGGCATTCTGCCTCCTCTGGAAACAACAGAGCGGGACAAGAGAAAACGGTATGCCGCCTTGGCGGACCGGGCGTTGAACAGCCTGATGATCTGTCTGGAAACGGCGTCCGGAGCATTATCCGTGTGTTAGGACGAAAGGGGAAAAGAACCATGCGTATCATTGTGGATGCTTACGGAGGGGACAATGCTCCCCTGGAGATTATCAAGGGCGCCGCTTTGGCGGTGGAGGAATACGGCTTTGATATTCTCCTCACCGGAAAGGAAAAGGAGATCCGCGCCCTGGCGGAGCAGCACGGCATTTCGCTGAACCACATCGACATTGCCGATGCGCCGGACGTCATCGGCATGAACGACGAGCCCAAAAGCGTGCTTAAGGAGCACAAGGACTGCTCCATGGCCGAGGGGTTGCGCCGTCTAGCGGCGGGGGAAGGGGATGCTTTCGTTTCCGCCGGAAGCACCGGCGCTCTCATCATGGGCGCCACCTTCCTGGTCAAGCGCATCAAGGGTGTGTCCCGGGCGGCGCTGGCCCCCCTCATGCCCTCCACCGACGGTCCCTTCATGCTCATCGACTCCGGCGCCAATGTGGATTGCCGTCCGGAGATGCTGCTGCAGTTTGCCCATATGGGCAGCCTGTACATGTCCCGGGTGCTGGGCGGCGGAAAGAGGGTGTCGGTGGGCCTGCTCAATGTGGGCACCGAGGAACATAAGGGCGGCGATCTGCAGCACGCGGCCTATGCTCTGCTGAAGGAAAGCGGCCTCAACTTTGCGGGCAACGTGGAGGCGCGGGACCTGCCCTCTCACGCCGCCGACGTGGTGGTGGCCGACGGCTTTTCTGGCAATGTGGCTCTGAAGATGATGGAGGGCACCGCCGATGTGCTTATGGGCTTCCTCAAGGGGATCTTCATGACCAACGCCCTGACCAAACTGGCCTACCTGCTGGTCAAGCCCCATATGCGGGGACTGAAAAAGATGATGGATACCTCCGAGACCGGCGGCGCGCCGCTGCTGGGGGTACAGAAGCCCGTGATCAAGGCCCACGGCAATTCTAAAGCCCCGGCGGTCAAAAACGCCATTCGGGTGGCGGCGGAATTTTCCCGTTCCGGGGTTATTGAGGGGATCGCTGCCGCGGTAAAGCCTGCGGCGGGGGAAAAGACGGAACCCGCCGCGGCTGAATAAGGATTAGGGTTTTACTGCTGTATAAAAAGCATAGGCGGAGAAGCACCTGAAGGCCTTCCCCTCGCGGTGATCTTCCTCTTTCGAGGAAGGGTACCCGCGAAGCGGGGGGAGGGACTGCGATATAATCGCTGCTGGGGCTGGAAAGCAGCTTCAGTCCACATCATCCGCCTCGGTGCGTACTGGGGGCACACCTCGCCAGCTTACCCTTCATGGGGAAGCCTATGTACGAACGGGATATGGTTTAACAGTCAAACACTTTTGGCATACGGAAGGTTGAGATGTCGCAAGATATGAACAATCTTTCCCCAGCAAGGTGCTTCCCCTTATGTGGGAAGCACCCTCCCTTGGACGGGGATAAGGTGTACAATTTTGACAAAAAACGGCCGTTGTTCAACCTTTATCCTCTTGCCCCTGTCACCCAAGGACAATCCTTTATCCATTTATTGATCAACTATCGCGGAGGCAATATGTATGGTACTGGAAACAATCCGGCGGCTGGCCGCCGACCGCTACGCCTGTGATGAAGAGGCAGTGGTGCTGGCGGCCACCTTTGACGAGCTGAACATCACGGACGACGAAAAAGCCGACCTGGCGGTGACGCTGGAACAGCTGTACGGTGTGGAGGTCCCCTCCGAAGTGCTCGGGGAGTGCGAAACCCTGGAGGATTTGGTGGGATACATCGAGGACCGGCTGTGAGAAGGGAAGGAACACGCATGAGCGGACAACTGGACGTGCTGATGGACCGGCTGGGCTACCGTTTTAAGGATCCGGCCCTGCTGCAGAAGGCCCTGACCCATTCCTCCTACGCCAACGAGGGGCGGGGCAGTAAGGAGAGCAACGAGCGCCTGGAATTCTTGGGCGATTCGGTGCTGGGCTTCGTGACGGCGGGCTACCTGTTTCACAAGGACCGGGGGCCGGAGGGGGAGCTGACCAAGCTCCGCGCCGCTTTGGTGTGTGAAAAGGCGCTGCATTCCTACTCCCTGCAGCTGGGGTTGGGGGATTTCCTTCTGCTGGGTCGGGGGGAGCGCAACACCGGCGGTGCGGAGAGGCCTTCCATTTTGGCCGACGCCTTTGAGGCCGTCACCGCCGCCATTTATCTGGACGGCGGGCTGGAGGCGGCCCGGACCTTCCTGATGCGGTTTCTGGAAAAGGAGGCGTCCGCCCACCGGAAGAGGCATTTCAAGGACTACAAGACCACCCTCCAGGAGATCATCCAGCAGAACCCGGAAGAGGCGCTGGAGTATGTCCTGACGGGTGAGTCGGGCCCGGATCACGACAAGCAGTTCCAGGTGGAGGTCCATCTGAACTCCAACGTCATCGGCACCGGCAAGGGCCGGAGCAAAAAGGAAGCGGAACAGGCTGCGGCCAAAGAGGCGTTGGCGCTCATGGGCTATGGCCGGTAATGCCCTTCGGCTCCCCGGCAGATGGGAAGCGCAGCTGCGGGTGGTCACGGATTTTGTTTTTGCGAAGGATTCCCTTCGGCCGGGGGACGTTCTTTTTAGCCCTAGCCGGCGGAGCTGCGGGCCTGCCCGGCGCCGGTGAACGGCATCGGCCGGGACAACTGGTTTTGTACCCGGGCAGGCATGGAAAAGGAGATGGGGGAGCTGGCACGCTGCGGCAGTCAGTTCCCGGAACTGTGGGCGGAGGCGCTGCTTTCGCCGGAGGAAAAGAGACAAGAGAACGGCAGGTGAGCGGCTATGGTGCTTAAGGCGCTGGAAATCCACGGCTTCAAGTCCTTCCCGGACAAGACGGTGCTCCGTTTTGACCAGGGGATGACCGCTGTGGTGGGGCCTAACGGCAGCGGAAAATCCAATATCAGCGACGCCATCCGGTGGGTGCTGGGCGAACAGTCCACCAAGAGCCTGCGCGGCTCCAAGATGGAGGATGTCATTTTCAACGGCACCGCCCGCCGCAAAGCCATGGGATTTGCGGAGGTTTCCCTGATCATCGAGAATAGGGGGCGGGAGCTGGACTTCGATGCGGACGACGTGAAGGTGACCCGCCGGTATTACCGGTCGGGGGAGAGCGAATATCTGCTGAACAACGCCACGGTGAGGCTTAAAGATGTACAGATGCTGTTCATGGATACGGGCCTGGGCCGGGACGGGTATTCCATCATCGGCCAGGGCCGCATCGGGGACGTGGTTTCCTCCAAATCGGAGGAGCGGCGGGAGATTTTCGAGGAGGCGGCAGGCATCGCCAAGTACCGCTACCGCAAAACGGAGGCGGAGCGCCGCCTTAAGGGGGCGGAGGAGAACCTGACCCGCCTGCGCGACATCGTCCAGGAACTGGAGGAGCGGGTAGGCCCTCTGAAAATCCAGTCGGAGAAGGCGAAAAAATACCTAACCTACGCCGGAGAAAAGCGGGAGCTGGAGATCGGACTGTGGCTCCACACCCTGGAGACGTCCACCGACGCCCTGCGGGAGCTGGACGGCAAGCTGGAGCTGGCCCGCACCCAGTACGACGAGGCGGGAGAGGCCATGGAGGCCGTGGAGGCCGAAATCGAGCAGATCAACGAGCACGCCCGGCAGCTGGAGGTCCAGATGGACGAAGCACGCCGGGGCGCTCAGGCGCTGGAGGAGGAGGCTGTCCGCTGCGAAAGCCAGGTGGCGGTCAAGGAAAACGATATTTACCACAACCGGGAGAATCAGGAGCGGCTGCGGGAGGAGATCGCCCGCTCCGACGAGGGCGGGCGCAGCCTAGAGGCGGATATCGCCGCCCAGCAGGAGCAGGCCGCCCAGAAGGAGGAAGACATCCGTCGGGCGGAAAGCGAACAGATGACGCTGTCGGAGGAGATGGAGCGGCTGGCCCGCAGCTCCGACGACGTGACCGGACAGATGGAGGCGCTGTCCCGGACGGCCTCCGACCTGGCGCTGAAGCTGTCCGATATCCGGGTGAAGGCCGTGACCAGCGAATCCTCGCTGACGGAGATCACCATGCGCCTGTCCCAACTTACCGCCGGGGTGGCCCTGCGCCACCAGCAGCGGGAGGAGGCCGCCCGCCGCCGGCGGGAATGCGAGGAACAGCTGCGCGCCTGTCAAGGCAGGGCGGAGGAACTACAAAACGCGGTGAAGGGGTACGAAATGCGCGCCGCTTCCCGCCGCAGCCGCCTGGATGCCGCCCGGCAGGAGGCGGAAACCCTGCGGCTGGACGCGGAGGAAAAGCGCCGTCGGGTCCGCCTGCTGGAGGATCTGGAAAAGAATATGGAGGGCTTTGCCGGCAGCGTCAAGGCTGTTATGAAGCAAGCGGAACGGGGGGCCCTGCGCGGCATCTTGGGGCCCGTGTCCCGCTTGGTGGATACCGATCCCGCCTACGCCCTGGCGGTGGAGACCGCCCTGGGCGCGGCGGCGCAGAATCTGGTGTGCCAGCGGGAGGAGGATGCCAAGCGCGGCATCGCCTACCTGAAGGAGAGCAAGGCGGGCCGGGCTACCTTCCTGCCGCTGACCTCGGTGAAAGGATCCTTGCTCAGCGAGCGGGGGCTGTCCGCGGAGCCTGGCTTTGTGGGCCTGGCGGCGGAGCTGGTGAAGTGTGAGGAGCAGTATGAGGGCGTGGTGCGCAGTCTGCTGGGCCGCACCGCTGTGGTGGAGGATCTGGACTACGCTGTAACCATGGCGCGCAAATACGGATACCGCTTCCGGGTGGTGACCTTGGACGGCCAGGTGGTCAATGCCGGCGGTTCCCTCACTGGCGGATCGCATGTGAAGAATGCGGGCCTGCTGTCCCGGAGGACGCAGATCGACACCCTTCAGCAGGAGGCACAGGCCCTGCGGGATAAAGCGGAGGCCGCGGCGGAAAAGCTGCGCACCGCCCAGCAGGAGGCTGCCGCCGTGGAGGCGGAGCTCTCCGGCGCCAAAGGCGAACTGGCCACGGCGCAGGAGGACGGCATCCGGTTCGAGGCGGAGCTGCGCCGCTTGCGGGAGCAGGAGGAAGCGGCGGAGAAGGCCGTCGCGGAATATGCCGGAGAGATTGAAACGCTGTCTGCCCGGGCGGAGGAGTGCCGGGCGCTGAAAGCCCAGGCGGAGGAGGAAGCCGCCGGCGTGCAGAAAGAGAAGGAAGAGGCGGAGGCAGAGCTATCCCGCCTCACCGACGGGCGGCAGGAGCTGTCCGGCCGCCGGGAGGAGCTGTCCGCCCGGCTGGCGGAGAGCAAACTGGCGGTCCTCTCCCTGCGCAAGGAGATCGAGGCCCACCGGTCAGCGGTGCAGGAGTTCCAGGCCCGGCAGGCGGATGCCGCCGGACGGGTCGGGGAATGGCAGGCACAAATTACGGCTTTAGATGAGAAAAACGCCGCCGTTGAGGAGGAGATCGCGGAGCTGCACCGTCGGGCGGCGGAGCTGCGGCAGCAGGCTGCCGGTTCCGGCGACACGGTGCGCCGTCTTCAGGAGACCCGGGCCGAGGGAGAGCGGCGTCAGACCGAGTTGCGCCGCCGTTCCCGGGACAAGGCGGAGGAGCGGGAGAATCTGGGCCGGGAGGCCGCCCGGCTGGAGGAAAAATGCGCCGCCGTCCGCAAGGAGAGCGACGATGTGCTGCGCCGTCTGCTGGAGGAATACGAACTGACCCGCAGCGAGGCGGAGGCCGTGGCCGTGCCGGTGGAGGATCCGGCAGGGGCTTCCCGGCGGCTGGCGGAGCTGAAAAACCAGATCCGCGCCCTGGGAAGCGTCAACGTGGAGGCCATCGAAGAATACAAGGAGGTCAGCCAGCGCTACGAATTCCTGTCCGCCCAGGTGGAGGACGTGGAGACCTCGCGCAAGGAGCTGCTGCGCCTCATCGGCGATCTCACCGTACAGATGCGGGAGATTTTCCTGGACCGGTTCCGTCAGATCAACTACCATTTCGGCTTGGTGTTCGGTGAGCTGTTCGGCGGGGGCAAGGCGGAGCTGAAGCTCACCGATCCGGAGGATATCCTGAGCTCCGGCATTGAAATGCACGTACAGCCCCCGGGCAAGGTGATCCTCAACATGGAGGTGCTGTCCGGAGGTGAAAAGGCCCTGGTGGCCATATCCCTGTTTTTCGCCATCCTCAAGGTAAGCCCCTCGCCTTTCTGCGTGCTGGACGAGATTGAGGCGGCCCTGGACGATGTCAACGTGGACCGGTACGCGGCCTATATCCGCCGCATGACGGACAAGACCCAATTTATCGTCATCACCCACCGTCGGGGCACCATGGAGGAGGCGGACGTCCTGTACGGCGTGACCATGCAGGAGCGGGGCGTGTCCAAGTTGCTGGAGCTGCGCGCCAGCGAGGTAGAGGAACGCCTGGGCATGACCATGGACCGGGAAACCCCGGCCGCCAACTGAGGAAGGAGGAGCGCCCTATGGGCTTTTTCAGCAAAATCGGCGCGGGGCTTAAGAAGACCCGCGATAACCTGCGGAACTCCATGAATGCCATGCTCCGCTCCTTTACCAAAATCGACGAGGAGCTGTTTGAGGAGCTGGAGGAGATTCTGATCCTGTCCGATACCGGAGCGGCCACGGCTTCCCGGCTGTGCGCAAAGCTGCGGGAAAAGGTGAAAGAACGGGGCGAGACCGATCCCCTGAAGATACGGGAACTGCTGGCCGAGACTGCGGCCGATATGCTGCGGGGCGGGCAGGAGCTCCACCTCGATACCAAGCCCTCCGTAATCCTGGTCATCGGGGTCAACGGCGTGGGCAAGACCACCACCATTGGCAAGCTGGCTGCCCGCTTCCGCGGGGAGGGTAAAAGGGTGGTGCTGGGCGCGGCGGACACTTTCCGCGCCGCCGCCATCGAGCAGCTGGAGGTCTGGGCGGACCGGGCCGGCGCCGATCTGATCAAGCACGCCGAGGGCTCTGATCCCGCGGCGGTGGTGTTCGATACCCTTGCCGCCGCGAAGGCCCGGGGAGCGGACGTGGTGATCTGCGATACCGCCGGCCGCTTGCACAATAAGAAAAATCTTATGGATGAGCTGGCGAAGATCAGCCGGGTTATCGACCGGGAGTTGCCGGGGGCAGACAAGGAAGTGCTGCTGGTACTGGATGCCACCACCGGCCAGAACGCGGTCAACCAGGCCCGGGAGTTCAAGAACGCCGCGGGCATCACAGGCATCGTGCTGACCAAGCTGGACGGTACCGCCCGAGGCGGCGTGGTGCTGGCCATCCGGGAGGATCTCCAGGTACCGGTGAAATTCGTAGGCGTGGGCGAAGGGGTGGACGACCTGCTGCCCTTCGATCCGGATGCCTTTGCCCGGGGACTGTTTGAAGAACCGGAGCAGGAAAAATAAAGGAAATGAGGAAAGACATATGCGTCTGATTGTGGCCACGCACAACCGCAAGAAGCTGGCCGAGTTGGAGCGGATCCTGGCCCCCCTGGGGGTGGAGCCGGTCACCGGCGAGGATATCGGCATCCCCCTGGATGAAGTGGAGGAGACCGGGACCACCTTTGAGGAGAACGCCTTCCTCAAGGCGGACGCCGCCTGCCGCCAGACGGGCATGCCCGCCGTGGCGGACGATTCCGGCTTGATGGTGGACGCCCTGGACGGGCGTCCGGGGGTGTATTCCGCCCGTTACGCCGGTGAAGGGGCCAGCGACGCGGACCGCATCCGCAAGCTGCTGGGAGAAATGGAGACGGTGCCGGAAAAACAGCGCACCGCCCGGTTTGTCTCGGCTGTCTGTTGTGTGTTCCCCGACGGGAGCACCGTCACTGCCCGGGGGGAATGCCCCGGCCGCATCGGGCGGGAGCCCAAAGGGGACGGGGGCTTCGGCTACGATCCGGTGTTTTTGGTGGAGGACGGGCGAAGCTATGCCCAGCTGTCCGCGGAGGAAAAGGATGCGGTGAGCCACCGGGGCCGTGCCCTGCGCCTGTTTTCTCAGAAGCTGGAAACCGTGCTGTCCGGAAAAAGAAAGGAAGATTCCCATGCTGACCAGTAAACAACGGGCGTATCTGCGCTCCCTTGCCAACAGCGAGACCCCCATTCTCCACGCCGGAAAGGGCGGGGTATCCGATACCATGCGCCGTCAGGCGGACGATGCCCTTACCGCCCGGGAGCTGATCAAGGGCCGGGCGCTGGAGAATAGCCCCGCATCCGCCCGGGAAGTGGCAGAGGATCTGGCCGCCTCGGTAGGGGCCGATGTGGTGCAGGTGGTGGGCCGCAATTTCGTGCTGTACCGGCCGAACCCCAAGGAACCCAAGATCCGCCTTCCCCGCTAGAGTAAGGCGCTGCCCCGTTAAGGGCGGCCGAAATAGGACGATACCCCTTCCTCATGAATAAAATCCGTCACTCCGACAGGAAAGCAGGCTTGCCGTCACCGGAGAACCTGTTTGTAGACATCTCTCCGGGACAGGCGGCTGATTGGCCTTCCCCCATCGGTATACCTGTGAGCGAATAAGCCATTCTATAAACGCGCGGAAAGGAGGCCTCCCATGCGCATCGCCCTGTTTGGCGGTACCTTTGATCCCATCCACAGCGGCCATGTGCGGCTGGCAAAGGAATTCGCCTCCCGCCTCGGATTTGACCGGGTGCTGCTGATGCCCACCTTTGTGCCGCCACATAAGCTGAAAAGCGACATGGCCCCGGCCCAGGACCGGTTGGCCATGTGCCGCCTGGCAGCGGAAGAGGAACCGCTGCTGGTGGTATCCGATCTGGAAATCCGCCGGGGAGGGGCCAGCTTTACCGCCGACACCCTGGCCGCGCTGGCAGAGGAGACCCCCGGCGCCCAATGGGCGCTGATTACAGGGGCGGACATGTTCCTGACCCTGGGAACCTGGAACCGCTTTCCCGCCATTGCCCGGCAGGCGCTTCTATGCACGGCTCCCCGGCCCCCTGTAACCATGGAGCAGCTGCGGGCCTACGCCGCGGAGCTGGAACGGCAAGGGGCGCGCTGCGCGCTGCTGGACCTGGAACCGATGGAGCTGTCCTCCACCGCCGTGCGGGAAAAGGCCGGCCGGGGGGAGTCCCTGGCCGGGTTGGTGTCCCCGGCGGTGGAGCGCTATATCAAGGAACGCGGGCTCTATGCCCGCGGAGAGGAGAGGCAAACGATGGATCGCGACGAACAGTTTATCGAAATTATCCGGGGACGGCTGACCCCGTCCCGTTTCCACCATTCCCTGGCGGTGGCCGACCAGGCGGAAAAGCTGGCGGCGCTGTACGGCGCGGACCCGAAAAAGGCTCGCACCGCCGGCATTCTCCACGACATCCTCAAGGATGCCGCCGGGGAGGAGCAGTTGCAAATCCTTCGGGATTTTGGTATACTGCTAGACAGCGTGGAGAGGGTCGCTCCCAAGCTTTGGCACGCCAAGGCCGGGGCGGCGTTTCTCGAGCACATTCTCGGCATTGAGGACCGGGAGCTGCTGGACGCGGTGCGCTATCACACCACGGCCCGGGCGGGTATGACGCCGCTGGACCGGGTGCTGTATCTGGCGGATTTCACCTCCGCCGACCGGGATTATCCGGATGTGGACGTACTGCGCGCGCTGGTACTGAAGGATGAGCGGGAGGCCATGATTTACGCCCTGGATTATTCTATCCGGGAGCTGCTGGACAAACAGGCGGCCGTTCATCCCGACACGTTTGCGGCGTATAACGAATACCGGATCGCACAGGCGGAGGCAAAGGCCTCCCACTGACCTGCGGCGGCCGGAGGCGAAAAGGAGGCCCGAACCGTGGCGAAAGACAGACGGGGCAAAAAACCGTCATCACGCCAGGTCAATCTGGCGGAAAAAGCGGGGGCCAAGCCCTCAGCGGCCAAAACGGACGGCAAGACACGCAAAAAAGGAAAAAAACGGATCGGGAAGATTGTGGCCATCGTGGTGCTTTGCCTGATTGTGGTGGCAGCTCTGGTCTTCCTTATTGTGGTGGGCAAATATGTGTGGGACACCCTGAATGACGACGAAAGCGATGTTCCCGAAGTGGATTTAACCCTGTTCGATTCCACGCCGGAGGCGGTCCAGGACAAGGTGGCTTATTATTTGGTGGGCGTCATGGGCGCGGACTCAGAGAGCAAGACGGAGCTGCTGTCCCTGGTGTGCTGGGACAAGGTGGAGAACACCTTGGATATTCTCCAGGTGCCACAGGACGCCTATCTGGGTGAAACCGGCCAGTGGGATGTGCGGTATCTGGGCAATGTGTGGAACAATCCCAAGCCGCTGGACTGGTGCGAAACGTGCCGCCGCCGGGTGCAGGAGGACGAAATCGCGGACAGCAAGCACACCGTGTGCGGCACGGCCATTACTCAAAAAGCCGGCTCCGCGGCGGAGCAGCTCATCGACGTGTTCAACGACCAGTACGGGGTGCCGGTGGACGACTTTTTCCTGATTCCTCAGGAGGGGTTTGTCAAGCTGGTCAACCTGCTAGGCGGCGTGGATGTGGATCTGGAGGAAAGCATGACGGTGGGCGACATCACCTATGAGGCGGGTGTCCAGCCCCTGGACGGCGAGGCGGCCCTTGCTTATATCACCAACCGGGAAAGCGGGGTCAGCGGCGATATCGACCGCTTGGTGCGCCAGCGGAAGGTGTATTCCGCCATCCTGCAGCGGCTGTTCCGTTCCTCCCGGGAGGAACTGGAGGAAGACGTGCTGGGGGCGCTGCAGCAGGGATCCACGCCTATCCGCTCCAATTCCGATTACGAGGATATGATCAATATCCTGTTGGGATCGGAAGAGGACGGCACCCCCGGTATGAACCAGGTGCCCATGAGCAGTATCCGTATCTGGGTGATGCCGGGCGAAGCCGCCACCTCCGGCGGACAGACCTTCTTTTCCGTTCACAAGAGTGAGCTGGTGACGCTGCTCAACGAAAATTTCCTTCCCTACACCGACAAGGTGACGGAGGAAACGCTGCAGATCACGGAGCTGGCCAACAGCGGAACGGCCGATACCCATCCCCAGACCTTCAGCGATTTTGCGGTGGAGCAGTCCCAGGATTTGACGGCCATCACCACAACCACGGCGGCGTAACGCCGGAGAAAGCGGGAAACTAATGGAAGCAAAGCAGCTGGCGGCGGCCATCGCCGCCTCTTTGGATAAGCACAAAGCGGAGGATCTCCGCGTCATCGGCATCGGGGAGTTGTCCGTCATCGCGGATTACTTTGTCATCGCCACCGGCACCAGCTCCACCCAGGTGAAATCCCTGGCCGATTATGTGGAGACCGAGCTGAAGGAGCAGGGCGTGGAGCCGCTCCGGCAGGAGGGGTATGCCTCTTCCACCTGGGTGTTGATGGATTACGGCGATGTGGTGGTCCATATCTTTACCCAGCAGACCCGGGGTTTCTATGACCTGGAACGGCTGTGGAAGGACGGGGCTCAGCTGCCCCTTTCCGACTTTTTGCCGGAAGCGGACAGCTGACGCGCACAGGCTATATTTATCAGAAGGATTTGATCATATGAAGTACGAACCGTCCGCCATCGAGAAGAAGTGGCAGGATATCTGGGCAAAGGAGCACACCTTTGCGGCCTCCGACATCGGAGACGGCGAGGAAAAGAAAAAGTTCTATGCCCTGGTGGAGTTTCCCTATCCCTCCGGACAGGGGCTGCACGTGGGCCATCCCCGCTCTTATACGGCGTTGGATGTGGTATCCCGCAAGCGACGCCTGGAGGGATACAACGTGCTGTTTCCCATGGGCTGGGACGCCTTCGGCCTGCCTACGGAGAACTTCGCCATCAAGAATCACATCCACCCGGAGATCGTCACCAAAAACAACGTGGCCCGCTTCAAGGCGCAGCTTCAGTCGCTGGGCCTGTCCTTCGACTGGGACCGGGAAATCAACACCACCGATCCGGAGTATTACCGCTGGACACAGTGGATCTTCGAGCAGCTGTTCAAGCACGGCCTGGCCTACAAAAAGGAGATGGCCGTCAACTGGTGCACCTCCTGCAAATGCGTGCTGGCCAATGAAGAAGTGGTGGGCGGCGTGTGCGAGCGCTGCGGCGGCGAGGTGGTACGCAAGGTCAAGAGCCAGTGGATGCTGAAAATCACCGCCTATGCCCAGCGCCTCATCGACGATTTGGATCTGGTGAACTATCCGGACCGCGTCCGGGCGCAGCAGATCCACTGGATTGGCCGCTCCACCGGCGCCCAGGTCCGGTTCGAGACCACCGCCGGGGAACCGGTGGAGATCTACACCACCCGGCCCGACACCCTCTTCGGCGCCACCTATATGGTCATGTCTCCGGAGCACCCGCTGGTGGAGGCGTGGAAGGCCCGGCTGGAGAATCCGGACGAGGTATCCGCGTATCAGGAGCAGGCCGCCAGGAAGTCCGATTTCGAGCGCACCGAGGTGGCCAAAGACAAAACCGGCGTGGAACTGAAGGGTGTGCGCGGCATCAATCCGGTGAACGGCCGGGAAATCCCCATCTTCATTTCCGATTATGTGCTGACTTCCTACGGCACCGGTGCCATCATGGCGGTGCCCGCCCACGACACCCGCGACTGGGATTTCGCCAAGAAATTCGGCCTGCCCATCGTGGAGGTGGTCAAGGGCGGCGATGTGGAGAAGGAGGCCTTCACCGACTGTGATACCGGCGTGATGGTCAACTCCGGCTTCCTGGACGGCATGAGCGTGGAGGAAGCCAAAAAGGCCATCGTCGCTTGGCTCACCGAGAAAGGCGTCGGGGAGCAGAAGGTCAATTATAAGCTGCGGGACTGGGTATTCTCCCGTCAGCGGTATTGGGGAGAGCCCATCCCCATCATCCAGTGCCCGCACTGCGGCTATGTCCCGGTGCCGGAGGATCAGCTGCCCGTCCGCTTGCCCATGGTGGACAGCTATGAGCCCACGGACAACGGCGAATCCCCCCTGGCCGCCATGGAGGACTGGGTCAACGTACCCTGTCCCTGCTGCGGCGCCCCCGCCAAGCGGGAGACCGATACCATGCCCCAGTGGGCGGGATCGTCCTGGTATTATCTGCGCTACATCGACCCCCACAACGACAAGGCGCTGGCCGACCCGGAAAAACTGAAATATTGGACGCCCGTGGACTGGTACAACGGCGGCATGGAGCACACCACCCTGCACCTGTTGTACAGCCGGTTCTGGCACAAGTTCCTGTACGACATTGGTGTGGTGCCCACGCCGGAACCCTATGCCAAGCGCACCAGCCACGGCATGATCCTGGGTGAGAACGGCGAAAAAATGTCCAAGTCCCGTGGCAACGTGGTGAATCCCGACGACATCGTGAGGGAATACGGCGCCGACACCCTGCGGGTGTATGAGATGTTCATCGGCGACTTTGAGAAGGCGGCCCCCTGGTCCAGCGCCAGCATCCGCGGCAGCCGCCGGTTCCTGGAGCGTGTCTGGGCTATGCAGGAGAAGCTGCTTCCCGGCGACGGCGTGCGCCCCCAGACCGAGGCCGCCGTACACAAGGCCATCCGCAAGGTGGGCGACGACATTGAAGGGCTGAAGTTCAACACTGCCATCGCCGCCATGATGACTCTGGTCAATGAGCTGACCGCAGCGGGCGGCGCTACCCGTGAGGAGTACCGCATCCTGTTGATCTTGCTCAACCCCTTTGCCCCCCATATGACCGAGGAGCTGTGGGAGCTGTGCGGTTTCGGCGGACAGCTGTCCCAGACCGCCTGGCCGGTATACGACGAGAGCAAGTGCCGGGAGGACACGGTGGAGATTGCCGTGCAGATCAACGGCAAGGTGCGCAGCCGCGTGACCATCCCCGCCGACGCCGATGCCGCCGCGGCTATCGCAGCCGCCAAAGCGGACGAGAAGATCGCCCCCGCTCTGGAGGGAATGGCGACGGTCAAGGAGCTGTATGTTCCCGGCAAGCTGGTGAATCTAGTGGTTCGTCCCCGGTAAAATAGGTAGCTGGACAGCAGGAAATCTTCCCGCCTGATGCTTTTTCCAAAAGGGAGAAAAAGCTTGACGAAAAAGGAAACCTGCTGTATAATACCGTTTGTATTACTATCTCGGATACGAAGTCCCTGCTGCATGGCGGAGGGAGGGAATCAACAATGTCAGAAATCCGTGTCAAGGATAACGAGTCGCTGGACAGCGCCCTGAGAAGGTGGAAGAAGTCCTGTGCCCGTTCCGGTGTTCTCGCCGAAGTCCGCAAGAGAGAGCACTATGAAAAGCCTTCGGTTCGCCGCAAGAAGAAATCGGAGGCGGCCCGCAAAAGAAAATACAAATAAGCGTGGCTTTCAAAGGCAGGTTGTGAAAAACAACCTGCTTTTTGTTTGTTATCACAAAAAGGGATCGTGCGATTTATACACCATTTCCCTTTACCGGTTATCCGGGGGAATGATATGCTAATATCGTCAGAAGTGATGATTCATCCGGCCGGAGTCACGCGAAAGATGATTTTTTACGGGACAAGCGATGCTACCGGCGCATGAAGGCATTTTCCTCAGGGGGACTACTTTGCGCATCCGATAGGGGATCTCAGCCACCCTGTACAGCGATGGAAGAAAGGGAGAGTAAAAGTGAAACGACTGGGAACACTGGCAGCAACATGTTTATTCTCCTTTTTGTTGGTATTCTGTGCCGGCTGCGGTGAATCAGATAGGCCCGGAGAAGAAGAGAACACAACCGATCCGATGACTACAGAAACCGGGACAACCTGTTGGAAAGAACCTCCGTATGTGTTTCCCACCGGGCCGGAGGGGCTGGATATGGTCGTTTTTCCTTCTCATATTTATCAGTCTATCGGCGAATTGTACGGCGACGCGGATTGTGTGATCATCGGACGGGTGTATCTGCAGGAATTTGATAAAACGGATGAAGGCGGCTATTCCTATGCACAGGTATGGGTGGAACAGACGATAAAGGGGGACAGTTTGTCTGAATCGATGATTACCGTCAGGGAGCATGGAACGGAAAGCGAAGTCGGGACGGCATCCGTTGGACGTGTGCCGCTGCTTCGTGAGGGCGAATGCGTACTGCTGTTTCTACAGAATAAAGTAGAACTGCCGGCGCCGTGGAAAAAGGGATATGTGACCGTAGGCGATTATCAGGGAAAGTTTTTTATCAAAAAGAAGAGGATTGTTGGTATGCTTCCGGCCTTTTGGGAGAAATAGGGGACCTACTTTCCTCGGATGCAAAAAAGCCGTTGTCAAATGCGGATATGTCTTGGTTATTGCACAATATGGGTTATAGGTAACGATCACGATAGAATGCGCGGGGTATGCCACTTATGGGGAAGTCCTTGCGCATCCGATATGGGATCACAGCCGCCCTGTACAGCGATGGAAGAAAGGGAGAGTAAAAGTGAAACGACTGAGAATAGTGGCTGTTGCTTGTTTGTCGCTCTTTCTGTTGGTATTCTGTGCCGGCTGCGGTGAATCGACAACGTCTGAAGTGGAGGAAAATATAACGTCCTCTGATAGTACGGAGACAACGGTATGGGAAGAACCCGCCTATACCTTTCCTTCTGGACCGGAGGTTGCGCATGGAACGATAGCTCTTTCGCACTGGTATCAAAGCATGTCTGAATTGTATAATGATACAAAATATGTAGTTATCGGCCGGGTGTTTCTTCAGGAATTTCCTTCCACATCGCAAAGTAAAGCATCTTATGTTCAAGTATGGATAGATGAAGTATTATCCGGCGATATGCAGATAAATCAGATGATAACGGTGTCGGAAATAGGTTTTCGCTTTGCCAACGGAGATGAAGCCTCAGTAAATGCTGTTCCGCTTCTTCGACCAGGGGAACGGGTGTTACTATTTCTCGATGGACCATGGGAACTTGTCGCACCATGGGATACAGGTTATTCCTTAGTTGGGGACTATCAAGGAAAATTCTTTTATAATCAGGAGGAAAATGCTTGGTACCCGGCAGGCCTTCTGGGGAATCAGGTAGCTCTAATGTTTTCAGATGCTGCTGAACCATTATCGGATGAAGAGTTTCGTATGAAATTACAAGATGTCATTGAAAATAAATAATTCATTTAAAACTAAAGGCGATATTTAAGTAGTTGCTTTCTAACAAGATTCAATGGAATGAAGTAAGCGAAAAGATGGTGGATTAAAATATCTGCCATCTTTTCGCTTGTTAGAAAATCATTTTGCATACTGTAATAATGAACATAGCTGATTTAACTACTTTTATATTTGAAGTTCAGAAATATAATAAATCAAAGATGTGGTTTTTTATCACATTTTACAATTAACAATATTTACTAAATAGTGATAATGTAAATCTGCAATGTTGCATATAATAATTTAGAGGGGTGTGAAAGATGAGAGGAAGGAAAAAATTATTTAGGGTTATATTAGCCACCATTTGTACAGGAAGTGTCATGGCTTTTTCGGGAATGTCAGCGTCCGCTTATGTGTTACTTCCAGGGCGCTTGGAAGGAGGAATTTATAACCGAACTTATGCAATTGAGGGTGATGCTCCTTTTCTTGATAGTGCTGTTCAAGCATTTGCAGACTGGAATTGGGTTATGAATCCTGATAATACCGGAGATAGTGAAGATTTCTATTTTTATAGGATATCTGGGGAAAATATCCAAGGAAAAGCGGTTATATATATTTATCAAATAATTGATCCACAAGAAAGAGCAACAGGAATAACAACTTTTTATAAAGGTGCTCAAATAGATCCTAAAGAAACCAATTGGGAGCATTGTGGAATTGCAATAAATGAAGCTAAAAAACCAACTACTAATTATTTTCAAGAAATGAGAAAAATTATTAATCATGAAATTGGACATTGTATAGGATTGGAAGAAAATCCTTATGATAATGGAACGATTATGTATCCATATTGGAATACATGTACAGCTTATTGTCCTACATTAGATGATATAACCGGCGTTCGAGCCAAATATTAAACTTTTCAGTTTATCAAGTACAGAAGGGAGCTACAATATATGAAATCGCTGAAAAAGCAATGGGCTTTAGTAGTGGCAATCTGCCTAATGATTATTCCATCAGCTTGTAATCGATCTTCAATTTCAACCCCAAACGATGTTAAGCAAGACACCACTGAACTTTACTTTCCAACCAATACTAACAACCAAGAACTTTCGGCTTCCTTTCCTTATATCGAAAAAAATGTATACGAGTTATATCAAAATTCGGAAAATATTGTTGTAGCGAATATCTTAGATTACGATACCTATACGGATGATTATATACCAAAGGTTTTTTCACAAGCAAAAGTAACGGAAGTATTGAAGGGAAATCTTCAAGTCGGTAATGAGATTACTATAAGTGAAACAGGAAAGCATTTAGAAGACGGGAGCGATATTTCTATTGGCGGTATACCTCTTTTATATCCTGGAATGAAGGTCATACTTTTTTTAGATGAGGAAGCCCCTTTGCTTGATCCGACAAGAACAGGCTATGGATTAGTTGGTTCTTATTTAGGAAAATTTATTTACCATCCTGA
Source organism: Candidatus Avimonas narfae (assembly GCA_904395335.1). Classification (GTDB taxonomy): domain Bacteria; phylum Bacillota; class Clostridia; order Oscillospirales; family Acutalibacteraceae; genus Avimonas_A; species Avimonas_A narfae. The sequence continues at coordinate 29,180 of CAJFNR010000035.1, read as the reverse complement.
CGGCACCATTTATAATTTTTCCTTATTGGGCGGAGACGATGCCATGACCCTGTCCGATGTTACCGGGCCTTTAACCGAGGAGGAATTTCGTTCTCTGCTGCCTCAGGAAAGCACTACAATAAATACGGAGATAACGCAACCGACAGCAATATCTTGATAGATACAACAGGACAAAATACAGCAGTCGAATAAAATTTTTTGACAAAAGAGACGGCACCCGACGATGCCGTCTCTTTTCATATATACACAGCTAAAACCTTGATATATTTATAAGCCTGACAAAATACGACAATCTTTTTTATAGCAAATGCACATTTACATATATTACTAATAAGTGTAGAATAAAAACAAACAAAAATCAAATATTGCATAATACGTAATAAAATACATATAAAACCATAAATGGCCTGTTCACAAGTGTTAAGCAAAAGATAGGAAGTTCTAAATGCTCTATAGGAGAAATCTGGCGGCAGTTTTAGGTGCGACGTTCCTGTTGTTCTGCCTCACCGCGTGCAGTCAGTCTGCTGCGGATGCATCCGAAGAGGATTCCCCCGTTACTGCTGTCTCCGGTACCGGATCGGAAGCGGAGGGGGGCCTATATTTTCCGACGAATATGAAAAATGAGATCATATGGGCCGATGCCGCATCCTACAACATTATAGATAATGTGGAGGGGTTGTACGAGCAGTCGGAGAACGTGGTGGTGGCCTTTGTGACGGGGTACGAGGCCTATTTAGATGGCAACATGCCCTTTGTTTTATCAAAGGCAACTGTAAGTGAGACGCTGAAGGGTGACTTGAAAATTGGTGACGAGATTGCTATTGAGGAACTGGGTCAGCATTTAAAAGGGGGCGGCGACCGTTCCGTTGACGGTATACCGCTCCTGTTTCCGGGCATGAAGGTGATCCTGTTCCTAGGGTCCGAAGCGTCGCTGGGGGATACGGACAAAACCGGATATGGCTTGACCGGTTCTTATTTAGGAAAATTTATTTACCATCCGGATGGGACAATTTACAATTTCTCTTTGATCGGAGGAGATCCCGAACTAACCCTGTCCGATGTCACCGGCCCGTTGACCGAGGAGGAGTTTCGCGCCTTGCTGCCTCAGGGAAGCACAACGGCAGGGACAAGCGAAGTGACAGGGACGGAGACAACAGCCGCTGAAACCGCGGCAGCAGAATAAGACACATCCCTTTATCTCCATAGAAAGGGGGCCGGGACGGTTGTTCCGGCCCCCTTTTGCCGTGTCGTGGGCTCCGGGGAGCGGCTCCAACGAATTTCCGCGGGACACATGCTAAAGATATTGCTCATAGAAATCCTGCAGCATTTCGCCCGGCGTGGTATCCAACACATGACAAAGGCACGCCAGCTCGTAATCCGTGACGATCCGATCATTCTTTTCGATTTTGCTGATCATCTGCTGGTCTAGGCTGACACCTAAGGTTTGCACTTTTGCCGCCAGCTGGCTTTGGGACAGCCCCTTTTTGATCCGTTGCAGCTTCAGCTGTGTGCCCACAACATTTTTCTGATTTTCAAAGAGAATCTTTTTCACAATTATTCACGCCTATATCCCGTATTTTACTTGACATTAGCATGTCCAAAAAAATAAAATACGTTACATAAACGTATGACCAGACATGGTTATGGGTTTATAACCTGTGCGGGGAAAAAAGAAAGAAAAACAGCGGCAAGAGGTGGACAGACGGGGCCTTTTTACCGACAGAGCGGGAGCGGGCGCCGTATATCAGCGGCGCCCGCTCCCGTCGATTATTCCTCTACCGTCAGGTCTCCCAGGCGGAATTCCAGCACAGATGCCAAGGCGTTCAGGTTCAGCTCCACCTGGTAGCCGACCTTGCCACCGCTGAAACAGATGGTATCGTGTGCCGCGGCGCTGGCGTCAAAAACGGTGGGAAACGCTTTTTTCATCCCCACAGGGGAGCACCCGCCGTGGATGTACCCCGTGGTTTTCAGCAGATCCCTCTGCGGCAGCATATCCACGGCCTTTTCCCCCACGCAGGCGGCGGCTTTTTTCAAATCCAGCTCCCGACATACCGGGATCACGAAGACATAGGGCTGGCGGGATTTTCCCACCGTAACCAGCGTCTTGAACACTCGGGCGGGATCCTGCTTCAGGGCGGCGGCTACCTCCGGGCCGCTGATGGCCCCGGTACCGGTGTAGTTGTGGGCCTGATACGGGATTTTGGCCTTGTCCAATATCCGCATGACATTGGTTTTCTGTTCCATAGTGATCCTCCTGTAATCATCAAACGGCACGTATGCCGACCGACATTGCGTCCGCTCTTGACTTCGATTTAAATGAACATCTTTTCCTGAACAAATCGGAAGTTTCTGTTGACAATTTCCAAATAATGTATTATATATAATTATAGTACTATAGGGGTTATGTTTCAACAAGAAGGAGAAGGGTTAGCATGAAAAAACAGGTGAAAAAGGGGCTTCGGATGCTGACGGCGGGGCTGCTTGCCGCTGCCGCGTTCATGACAACGGCGGTCTTTACGGTCAGCGCTGAGGAGGATCTGATGCACACGGACAGCGTGCTGAATGGAAAAACGGCGCTTTTTTGCGGCGATTCCATCTGTGCGGCGGCGGTTCATGACAAGACTCCCCTGCCTCAGACGGGATGGGCAGGCCGGATCGCCCATTATTATGGGATGACGGTAACCAACAAGGGCTTCGATGGGGCTTCGGTTTCCACTTGCCGGGGAACCAACCGCATCATCAATCAGATGAAATCCGTAGAGGGGAACACCTATGATTATGTGATCCTTCACGGCGGTGTCAACGACGCCATGGATTCCGCTCCCGTAGGCGTTATGTCGGATTCCTTTGACCTGGCCGACTTCGATAACACAACCTTTGGGGGAGCGTTGGAAGAGCTGTTCTATACCGCGAAGCAGCAGTTCGGTGAGGATACCACCATCGGCTATATCGTCAATTTTCAGACGCCTCTTTCGGGCTGGGGCGGAAAAACCAGGGATATGAGCGAATATTTCGATCTTGCCGTGGAAATCTGCGAGAAATGGGAGATCCCTTATCTTGATCTTTTCCATGACGAGGAATTCAACAGCTCCGTGATGAAGGTCAAAACAAGGACGTATCTTCAGGACTATCTGCACCCCAACACGAAGGGATATGACGTGTTGTATCCCGTGATCGCCCAGTGGATGGAGGGGCTGAACGCCACCGTCGACACCACCGGGACAAGCGCGGATTCCACCACATCGGATCAGGTGGACACCACCGCCGCCGCTACCGACGCCACCACCGCCACCAGCGCGGTTACCACGGCGGTGACAACAGCGGGCAGCGGTTCGCCGAATACCGGTTTTGACAACACGGTGGGCATCGCGGCCGCTGCCGTGATTCTGCTGCTTTCGGTTACAGCGGCTGTGGCGGTGATCCGGAAGCGGTCGGGGGCGCGGTAAGATACCCGGTTTGAAGTGCATTCAGCCGTGGGGCTATCCGGAAACGGATGACCCCACGGTTATTTTTTGTTCGCTGAGACTAAGAGGAATTCGCGGGAATCCCTCCGGGTGTGGTTGCCATCTCATGGTAGATGATGGTATACTGTGCCCAGGGCCTTTATGTCGTAGGCACAAACGATGCGAGAAGTCCCTGGGCCTGGAGCCGTCCCTCCGGGCCGGTTCCCTCCACGCTTATGATATAATAAAGGTCGGGAGAAATGCGACAGCATTTCTCGGGAACGCTGCCGATAAGCGTAGGATGAGAACCATATGGGGCAGCGTTCATGGTATACTGTGCCCAGAGCCTTTATGCCTGATACTAAACGATCTAGGACGTCCCTGGGGCTCGGAGCCGTCCCTTATAGTAGAATGAAAGCAGAGAGGAAGTAGCGCCCCGAAGCCCTCCCCTAGAGGGGGTTCCTCTTACGAGGAAGGATGGCCCACAAAGTGGGACGGATGAGGTGGGGAGCTTCGTTTTTATGCTCGCCGAAAAAAGGAAAAACCGTTTCTCCATCTCATGAGTCTCGGTGCGCGTTGGTACGCGCACTTCGTCAGCTTCCCCTCAAGGGGAAGCCTTTGCACGGCCGTGGTGCGCGGCGGAGCAGTCCGTGTGGGAAATACAGGCAAACCGCCTGACACCCGCTGCGTCTATCATACGATCCGCTCCCGTTATTGCCGGGGGAAGGAGAGGAGTTATCATTTTTTATGCCCTTGTTGTATCCTGAATTGCTGCGCAACCGTATCACTGATATCACGCTGGAGGATCTGCGTGCGCTGGGCGTGAAGGGGCTGCTGCTGGATGTGGACAACACCCTGGCGCTTCACGGCAGCCAGGTGCTGGATCCGGCGGTGGAGGACTGGCTGCAAAAAATGCGGAAGGCGGGTATCCGCCTGACAGTGGTGTCCAACGCGCTTCCCCGCAGGGTGGCTCCCTTTGCGGGGCGCATTGGCCTGCGCCACGTGGCCTTTTCCTGCAAGCCGTTCCCGCTGGCCTACTGGAGAGGCGCCCGCCGTCTTGCCCTGCCGCTGAGGGAATGCGCTATCGTGGGTGATCAGACCTTTACCGATATACTGGGGGGGAACATCAGCGGAGTCCACACCATTCAGCTGCTCCCCATTCAAAAGGAAAACAACGCTGTCGCCCGCTTCAAGCGGCGGTTGGAGGACCGTGTTTTAAAGCGGTACCGTGAAAAGCAGCAAAGGGGGAAATCGGATGGATAGCTGCCGCGTGGCCTTTGGCCCGGCTGGAAACGGCGATGAATTCTACGCGGAAGGGATGAAGGCCTCTCTTCAGGCGCCGGGCTGGCTGGCCGGCAAGGGGCTGGATGCCTACGAATACCAGTGCGGGCGCGGGGTGCGTGTGACGGAGGCCTCCGCCGCCGCGTTAGGGAGAAAAGCGGCCGAGCACGGGATTCGGCTGTCCATCCACGCGCCGTATTTCATTTCCCTGGCATCGCAGGATGAACAGAAGCGCCTCAACAGCCTGATTTATATCCGGGATAGCGCCCGGGCGGCGGCGTGGATGGGGGCGGACCGCATTGTGGTTCACCCCGGCGGGCTCAACGGCCGCAGCCGCCGTGAGGCGGCGGAGCTGGCCCACCGCACGCTGCAGGAGGCCCAGGAGCTGTTGGACAGCGAGGGCCTGTCCGGTGTCCGCATTTGTCCGGAGGTGATGGGCAAGATCAATCAGTTGGGTGATCTGGAGGAGGTGCTGTTTTTCTGCGGGGTGGACGAGCGGTTTCTGCCCTGTGTGGATTTCGGCCATCTCAACAGCCGCACTCAGGGTTCCCTCCAAACGACAGAGGCGTTCGCCGCGGTGCTGGACAACATCGAGGCCCGGCTGGGAAGCGAGCGGGCCCGGCTGCTCCACATCCATTTTTCCAAGATCGCCTACACGTCGGGCGGCGAAAAGGAGCATCTGACCTTTGAGGACGAGACCTACGGTCCTTTCCCCGAGCATTTGATGCCTCTGCTGGCCCGGCGGGGTTACCAGGGGACTGTTATCTGCGAATCCGCCGGGACTCAGGCCCGGGATGCCCGGTATATGAAGGAGCTTTACGAGGAGGCGATGGCCCATGAACCAGTGCAGCGATGACCTGCTGATCAGCAGCGACCGCCGGCTGCTTCAGATGGACCGGGTGGAGGCGTTGCTGCGCGGCACACCATGGGGGATGGCCATGCCCCGCCGGGTAATGGAGAAAGCTGCCGCCCATTCCCTATGCTTTGGCGTCTACCACCGGGGACGCCAAGTGGGGTATGCCCGCGCCGTCACCGATCACGCCACCATGTACTATTTGTGCGATGTGGTAATCGACCCTGCTTATCGCGGTCGGGGACTGGGACGGGCGTTGGTGGAGTTTGTCGCCCGGCAGCCGGGATTTGACCGCTATCAGGGGATGTTGGATACCGAGGACGCCCACGGCCTGTACCGGCAGGTGGGGTTTGCCGCTGACGGGGGACATCTCATGGTCAGGCACCGGGAAACGCCGCTGGATGCGGAACCGACAGGAAAGGATGACGAAGCATGAAAAAAGTACTGATATTGAACGGTCCCAATCTCAATTTGTTGGGCAAGCGGGAGCCGGGCGTGTACGGGCGGGACAGCTATGAAGCGGTATGCGGCCGCATTGCCGCCCGGGCGCGGGAGCTGGGGATGGAGCCTTCCTTCTTTCAGTCCAACAGTGAGGGGGCGCTGATCGACGCTCTGCATCAGGCTATGGACGTGTACGACGGTGTGGTGCTCAACGCCGGGGCGTACACCCATTACAGCTACGCCATCCGGGATGCCATCGCGGCGATTCGTCTCCCCGTTATCGAAGTGCATCTGTCCAATATCCACGCCCGGGAGGAATTCCGGCATACCTCCGTGTTGGCCCCGGTATGCCGGGGGCAGATCTCCGGCTTCGGTCCGGTGAGCTATCTGCTGGCGCTACAGGCACTGGCGGAGGAGGTGTGAGGATGGACGGAAAATGCGCACAGCTGGCGGCCCTTTTGCCCTCGGCACAGGAGGGGGCTCTGATCACCAGCGAGCACAACCGCCGCTACCTGACCGGTTTCCGGTCCAGCGCAGGGGCGGTACTGGTCACCCAGGCGGAGGCGTATTTTCTCACCGATTTTCGCTATATCGAGGCGGCCGGACAGCGGGTTCGGGGAGCTCAGTGCCTATGCTATCGCCGCTTGACCGATACGCTGGCGGAACTGGTGGCCCGACACGGGCTGCAGTGCCTGCATATCGAGGGGGAGGCCGTCACCCTGGCCGAGGAGGCCGGACTGCGGGAAGCACTGCCCTCCCTGTCCTTGGCAGGGAACCGGCTGGACGGTTGGCTCAAGGAGCTGCGACTGGTTAAGACGGCGGAGGAGCTGGCCTGTATCCGGCAAGCCCAGAAACTCACCGACGACGCCTTTACCCATATCCTATCGTTTATCCGCCCGGGGCGCACGGAGCGGGAGATCGCGCTGGAGCTGGAATTCCACATCCGTTCCCATGGGGCGGAGGGCGCTTCCTTTGATTTTATTGCCGTGTCGGGGCCCAACTCCTCCCTGCCCCACGGCGAACCCGGCGACAGAAAGGTGGAATCTGGGGATTTCGTCACCATGGATTTTGGAGCCGTTGTGGACGGCTGGCATTCCGATATGACCCGCACGGTGGCGGTGGGCGCGCCGAATGAAGAGCAGCGGCGGGTGTACGACACCGTGCTGCAGGCACACAGGGCCTGCCTTGCCGTGTTGCGGGAGGGGCTGTCCTGTCGGGAGGGGGATGCCGCCGCCCGCCGCATCATTGAGGAAGCGGGCTACGGCGACTGCTTCGGCCACGCCACCGGCCATGGCGTGGGGGTGCAGATCCATGAAGAACCGCGGTTGTCCCCTTCTGCGGGGGAGGAAACCCTGCGGGCGGGAACGGTGGTGACGGTGGAGCCGGGAATCTACCTGCCCGGGCGCTTTGGAGTGCGTATCGAGGATATGGCGTATATCACTCCCGGCGGATGCGAGGACCTGACCGCCTCTCTGAAGGAGCTGATCGTGCTGTAGGCGCGGGGATTTGCGAAATTTTACTTGAAAAGTCTCGTCCCATACGGTATGATGGGATAGAGTTAATGTATTAGGAGGTATACACTATGGTATCCGCAGGCGATTTCCGCAACGGCGTTACCTTTGAGATGGACGGAAACGTGTATCAGATTATCGAGTTCCAGCATGTGAAGCCCGGCAAGGGCGCGGCCTTCGTCCGTACCAAGATCCGCAACGTCATTGCCGGTTCGGTGGTAGAAAAAACGTTCAACCCCACGGATAAGTTCCCCACCGCGTACGTGGAGCGCAAGGAGATGGAGTATTCCTACAACGACGGCGACCTGTATTACTTTATGGATCCCGAAAGCTATGAGCTGGTGCCCATCAACCGCGATGTGCTCAGCGACAACTTCAAATTCGTGAAGGAAAACATGGTGTGCAAGGTGGTATCCTACAAGGGCAAGGTGTTTGCCGTGGAGCCCCCGAACTTCGTGGAGCTGCAGGTCACCCAGACCGATCCCGGCTTCAAGGGCGATACCGCCACCAATGCTACCAAGCCCGCCACGCTGGAGACCGGCGCCGAGGTCCGCGTGCCGTTGTTTATCGACGAGGGCGAGATGATCCGCGTTGATACCCGCACCGGCGAATACATGGAACGCGCCTGAGGCCGTTCCCCGATTGTAAAAGGAGGATGGTTATGACTGTTACGGAGAAGGTTGCGTATCTGAAGGGGCTTATGGAAGGCCTGAGCGTGGACGAGACGTCCAAGGAGGGCAAAATCCTCAAGGCCGTTGTCGATGTGCTGGATGATCTGGCCATGAGCGTGGAGGATCTGGAGGATTACACCGCTGAGCTCACCGAGCAGGTGGACGCAGTGGACGAGGATCTGGATTCCCTGGAAAACGATTTCTACGGCGAATGCGATTGCTGCGATGACGATGAGGACGAGGAATACTACGACATCACTTGCCCCAGCTGCGGCGACGAATTCAGCGTGGATGAGGATACCCTGCTGGAGGGCGGTATCGAGTGCCCCAATTGCGGCGAGCATCTGGAATTCGACGTGGAATGCGATGACTGCGGCTGCGACTGCTGCAGCGACGAGGAAGACGAGGAGAAATAAAGTCGGTACTTTTCCAATAGGGGAGAGTACTGCTTTTCCGGTCGAAATAAATTGAGTCGATGAAAAAAGGCAGACAGCACGAAATGGTGCCGTCTGCCTTTTTGTATGCTCACTACAGGAGGATTCCCCGCTCCTTTAACACAGCAGGTTAAAGCTGCATCGGTACGGAGCACGATTGAAACGATCTAGAAATATGTTGATTATTCTATATAGGTAAACACATCCGGATTGTCGAAGTATCGGGTTTCGATGCCGGGGGCAATCCGCTGTACCAGTTTCTGAGCGTATTTCATCCCGGCCTTTTCGGAAGAGATGTGCCCCAGTACCAGCAGGGCTTTTCGGTGTCCCAGCTCGGCGGCGTCCCGGATGTATTCGCAGGCGTTCCACTCGCACAGCTCACCGGAAATATACAGGTCCGCCTCCTGCTGGTTCATGAGTTCCAGCATGTTGCGGGCGCCAAAGCCAAGGACGGCGGTTTTGACTGTCGTTTCGGGATGACCGGCCAGGCGCACCTGGGCGATGCCCAGCCTTTCGCCGATTTCCCGGGCCAGTTCTCGGACGGGCCGGGGCTGGTGCAGCGTCAGAAGTAGCTGCCCGTCGAACTCCTCCTTATCCCAGCCCAGCTCTTCCAGCTCCCCCATGGCGATAACGTCAGGCAGGGCGGCGTGGGCATGGTCATGATAACGGTAAATAGTCATGCCGGTGGCTTCCACCAACCGGCGCTTCTCCGTGGCCACCAGGTCGTCGGCATGCAGGCGATCAAAGTTGTCGTGGTAGGTGGGTTCGTGGGTGATCAGCAGATCTGCGCCCCACGCATGGGCCTGCCGAAGGATGGAGGGGGAGGCGATGCAGCACAGCGCCACTTTTTGCACCTCCTTAGCAGGGTCCCCTGCCTTGCAGGTATCCACGGTGTCCTCGATCCTTTGTCCCGCCAGGGCAAAGAGCCGCTCCATCAGCTGCTGTGCGTTCATGTATGATCCTCTCCCGATGTTTTTCTTTATAGTAGCACGGCGGTGCGGGAAGTCAAGAAGTGCGTATCGTATGAGGACAGCGGAGCGGAAGGAGTATCCCGCCCAGCTGGAAGAGTTAGGTGCCTGCGCTAAGGGGATTGAATATGATGAGCCGGAGTTCCAAAGAAGACCAGCAGCACGACTGATGGGGTGGATAAGAAGTCGCTTGCCCATTTCGCCAGTGATCATATTGTAAAATTTACCTCATTTCCTCGCTTCGAGGGTACCCTTCTTCGTAAGGGGAAGAGCACCTCAGGGAGAAGGCTTTTTAGATTCTGCGGCTATTATAACATGAACGCTGCCCCGTGCGGTTCTCAGCCTACGTCTATCGGCAGCGTTCCCGAGAAATGCTGCCGTATTTCTCCTGGCCTTTATTATCATAAGCGCAGGGGGAACCGGCCCGCGGGGGTGGCTCCATGCCCAGGGACACCCATATCGTCTGTCTCCAGCACATAAAGGCCCTGGGCGCATTATACCTTGGAAACACAGTGAGAGATCACAAGTTGGTTGTGCAAAGGCTTCCCATCAAAGTATTTCTTTCTTCTCCGTCCAGGTTGTTTTATACCAACGGAAGAAGACGCCAACAGAAAACCCACCATCTCAGAGACATGCACGGACTGCTTGTTGATTCGTTAAGGTAAAAATTAAGATTTTGTTATCACTTCCCGCCAATCGTTAAAAATCTGAGATTCTTTTGTCACCGGTTTGTTGTTGCTCCCGACGCCGGAACCGCTATACTGAAGGTAAGGAAAACGTTAAAAACGAGGAGGTATTCCTATGCTGAAAAAACTGTCGGTTTTGGCTGGCACGGCGGCATTGGCCATGAGCCTGATGCTTTTGTCCGGATGCGGGGGAGACACCGTTCCCACCGGAGGGAACGGGGAGACCACCGGCAGCGCGGACGGAACCACAACGACAGCATCGCTGACGGGAGCCACTGATCCTGCGGATACGACGGAGGAAGAAACCACGACCACTTCCGGAGATAGCGCCGATACGACAGCGGCTCCCACCACGACCACCACAACAGAAGCCGTTGAAACAACACCCCCCACCACCGGAACACAGGCCACAGCGCCCTCAGGGGGCAAGGGAGCGGAGGTCGCTGCTCTGGCCAAAACACTGGTGGGCACCTCCTTTGAAATGGGTGCCGCTGGGCCGAATAGCTTTGACAACTCCGGGCTGATCTACTACTGCTTTACGGAAAAGGGCGTGTCGGTTCCCCGCTTTACCCGGGACATGTATCAAGGCGGCACCGCCGTTGACCAAAACGATCTGCAGCCGGGCGATGTGCTGTTCTTCTGGATGGAAAATGAAGGAACGGCGGAATACGCAGGGATCTATCTGGGCGAGGATGAGTTTGTCGCGGCCAACAATCCGGACGACCCCACCTCCATCCAAAATCTATCCTGGCCGTATTTCAATCAGCGCTTTGTGGGCGCCCGCCGGTACTGAGTTCCCCATAAAGAAAAGCGGCTGGCATGGTCGGAGAAAGGCGGCAAATATACGTGACCTTCGCCGGCCTCTGCTTTGACAGGGAAAAGGGCATACGCTGTCGGTATGTACAATTCTGATGCCAGAAAATACAGCGAAAAATGGGTACAGAAGAATCGGGAGGAAGCGTAGGGCTCCCTCCCGATTCTTTGTTTTCTGTCTAAGCGAAAGCAAACGGCGGCAAGAAAAAATCTTTCTTCTTGCTGCCGTTTGCTATGTTCCTATCTACAGATCGCCCAATCCGGTTATCGGAGCAGATCCCTTTTCTTGAGGATTGCCTCTGCCAACGAGCAGGCTGGGCAGTCGCAGTATTTTGCTCCGGCGGCCTTAATCTCCTGCGCATGCGCAACGATGTTGCTGGCTTTCTCGGAGCCGAAACACCGGATTCCCGCGTCGGAACCGGCAAATTCAATCAACTTATCAATGGGCATGATATCGGCCTCCAGCTCGGCGATATACTTCTGTGTTTCCCCCGCTTCCCTGTCGGTGCCGACCGCGTCCAGCCATGCCTGAGCCGCCGACTTTGCTTCTCCACAGCAGGTTGGGGAGGCAATCAGCTCCCGCGATTTCTCCCGGACAAAATCCAAAACTTCCTTCTCCATAACTCCGATCCCCTTTCTTTAGCGTTTCCTTTTGTATTCTACCATCCCATGCCGATGATGACAAGACGGCTCGGGACGGCCCTTTATTATACGCAACCGTCCCGTCACAAAATTTGGGCTGCACCGATTTTTTTGCGACACACTGAAGAGAAGGGGCGCAAAAGATTCCCTCTTGACAAGGAGAAGGCAGTAGGGTTACAATATATCCAATAACCCAAAAGCTGTGACGGGGGACCCGTAGCTGGAACATCCTTCCCCAGAGAGCCGTCGGTCGGTGCGAGACGGCGCAGGACCCGGTGAAGCATCGCCCCCTGAGCTGTCCGCTGAAAGGAGCTTTGCTCTTAATAGGTGGGAACGGCCTCCCTCCGTTAACGGGGAACGCATTCGGCAGGCGGCGCTGAGAACGCCGTGCCTGATGTGAGCGAGCGGCCCGGAATACACCCGGGCAAGCGGAGTGGTACCGCGGAGGAAATCCTCCGTCTCTGTGATAAACGGAGACGGAGTTTTTTTATGCGCCGGACTTGGCCCGGCGCGGCAGAATCGGAAAGGAGAGGATGAGAGCGATGATCAAAAACGGATCGGATATTCTGATGGAGTGCCTGCTGGAACAGGGGGTGGATACGGTTTTCGGCTATCCCGGCGGCGCGGTGCTCAATCTTTACGACGCCCTTTACAAATACCAGGACCGCATCACCCATGTGCTGACCGCCCATGAGCAGGGTGCCTCCCATGCCGCGGACGGCTACGCCCGGGCCACGGGCAAGGTGGGAGTGTGCATCGCCACCTCCGGCCCCGGCGCCACAAACCTGGTGACGGGTCTGGCCACGGCCTACATGGATTCCATCCCGGTGGTGGCGATTACTGGCAACGTGTCGGTGCCCTTGCTGGGCCGGGATTCCTTCCAGGAGGTGGATATTACCGGTATCACCATGCCCATTACCAAGCACAACTTTATCGTCAAGGATGTGCGGGAGCTGGCCCATACGGTGCGGGAGGCGTTCCGCATTGCCGGAAGCGGCCGCCCGGGCCCCGTGCTTATCGACCTGCCCAAGGACGTGACTGCGGCGGAATGCGAGTATGAGCCGCAGCCCGCCGCCGGCGTCCGGCCGGTTCCCCCTCCCAAGGAGGAGCGGCTTCAGATGGCGGCGGAGAAGCTCAATCACAGCCGAAAGCCTCTGATCTATTTCGGCGGCGGAGTGCTGACCTCCGGCGCGGAGGCGGAGCTGCTGGCGCTGGCGGAAAAGCAGGATATTCCGGTGTGCGCCTCCATGATGGGTCTGGGCGGCTTTCCGCCCCGCCATCGCCTGTGGCTGGGCATGGTGGGCATGCACGGCACTCTGGCGGCCAATCGCGCCGCCAGGGAATGCGATGTACTGCTGGTATGCGGGGCCCGCTTTTCCGACCGGGTGGCGGGGAGCCGCACCGGCTTTGCGCCCAACGCCCAGGTGATTCATATCGATATCGACCATGCGGAATTCGATAAAAACGTCACCGCCGCCGTCCGGGTGGCGGGGGATCTGAAAACGGTGCTGGCAGCACTGCTGGAGCGCACCATGCCGGCCGATCACAGGCAGTGGACCGAGGAGTTGGCGTCTCTTCGCCGCGAGCCCCATCCGGCTGACCGTGGGGAAAAGGCCCTGCCTGATCCCCTGGCGATCCTGCAGACGCTGCGCCGCCTTACCGACGACGATACTATTGTGGCCACCGACGTGGGCCAGCACCAGATGTGGACCGCTCAGCATTTCGAGCTGCGCCAGCCTCGGACTTTCCTGTCCTCCGGCGGACTGGGTACCATGGGTTACGGCCTGGGTGCGGCCATTGGTGCGCAGTTCGGCTGTCCCCACCGCCGGGTGGTGCTGATCTCGGGTGACGGCAGCTTTCATATGAATCTCAATGAGCTGACTACGCTGGCCTCCTACAACCTGCCCATCGTGGTGCTGGTGATGAACAACCAGGTGCTGGGCATGGTGCGCCAGTGGCAAAAGGTTTTCTATGGCAATCGTTTCTCCGCCACCGATCCGCACCGCAAAACTGACCTGGTCAAGCTGGCGGAGGCCTTTGGCTGTACCGGTATGCGGCTGGATCGGGCCGCGGACGTGGAAACTGTGCTGAAAGCGGCGCTGGAGCACGGTGGCCCCGTGGTGGTGGACTGCCGGATCTCCCCGGACGCCAACGTACTGCCTATGATTCCTCCCGGAGGCACGGTGGAGGATATCATCGAGGAAATGGACAACTGAGAGGAGGCGGCTGTGATGAAGGAAGGCAAAATCGTTTTTTCCGTATTGGCAGTGAACCATCCCGGTGTGCTGCTGCGGGTGGCGGGATTATTCGCCCGCCGTGGATTCAACATCGACTCCATCGTCGCTTGCCGGACGGAGAATCCGGCCTATTCCCGACTGACACTGGTGGTGACGGGGGATGAGGCGGTGTTCTTGCAGGTGATCCGCCAGCTGCTCAAGCTGGAGGATATCGTCAAGGTCATGGCGCTGGAGCAGGATCAGTGCTCCAGCAGCGAGCTGGTGCTGGTCAAAGTGCGGGCGGAGCGCGATTCCCGGGGCGCGGTGCTCAAGGCGGCCCAGACCTACGGTGCCCGGGTGCTGGACATCGGCGACGCCACCGTCACCATCGAGATGACCGGTCAGACCGACGAAATGGACCGCTTCGTGGAGCACATGGAGAGCTTCGGCATCCGGGAAATGGCCCGCACCGGTGTCACGGCCCTGGAGCGGGGCGACCGCACCATACACGACGAGGAATAAAGGAGGCGCGCACATGAGAAAAACGGTGGAAATACTGGACTCCACCCTGCGGGACGGGGCTCAGGGAGAGGGCATCTCCTTTTCCGTGGAGGATAAGCTGGCGGTGACCCGGCTGCTGGACGGCCTGGGCGTCTCGTATATCGAGGCGGGCAACCCCGGCTCCAATCCCAAGGATCTGGAATTTTTCCGTCGGGCGGGGGAGCTAAAGCTCCGCCATTCCCGCCTGGTGGCATTCGGTTCCACCCGGCGTAAGAACCGCCCGGCGGCGGAGGACGATAACCTGCGCGCCCTGCTGACAGCGGGTACCGAGATGGTTTCCATCTTTGGCAAGTGCTGGGATCTGCATGTGCGGGATATTCTGGGCACCACGGAGGAAGAGAACTTTGCCATGATCGGGGACACCGTGGCCTTTCTGCGGGAGCATGGCCGCCGGGTGATTTTCGATGGGGAGCATTTCTTCGACGGCTATCAGGCCAATCCCGCCTTTGCCATGGAGGCGCTGGCCTCAGCGGTGAAGGCCGGGGCGGAGGTACTGGCCCTGTGCGATACCAACGGCGGCACCTTTCCCGAGGACATCGCCCGGATCACAAGAGCGGTGGCGGAACGCTTCCCTCAAGTGACGGTGGGGATCCACACCCACAACGACAGCGGACTGGCGGTGGCCAACTCTCTAGCGGCGGTGGAGGCGGGTGCCGCCCATGTGCAGGGCACGTATCTGGGCTTCGGCGAGCGCAGTGGAAACGCCAACCTGTCTACCATCATTCCTAACCTGCAGCTTAAGCGCGGCTATGTGTGCATCCCGGACAGCAATCTACCCCAGCTCACCGATACCGCCCGCGCCATGGCGGAGGTGGCCAACATCCCGTTGGGGCGGGGGGAGCCTTATGTGGGGGCCAGTGCCTTTGCCCACAAGGCGGGAATGCACGCCGACGGCGTCATCAAGAATTCCACCTCCTTTGAACATATCCGGCCCGAGCTGGTGGGCAACGAGCGCCGCTTCCTCATGAGCGAGATCAGCGGGCGCACAGCGGTGCTGGAAAAAATCCGCCGGTATTGTCCCGACATCAACAAGGAGTCCCCCGAACTCACCCGTATCATGGAGGAACTCAAGCGGCAGGAGCTGGAGGGCTACCAGTTCGAAGGGGCGGATGGCAGCTTTGAATTGCTGGTGCGACGGTGCCTGAACCGCATCCCCACGTATTTCACCCTGGCATATTACCGCATCACGGGGGAAAAGCCATATGACGTGGGGCAGAGCGCTGTCGCCACCCTGAAGGTGAAGGTGGGCGAGCAATACCAGATTGCCGCTGGGGAGGGCAACGGCCCGGTCAACGCCCTGGACCGTGCGCTCCGCTCCGCGCTCAAGGAGTTCTATCCTTCGCTGAACAGTGTCCATCTGGTGGACTACAAGGTCCGGGTCATGGATTCCCGCAAGGCCACCGCCGCCAAAGTCCGTGTGCTCATCACCTCCGCGGACAAAGCGGGTGAGTGGACCACGGTGGGCGTGTCCGACGACGTTATCGAGGCCAGCTGGATCGCGCTGAGCGAATCCATCGAATACCACCTGATCCATACCACTCCGGAAACCGGAGGGAAAATTTGAAAATGTAAAGAAGTTTACATTTTTGGTTTCTGCTCTATGATACAATACCCGGTGTCAGGGCAAACAGCGCAGGGGAATCCTGAACCGACGCCTCGTGCTTCAACGCGCGAATACCGTATCTTTTCATGTTTTCCTCCGGAGCGGGAAACGCTCGTCTCATGGACGGGGACGCGGTGAAAAAGTGCGGGGGTTATCGAACGTATAAGGGGTAAAGCAACCCCATAAAGCCTGCTGCCACTGGAAAGCGTGGGAACACTTACAGGACTGAACGCTTTTTGATTTGACAGGTTTGCGGATTTTCCTTCCGCGGAAAATTCGTCCGATACAAACCAATATCGTTCCGGATGGAACAGAAGGAGGACATTTATCATGGGAATGACAATGACGCAGAAAATCCTGGCGGCCCATGCGGGACTGCCCCAGGTGACGGCCGGCCAGCTGATCGAAGCCAAGCTGGACCTGTGCCTGGGAAACGACATCACCTCGCCGGTGGCGGTGGGGGAATTTGAACGCTGCGGCGCCTGCCAGGTGTTCAACAAGAGCCGAGTGGCTCTGGTCATGGACCACTTCACCCCCAACAAGGATATCAAGGCCGCCGAGCAGGTCAAGCGCGTCCGGGAGTTTGCGGACAAGTACGATGTGGAGAATTTCTTTGACGTGGGCCGCATGGGTGTGGAGCATGCCCTGCTGCCCGAGCAGGGGCTGGTGGGCCCCGGTGACTGCATCATCGGCGCCGATAGCCACACCTGTACCTACGGCGCGCTGGGCGCTTTCTCCACCGGCGTAGGTTCCACCGACCTGGCGGCAGGCATGGCCACTGGCATGGCGTGGTTCAAGGTGCCGTCGGCGCTGAAAATCGTGCTTACCGGTAAGCTGAACCCCTATGTGGGCGGCAAGGATGTGATTCTTGACCTTATCGGCCGCATCGGCGTGGACGGCGCGCTGTACCGCTCCCTGGAATTCACCGGCCCCGGCGTCAAGGAGCTGTCCATGGACGACCGTCTCTGCATCGCCAACATGGCCATCGAGGCCGGTGCGAAAAATGGCATTTTCCCGGTGGACGACGTGACCATGGCGTACGTGAAGGACCGTTTCCAGAGGGAACCCAAGGTGTTTGAGGCCGACGCCGACGCCGAATACGACGAGGTTATCGAGGTCGACCTATCCGCCCTGCGTCCCACCGTGGCCTTCCCCCATCTGCCGGAGAATACCAAGACCATCGACCAGTGCGATGGACAGGTGAAGATTGACCAGGCGGTCATCGGCTCCTGCACCAATGGCCGTATGGAGGATATGCGGGCCGCCGCCTCTATCCTCAAGGGGCGCAAGGTGGCCAAGGGCGTGCGCTGCATCGTCATTCCCGCCACCCAGCAGATCTGGACCCAGTGCATGCACGAGGGTCTGTTCGACATCTTCGTGGAGGCGGGCGCCGTGGTGTCCACTCCCACCTGCGGCCCCTGCCTGGGCGGCCATATGGGCATCCTGGCGGCAGGAGAGCGGGCTGTATCCACCACCAACCGCAATTTCGTGGGCCGCATGGGCCATGTGGACAGCGAGGTCTATCTGTCGAATCCGTATGTGGCGGCGGCTTCCGCTGTGACCGGCTTCATCACCGATCCGGCTAAACTGGACTAAGGGAGGAAAAGAACAATGTTTGCACAGGGTACGGTACATAAATACGGGGACAACGTGGATACCGATGTCATCATCCCCGCCCGCTATCTCAACACCTCCAAGCACGAGGAGCTGGCCGCTCACTGCATGGAGGATATCGACAAGGATTTTGTCGGCCGCGTCAAAAAGGGCGACATCATGGTGGCGGAGAAAAACTTTGGCTGCGGTTCCTCCCGGGAGCACGCCCCCATCGCCATCAAGGCCAGTGGCATTTCCTGCGTCATCGCCTCCACCTTTGCCCGCATTTTCTACCGCAACGCCATCAACATTGGCCTGGCAATTCTGGAATGCGACGAGGCGGCAAAGGATATCCGTTCCGGCGATGAGGTGAAGGTGGATTTCGACACCGGGAAAATCGAAAATCTCACCACCGGCAAGACCTATCAGGCCGAGCCGTTCCCGCCCTTCATTCAGAACATTATCGAAAAGGGCGGCCTGCTCAACTCCATCAAGGACCGGCTGTAAGAACGAAAAAACCTTAAAAAAAGCGCGGAGCGCGTCGACGGACGGCTTCCGCGCTTTTTTGAAGAGAAACGAGAACAAACGTTTGAAATTTCGCTTCAAATAGTTGCTTTTTCCTCAATGGTTCAGTATAATGGGAGCATGCAAAGCGATTTTTGACGGTTGGATGCGGCTTTCCCGTTGGTACGGACCCGGTTGGGGGAAAGCGATGGAAGGGATGGTAAACATTATGGCGGACGACAAGAAAAAAGGCGCTGCGGCGGATGCAGCGAAGGAAAATAAGCGCAAGGCGCTGGAAATGGCCCTGCAGCAGATTGAAAAGAGCTTTGGCAAGGGCGCGGTGATGCGTCTGGGTCAGAACGCCAGTATGAACGTGGAGAGCATCCCCACCGGCTCCATGGCTCTGGATGCGGCTCTGGGCATCGGCGGCTTGCCCCGCGGCCGCATTGTGGAAATTTACGGGCCGGAGGCATCCGGCAAAACCACTCTGGCCCTTCACGCTGTGGCTGAGGCGCAGAAACTGGGCGGCGAGGCCGCGTTCATTGACGTGGAGCATGCGCTGGATCCGGTATATGCCCGGGCCCTGGGGGTGGATGTGGATTCCCTGCTGGTTTCCCAGCCGGATACCGGCGAGCAGGCGCTGGAAATTGCGGAGGCGTTGATCCGGTCGGGGGCCATCGACATGGTGGTGGTGGACTCGGTGGCCGCCCTGGTGCCCCGGGCCGAGATCGAAGGCGAGATGGGCGACAGCCATGTGGGCCTGCAGGCCCGGCTGATGTCCCAGGCTATGCGCAAGCTGGCCGGCGCGGTGTCCAAGTCCAACTGCATTGCGGTGTTCATCAATCAGCTGCGGCTGAAGGTGGGCGTGGTGTACGGCAATCCGGAGGTGACTGCCGGCGGCAACGCCCTGAAATACTATGCCTCCGTCCGTCTGGACGTGCGCCGGACCGAAACTCTGAAGGCAGGCAGCGAGCCTATCGGTTCCCACACCCGTGTGCGCGTGGTAAAGAACAAGGTAGCTCCCCCCTTCAAGGAGGCGGAATTCGACGTGATGTACGGCCAGGGCATCTCCCATGAAGGGGAGCTGCTGGATCTGGCGGTGAAGCTGGACATCGTCCAGAAGTCCGGTTCCTGGTTCTCCTACAAGGGGGAACGTCTGGGCCAGGGCCGCGATAACCTGAAGGAGATGCTCAAGACAAACGACGCCTTGCGCACCGAGCTGGAAGAGCTGGTCCGCGCCAACCTGGACAAGCTCAACCCCTCCGCCCGGACGGCGCCCATGCCCGCGGCGGTGCCGGTGGAGATCCCGCTTGAGGCGGCCGCCAAGGTCAGCGCACCGGCCGCCAAGGCGAAAATCGACATTTCGGTGGATGACTGATGCGCATCGACGACGTGCAGCGGCGCCGCGGTTCCCTGGTGCAGCTGGTGCTGGACGGGGAGCCCGCCGCTCTCATTGACCGGAAAACCTTTGAGGAGTCCCCTTATGAGGTGGGCTCCTCTCTTTCTGAGGAGCAGTGGGTGGCGCTGAAAAAGGAATCCAAAACCCGCCGTGCCTGGGACAAGGCCCTGTATCTGCTGTCGCTGCGGGACTATGCGCGTGCTCAGCTTCAACGCAAGCTGGAACGGGAAGCGGGATCTGAGCTGGCCCGGGAGACGGTGGAACGGCTGGAACGGGCGGGACTGCTCAACGACGGGGCCTACGCCCGCCGACTGGCCCGGGATATGGTGGAGCGCCGCCATTTCTCCCGCCGCCGCACTCTGCAGGAGTTGACCGCCCGCGGCCTCGACCGCGAAACGGCAGAGGAAGCGGTGGAGGAGCTGGAACCGGATGATGCGGAGCAGGCTCTTGAACTGCTGCGGAAAAAACGGTATAATGAGCTATCCGATCCGGACACGCGCCGCCGGGCCGCGTCCGCTCTGGCACGGGCGGGCTTTGGCTGGGATGCCGTCCGCTGCGCCATGGAACGGCGCCGGGAAGAGTTGGCGGAGGATGAAACAGAGGACTGGAAGGAAATCGAGCAGGATCCCGATCCCTGGTCCGAAGACGTGTCCTTTTGGGAAAACGAGGAATAAGAGGGAACGCTATGTCATCCTATAGAGTGGGTATGGTCTCGCTGGGTTGCCCGAAAAACCAGATGGACGCCGAGCTGATGCTGGCCCGTCTGCGGGACGCGGGCATGGAGATCACGGCAGAGGCAGGCTTGGCCGATGTGGTGATCGTCAACACCTGCGGATTTATCGAAGAGGCGAAAAAGGAAGCCATCGACAACATCCTGGAGTTTGCCCAGCTGAAAAAGGAGGGGCAGATCCAAAAGATCATTGTCACCGGGTGCCTAGCCCAGCGGTATCAGCAGGAGCTGGTCAGCGAGCTGCCGGAGTGCGACGGCGTGTTGGGACTGGGCGCCAACGGCGATATTGTGGAGGCTGTGCGTTCCGTCATGGACGGGGAGAAGCCGGTGCGCTTTCCCCCGCGGGAATGCTGGTCCCTGGACGGTCCGCGGATGCTGACCACTCCCGGCTTTTTCGCCTATCTGCGCATCGGCGACGGCTGCAGCAACCGCTGCGCCTACTGCGCTATTCCGCTGATCCGCGGCCCGCTGCGCAGCCGGAGTATGCAGGCGATTCTGGAGGAGGCCCGGGGGCTGGCCGACGGCGGGGTGAAGGAGCTGATCCTGGTGGCTCAGGACACCACCCTGTACGGGGTGGATCAAGGGGGTGCCGTGTCGGGAGCCCCCCGCCTGCCCGAATTATTGAGGGAACTGTGCCGTATCGACGGACTTCGCTGGATCCGGATGCTGTACTGCTATCCCGAGCACATGACTGACGAGCTGTTGGATGTGATGGCGGAGGAAGAAAAGATCGTCAAATATCTGGATATTCCCATCCAGCACTGCAGTGAGAAGGTGCTGAAGGCCATGAACCGAACCGGCGGAGGGGAGGCGCTGAAGGCGCAGCTCCGCCATATCCGGGAAAAGGTGCCGGGGATCGTGCTGCGCACCACTGTCATGACCGGCTTCCCCGGCGAAGGCCGGGAGGAATTCGAGGAGCTGTGCTCCTTTATCAAGGAGATGCGGTTCGAGCGGTTGGGCTGTTTTGCCTTCTCGCCGGAGGAGGGGACCCCGGCCTATACCATGGAGGGGCAGCTCAGCGATAAGGTGAAAAACCGCCGGCGTGACATCATCATGGAAACGCAGTCCCGCATCGCGGCAGAATACAACGAGGCTCAGGTGGGCCGCACCCTGGAGGTGCTGGTGGAGGGATACGACCGCTATGCCGGCTGCTGGTTCGGCCGCAGCGCGGCGGACGCCCCCGATATCGACAGCAAGGTGTTTTTCACCCTGCCCCGTGGACGCGCCCGGGTGAAGCCGGGCGACATGATCAATGTCAAAATAACCGATGTCCTGGATTGGGATTTGATTGGAGAGTGCTGCTCTTGAACCTCCCGAATAAGCTGACGGTTATCCGCATTATCCTGGCGCCTGTCTTTTTGCTGCTGATGATGGTGGAGTTCCCTTTTCACTATCTGGCGGCGGGGCTGGTGTTCGGCGCCGCGTCCCTGACCGACCTGTTTGATGGGCGCATCGCCCGGCGGGACGGCCTGATCACGGACCTGGGCAAATTCCTGGACCCGCTGGCGGACAAGATGCTCACCACTGCTGCCTTTTTGGGCTTCCTGGCGGTGGATGCCCTGGATGTGTGGGCACTGATGGTGATCCTGTCCCGGGAATTTATGGTCACCTCCGTACGTCTGGTGGCGGCGGGCGGAGGCACCGTCATCGCCGCCAGTCGGTGGGGCAAAGCGAAAACGGTGGCGCAGATGACGGCCATCCTCTATATGCTGGCGGCGCTGGAGTTCTCCACCTGGGGGGGCACCGTGTTCGCCTGGGTGGGTGTGACACTGCCGGAGCTGGCCTTTACCCTGCCGCTGCTGCTGGGACGGGTGCTGGTTTGGGTGTCGGTGGTGATGACGGTGATTTCCGGGATCCAATACCTGTGGAATTATCGTTCCTGCTTCCGGCAGGCCTCGTGAGAAAAAAGGGTGGAAATTTCCGCCTGAGCGTATATAATAAAAAGAGACATGCACAGACGCGGGAGAAGTAGCCGCTACCCCGCCGTGGCAGAGAGGGTGCGCCCCGGCTGAAAGCGCGCCTCACGGCGGAGCGGGGAATGCGCCCGACGAGCACGCGGGGGGAAATCCCCGTGCGGCCGGCCGCCGTTATCCGGCTTTAAGCGACAAATAGGAGTGGAACCGCGAGTGAATCGCCTCCGTGGCGCCTTTGGGCGCGGCGGAGGCTTTGTGCTTTATGACAGGCGGAAAGGAGGGATTGCCATGTTTGAGCGAATGAAGGAGGATATCGCCGTCATCCGTGACCGTGACCCTGCCGCCAGCTCGGCGCTGGAGGTCATGCTGCTGTACAACGGCTTCAAGGCGGTGCGCGC
Organism: Candidatus Avimonas narfae; assembly: GCA_904395335.1. Lineage (GTDB taxonomy): Bacteria > Bacillota > Clostridia > Oscillospirales > Acutalibacteraceae > Avimonas_A > Avimonas_A narfae. The sequence goes on along the minus strand of CAJFNR010000035.1, from coordinate 6,520 downwards.
CCACCGGCGTGCCAACTGGTTTTACCGGCATGGGATGCACTTTCTGGCCCGCTGGATCTCCCAGCGGTGCGTGCGGCGCACCAACATCGAGATTCATCCTGCCGCCCGGCTGGGGCGCCGGGTGTTCATCGACCACGGCACCGGCGTGGTCATCGGCGAAACCACGGTGGTGGGGGACGACTGCACCATCTACCAGGGGGTAACGCTGGGGGGCACCGGCAAGCACCGGGGCAAGCGCCATCCCACCCTGGGCAACAACGTCATGGTGGGGGCCGGGGCCAAGGTGCTGGGGCCCATCACCATCGGGGACAACGTGCGCATCGCCGCGGGGGCGGTGGTGCTGTCGGATATCCCGGATAACTCCACCGCCGTGGGGGTGCCCGCCCGGGTGGTGCGCCGCAACGGCGCCCGGGTAATTGATCTGGACCAGGTGCATATCCCTGATCCCGTTTCCCAGGAGCTGTGCCGCCTGCAGGGACGGCTGGACCGGCTGGAGGCGATGCTCCGGAACCCGGCCGGAGGCGAAAGCGGGGAATCGGCCCCACCGGCCGTGGGGGCGGCAGAGAGCGAGAGCTGACCCGGGCGGAGATCGCCCGCTGAAAACACAAAGAAAGGAACCGAATGCCCATGAAAATCTACAACACCCTGACCCGCCGGAAGGAGGAATTCGTGCCGCTGGAGCCCGGTGTAGCCAAAATCTACTGCTGCGGCCCCACCGTATACGACCGCATCCATATCGGCAATGCCCGCCCTCTGTGCGTGTTCGACGTGCTCCGCCGGTATCTGGAATGGCGGGGGTATGAGGTGCGCTATGTGCAGAATTTTACCGATGTGGACGACAAGATCATTCGCCGTGCCAACGAGGAGGGCGTCTCCTCCGGGGAAATTGCGGAGCGCTACATCGCGGAATACTGGATCGACGCCAAGGGCCTGGGAGCGCGGGAAGCCACGGTGCATCCCCGGGCCACGGAGAACATGGGTGAGATCATCGCCATTATCTCCGGCCTGGTGGAAAAGGGCTATGCCTATGCCGCCGCAAACGGCGACGTGTATTTCCGCACCGGCCGTTACACGGAATACGGCAAGCTGTCCCATCAGCCCCTGGACGACCTAGAGGCGGGGGCCCGCATCGACGTCAGTGAGCTGAAGGAAGACCCCATGGACTTCGCCCTGTGGAAGGCCGCCAAGCCCGGCGAGCCCTCCTGGCCCTCCCCCTGGAGCGACGGCCGGCCGGGCTGGCATATCGAGTGCTCCGCTATGGCCCGGCGCTATCTGGGGGACACTATCGACATCCACTGCGGCGGCCAGGACCTGATTTTCCCCCACCATGAGAACGAGATCGCCCAGAGCGAATGCTGCAACGGCGTGCCCTTTGCCCGGTACTGGATGCACAACGGGCATATCAACGTCAATAACAAGAAGATGTCCAAGTCTCTGGGCAACTTCTTCACCGTGCGGGACGTGGCGGAGAAATACGGCTATGAGCCCATCCGCTTTTTCCTGATCTCCTCCTCCTACCGCAGCCCCATCAACTACAGCCCCGAGGTGGTGGAGCAGGGGATTACCGCCCTGGACCGGCTGTACAACTGCCGGGATTCCCTGCGTTTCGCCCTGTCCCACGCCGGCGAAGAGGAACCGGCGGATGCGCAGGAGATCCGCGAGCTGCTCCAGACGAGGAAGGAGCAGTTTATCGCCGCCATGGAGGACGACCTCAACACCGCGGACGCCATCGCTACGCTGTTCGAGTTGGTGAGGGACATCAATTCCCGGCTGACTTCGTCAGGCGGGACGTCGAAGTCAACGGCCCCCTGCCGCCGCCTGTGCGAGGAGGCATCCGCCCTGTTCGATGAGCTGACCGGAGTGCTGGGATTGCTCTATTCCCGGCAGGAGTCCTCCGCCGATGCAGAAATCGAGGCCCTCATCGCCGCCCGTGCCGAGGCCCGAAAGCAGAAGAACTGGGCGGAGTCCGACCGGATCCGGGATGAGTTGAAGGCCATGGGCATTGTGGTAGAGGATACGCCCCAGGGCATGAAGTGGCGCCGCGCCTGACAAAAGGAGGAAGGCATGAACGTTTCCCGGTTTGTCAAATCCCTGATTTACAGTGGGATTTCCGTGCTTTTTTTGATCCTGGCCGTGGTGCTCCAATCGGGTATCCGCACGGTGGGGGGCCTAGAGGAGGGGTATTTCCGCTCGGTCAGCTATCTCTTTATTCTGGCCGCCGTGTTGGCGGGAATCGGGCTGTACAGCCTGATGGCCTATACCCGGCGCCGCTATCCCCAATTCCGGAGCGATTCCGTTTTCCTGCTGTGCGTGGGAGCGGGGCTGATGATCGGTGCGGTGGGCCTGCTTATCAATTTTGGCGGCTTGGAAAGCCCCTTCGATGTCACCGGATTTTTGGCGGCCAACTGGACCATGCTGCTGACCACAGCGGTGCCGGTGGCGTTCCTTGTCCGGAGCCTGGTGCTGGCGCTGCTGGACCGGGGACGCTGGCGGTGGATTTCCCGGGCGGTGTGCGCTGTCCTGGCGGTGGCCATGATCGTCCTGGGCATCGCCGGACTGCTGATGAATAATGTTCATTATGAAGAGGATCAGATTTATTCCGCCGGCAGCGTCCAGGGAAGCGGCGATGGCCTGGAGGAGGATTGGGACAGCGGCAACTGGTACGGGGAGGACGGCTCCGTGATTTTATAACCATGCGCCAGCGGCGGGGAGGATATGGATGGACGGAAAGCGTCGAAGTGAATTGGCTCCGGGGCTGTTGGTGGACATCGTGCTGAAATGCGATCAGCGCACCGGTCGCCTGACCCGAGGCCGGATACAGCGTATCTTGACCAACAGCCCTACGCACCCCCACGGCATCAAGGTGATGCTGGAGGACGGACAGGTGGGGCGTGTTCAGGCAATCGTTACGGAAAACAAGGAGGTTTCCACACATGAGTAAATGGCTTTTGGTTGAATATCCGCCGTGCTCCACCTGTCAGAAGGCGCGCCGGTGGCTTCAGGAGCACGGGGTGGATTTTGCCTCCCGGCACATCAAAGAGGAGCGGCCCTCCGAAGGGGAGCTGCGGGAGTGGGCTGCGCGCAGCGGCCTGCCGCTGAAGCGCTTTTTCAACACCAGCGGCCTTGTCTACCGTTCGTTGGGGCTGAAGGATAAACTCTCCACCCTGACAGAGGAAGAGCAGCTGGCCCTGCTGGCTACCGACGGCATGCTGGTCAAGCGACCACTACTGGTGGGGGAGGACACCGTGCTGGTGGGATTCCGCCCGGCGGAATGGGAAGCGGCAGTAAAATGAACCGGCACTCATGAAAAAGGGAGGATGGCGATGAAACCGATCACGGGAAGCTGGTTGGAGTTCCAGCATCACAACGCGGCGGAGGGGACCTACTGGAACCCGGTGTGTTTTCGTTTTACCGAGGAGCAGTGGCGGCAAAAGGTGCGGGAGATGTCGGCCTTCGGCATGGATCACGTGGTGTTGCTGGCCAGCGCATTGGACGGGAAGGCGTATTTTGACACCAGTCTGCTCCCGCGCCAGGAAATGGCCTGCGGGGATTTCCTGGAGATTCTGTTGTCCGAGATGGATGCCTGCGGCATGCGCCTGTTTATGAGCCCCGGTTATTTCGGCGACTGGCATTTCCCTGACCAGAATATGCGCAGCGCCAAGGTAAGGCGGCGCGAGTTTGCCGCCATGGAGGAGCTGGCCGCCCGATATGGAGCCCATCCCAGCTTTTACGGCTGGTATTTCCCCGATGAAACCGGCATTGCCGGACATTTTGAAGAGGAATTCATCGACTATCTCAACGCTTACTGCCGTCAGGTGAAGGCGTTGAATCCCGCTTATAAGACACTGATCGCACCCTATGGTACCCGTTCCGCCGCCTGCGATGGCCGCTATGCCGCCCAGCTGGAACGGCTGGAGGTGGATTATATTGCCTATCAGGACGAAGTGGGGGTGCGCAAAACCCAGGTGGAAGAACTGCCCGGCATCTATGAGCGGCTCAAGGCAGTACACGACCAGGTGGGGCGGTCCCAGCTGTGGGCCGATGTGGAGGCTTTCCAGTTTGAAGGGGAGGTATACCATTCCCCGCTGCTTCCCGCCCCGCCCCAGCGGCTGCGGCAGCAGCTGGAAGCGGTGTCTCCGTATGTGGAAAAAATCCTGATCTATCAGTATCAGGGGCTGCTGAATGCTCCGGGCACATCTGCTTTCTGCGGCCATCCCGATTCCGAGGCGCTGTACCGCGCCTGGGAGGCGTGGCGGGAAGAGGGAGCCTTTAAAAAATAAAAAAGCGGCTTGTCCGGGTTTACCAGCCGGACAGGCCGCTTTTTTGCAAGGCGGTGAGAATCTTCGCGTCCACCGGCCCGTAGGTTTGGGACAGCCGGGCAATGAGTTCCTTGGTCTGCTGGCGGTTGGTCTGTCCATCGGCGGGACAGCCTGTGGGAACCACCGGCAGCTGTAGCCTCCGGACGGCGGAGGCCACCTGCTTCTCGCTGAGAAAGAGCAGTGGCCGGATCAGGTACAGGTCCCGGTTGGACAGATAGGATTTGGGCGAAAAGCAGGAAAGTGTTCCTCCCTCCAGCAGGTTCATCAGAAACGTTTCCGCCGCGTCGTCCCGGTGGTGGCCCAGGGCAATGGATCGGCATCCCTCTTCCTTGGCTGCGCGGTGCAGCACGCCGCGGCGCATACGGGAACACAGGCTGCAGGGGTTCGGCTCCTTTCGTTCCTCAAAGACGATTTCCCAAAGCCGGGTGCGGCGGATGATGTGGGGTACCCCCAACGAGGCACACCAATCGGTCAGGGGGGAGAAATCCGTTTCCCTGCCGCCGACGCAGGGATCCAGCGTAATGGCGGTCAAAGTGAACGGGATCGGATAAAAACGGCGCAGCGCCGCCAGCGCCGCCAGCAGGGCGGCGCTGTCCTTGCCGCCTGACAAGCCGACGGCGATTCGGTCGTTTTCCCCGATCATATCGTATTGCTGCACGGCGGCCCGTACCGGGCCCAGCAGCTCCTGTAAAGCATCGGCCATAAACGGCCTCCTTCTTCAGTGGTCAACAATGGGATTTCGTGTGGATTCGGCGGCTTTTGTCTAAAGGGGGAGGGTATCTCGCGAGAAAGGCATAGTATACCAGGAACGCTGCCCTATGCGGTTCTCAGCCTACGTCTATCGGTAGCGTTCTCGAGAAATGCTGCCGCATTTCTCCCGACCTTCATTATACCATAAGCGTAGAGGGAGAATTGGGGGTACCGCGAAGCGGGAGGAGGCCGCTCCGGCCGACAGCCAATTTCTCTAGGCCCAGGGACACATCACACGGTTTGTCCTCAAATATAAAGGCCCTGGGCACAGTATACCATAAAAATAATATAAACGCCCGCTTTGGCCCATTCAAAAGATGAAACAGGGGGAGAGCCAGGGGGTAAAAAGCGGCAAAAACGAGAGATATCAAGAGATCGAATGGCATAAATTAAAAAAATGGACATTGGCGCTTGACAGGCGCCACCGGGTGTGGTATCATCGTACCTGCGCTTGTGGGAAAAGAGCGCCTCTTTTCCCCTTTGCCGGGCATTTCCCGGCAGTGATACGAGTAAAATTATCAGGAGGTAATACGATGTCCACGTATATGGCGAAAGCGGGCCAGGTTGCCCGTAAGTGGTATATCCTCGATGCCGCCGGAAAGCCTCTGGGCCGTGTAGCCGCTCAGGCTGCCGCCCTGCTCCGCGGCAAGCACAAGCCGGAATACACTCCTCATGTGGATTGCGGCGACCACGTCATCATCATCAACTGCGGCAAGGCGGTGCTTACCGGCAATAAGCTGGAGAAGAAGGTTTGGTACCGTCACACCGGTTGGATTGGCGGCCTGAAGGAAGTCAAGTACGCCACCCTGATGGAGACCCGTCCTGAAAAGGCGATGTCTCTGGCTGTCAACGGCATGCTGCCCAACAACACGCTGGGCCGTGCGGCGGGAACTCGTCTGCGCGTCTATGCGGGCGCCCAGCACGAGCAGGCCGCTCAGAAGCCCGAAGCGTACGAGTTTTAAGGAAGGAGGCTGTGAAAGATGGATTACAATAAGAGACCCTATTTCTATGGCACCGGAAGAAGAAAGAAGTCGGTGGCCCGTGTTCGTCTGTATGCCGGTACCGGCAGTGTGAAGATCAACGACCGTGACATCGACGATTATTTCGGTCTGGAGACTCTGAAGCTTATCGTCCGTCAGCCTCTGAACCTGACCGGCACGGCGGATAAGTTCGATATCGAATGCCGCGTCGCCGGCGGCGGCGTCACCGGCCAGGCCGGCGCTATCCGCCACGGCATTGCCCGCGCCCTGCTGCAGTATGACAGCGAGGGCCTGCGTCCCGCCCTGAAGAAGGCCGGGTTCCTGACCCGCGACCCCAGAATGAAGGAACGCAAAAAGTACGGCCTCAAGGCTGCCCGTCGCGCTCCTCAGTTCAGCAAGCGCTAAACTTTATCAAAAGTGGTCAAAAACCCCGGAACTACGCGGTTTCCGGGGTTTTTCCTTTTCAAATGG
>CAJFNR010000034.1 GCA_904395335.1 Candidatus Avimonas narfae | reverse complement strand
GTGATGCGGCTGCCAAACCATCTCGATTGTAGCATGGAGGTTTTATTTGCCAAGGCCTTTTTACCTACCCCTGGTAGAACCAGGGGTTTTGTTAAGCCTAAAGGCAACAAAATGAAACAGGAGCTTCCATTTTATTGAAAGCTCCTGTTTCAGCGTTAGTGGCAGATTGAGATATGGAAAACGATATCGTGGCTGACGTATGCCTGTTAGGGGGATTTTAACGTTAATGTTTAGCATTTTTGAGACGGTTTTGACAACGGCTATTCATCAGCTTTTTCCCGCTGTTTTTCCAAGACGCATATACAGGAGGGGGTATGGGTTTCCCTGTTCGTCCAAGTCTGTTCTTTTATACACCCGAAAGCCCATGTGTTCATAAAACCCTTTTGCCTGCGGGTTCTGCTCGTTGACTGCCAACCGTTCAACGCCATAGTTTTTGATCCCGTATTGGATCAGGCGTTTTCCCAGTCCTTTTCCCCGTTCTTCCGGGGATATGAACAGCATTTCAAGCGTGCCGCTTTCAATTCCCATAAAGGCAACCGGGCAGTCTGTCTCATCTTCCGCAATCACCAAATGAGCGATCCCGTTCAGCGCCTGCGGGACATATTCTTTGATGCTCTTGATTTCATCGTCTGACAGGAATAGGTGGGTAACTCTTACGGAGCTTTCCCATACCGCCAGCAGCCGTTCTATCAAATCCGGCGTTCTATTTGTTGTTTCTACTATCCGCATATCTGCTCCTATGTCCTGTGTATTGAAAATCTATTGACATAATTTTATCACAGCTGCGCGGCTAAAATCAACAAGCAGGATTTGAACTCTTTGTAATCAAAAATACCTGAATGCTTCATTTCGTTGATTTGCCGCTTATATATGTCGAAAAATAGAGGCCGAAAAAGCCTGATTGTAAGCCGTTTTTAAAGTATAAACTTTGAGGGGCAAGGTGTTTGTACCTTACCCCTCGATTTTGCGGTTGAAAGCGTTACAATCCGGCTTTACTCGCATATTCTATAAAGCTACGGTCACACAAATTTTGCTGAGCATACTTTTTACTTGATTCTGTTTACGGATATCGTATGCTCCTTGGGTGGCTCGCTTTCTTTTGCATACCCAAAAGAAGCACAAAGCACCGGCTCGTATCCGGCAGGGATGTGAAGCAGTTCTTTTAATACAGCGCTTTGCTTGACCGCAGCCGCAGCGCCGCCCCACAGGATGCTGTCAACGCCCTGATCCGCAGCGGCAAGAACCATATTTTCCAGCACACAGGCCGCATTCGCATATTCAATCCCCGGCATCATGGCAGGTGTTGAGGAAACGAGAATCAGAGTGGGAGCGCCAAAATCCATATTTTTTCTGATCTGTATTGCCCGATATACCACTTCTGCGGCAGCGTCTGCGATTTGTTTCAGAGCTTCCGGGTTTTGTACAACGGTGATATGGAGCAAATCGTATCTTCCGGACGCTGCCGGGGCTTTGAATCCGGCCTGTATGATGATCTTCAGTGCCTCTTCGGGAATCGGTTCCGGCTTGTAAGCCCGGACGGATTTCCGAAGCGAAATTGTTTTAATTGTTTCCATGCTTTACTCCTTTTCTCATCAGAAGATAATTTTGATCACACAATCGTTCCCGCCGCGCAATATGCTCTCTTGAATCTCGGCTTTCACCGGCTTGCCGAAGAAGGCGCTCCAGGTAGCGATATTGGAACCTTTCGTACATTTGCATAACATATCCGTATTTTCTTGGATTTCCGGTATCATCGGGCAGGAACAGCTGGTTTTCCCAAGATGTAAAACCATCCCGTCCGCAGTTTCCTCTACTTTCCCGACGGCGATATGTTCTTGAAGAAATGCGACATATTCCGATCTGGTTTTGCAGTTTGCAGCCAGCGGCTTCAATTTCTGCATTGTATCCACGAAATACTTTCTCTTAGAGCATTTACCCCCGCAGCATTCCAGCAGATGGAGCATATTTGGATCAGGAGACTCTTTGATGGCTCCCAACATATCCTCAACCCGTTCTTTACATTCGCTCATTTTGCCACCCTCCCCATCAGATTTTTATTTTCGTCACACAGTCGTTTCCGCCGCGCAAAATACTCTCTACAATTTCTACTTCTACAGGTTTACCGAAAAAGGCGCTCCAGACAGCTTTTTCATGGCCTTTGGTGCATTCGCAGAGCATATCCGTGTTCTGGGAAAGCTCCTTTGCCATCGGGCAGGAGCATTCTGTCTTTCCAAGATACATGACGATACCGTCTTCCGCTTCTTCAATACGTACAGGCATACGCTGATTCAGGAACTCGACGTAGTCGGAACGTGTTTTGCAATCCGCGGCCGCCGCCTTCAACCGTGCCATATGGCTGACGGCGGATTTTCGCTCCGCACATTTTTTCCCACAATCTTCAATCATACAGACTGCGTCAAGATTTTCAGATTCCTTAACTACTCCCAGCATATCTTCAACCCATTCTGCACACTTGCTCATAGAAATTAGCCTCTATTCCTAAATTTTTATATGACTTTCGTACAACAGAACGTCCCAACAGGAAATGTTCTTCTTTACAGATTCCATTATACCTGATATAATTGATTTTGTTTAGTACGATATTATTTCATAGGGACTATCTTTTTTGATAGATTGGAGGATGTCATGCAAGATTTAGCTTTTGACCCGGAGAATTGTCCCATTGCCAGAGTTTCCAAAGTCATACAGGGGAAGTGGACGATGGTGATTATTTTTTTGCTTTCGGAAGGTACGCTGCGCTTTAGTGAGATCAAGCGGCAGCTGCCATCTGTTACGGACGCCAATTTAACAAAAGACCTGCGGCTGCTTGAAAAACACGGCGTGATATGCCGGAAAGTTTATCCGGTTGTCCCACCAAAGGTGGAGTATTCGTTGACGGAAATGGGAAGGGCGTTTCTTCCCATTTTAGATTCTATAAATGAATGGGCGGACAAATACACAGCAAATTAAATCTGCAAAACCTGTTTCAAACATATAATCAGAGCAGTCAGGAAAATGAATCTCCCGACTGCTCAGTTTTTGTTCGATATTAGTTATAAATCAACTGTGTGTTTACGATTTCCGCAGCCGCTTCACGCAGCGCATTCATTTTGCCTACCCATTCCATCGGCTGCTCGGCTTTAAGCTTTTCGGTCACACCTTCACGCTCCGCCATCTGTTTTACCAGCCGAAGAAACATATCTTCCGCCTGCTTATCAATATCCGCAAGATAGCCGTTCAGCTTGCCGCTTGTGAACAGATTGGTGTAAAGCACTTTGCGGTGCTGTTTGAGATAGCGCAAATGCTGCTGTCCCCACACTCCAATGGGCTTATTTTCTTCGGCGGGTAAAATGAGATTCGGTAAGTAATAGTCGCCTTGCCGTGTATAAGTGCCACCCATCTGTTCAAATATTGTCTTTTTCATAACTATAAACCTCCGTGATTCTGATTTTGAATTTCTTGACAGGTGCGTTGACTACTTTGATTAGAACATCATCTACTGCGTCCGTATATCTGCCTTCTGCCAGCAGATTGTTCCGCAGCGCATTAAGAGCATTTAGAATAATTCTCCGTTCACTTTCATCAATCGCTATGTAGCGTTTTTGATTTCGCATATCCGCTTACCTCCTTCACTCACATTGTAGCAAGGAAGATTTTGTTTGACGAATGTGCGATTTCATTTTTGAACATAAAGAAAGACAGCGTAAAAAGCATTTCTGCCTTCTACGCTGTCTTTTTGCCTTTGCAACGCCCATAAGCTGTATTTCAATATTGTTCTCAAATTACTGCCTTATGTGGCGTTAGCAAGCCGCCTATCCCTTTTTCACTCGATTTCCTCATGGGCGGACAAGCGCACCAGCTTGTCGTAGTCGTCGTCCCTTGCGGAAACATTTTTATGGAGCTGTCCGCATTTCTGACAGCGGTAGAGAATGACCATGCCCTTTTTTCCGCTGAGTTCCACCCCTATCGGCTTCAGATCCCCTCGGCATTCATTGGCGCGATCCCCGGGATAAATATCCACGTGAAGGGAGTGCAGACAAAAGGGACAGTGATCCCGGGAGGAATAGGACAACGGCCCCACCTCCCGACCACAGTGATGGCAGACAAAACCGGCGTCATTCTTGACAAAGGTACGGGGCCGACTGTCCATATTTTCCTCCTGGATGATTCCGCCGCGCGAAAATCCCGCCGCCGGCTCAAAATTCATTGTGGTTCTCCCGAACAGGAATGCCGGTCAGCAGGCCGGCCCACAGCCAGGACGGCCGCAACCAACGCATAAAAGCTCCTTACGATTGATTCTCCGGACGGCCTGTCCCCTTGATGCGGTCCCAATACGCTTTGAAAGCCTGTTCCGTTTTGTTATCCCCCGGCACATAATACACCCGGTCCTTAATGGCATCCGGAAGATACTGCTGATCCACCCAGCGGTTGGGAAAGTCATGAGGATACTGGTAGAACTGGCCCTTTCGGGGATTGTCCTCCCCGTCAAAATGCTTGTTCTGCAGCCGGCGGGGGATCGGGCCGCTGCGGCCGGCGCGGATATCCTCCAGCGCCTGATCCAGTGCCACATGGGCGGTATTGGATTTGGGGGCGCTGCACACCAGCACCACCGCATCCGCCAACGGGATACGCGCCTCCGGCAGCCCCACCTGCAAAGCCGCATCCACCGCCGCCTTGACGATGGGAATGATCATGGGATACGCCAGCCCCACATCCTCGCAGGCACACACAATCAGCCGCCGGCAGGCGGAAGGAAGATCCCCGGCATCCAGCAGCCGGGCCAGATAATGGAGCGCTGCGTTGGGATCGGAACCGCGCATGGACTTCTGATAGGCGGAAACGATATCGTAATGCTCGTCTCCCTCACGGTCGTAGCGCATGGTACTTTTCTGCGCCAGCTGCTCCGCTGTTTCCTTGGTTACCAGAAGGCTGCCGTCCGCCGAAGGAGAGGTGGCCAGTACGCAGAGCTCCACTGCATTGATGGCCTTGCGCACATCTCCTCCGCAGGAGAAGGCGATGTGCCGGATCACCCCCTCCTCCCAGCGAATGGGAATGGAGCGCTCTTGTTCCAGAAAGTGAAAAGCTCGCTCCACCGCCGGTTCGATATCTGCCGCCTCCACCGATTTGAACTCAAATACGGTGGAGCGGCTGAGAATGGCGTTGTACACATAAAAATACGGGTTCTCAGTGGTGGAGGCGATCAGGGTAATCCGCCCATTCTCGATGTGCTCCAGCAGCGTCTGCTGTTGTTTTTTATTGAAATACTGGATCTCATCCAAATACAACAACACGCCGCCCGCCCCTGCCAACGTATCCAGCTCCTCCACCACCGCCTTGATATCGGCGGTGGAAGCGGTGGTGCCGTTGAGACGGTGGAAGCGCATATCGGTGCGGGAGGCGATGATCCCCGCCAGCGTGGTTTTACCTACGCCGGAAGGACCATAAAAAATCAGATTGGGAATCTGCCCAGATTCGATGATGTTGCGCAACGCCTTACCCGGCGCCAACAGATGACGCTGACCCACCATCGTCTCCAGGCTATCCGGCCGAAGCCGGTCCGCCAAGGGTGCCTTCACGGCTCTCCCCCCTTTGTCTGCACGTTATCGGCGTCCATCGAAGAAGAAGGGGAACGCCTTTTGCACGCTGGCCTCCCAGAAGCGCCAGTTATGGTCGCCTTCCCACTCCTCATAGGTATAGGCGATCCCTTGAGCGTCCAGATGCCGGCAGAACCGGAGATTGTCCTCGTGCATATAATCGGACTTGCCGCAGGTAATGAACATGCGGGGCAGCGCCTTCTTGTCCGGTGCATTTTCCGCCAGGAAAAACAGGTTATTCTCGTCCGCAATGCGGTCGCCGGTAATCGCTTCCCGTTCTCCCTGACCTATGAACGCTTCCGGGCCCAGCAACCGTTTCTCCACATCCACCGCACTGGAAAAGGCCGCCACCGCCTCATAGCGCTCGGGCTGACGCAGGGCCAGCTTAAGGGTCCCGTATCCGCCCATGGAAATGCCCATGAGATAATTGTCCTTTTTCTTATTCGACAGACGGAACATCCGACAGCACTGTTCGGGAAGCTCCTGGGAGATATAACGGTAATACTCGATTCCCTTATTCATATCGGCATAAAAGCTGCGCTGCACCTCCGGAATCACCAGGGCTACCCCGCGCTGCTCCGCGTACAGCTCGATATTGGTGCGGCGGATCCATGCGGTACGGTTATCGCTCAGGCCGTGCAACACGGTGATTACCGGCACGTTGCCTTCCTCATCGGCATATGGACTTTTGGACGGCACAGAGACAATTACGGAAACCATCATACCCAACGACTCGGAAAAAATCGTTCCATCAAAATAAGCCATGATTGATGCTCCTTCTCTTATTCGTACAGGGGATAACGGGCACAGATCTCACTGACGCCCCGGCGGATCGTCTCCGCCTTCCCCTCGAAATCGGATACCGCATCGGCGATGAAGCCGGCGATCTGATCCATCTCCGCCTCCTTCAGTCCGCGGCTGGTCACTGCCGGCGTTCCCAGCCGGATACCGCTGGTGACAAAAGGAGAAAGCGGCTCATTGGGAATGGTGTTTTTATTGACCGTGATATACACCTCATCCAGCCGGTGTTCCAGCTCCTTGCCGGTGATGCCGGTTTCCCGCAGATCCATCAGCATCAGATGGTTATCCGTCCCGCCGGACACCAGCTTGAGCCCGCGGCTAGTGAGACCCGCCGCCAGCGCCGCGGCGTTTTTGCGGATCTGGCGCTGATAGGCCTTGAACTCCTCCGTAAGGGCTTCGCCGAAGCAAACCGCCTTAGAGGCAATGATGTGCATCAGAGGGCCACCCTGCGAACCCGGGAACACCGCCTTGTCAATGGCCTTGGCGTATTCCTCGCGGCACAGGATCAGGCCGCCGCGGGGACCGCGGAGCGTTTTATGGGTGGTGGTGGTCACCACATCGCAGTAGGGCACCGGGTTCATGTGTTCGCCCGCCGCCACCAAACCGGCGATATGCGCCATGTCCACCATCAGCTTAGCCCCGCAGGCATCGGCAATCTCCCTGAGCTTATCAAACCGGATTTCGCGGGCATAGGCGCTGGCTCCGGCCACAATCAGCTTCGGCTTGTGTTCCATGGCCAGTGCCATCACCTTGTCGTAATCGATATAACCGGTCTCCTCGTCCACGCCGTAGGGCACAAAGTTATACAGGGCGCCCGAAAAGTTCACGGGAGAACCGTGGGTCAGATGGCCGCCGTGAGCCAGGTTCATACCCAGCACAGTATCCCCCGGCTTGATCAGGGCAAAGTACGCTGCCTGATTGGCCTGCGCCCCGGAGTGCGGCTGTACGTTGGCGTGCTCCGCCCCAAAAAGACGGCAGGCGCGGTCGCGGGCGATGTTTTCCACCACGTCCACTTCCTGGCAGCCGCCGTAGTACCGCTTGCCGGGATAGCCTTCGGCGTATTTGTTGGTCAACACACTGCCCATCGCCGCCATCACGGCGGAGGATACCAAGTTTTCCGAAGCAATCAGCTCCAGATTCCGGCGCTGGCGCTGAAGCTCCCGCTCCATAGCCTGTCCCACTTCCGGATCTGCGTTTTTGACAAAAGCGATGGTGTCCATCATATCGGCGTACATCCGCATCTTCTCCTTTAAACAATGATTGGATTTATCATATCACTTTCCCGGTGCGAAGCGCAAGGGTTTCCTGCATTTTATAGGGAATCCTGGCCAAAAAAAGCGACAGTCCGTCCTTTTCCTTGTCCATTACAGGCAAGAACGGCTTTCCTCTTCTCTCCCCCTTTGTTTGACAGATATTGCGGTGAATGCTATACTGAATTCGTATTTTTTCCACACACAGCCTTAAAACGGAGGTCGAAATATGCGCAAAAAAGAAATCGCCCTGACAGCCATTGAAAGGCTGAAAGAGCGTTATCCCGATGCCGTTTGTTCCCTTACCTACCGCGATCCCCTGCAGCTGTTGATCGCCACCCGCCTGTCCGCCCAGTGCACGGACGCCCGGGTCAATCTGGTGACTCCAGCGCTTTTCAAACGCTATCCCACGCTGGACGCCTTTGCCGAGGCCGATCCGGAGGAAGTGGGCGAATATATTCGTTCTTGCGGGCTTTACAAAACCAAGGCCCGGGACATCGTAGCCATGGCCCGCATGCTGCGATCGGATTTCGGCGGCCAGGTACCAGATACAGTGGAGGAACTGACCAAGCTGCCGGGCGTGGGACGTAAAACCGCCAACCTGGTATGCGGGGACATTTATGGAAAACCCGCCGTTGTCACCGATACCCACTGCATCCGTATCGCCAACCGCCTGGGCCTGGTGGATACCAAAGATCCCTATAAGGTGGAGGTGGCACTGCGCAAGCTACTACCGCCGGAGGAAAGCAACGATTTCTGTCACCGGCTGGTATTGTTCGGACGGGAGATATGCAGCGCCCGTTCCCCTGTGTGCGGCCGCTGTCCTCTGCAGGACTGTTGTGCCCATTACCGGCAGAAGCCGGTCGCCGTCACGGCTTAGCAATGCAGGCTGATTCTCTGACCGTGGGCAGGGCCCTGCTCCATCATGGCCTTTTTCAGCAGCCGGTACACCGGCCGGGCGATCAGGCTCAATCCGCCCCACAAAACCGCATATAAAGCGCAGACCTGTCCGTGCAGATTCAGCGGTAAGGCGCTGTAGTCCCACACGTTGAGCTTTAGCACCAAATTGACCAGACAACCGCTGACATATTCCACCGCCGTCACCGCCGCGGAACACAGGGCGCAGCGGCTCAACGTTCGCTTGATATAGGGGGAATTCTGAATCCTCCCCATGATATGAAAACAGGCTCCCCCGACGAAGAACATACTCCAATGGGTATATCCGCGCCAGGCGATCTCAATCAGATTGTACAGTACTCCGCCGGTGCAAAACAGCTTGACCGAACACACGGCCTCCCGCGTCAAACGCAGGGCCAGTGTTCGGTCCTTTTTTTGCCCCTTTGTTTCATAAAGAAAAGGCCGTTCCTGCCGTACTGTTGTTTTTCCCCCGGCCATACCCATCCCCCGCTCCCGTAATCTGCGAGGTTAGTATGACCCGGCCCGCCGCGTGTCATTCCCGGCAAAAAACGGCATTGCTGTCCGGCGGAAATCACACCAGGGGCCGGAGAACTCCCGGTGGCTGAGACAACAAGCGCCGAAGCTGAGACAACCCGTTTTCCAGCTCCTGCAAGCTGGAGGCCGCCGATAAGGATATCCGGGCGGCGGCAGGCGGTTCTCCCTTGCCGATGAAAAAGCGTTCCGCCCCATACAGCCGGATGCCCATGGCGGCCGCACGCAGCTCCAATTCGTGTCCGGTCCAGCCCGGCGGCAGCAGGAGCCAGCGAAAATAGTCGCGGAGATTGCCCTGCCAAACCAAGCCTTGCCCCACCTCCTCCGCCAGCTGGCTGCGGCGTTCTGCTTCCCGCCTTTTTTGCGTCATCATCTTGTCGGCCAAACCGCTTTCCACCAGTCGGGCCACCACCTCCATATTGAAATGAGAGGTGGTCAGATTGATGTTGTACAACCCCTGCTCCACCGCACCGCGCAGATCGGGCGCCGTCTTCATAAACGCCACCCGCAGACCCGGGCTCAGCGATTTGGATGTCCCGGCAATGTACACGCTGCGTTCGGGAAGCAGCGCCGACACCGGCGGACAGGCAGTATTTTCCAGGAAGGAATAGTGATCGTCCTCGATGAGGATCAGTCCGTAACGCCGGGCGATCTCCGCCAGCTCCCGCCGTCGGTTTTCCGGCAGGGTGAGCGCCGTGGGATTCTGGCATTCCGGCATCAAATACAATCCCTTGAGATGCTCCTTGACGCAGGCGGCCTCCAGCCGTTCCGGATTCATGCCGCGCTCATCCGCCTCCATCGGAACCAGCCCGATGCCCAACATAGAGGCCAGGGCGGAAAACCCGCTGTAGGTCAGCGCATCCACACCGATGGCGTCCCCTGCTTTAAAAAGCGCCATCAATGTAACTGCCAGGGCGTTCTGGGTTCCGGAGGCAATGCTCACCTCTTCCGGCTCCGCCGGCAGGCGCATGCGCCGAAGCCACTCGGCGCCGATCTGCCGGTGAGAACGCTTTCTTTTTGGTTCATCATATTCCAAATACTGTTCGATTCCGATCTCCTCGGCGACCTCCCGGATCGCCTCCGCCAGCAGCCGGTTTTGCTGGTACAGCGGGTGAATAACCCCCAGGTCAATACCGGCCGCACTCTCCGGGGATGCCTTTCGTTCATCCGGTTCCCAATGGGCGACAAAGGTCCCTCTTCCCACCGTGGCATCCAGATATCCCCGGTTTTCGCACCACTGAAGCGCCTTGGTAACGGTTGACAGGTTGACCCCCCAGTAGTCTGCCAGCTCGCGCTGGGCCGGCAGCCGGTCGCCCTCGCGCAGCTTTCCCGCGCGGATATCCTCCTCAATCCGGGAAGCGATGGCCCGGTGCAGCGGTTTGTCCCTTAGTTCACGTTCCGGCTGCCAATCCAGCTGACAGCTAATCCAGTTGTCCATCCGTGCCTTCCCCCATCCCTGTCAATATTGTATGCCATACAATATTACCATTGACACCATACAATGTCAAGGGTATAGTGGGAATAATCCCATACAGAACAGGAGCAATGGAATATGGCAATCATGGAAAACCGTACACTGGATCAGCAGGAACGCAGCGAACACAACCGCCAGTTAGCCCAAATGCTCAAAGGCGGCGTGATTATGGATGTCACCACCCCTCAGGAGGCGGAAATCGCGCAGGAGGCCGGTGCCGTGGCGGTCATGGCGCTGGAGCGTGTACCCGCCGACATCCGCAGGGAGGGCGGCGTCGCCCGGATGAGCGATCCCCGCATGATCAAAGAGATCCAGCGGGCGGTCTCCATTCCGGTGATGGCCAAGGCGCGCATCGGCCACATTGCCGAAGCCCGCATTCTGGAGGCGCTGGAAATCGACTATATCGATGAAAGCGAAGTGCTCACCCCTGCAGACGACCGCTATCACCTGGACAAGCACGCCTTCCGCGTTCCCTTTGTCTGCGGTGCCCGTAATCTGGGCGAAGCACTGCGGCGCATCGGGGAAGGCGCTTCCATGATCCGAACCAAGGGCGAGGCCGGCACCGGTAATGTGGTAGAGGCGGTCCGGCATATGCGCACCATGATGGCTGATATCCGCCGTCTGTCCCGCCTGCCTCAGGAGGAATGGATGACCTTCGCCAAGGAAAACAGTGCCCCCTATGAGCTGGTGGCCCAGGTGGCCCAGACCGGGCGGCTCCCGGTGGTGAATTTTGCCGCCGGCGGTATTGCCACCCCGGCGGATGCGGCGCTGATGATGATCCTGGGCAGCGAAGGCGTTTTTGTCGGTTCGGGTATTTTCAAATCCTCCGACCCCGCCGCACGCGCCCGTGCCATTGTCCGCGCCACAGCATATTACGATCAGCCGGAGATTCTGGCCGAGGTCAGCGAGGGCCTGGGCGAGGCTATGAAAGGGCTGGACCTTCGGGATATCCCGGAAGAACAGCGTCTGGCGGAAAGAGGCTGGTGACGATGAGCATAACGGTCTCTATCGGCGTGTTGTCCCTTCAGGGCTCGGTGGAAGAGCATCTGAGGCTCCTTTCCGCCTGTGAAGGGGTCCAGTCCTTTCCGGTAAAATCCGCAGACGCCCTGAACCGGGTGGACGGTTTGATTCTTCCCGGAGGTGAGAGCACCACAATGGCCCGCCTGCTCCGGGATTTCCAGCTGTCTGCCCCCCTGCTTGGACGCATCCGGCAGGGACTGCCCGTATGGGGTACCTGTGCGGGCTTGATTCTCCTGGCAAAACAGCTGGTTGGAGAGCCCTCCCACCTGGGGGTGATGGACATTACCGTGCGGCGCAATGCCTATGGCCGCCAGATCAACAGCTTTTCCGTGACCGATTCCATCCCGCCGGTAGCAGATCATCCGCTGTCCCTGACTTTTATCCGCGCTCCCTGGATCGAGGAGGCGGGGCGCGGCGTCCAGGTACTGCATACCCTCCGGGGCAAGATCACTGCCGCCCGGGAAGATCGGCTGCTGGCCACCACCTTCCATCCGGAGCTTACCGCCGATCCGGCGTTTCACCGCTATTTTACCGGCATCGTCAGGGGATCCCTTCCCGTTTGACGGGACTGTCCCCTGCGTGGTATACTGGCCCAGGGCCTTTTTGTTTCAGGTCACATCATGTAGGAGTCCCTGGGCCTGGAGAATATCGCTGTCGGCCGAGTCGGCCTCCTGTCGCTTTGCGCCACCGCTTATTCTCCCTCTACGTCTACGGCACTGTATCCAGGCCTTTTTGTTTCAGGTCACACTATGTGAAGAGCCCTGGGCCTGGAGAATATCGCTGTCGGCCGAGTCGGCCTCCTACTATAAGCCCATACTCTCTAGAGTTATAACATTTTTACCGGGATGAAGCGAAGCTTTCTAAAGCCTTTCTTCAAGAAGAATACTTTGAAATGCCTATGACATCCAAGGCTTTATTATCTTAATTCCTAGGAGGCGGTCCCTTTGGACAAACCGAGAATCGAAGCTGCGGTGCGGGAGCTGCTGCTGGCTATTGGAGAGGACCCGGACCGGGAAGGTTTGCGGGATACCCCTCGTCGTGTCGCCAACATGTACGGTGAAATTTTCGGCGGTATGGAAGAGGATCCGCGTTCTCATCTGAAAATTTTCACCGAGGAGCAAAACGACGAAATGGTTACGGTAAGGGACATCCCACTGTATTCCATGTGCGAGCACCATCTGGTTCCCTTCATGGGGGTGGCACACATCGCGTATATCCCCCGGGACGGGCGGGTCATCGGCCTTTCCAAGCTAGCGCGGATTGTCAATTGCTTTGCCCGTCGGCCTCAGCTCCAGGAGCGGCTTACCGCCCAGGTAGCGGATTTTCTGGAAAAAGAACTGAATCCCCAAGGGGTCGCCGTCATCATTGAGGCAGAACACCTGTGCATGACTATGCGGGGAGTCCGCGCCGCCGGTGCCCATACTCAAACCTCCGCCCTGCGCGGCCGCATGAAATCGGATGCCCGCACCCGCACCGAGGCCCTCTCTCTACTGACCTCCCGCTGAAAATCAATTTCCAAAAGCCGCAGAAACCCGGGATGGCTTCTGCGGCTTTTATCGTTGCGAAAAAGGCTGCCTGGACAAGCCTATTCCATCCGCAGGGCGTCCACCGGCTTGAGTTTGGCAGCTTTCATCGCAGGATAGACACCAAACACTGCTCCTGTAAATACGGAAAAGGCAATCAGCAGCAGCATCCCCTGCCAATCAAAAGGAATAGGCGCACCCAAAAAGAAGAGACCGGCTGCCGAAACCGCACTTCCTAAAAGGATACCGCAAACACTTCCTCCCAGGGAAATCACGACCGCCTCTGTAAGAAACTCCATCAAAATTCGTTTTTTCGTGGCGCCGATGGCTTTCTTCGTCCCGATCTCCCGGGTTCGTTCATTTACCGACACCAGCATGATGGTCATAATCCCCAGGCCGGAAACGACCAGAGAGATGCCGCTGATGACGGTGAGCACCACTGTGACAATATCCATCAGCCCCGTCAACTGATCGCGCTGTGCCGCCAGATTGTCCGTGCGGTAGCCGTCCGTGCCGCTGGAACCCTCCAGGGTGTGTAGAATATTGGATTCCACCCGTTCCACATCCGCTCCCTCTCCCACTCTGACAGCGATCTGATCAAAGCTGTCCCGTCCGGTCAGATTCTGCAGGGTAGTGTAGGGGACATAGACCATCCCAGGGATCAGGTCCACCACATTTTGCAACAGGCTGCTTCCCGCTTCCGTTACTCCGATAATGGTAAAGGTTTCGGTCATACCGCCAATCTGCAAATCGATGGTTTTTCCGGTGATATTTTCCCGGCTGTAGGCCTCCAAGGCCACTGTTTCGTCCACCACACAGACCATGGCTCCTGCCTGGACATCACCACGGCTAATCAGGCGTCCGTGCTTTAGCTCCAGCGAAATCACCTGGCGGGCTCCGGAATCCAGTCCGCAGATCAGGGTACTGTTGGAAGTATCCCGAAGCTGAGAGGTGGAATACTCAATCATAAGGGGCATAGCAGTTTCCACACCGGCAAGATTTCGGATGGAGTACAGATTGTCCTCCGACAGCCCCGCCTGTCCGGTGCCGCAGCTCACCGATAGCCCGCTGATTCCCATGTTTTCCAATTCCTCATTGACCACGGACTTGCCCGCTGAGCTGATAAAGGAGACGATCACCACCATGGTGACGCCCACTGCAATACTGCAGACGGTAAGCCAGGTGCGCGCCCGCTTTCTCGACAGGCTTTTTATGGCACAGCGAAGGATTTCGCCCATAGTTTACCTCCTATTCCCGGCCGGCAAGCTGAACGCGCTGGCCGTCCCGCCATTCCTCAGATGGTACTGAAATCACCGTTTCCCCCTCCTCCAGGCCTGACAGCACCTCAAAGCCTTCGCTTCTCTCCGCGCCTGTTTCGATTACCCGCTTATATGCTCGTCCTCTTTGATAGACAAAGACAAATTCATTTTCTTCCTCATCCTGGAGCACATCCTCATAGGCGGCAAGAATGACATGGGGGCTGCTGCCTGTGACGATCGACGCCTTAGCCGTCAGGCCAGGGCGCAGGGAAGCATCCGTCTCCTGAAGCGTAATGACAGCGTCCACCACCGTCTCGGTGGTGGTACCGGAAACCAGCTGACGTGCCGATGGGGAAAGATACGTTACCGTACCGGCATAATTTTCCTGATCAAAAGCCATGCCACTGACGTGTACTTCCTGTCCCTCCTGCACTTTGCGAATGTCCTTTTCCCCTATCGTTACCGCCACTTGCAATGCACTGCTGGAGGAAATGACCGCACAGGCCTCTTCCGGCTCCGCCGCCTCCCCCTGAACGACATTCAGCGCCGTCACAATACCGTCCACCGGGGAAGTGATTTCCTCTTCTATGTTGTTTATAGCCAGCGCTCCGACGCTTTCTCCCAGAGCCGCCAGAACCTGCTGCGTAGCTCCCACGTCCACGGAAAACAGCTTCTGTCCTTTTTTTACAGCGTCTCCCGCCTGGACATATACCTCTCCGGCAATGCAGGGCATACTGACATAAACCTTCTCACTTTGCGCGGATTCGATTTTCCCTGAGCAAACAACCCGATCTTCCACCGTCTGCGCTTGCGTCACCCGATACTCTACCACGGGCACCTCCTCCCGAACCAGGCTGCCCGCCACACGAATCCCCATCGCCAGCAGCAAAGTGGATACCAATAAAATCCCGTAACGCTTCATTCCCATCATTCCTCCCCTGCCTGTCTATTCTTTGAAAACAGGGGCCGAAATATGTTTCAAGTTCCTTCCAGTCGGTTGAAAAATTAAAAGAACGGCCCGTCAGCCGGACCGTTCCCATTGCGTTATGGTATCAGTTCAAAGCGGCGTATGCCTCACGGACGTCACCGACGCCCACCACCTCGATCCCACCCACATCCTTCAGCGAGGACAGGTTGTGCCGGGGTACCAGGATCCGGGTGAAGCCCAGCCTTGCAGCCTCATGGACCCGGGCCTCCGCATTGGAGACCCCCCTAAGCTCCCCTGCCAATCCAATTTCTCCAAAAGCGACAATGCCTTCTCCCACCGGGGTATCCTTCAAGCTGGAGATCAGCGCCAGCGCCACCGGCAGGTCAGCCGCCGGTTCATCCAGCCGCAGTCCTCCGACTACGTTGACATAAGCATCCAGATTGGAGAAGAAATATCCGGAACGCTTTTCCAGCACCGCCAGCAACAAAGAAAGGCGGTTATAATCAAAGCCAGTGGACATTCGCCGGGGATTGCCAAAACCGGTGGGAGACACCAACCCCTGTACCTCCGCCAGCAGGGGCCTGGTCCCCTCCATCGTACAGACGACGCAGGTACCGCTGACATTGACCGGCCGGCCGGACAGCAGCATCAACGAAGGATTCTCCACCTCACACAGCCCCTCCGACCGCATTTCGAAAACGCCGATTTCGTTGGTGGAGCCGTACCGATTTTTGACGCAGCGCAGCATCCGATAGCTGGTGTGGGCATCCCCTTCAAAATAAAGCACACAGTCCACGATGTGCTCCATCACCTTGGGTCCGGCAATCGCCCCGTCCTTATTCACATGGCCCACGATAAACACCGGTGTATCGCTGCTCTTCGCCTGACGCATGATGGCATTGGTGCATTCCCGTACCTGGGTGACACTGCCGGAGGAGGAGGCGATCTCCTCCAGATTCATGGTCTGGATGGAATCGATAATCACCAAGTCGGGCTTTTCCGTCCGCATGGCTTCCAGGACGGTATCCACATCGGTTTCACACAGCACATATAACTGCGGATTGTGCACCCCCAGACGATCCGCCCGCAGCTTGATCTGCCGCTCCGATTCCTCTCCCGACACATAGAGGATCTTGCGGGACGGGTCTAGCCGCCCGCAAATCTGCAAAAGCAAAGTGGATTTTCCGATGCCGGGATCGCCGCCGATAAGCATCAGAGCGCCACGGACAATACCGCCTCCCAGCACACGGTCCAGTTCCCGCAGTCCGGTATGGTCGCGTACCTCCCCTTCCGGATGGATTTCCTGCAGGGTGCGTACCTCCGCGCGGGAAGTAACCGGCGAACGCCTATCCGCCCCAGCCGGTTTCCGGATCTCCTCCTGAATGGTGTTCCACTGTCCGCAGCCGGGACATTTTCCCGCCCATTTGGGCAGCTCCATCCCACACTCGGAACAGACATATACAGTTTTGCTTTTGGCTGGCATAGTGTTTTTCCCTTTCCAGGCCCGCCCGGAGGTCCTTTCCTACACCGAAAGGATGCCGCAGGCAATGGCGCAGGCCATCTGTTTTTGATATTCACCGGTTTTCAGCCGGCTCAACTCTTCTGCATTGGATACAAAACCGCACTCCACGATAACGGCGGGAACGCTGGTTTTATTCAGCAGGTAGATATCCTTCCCTGCCTTTTTCAGCTCCCGGGTATTTTCCGGCTGCAGCGTCTCCACTACGGAGGAACGAATGGCATCCGCCAGCTTTTGGCTGTCTGGATTGTTCCCTGAATAAAATACCTGCGTGCCGCTATACTGCGACTGCGCAAATTTATTCTGGTGGATGCTCACCGTCATGCGGCTCTGCTCATACATCTGCAAACGGTTCTTTATATCGCTGATTTTTTGGTCCCGGATGGTTTTGGCCTCCGGGCTATGTATAGAGATATCGGTTTCTCTGGTCATCTGCACCGAGTACCCGCAGATCCGGAGCATATCCGACAAAGAACCGGCGATAGCCAGATTTAGGTCCTTTTCCGCAGTACCGTCCGCCGCCACAGCGCCTCCATCCGCTCCCCCGTGACCAGGATCGATCAGAATAAAGGGCGACGACTCCGTCCCGGTATCTGCCGTTACCGCTCCCCGGGACTGGTACACAAAACAGCCCGCCAGCACCAAAACACAGGAAACGATGACCGCCGGCGCTGCCTTGAGTGTCAGCGAAAACCATTTTTTCTTCATGGGCTTCAAGAAAACCACCCCCGAACCATCCTATGAAACGGTACGGGGGCGTATGCGCAGACGGGTTATTTCTTCTTGCTCTTCTTTTTGTACACCAGGTTTTCCGACAAGGAAATATGCCGGTACCCCATTACATAACCGATCATACAAGAAAGGGGCACCACAATCACCGAAATTGCCATCACCAGTATCGCCGGCCAGGAAACATCGGCGGCAGATGATACCGCGGAAGGCGTCAAATGATTAAACAACGGCAAAAACGGCATATTGGTCAGGCGGAAAAAGGAGACATATTGCGGCACCCAGCCGGTAATTTTACTGACAATGAGGAACAGATACGAAAGAATGGAGGGTACCGCCGCCATCAGCCCCACCTTCAGGCCACGCAGAGGATCATAGGCCATGTGGCCGAACTGGACAGCATTGCTGTCCCGATCCCCTTCCTTGGACAAAACCGTATAGGTGACGGAAATAAGGATCAGCACCATAAGGATGGAACTGAGCACATCGCTGAACAGCTCGACGCCGGGCGACAATTCGCTGCGCAGATACTGGGTAACCTGAGAGGGAGCGGTGGATGTACTGGTCGCTCCCCCATCGGTGGAATCCGCCTGTGTTCCACCGGTTTCTTCGGTGGATCCGGCAGTTTCTGAAGCAACGGTTTCCGTCCCGGACTCCGCTGTCGTTCCCGTATCGGCGGCGGTGGTTCCTTCACCAGAGGCGGCGGTAGTATCGTCGCTGAAATAATGGACGGAAACCACATGGTACTGCCCGTCCTCCCCCAACTCCATCACCTGATATCCGATGGAGGAGGTGCCAAAAGCCGACACCATAAACGAAATGGACAGATAGAGAAAAAAGCTAAGGATCAAAGCCAGCACCGAACGCAGATAAACCTTCCATGCCAGCTGTACATTCTCCCGCATTAGATTGCGTTCCTCAGATGCGCCTTTTTTCGACATCGCCTTCATCCTTCCTGCCGGGTGGGATCATCCCACCGTTTCCTGGTTGATCAGCTGCTCACGGCTGCGAATCAAACCCAGAATGGCTTGCATTTCACTTTCAATTTTTTCAAGCGCCGGCCCTTTATCTTCCAGCCGGCTCAGCTTTTCCAAGTCTTGATGGAGTTCCTCCAACCGATTGGAAATGGCCTGTTCCATCTCTACAACGGCGGGCACAAAATACCTGCCGAAGGGTGTGGTGAAGCCAATCTTCTCCCGCAGGGAGGAATATCCCCGGCGCAGCGCTTCATACTGGCGGGGCTCCAGAAGAGATTCCAGCGCGGAGATCGCACTCTCCATATTCAGCAGAATCATCTGAACCTGATGATAGGTAACGGCCTGCGGCCCAAAACCTTTCTCCAGCACCTCGGAACGCCCGGACATGTACAGGCTGATGGAGACAATGATATACAAAGCCAGCAACACCATCGCCAGTACCAGGTACCACCGGCCGCTTCCCCGGCCGCCGCCAGTGACAGAAGCCGCCGCCAGCTGGAGAAGGAAATGAACCAGGGATACTCCCCACAGTGATGCGGAAGAGCGCATGTGCATCTTCCATTTCCATTTGAGCGGGAACAGGGCAAACAGATGAAGCATAAAGAGGGAGAAAAACACAAATACCAGGAGCGGAATCCGCATCATCCGCTCCTGAACACCCCAATGGACAAACAAAAGCCAGACAGTCGCTGCATCCAGCGCCGCCAATCCCAATCCCTTGGCTATGGTCTTCCCCACCGCTTTCCTCATACTCCACCTCTTACCGCCACACCAATCACTGGTATTTCATTATAGGGAGCCTCTTCGATTTTGTCAATCAATGTCCTTTCTCCCCGCGGCATCCTGCTCCGCCTCCCGGCGCTGATAGTCGGAGGGGGAAAGGCCTTTGAGCTTTTTAAAGATTCGGGAAAAGTACAGCGGATCGCTGAATCCCACCGAACCCGCCACCTCCGCTACCGTAAAATCGCGCCGGCGCAGAAGGCTGCAAGCCTCATTGATACGGTATTTCTGCAGATAGTCATGGGGCGAAAGGCCAAAGCTGGCCATGAATGCCCGGTACAGCTGACTGCGGCTGACACCTGCATACCGGGCCAAATCCACTACGCCGATATCGTTGGCATAATTGTATTGAATATACCGCAAGGCCTGAGGAAGATACTCACGGGTGCCATAAGCAGCGGGACGGTCGCGGTTTTTCTGTATCAGACGGGCCAAAAACAGATACAGATAGCCCACCATCTCCGCATCCGCCCCTGGTGAGCTTCCCCCCGACCGGTAAATGCGCAACAGACTGTCCCGGATGGCTTCCGAATCCGAAAAACGGATGACCGGCCTCTCGGAGGAAAAGCCGGTATAATACAGCAGTCGTTTGGCTTCGGTGCCGTTAAAGCCCACCCAATAGTATTCCCAGGGATCCTCGCTGTCCGCACAATAGCTGACGATCTGAGAAGGGGATATCAGGAATAGATCGCCCTGTTCCAGCGGATAGCGCTGCTTGTGACAGCAATAGGTTCCTTTCCCGGAGGCCACATAATGAATCAGATAGTGATCCCGCAGGGCCGGGCCCCAGGCATAGCCGGGATCGCATTTTTCATATCCGGTGCTGTACACCGCCAAGCTGAGATTTTCCCGGCGGGTATCTTTGAACGAATGCCTCAGACGATCCACCCTGCTCGCCTCCTTCCTCGTTTCTTTTTCGTCTTTTCTTTTATATTGTACTCGATATTGCAACAATTGTCCATATAAATGACAAATTCAAGGATTGCTTCCCCCACACCTTTCTATACAATAGGTAATAGAACAAGTCTATCCTCGGCGCAGGAGCATGCTTTCCTGTACGCCGGGGCGTCGAGCCCACAGCAGAAAGGACGAGAATCTATGAACACGGCCGCACAGCTCACGGCACGTATAGCAGCCGGTGAATACGACCGGCTTTTCACCCGGCTTTACGGCGCGGACAGCGTTGCCCGCCAGCGAAAACGGTATACAGAAGCCATATCCGCTTTTGTCGCCACTTTCGGCAGAGACGATGACCTGTATCTGTTTTCCGCTCCGGGACGCACCGAAATCGGCGGCAACCATACCGATCACAATCACGGCCGTGTCCTGGCCGGCAGCGTCAATCTGGACGTGATTGCGGTAGCTGCCTATTCTGCTGAAAACCGGATCCGTATTCAATCCAAGGGATATCCTATGGATGTGATCGATTGCGGAGCACTGGATCCGGTGGATGAGGAAGCCAATCATTCGGCTTCGCTGATCCGCGGCATGGTTTCCCGGTTCCAGCAGGAGGGATACGCTTTCGGCGGCTTCGATGCCTACACTACTTCCGATGTACTCAAGGGCTCCGGTCTTTCCTCCTCCGCCGCTTTTGAGGTGCTGACCGGCACCATTCTGAACCATCTGTACAATCAGGGGGAAATCAGTGCGGTGGAGATTGCCAAGGCGGCACAATATGCGGAAAATGTGTATTTCGGCAAACCCAGCGGGCTGATGGACCAGATGGCCTCTTCGGTGGGCGGTATCATCACCATCGATTTTCAGGATGTGGAGAATCCCGCTATCCGTTCCGTCCATACGGACTTCACTTCCAGCGGGTACCACCTCTGTATCGTGGATACCGGAGGAAACCACGCGGATCTCACCCATGAATACGCCAGCGTTCCGGAAGAGATGAAGGCCATCGCCCGTTTTTTTGGGGCCGATTACCTGCGGGAGATCAGCGTCAACCAAGTTCTGGAGCATATCGATAGCCTGCGCCGCTCCCACGGCGACCGCGCTGTCCTGCGCGCCCTTCACTTTTTCAGTGAAAACAGCCGGGTGGAACAGCAGGTGGCGGCATTGGAATCCGGCGATTTCGACGCCTTCAAACGGCTGGTGATCGAATCCGGTCACTCCTCCTTTGAATATCTCCAGAATGTATATACCACTTCTGACGTGCGTTTCCAGGGCCTTTCCCTAGCCCTGTGCATCGCGCAGTCCCAGCTTAGGGACTGCGGCGCGTGGCGCGTTCACGGCGGCGGTTTCGGCGGTACCACACAGAATTTTGTCCCTGCGGAAAAAATTGACGCCTTCCGGGCGGCGATGGAGCAGGTCTTTGGCGAAGGGAGTTGCTATGACCTGTCTATCCGCCCCTGGGGCGGTATCTCACTGGAACAAAAGCTCCGGGAGCTGGATGCCTAATTGTTAATCGTAAATCGCGTGAGCTTAAGAAAGGTTGGTTTTGCATGGCTGAGCTCAGAAAACATCCGTTGACCAACGATTGGATCATGATCGCCTCCAATCGGCAGGCCCGTCCGCAGATGCCCAAGGATTTCTGTCCCTTTTGCCCCGGATCGGGCAGGGTGCCGGATCACTACGATGTCCTGAAATACGACAACGATTTCCCTGCGCTTTCACAAACCCCTCCGGAGCCCGACCCGGTAGCCAACGAATTTTTTGAAACGGCCCCCGCCTACGGCAAATGCGAGGTCATCCTCTATTCCCCCGAGCACACCATCACCCTTCCGGAGCTTCCGGTGGAGCACATCCGCAAGCTGGTGGATCTTTGGGTGGAGCGGTACCAGGAGCTCAGCAGGGATGAAAAAATCAAATACGTTTTTATTTTTGAAAACCGCGGCGAAGTGGTTGGGGTGACCATGCCCCATCCACATGGTCAGATTTACGCCTATCCCTTCCTGCCCAAAAAGCTGGAGCTGGAAGTGGAAAACGCTGGAAAATATTATCGGGAAAAGGGCCGCTGCCTCTTCTGCGAGATGCGGGAACAGGAGGTCGCCTTTCAAAAAAGGATCATTTTCCAGAATGCACATTTCACTGTTTTTCTCCCCTTCTTCACGGAATATCCCTACGGCGTCTATATCATCAGCAACCAGCACAGATCCAACATATCCCAATTGAACGAAGAAGAGCGTCTTGCCCTGGCGGAAACGCTGAAAAACACCACCGGTATGCTGGATAGCTTGTTCGGATATAAATTCCCGTATATGATGTGCCTGTATAATGAGCCGGTCAACGGCCCTGATACCTCAGACTTTTTCCATTTCCATATTGCGTTTTATCCGCCGATGCGCAGCGCGGATAAAATCAAATACAATGCTTCCAGTGAAACAGGGGCCTGGGCGCACTGCAATCCCACTTGTCCCGAGGAAACCGCCGAAGAACTCCGCGCCGCATACCAACGGTTTTTGAAAAAATAAACAGAATCGGTCGGCCGCGGGAAATGTTGCTCTTTTCCGCGGCTTTTCCGATTTTTCGGCAAACCATAAGAGGATTTTAAGATTTTTCTTCGTATGATTTTCATTCTTCGACTTATACTGAACCTATAGAGAGATTGGCTTTGCCCGAGCAAAGCGGGAGGTTCCGTATGAAAAGAAGTGGAGCGATTATGGCCAAGCCCTTATCGAATCAGGAAACACATCAGGAGAAAAAGAACCGGCTCCGCCGGAGAAGGATTTACGGCCTGTGTTCCCTGGCCGTGGTGCTGGGATTAGCCATCTGGCTGACGGTTTTTGTCAGCCGGAACATCCTCCAGTACGCTGATTCACCTGAGCACTTCAAGGAATACATCGATTCCTACGGCTGGCGGGGACGCCTGGTGCTCCTCGGCCTGCAATTCCTGCAGGTGGTGGTCGCCTTCATTCCCGGCGAACTGGTAGAAGTGGGGGCAGGATACGCCTTTGGAGCCGTGGAAGGCACCCTCCTTTGCGTGGCGGGAGCCGCCGCTGCATCCTGCCTTGTTTTTCTGCTCACCCGGCTTTTCGGCATCAAGCTGGTGGAGATGTTTGTCTCCCGGGAAAAAATCGACCAGCTTCGCTTTATCAACAGCGAACAAAAGCTGAAGCGCTTGATTTTTCTGCTGTTTTTCATTCCGGGAACCCCCAAAGACGTCCTAACGTACTTCGTCGGTCTGACACGCATCCGCCTGTCGGAATTTCTGGTAATCAGCACCATTGCCCGCGTTCCTTCGGTGGTGTCCTCCACCATAGGGGGCGATGTGATCAGTAACCAGAATTACGGAATGGCCGTTCTGATTTTTGCTGTAACCGGCCTTGTGAGCTTGGCCGGAATGAAAATATATTCCCTGCTTTTGAAAAGGAAAAATCTCCGTTCCTCCGCCGGACACAATTCCCCAGAAGCGGTGCCCCAGACGCCGGAGGAGGGCGGTAGCCCGCAAAACCAAGGAGATGATTCGCTTGTTTCGTAAAATAACCGATTCCGACGCCACATTGATACGGAAAATGATGATGGAATTCTATTCCTCCCCTGCCGTGCTGCATCCGGTTCCTGAAAGCTATTTCGACGCCACTATTCGCGAGGCACTCAGCGGCAGTCCCTATGTGGACTGCTATCTGCTGGACTGGGAAGGCCAGCCTGCCGGATACGCCCTGACGGCCAAGAGCTGGTCCAATGAGGTCGGAGGCCTCGTCGTCTGGTTGGAAGAAGCCTACGTCCGTGAAGCTTTTCGCGGGCACGGACTGGGAAGCCAACTGCTGCAGGAACTGGAAAACACCTACCGCGATGCCGCCCGTTTCCGTCTGGAGGTAGAAGAGGAAAATAAAGGTGCCATACGTTTGTACCAGCGCTTCGGCTATGTCCCTTTGGATTACCGGCAAATGGTTCGCGAATGCCCGAAGGAAAAGTGATCGTACTTAACTTTGGAAAACCCAACCACCGATGGCCAACAGGTGCGATGAAAAGCGGGCAAGAAGCCTAACGGTTTCTTGCCCGCTTTCTCTACTCTGATAAAAAATCATTTTTGAGGGCGCAAGCGGTTTATCCATTTGCGCCTTTTAGAAATTCAATATTGACATCGCCGTTATTGCTGGATACCTTTAGCGTTTTTTCTCCGCTATCTTTATTGTCCGGCAGATTACTCCCGCCTTTTTTGATTTCGGATTGAATGGCAAAATCATCATAACCTCCGATAACCGTTCCTGAAATGTCCCCGTTTTTAACCGTTAGGCATAGGGCGTTTCCGACATCTAAATTTCCAAAGGCAATGTCTCCTCCGTTAGAGGTAAGGCTGATACTTTCTTTTATAGCCACTGCTGGAAGGGTTATATCTTCGTTAGTCGTAGACAATATAAGAGTGTCTAAAAGTGCGTCCGGTATCTGCAGTAATATTTCCGATCTTCGGCAGAGGGCTTTCCCCCAATATAATCCATCCACTCTTTATTGCCTACACTTACCATAGTCAATACATTTCCGTCGGAAACGGAAATATCGTAATGCTCTTTACTATTTTCAAAATATTGTATGTGGATTTGTTCGTCCTCGGACAACGACACCTCAATTTCTCTATCTCGTACATCAAGATTGATTTCATTGATCTGTGTATCCGGCGTATAGCTTTTTTCCTCAAACGGTTCGCTGCTGTTTGAGCAGCCCCCCAAGACAAGACTGCCCAGCACAAGACACAATGCAAGTGAAATTCTTTTTTTCATTTTACTCCTCCATATTCAGCAGATTGGATTTACAGCTTTAATTCGTAGGAATGCCCGGCTTTATCAAACTTCCCGGTAAATTGAAAGCCGAAAGAAAGATATAGCTCCTTCGCATTTTCATTAGCGTTATCGATTGTTAACAATACTTTTTTAACGCCTTGAATTTTTAAACCTCTCAAAATATGCTCTAAGGCTTTTTTCTCAAGACCTTTGTGTTGAAATCTATCATCTATCATAAAGCGGCAAATGGTTGCCGTATCGGCTTGATTTTCTGCACGCTGATACATAAAAAAACCAATGAGCACCGTGTTGTTATAGATTGCATTGGGGTACATTTCGGAATTGTATTTGGTTTCCGCTATGGAAACGGCGTTGCAGCAAAAATGTGCCTCCCTTGTCGTGCCAATGCTATCTTGAATTGTTGTCAAATCGCACACGTCTAATATATTTTGTGCATCAACTGCCTTTATCCGAATCATGGCCATCCCTCTGTCTATAAAGTTTTTCTTTTTAAGACCATAAGTCCTCCAAGAGATAATGACGCGCTTAGTAACAGACAAATGCAAATGTGCAAGACCGCATTGCCGTTAAGCATGATAATCTGAAAAAATCCAGCCAAGATAGCGCGCAATGGTGCAAACGGTGTAAAAACACAAATTATGGCAACGAATACTGCGTCGGTTAGCCACCCATACCAATGTGACTGCATAGATAACAGCACATGAAGGAAAATCATAACAAGCAGCAAAAAGAACATTTGCTGTAATCCTGCGACGACAATCCCGTTTTTCGTCCATTTACACACGTCCATCATATTGATAACTGTTTGCGCTGAATACAGGGGGTCAATCAATAGATGTATGACTGTATTGACAAGGGAAATGCAAAACGCCAAGAACCCATAGCAGATTAGACAACCGATAAAGTAATCTTTTTTGCTCGTGCCCAAATGCATTAACTTTTTGAAATCATAAAACACAAAAAAGAATGGGGTTAAGACAGCAAGCAGCCACGTATAATTTCCATTGCTTAAAACAACATCACCTGAAGAGGTGGCACAAAGTACTACAAGAGCCGTAATAATGAAACTGATTGTATTGCTGGCAATCAATCGCTTTACGATCGCAAAAATAGCTTTCACCTTTTTATACCTCCCTTATGTCCCACCAATTGAATAAAGAAATCCTGTAAAGACAGTGGATGAATTTCCAATGAAGCAGTTTGTTCCGGTGGGGCGTCAAAGATATAACGAGTTATAAGACCTCCAACAGTATCTTGACCGATAATATTCAGGTTTCGGGTTGCAGCCTCCACGTCTTTTTGCATTCCGCTGATACAAAATGCTTTTGCTTCAACCGATTGTAATGTATCAAAAAAACGGACGTTTCCTTTGTCGATAATGATCAGTTTTTGAATCGCCTTGGCGATTTCTTCAATGATGTGGGTGGATACGATAATAATCCGAGGATGTTTCTGAAAACTCCCTGTCAGCATATCGTAAAACTCCACACGCATAATGGCGTCGAAGCCGAGGACAGGTTCGTCTAAAAGAATGACCTCTTTATTACTGGCCAAACAGATAATGGTTGAAACCATCGTCTTCATACCGAGAGAAAGGTGATGGAACTTCTTTTTTCCGTCCAACTCAAAACGCTCCATCATTTCCGAAGCAAAGTCATCATCATAGTTGGGGTTTACTTCGGAAGCAATCCGCAGCAGTTTCCGTACCGGAAGATTAAAATGCTTTGCAAAGTTTTCAATATAGCTAACGCCTGTATCCAGCGTGGATGTTGTAATTATCTTACCGTCAACTTCAATCGTGCCTTGTGTAATGTTTTGATACCCGGCAATGGATTTAAGAAGCGTTGTTTTGCCTGCGCCATTTCTGCCAAGCAAGCAATAAATGCCCGGTTCATCAATCGACAAAGTAATGTTTTTTAGTACGGTGGCTTGCCCATACTGCTTTGTTACTTGTTTGAGTTCAATCATGCAGCCATTCCTCCTAAACAT
Source organism: Candidatus Avimonas narfae (assembly GCA_904395335.1). Taxonomy (GTDB): domain Bacteria; phylum Bacillota; class Clostridia; order Oscillospirales; family Acutalibacteraceae; genus Avimonas_A; species Avimonas_A narfae. Next base: position 69,945 of record CAJFNR010000034.1, on the reverse strand, counting down.
CATTGAATGTCCATTGCTTTTCGCAATACCCTGTGCTAAAATGAATGATAAACCTTTGTGTAACACAAAAGTCAATGGGAGAAAATAGAAATGAAGAAATATTTTTCAGTTGGAGAAGCCGCTAAAGCTGTCCATACGACAAGCGAAACGCTGCGGCATTATGACCGCATCGGATTAGTGAAGCCGAGCAAAAAAGACGAATGGACCAATTATCGTTATTATACCGAACAGGACATTGTTCGGTTGAATACGGTACGGGCTTTACAGCTTATGGACTTGCCTTTGCAGGAGATAAAACAAGTTTTAGAATATGACGATCTTGAGAAAATTGTGGACTTTTTAGCGCAAGCAGAAAAAAGGGCTGATGAAAAAATAACAGCACTCCAATACAGTAAAGCCAAAATCCAGTTGGCAAAAGCAGACTATGAAAGAAAATTGCAGATGCAACAAACTCCCAACGGCAGCACCTTTATCAGAGATTTTTCAGAGCGTGTTATTTTGCTTTCCGATACCTTAGAAGTGCCAACGCTTGACAACCTTTGGAATTATCTCGACCATTTCTATGATAAAGTGACTCCTGCCTTAAAAGACCAGTTTGAATTTGAGGATTTAGCAGGCATATACACTGAAAACGGAATCAATAGGCTCTTTGCTGTCTGTATTCATTATGTGAATATAGATGGATTAAAGATATTGCCAAAAGGAAAATACCTATGCGCTAACTGCACTGAAGAAAATAGAGAGCCAATGTTGCGCGAGTTAATCCACATAGCTCAAACAAAATATGGCATAGAACCGAAATTTACGGTACAACTCATTGTTGTATCAGGCATTTTACAATGGAATTATGAAGTACAGGTTTATGTTGATAAATAAGAGGAAAGACATAAGGGAAAGGGATGGACAACTTGTGTGTTGCAGAAAGAACCTAGGCAGATAGCAAATATCCCATGGAACAGCAAAAAAGCAGGACAACATAGCAAAATGCCATGCTGTCCTGCAAGATACAATTACTCCCTTATGGGGACGCAGTTTAAGCAAGTATCGGTTTTGTTTCCTTAATTTTTACAGATACAGAGGAACAATGGTATGATCCACTTCCTCCGTTTGAACCCCGTGGCCTTGAATGGCCACGGCGCTGTGCGTGGAAGGAAAAACATACAGCGTTTGTCCATACATACCTCCCGCCACAAAATAGGAATTGTCGGGGGTGTTAAAAAAACCGTAGCCATAAGTTCCTGGCGCCCCTTTTGCCTTTTCGATCCACTCCTGAGGCAAAAGGCGGCGACTCTCATAAACCCCACCGCACGCCAGCATATACCCATAGGCAGCGAGATCGCGGGCACGCAAAAACAGTCCTGTTCCCCCCAGTGTATGCCCCTGTGGGCAGGTGCCCCAGGCATTCCCGCGAAAATGAAGGGGATTGAAAAGCTTTTCCTGCAAAAAAGCTGCTGTAGTTCTTCCCGTCACCTGCTCAACCACACGGGAAAGCAGGTAATAATTCATATCGCTGTACACAAACGGCCCCTCCCCCGGCTCATATAACAGCGGCTGGGAAAGAACATACTGTAAGAAATCGGTTTTTCCTTCCGCCCAGAAATCCTCGACATCGATATCGATATTGGCTTCGGCAGGGGTACCGGTTTTATGCAGGCACACGTCCCGAAGAGTGACTTCATCCCATCTTTCGTCATGAGGAGCCTCCAAATAGGAAAACAACCGGTCGGTATCCCGCAATTTTCCTTCCCCCTCCAGGATCCCCAAGGCACAGGAGGTAAAGGATTTGGCAATGGAATAGCAATTATGCGCACCTGCCGAGGGCAAAAACGTCTCTTCTCTTACTCCATGGTCTGTAAATTCTGCCGCAGCATATACTCCGTTTTGTTTGGCAAGCAGCGTACACAATTTTTCAAATGCCAGCATAAAGCAACCTCCGTTTTGGCGAAGTCATCAAATGGAAGGAATTTCTATAGCGGATTGCAAGAGTTTCCAAAGAAAATAGGGGCCTTAAACAAGGCCCCTATTCTGCTGATATCTGTATTTTACGCCTTTTGCTTTTTCGGGGAGGATCCTTTTTTCTGCGCCTTGTTGGCCTGGTTTTTATCCAGAATGTGCTGCTGCCACCGGGCCCACAGGGGGCTGCACAGGAACACGCTGGTATAGAAACCGGAAATCACGCCAAACATCATCGGGACCGCAAAGCTGATGATGGAATCCAGGTTGAATATCAACCCCACCACCGCCACAGTCGCAATAGCGATAAAGGTGCAGATACTGGTATTCAGGGTCCGCGTAAAGGACTGGTTGATGCTGCGGTTGACCACCTCGGCAATGGAACATTTGCTATCCATGATCCGGCGGTTCTCCCGAATCCGGTCATATATCACGATGGTGTCGTTCAAGGAATAACCCAGAATGGACAATACCACCGCTACAAAGTTGTCGTTAAGCGGAATCTGGAAAACAACAAAGGCGAAATACGCCACCAGTACGTCGTTAAGCAGCGCCAGCACGGCCATAACACCGGCAGTCCAGCCACCGATTTTCCGGAAACGCAGCGCCACATAAATCACGAGGAAAATAGAGGCCAGCAAAATTGCTACCAGGCACTTAATAAAGAAGAGCCGTCCCATAGAGGGATTGAGGGAATTGGAATTGGACAGCACCAGCTGCTGATCCGGATACTGGGCGGTAAGCGCTTCATCCAACGCTGTGCTCTGCTCCAGGGAAATATCCTCCGTTGCTGTCACGGTCAGCAGGTTGGTGTCCTTCGTCAAATCGTTGGAGGAAAGCTGAACTTCAACTTCCATCCCCAGCTGCTGGCCTATGAAATCGGACACGGACTGTTCGTCCAAATCCCCGACATAGGTATATTTCAGCAGGGTGCCTCCTTTAAAGGAGATGTCCAGCTGCGTTCCAAAAATAATGTTGCAAACAATGCCGAACACCAGGACTGCAAGGGTCACGCACAAATATTTTTTGGCGTTCCCGACAAAATTGATTTCCTTTTTCATGCTCTCTTACCTCCCAGCAGCCACGGTTTGCGCAGGAACTTAAACCGGGAAATAGATTTGAGCATCAAACGGGAAGCCGTAACGCCCATAATAAAGTTGAAGATGATACCGGCAAACAAGGTATAGCCGAAGGAATATACCGAGCCGGTGGTCGCCGCCGGGAAATAGAACAGGAAGGGCTTCAGTATCGTCGCCCAGAAACCGGAAGGCGGTCCGAAAACACCCATCAGCACGACAGCCACAATCAGCACCGTGATATTGCCGTCAAAAATCGCCCAGAAGGATTCCTTGGAGCCGGCCATAATGGCGCCGTCGATGGTCTTGCCCAGCCGGATCTGTTCCTTGATGCGTTCAGCGGTGATGATGTTGGCATCCACACCCATACCGATGGACAGGATAATACCGGCGATACCGGGCAGTGTTAGTGTAAAGCTGGGAATGAACCCAAAATAACCGGAAACTGCCGCAATAGAACCCGCTACCTGTCCCACCAGGGAAATCACGGCCACAAAACCGGGCAGTCGGTAATAGACCAGCATAAAAACGGAAACCAAGACAAAGGCAATGATCCCGGCCATCACCATCAGATCCAGCGCCCGCTCGCCCATCGAAGGCTCCAGGGTATTAAAGCTTTTAACCTCAATAGAGAAGGGAAGCGCACCGGAATTGATCAAATTCGCCAGAGAGGTCGCTTCGGAGAAGGAGGTAAAGCCGCCCGAAATGATCGCCTTGCCGTCTGTGATATGGGCATTGACTTGAGGCGCGGATATCTGCTCGTTGTCCAGCCAGATAGAAATAATGCCGTTGGTGCTGAGCAGTTCCTCGGTGGCTGCGGAGAATTTTTCCGTACCGGACGCCTTCAGCGTCAGCTCGACAACCGGCTCCGGGTTACTGGTGCCGCTGGAAGTATCGTACATAGCCGCGGCGGATTCCACATCGTCACCGGTCAGTACCAACTCGCCGACGGGGCGAACCACTTCCACTTCTTCCATCTCGCCAGTCTCTTCATTAAGCTGTTCTTCCGTCACCGTTTCGGTTTCTGTTCCCTTGCGGAACTCCAGCACAGCGGTCTGACCCAATTCCGCAATGGCCTGCTCCGGATCAAAGTCCTGCTCATCTGTTTTCCACGGGAACCGGACAATGATTTGCTTGTTCGCCGTATCGGTGTAGATTTCGTTATCGGTGATGTTGTTCGAAACCAAACGCTGTGAGATGACGTCCTGCACCTGCTGCATTTGATCATCGGTCACTTCCAACGACTCATCCTCCGGGCCGAAGGTCACATCGATACCGCCCCGGATATCGATACCGAAACGGATATCGGATGCTCCCCGGATCCACGTGTCCCGTCTGTCACCGTAGTTGGAATAGATGCCGAAAATGGACGTATACCCCAACGCCAGAATCAACAGGGCCACGATGAAGAACACGGGTTTTGCTGTTCGCTTCATCGGCTTATCCCCCAATGCTTATTTGCAGACCGCGATGCGGCCATGCGCCAATAGCCTATATTATAGGTGCTTCCGATAGAAATGTCAATCTTTTCCCCCGTCCCTTTAGCAGTTTTCATCGAAACAAAGCAAGAAAAAAGCAGGCCGGCTGCATCGCCGGCCTGCTTGTCGCTGTCCTTATTTCTTTTCCAGTAATTTCCGGGTGCAGGCCAATTCTGCACAGATACAGAAAAGGTCGGAAGCGGTACGGATCTCCTCCAACGAAGGATAGGTGGGTGCGATACGGATGTTGCTGTCACGGGGATCCCGGCCATAAGGATAGGTGGCGCCTGCGCCGGTCATCACAACCCCTGCCTCCTTCAGCAGGCGGACCGTCTCGCTGGCACATCCATCCAGCAGGAAAACACTGATAAAATACCCTCCGTTGGGCTTTTTCCACCGGGCGATGCCCTTGCCGCCCAAATGCAGCTCCAAAGCCTCCAGCACCGCCTGGAATTTCGGTCGGATAACGGCGGCGTGTTGGGCATAATGCTTCCGGAGCCCTTCAGCATCGCCAAAAAAGCGGACATGGCGCAGCATGTTGATTTTGTCATATCCAATGGTCTGGAAGGACAGGCGGCGCCGGATATCCTCGATGTTGGCAGGACTGGACGCCAGCGCCGCCACCCCTGCTCCGGGGAAAGATATTTTCGATGTGGACATAAACATGACCACCCGGTCCTCATGGCCGTGAGCCGCCGCTTCCTTATACAGATCCAGGAGCGTGTCTGGCGTATCGGTCAAGTGATGCAGCCCGTAAGCGTTGTCCCACATGATCCGAAAATCCGGAGCACCGGTCTCCATTGCGGCCAGGCGGCGGACGGTTTCATCGGAATAGGTGATACCGTCCGGATTGGAATACATAGGAACGCACCAGATCCCCTTGACCGCGGGATCGGCTGCTAGGCGCTCCACCTGATCCATATCCGGCCCGTCTTCGGTCATATCCACCGTGACCAACTCAAAACCGAAGTATTCAGTAACGGCAAAATGCCGGTCATAGCCCGGCGCCGGACAGAGAAATTTCACCTTTTCCTCCCGGCACCAGGGCGCGCCGCCGCAAACGCCGTGGGAATAAGCCTGCGCGATATAGTCAAACATCATATTCAGGCTGGAATTTCCGCCCACAATGACCTGCTCAGGCTCCACCTGGAACAGCTCGGCAAACATCTTCCGGCATTCCGCAATGCCCTCCAGCATACCGTAATTGCGGGTATCCACACCAGACGCCGTCACAGCACCGTTATCCTCATTGACTGTGTCCAGCAGAGCCATACTCAGGTCTAGCTGTTCCGGTCCCGGCTTTCCCCGGGACATATCCAGTTTCAGATTTCGCGCCTTATAATCGTCGTAAGCGGCCTCCAAAGCTGCCAGCCGGGCTTCCAGCTGCTCCTTCGTCATGTTGGTCAGATCCGCCATGAGCCACGATCCCCTCTCGTCAAATGCATAATATTGTCAAACTATCTGTCATTTTAGTATATGCCGCCGCATTTTGCAAGTACATTTTAATTTTCTTTCATTTTGTCCAATCTTTTGTCAAAATATCCGGTATTAACCGTTTCTATCGATGTTTTTTCGGCAACCAAAACGACAAAACTTGCAGGCAAAAGGTGGTAAGCTGGCAGTACTCACCTGCTGCCGGAAATAATTTTATCCCTGCGGCATAACCGCCGCTTTTTTGCCCAGAATACTACCACAGCCATCATTCGGCAGAACGGAGGTAGTCCTATGGGTAAAATACACTTTGACGGTGAATCCAAAATAAAAGCCTTTTTTAAGGGAAAGGGATTTTATGTCGCACTGGCAGTTTGCCTTGTGGCCCTGTGCGGTGTGGCGGTCACGACGTTTATGAGCAATACCCCTCCTATCGATACCGGAGAGGAGGATCCTACCCTTCCCTCCACCTCCTCCACCACAGATAAGGCGGTAGATACGCCGGTCACCGGTATCCCTGACGATCGAAGCACCACCGCCCCCTCCGAAACCACCACGACAACCACAGCAACCACCACGGAACCGGATATTCAGACCGGCGCCACTTCCGTCGACCTGTTTATTCTTCCGCTGACAAATGAAGTGTGCGGCTCGTTCAGCGACGATCAGCCGGTATATTCTAAAACCATGAACGATTGGCGCGTCCACAACGGCGTGGATTTCGTCGGTTCCGACGGCCAAGCGGTCAAAGCCCTAGCCGACGGTACCATCCAAGACCTGGAAGAGGATCCCCTCTGGGGCAAAACCATCACCATTGACCACGGATTCGGCATACAGTCCCGGTACTGCGGGGTCACCCCTTCGGTAAAGGAAGGCGACACGGTCAAGGTGGGCGATATTATTGGCAACCTGTCCGAGATTCCCTGCGAATCCCTGGAAGGCAGCCACCTGCATCTGGAAATCACCGCCGACGGGAAGCTGATCGATCCTATCAATGCCATCGGTCAGGAAGTGCGCTATACGGAGGAGGCTGATCCCTCCGCCGCCTAAGGATACCTGCCCTCGAAACCGGATCGATATCCGGAACGGCCAGAAGGGCAAAGAAGGACGGTACGGAATCATCCGTACCGTTCTTCTTTATCGTTAAGGGCTACACGCGGGTTACATACCGCCCGTCAAAGCAGGCAAAGCAAAAATCCTCTCCTCCGTAAGCCTCCTGCATCTCCTGTTCGGTCAGGAAACGGAGGGAATCGGCCCCCACAAACCGGCACAGCTCCGGAACACTTAGCCTGGCGGAGATCAGCTCCTCCTGCGTGGAAATATCCACCCCATAAAAGCAGGGGTAGCGCAGCGGCGGTGAGGCGATGCGCAGATGGACCTCCCGCGCTCCAGCCTCCTTCAGCAGGCGGACGATGCGCCGGGAAGTGGTTCCACGGACAATGGAATCGTCCAGCAACACCAGCCGTTTCCCCTCCACCACCGACCGGTTGGCGGCCAGCTTCATTTTGACGCCGCTGTCCCGCAGCTCCTGGGTGGGTTGAATGAAGGTGCGTCCCACGTAGCGGTTTTTTATCAACCCCATTTCAAAAGGTAGGCCGCTTTCCTCGCTGTACCCCATGGCGGCAGACAGGGAGGAATCGGGAACCCCCACCACCATGTCCGCCTTCAGGTCCTTATCCCTGCGAGCAAGCAGCCGCCCGGTGCGCCGGCGCAGGGAATGGACGTTCCGCCCTTCGATATCGCTGTCCGGCCGGGCGAAATAGACATATTCCATGGCGCAGAGACGGTGCCGGGTATCCGCGGTATATCGGTGGGACTCCATTCCGCCGGCGGTGAATTTCAATATCTCCCCCGGTTCTAGCTCCCTGACCTCCTCGGCCTCTATCAAATGGAAGGCGCAGCTCTCGCTGCTTACACAATACCCCTGACCCCGGCGGGCCACCGAAAGAGGACGGAGCCCGTTGCAATCCCGTATGGCATACAGGCTTTGCTCCGTCAGCACCAAAAAAGCGAAAGCGCCCTCCAACCGTCGGCAGGCGTCCTGCAGCTTTTCCAGCAGGCTACCCCGGCCTCTCTGGATCAAATGCAGCAGAATCTCGCTGTCACTGCTGCTGGAGAAAATACTTCCCTGCTCCTCCAGCTCTTCCCTCAGCTCGCGGGCGTTGGCGATTTGTCCGTTGTGCACGGCCGCCAGGCTGCCCATCTTGGCACGCACAAGCAGCGGCTGAATATTCTCCCATTCGCCGCCCCCAGCGGTGGAATACCGCACATGCCCCACTGCGTTTTCCCCTCTCAGCTCCGCCAGTTTCTGCGAAGACAGCGCTTCCGTCACCAGGCCGTGGCCCTTCCGGCAGCGTATGGAATCCCCGTCGCTGACCGCAATTCCGGCGCTCTCCTGTCCCCGGTGCTGGAGGGCGTGCAGCCCCAGATAGGTCAGATTGGCGGCACCCGGAAGGTGATAAACGCCGAAAACGCCGCACTCCTCGTGTAGCTCTCCCTGCATGAACACTCGCTCCCTTTTTCCGCCCGATATCACCGGCCGTAAACGGCGCGGAACCGCTCCATGGCCTCTGCCGTATCCTCCGGTGTGCCGAATGCTGTCAGGCGGAAAAAGCCCTCCCCGTTGCGGCCGAATCCGCTGCCTGGCGTGCCGAGGACCTGCGCCCGTTCCAGCAAATCGTCAAAGAATTCCCAGGAGGAGCGCCCACCGGGGCATTCCATCCAGATATAGGGGGAATTCTTCCCGCCCACATGCCAGATATCCAGCTCTTCCAAAGTATCGGATATCCGGCGGGCATTGGACTGATACACACGGAGGGACCGCCGGCATTCCCTCAGCCCCTCCTCTGTAAAGACCGCGGCAGCGGCCCGTTGCACCGGATAGGAAACGCCGTTGAACTTGGTGGTCTGGCGGCGCAGCCACATTTTGCGCAGCGACATGCCGTCCCGCATCAGGGCGGAGGGCACCACCGTATATCCGCAGCGAGTTCCTGTAAAACCCGCCGTTTTGGACAATGAACAGAACTCCACCGCGCAGGTCTCCGCCCCTTCGATCTCAAAAATGCTGCGGGGCAGATCCTCCTGTACAAAGGCTTCGTACGCGGCGTCAAAAAGCAGCACCGCCTGCTGCTCCCGGGCATAGGCCACCCATTCCGCCAGCTGTTCCCGGCTGTAGGCCGCTCCGGTGGGGTTGTTGGGAGAACAAAGATAAATCAGGTCGGCTCTTTGAGTCCGGTCCGGCAGGGGCAGAAAGCCGTTTTCCTTGTTGGCGTTCAGATAGGTTATGGTCCGTCCCGCCATTTGATTGGTATCCCGATAGACCGGATAAACCGGGTCAGGAATCAGCACAAGGTTGTCCCGGTCAAACAAGTCGAGAATATTGCCCACATCACTTTTGGCACCGTCGCTGATAAAGATATCGTCCAGCTCCAACTCCACACCGAAGGAACGGTAATAGCCCTGCACAGCCTCCCGCAGGAAGGGATACCCCTGCTCCGGGCCGTAACCGTGGAAAGTTTCCACCTTCCCCTGTTCCTCCACACCTGCGCGGAAAGCATCAATCACATGCTGGCTGAGAGGCCGGGTCACGTCCCCGATCCCCATGCGGATCAGCCGTGCCTGCGGGTGCTCCTGCTGGTATGCCGCCGCTTTCTGGGCAATGGTAGAAAACAGGTAGCTTTCCTCCAGCTGGCGATAATGTGCGTTGATTTTCATGTTGGCACCTCTTGTCATACGAAAGTTATTGGCTGTTACAAGTCGATTTCGCCCCGGAAAACGGTGCGGGCTTCCCCCTCCATCCAGACGGTGGCAGGCGTGTAGACGATCTTCAAATCACCGCCCAACAAATGAACCGTAATCTCTTCCCCATCGTCACAATAGCCGCATCGCACCGCTGCCGCCACACTGGCGCAGGCGCCGGTTCCACAGGCCAGCGTTTCGCCGCTACCTCTTTCCCAGACGCGCATACGCACATGCCGCCGGTCCAGAATCTGGACAAACTCCGTGTTGGTGCGCTCCGGAAAGGCGGGATGGTGCTCAAAAGCCGAACCTTCCTTTTGGATATCCAGATGCTGCACATCGCTGCGGAACAGGACGCAGTGCGGATTTCCCATAGAAACACAGGTGACAGGTTCGCTTTTTCCGCCACATTCCAGCAGTACCTCCACCGCCTCCTCCTCCGGCAGCAGCACCGGGATGTCTTTCGCCCGGAAAGAGGCAGGGCCCATATCCACCCGAACGCTTTCCGCCTTTCCATCAGTTATCGACAACTGCAGGACTTTGATCCCACTCTTTGTCTCTACGCGCAGGACATCTTTTTTTGCCCTTCCACTGTCGTAAAGGTATTTGCCTACACATCGTATGCCGTTTCCGCACATACGGCCTTCGCTTCCATCCTGATTGAAAATCCGCATGCGCGCATCGGCCGTATCAGACGGTTCTATCAGGATGATGCCATCCCCTCCCACGCCGAAGTGAGCGCGGGACAGCATCACTGCCTTTTCTTCCGGCTGCGGGAACTCCCGATCGAAGCAGTCAAAATAAATATAGTCGTTGCCGCACCCTTGCATCTTTGTAAAGGCCCACAGCATGACAGTCACTCCTATTCAATTTCGTAGTGGCGCAGGATTTCTTCCGCCACTTCCCGCTTGGTTTTCCGTTTGTCCATGGCCTGCTTTTCAATCAGCCGGTGCGCCTCCTCCTCGCTGAGATGAAGGTATTGGATGAGGAGGCATTTGGCCCGGTTGACAATCCGGATGTCTTCCACTCGCCGTTCCATCTTTTCCTTCTGGGGAAGGGAGGCCTCCAGCCGGCGGTGGACGGCAAGCAGGAGCTGAGCGGCATATTCAAACATCCTTTTGCCCATGGAAAAGGAATAAACGAAGATCCCGTGTCCGGTCAGGCGATGGGCCAGCTCTTCCTGCTCCCCCGCTTTTACCGCCAGCAAAATCCCCGCTGTTCCCCCTGCAGCATCCTCCGCCAGAGAAATTCCCGATTCGTCCTTCAGCGGGGCAAGAATGATCACCAGTGAAAACGATTCCTCCAGCAAGCGCCTGCGCGCCTCCCCGCCGCTGGCGGCATATTGAAGGGAATACGCGTCCCCTTCCAGATAGGAGGTCAACACCTCCGTCCCCCTGGACAGGGAAGAAACCACCAATATCTTATCCATCCACTCACCTGCCTCAGCAGAATGCATTAACCGGCTTCAAATACGCCGGAATTCGCGGCTGAGAAAATAGTCCCGCGGATCGGCGGCGCTGTAAGCTGTCCATTCCCGCCTTTTCTCCGCCAGATAATTTTGTACCACTGAATCCGGCAGGACCCGACGGAGAAAATCGCTGTTTTCAGCCGCTTCAATGGCCTCACCCAGATCTCGCGGAAGGCACGGCAGCCCCTCCTCTTCCTCCGGGAGAGAACGGTTGCAGGGCGGTTCCAGCGCGACCTTCTGCTCGATTCCCTCCAGACCCGCATGAAGCAGAAGCGCAAAGGCTAGATAGGGATTGCAGGACGGATCGGCAGAGCGCAGTTCCATGCGGTTGTCCTCCCCAAAAGAGACGGGGATGCGGATGAGCTGGGACCGGTTCTGATGGGACCACGTCAGATAACGTGGGGCCTCAAAGGAGCCGAAGCGGGCATAGGAATTAACCAGAGGGTTGAGAAACACCGTGATCTCCCGCACCCGGTTCAGAATCCCCTGGATAAAGCTCTCCGCTTCCGGACAGTGGCTGGGAGCCCGCTGAAAAATATTTTTTCCGCACTGCAACAGGGAAAGATTGATGTGCAGGCCGTTTCCGCTATCACCGGCCAGAGGCTTGGGGAGAAAAGACGCATAAAGGCCGTTGCCCATGGCAATGGCTTTTACCACCGTCTGAAAGGTGGTCATATGATCGGCGGCAGTCAGAGCCTCCGCAAAGCGAAAGTCGATCTCGTTTTGTCCCGCCCCCTGCTCGTGATGGGAGCTCTCGGGACAGAGGCCCATACTCTCCAATGCAAGACAGATGGCCCTCCGGATATTTTCCCCCTTGTCCAGAGGTGCCACATCCCCATAGGTTCCCCGATCCATGGGCTCCTCAGTGGGATTACCGTCGGCATCGGTTTTGAAAAGGGTAAATTCACATTCCGTCCCCACACGGCAAAGATAGCCCATCTCCGCCGCACGGTCCGCCGCCAGCCGAAGCAGATACCGGCCGTCCGCCTCAAAGGGTGTCCCGTCCGGATTGTTTATGGAACAGATCATCCGCACCACACGTCCCTGAGCGGGACGCCACGGCATAATGGCAACGGAGGAACAGTCCGGTGCCAGCAGCAGATCGGAGCCATCTGCTCCCCCGAAACCGGGCACGGCCGAGGCGTCAAAGGGGATCCCCTGCTCAAAGGCCCGGGGGAGCTGATCCGCCATGACGGCAATATTCTTTGGACGTCCGAACAAATCACAAAAGGCCAAACGAACAAATTTCACATCGTTTTCCCGGACAAAGTCCAGCACTTCCCGCGCCGTATCGCTGAGCATTGCCTCTCCCCCTTTCAATTGGATACATAAAGCTGCTTGTATGGATTCCGGCTGTCCGGCGTGATACGGTAAAACGGCAGGGCCTCCACATCCTTCAGGGATTCCCCGAAAAGCTCACAGAAACGCGTCAGAATGGGACGAAGGAAAGCTCGGTCCTCCTCATCCGCCTCCGCACACAGCAGGCGGTCGGGCAGTCCGGACGGCGGACGGCGGCAACGCAGATAGATCCGGCCACCGTACATCCCCATGCCGCAAAAATTGCTCACCGGCTTGTCGGCTTCACAGTGCAGGCCCAGCACCACAATAGTGCCGCCCGCCTGGTACTCGCCCAGAAAGCTGCCGGCCGTCTCCCCCACCACTAGCAGGGGACTCTTTTCCCGGTATTCCTTCATATGGATGCCGCCGCGGTAGCCGATGCTGCCGCGGACCCAGATACTGCCGCCGCGCATGGCGTAGCCGGTGGCGTCACCGGAAGAGCCGTGGATACAGATAGTGCCTTCGTTCATCGTGTCGCCGGTGGCATCCTGCGCATTGCCGTGCACCACGATCTCCGCCCCGTCCAGATAGGCTCCCAGTGCATTTCCCGGAGTTCCGTTGATCTCAATGGTTTTCTCCGAAAGGCCGCTGCCGATGTACCGCTGTCCCACGCACTGTTCAATCACCACCGGAGAGCTCCCGGCGGAACGAACCGCTTCGTTGAGAGGCTGAAAATGCAGGCCCTGTGCATCAATTGTCATGACAATCCCTCCCTATCCCTGTTCGGATAACGCCCGGGCGCGCACCCGACGGCTGAATGCCATCAGCTGGGGCTTTTCCCGGATCAGCTCAAAGTCCAGTGAATCCAGCGGCGTGCGGTTGCGGATCAGGGATGTGTAAATTCCCGCACGCTCCACCTGTCCGATGAGGATAAAACCCTTGAGCAAGTTGTCCTGATAAAACAACTTTTTATATGCACCGTTTTCCTCCACGGCATAGGTATCGCCGGTGTAAACACCGGCTGTCAGCACATGGTAGCCAAATAAGCCAATGGCGTTCATGGCGATAGCCCTGTCATAAGGTTTCCCTGTCCCACCGGCCATATGAGTGCCGGCGCTTTCCCCCTGCATATAAGCATTGGGAAGCAAGGCCAGCACCCGGCTCTCTCCCGAAGCGATATCGGTGGTTTCCGTACAGTCACCGGCGGCGTACACATCGGGAAGGCTGGTGCGGCCATACGCATCCACTGTGATCCCGCGGTTTACAGTCCCGCCGGCCTCTTGGACCAGCTCCGCGTTGGGACGGACTCCCACCGCTATCACCAACAGATCAAAATTCACCGCCGCACCGCTTTGCAGGCGCGCCGTGTTCCCTTCAAAGGAAGATACGCTGTCGGAGAGATAAAACCGGATGCCCTTCTTTTCCAGATGCTGCCGGACGAGACGCGAACCCGTTTCATCCAGAATGCTGGGCAGGACGCGGTCGGCCAGATCCACTACCGCCAGGCTCCTCACCCGATCGAAAATCCCTTCCGCACATTTGAGGCCGATCAGCCCCGCCCCCACGATGAGGACGCGGGCCTCCGGTGTCAGCGCCGCTTCCAGCCGGCGGGCATCGTCCAGGGATAGAAAAGTAAACCGCTGTGGGACCTTCTCCAATCCCGGCATCGCCGGAACAAACGGCCGGGAACCGGTGGCCACCAGCAGCTTGTCATAGGACACACGCCGCCCGTCATCCAGCTGTACGCTCTTTTCCTGTGTATCAATCCGGACGGCGGTCCGACCAGCCAGAAGCTCACACCGGTTTTTCTGGTAAAAATCCGCCGGCCGGTATCTCATGCGCCCCTCGTCCGTCTTGCCCCACAGAAGATAGGAGATCAGCGGACGGGAATAGGTGAAATGCGGTTCGGTGGAAATCAGGGTGATGCCGCCCGTTTTGTCCTGCTGCCGGATTCCCTCCACACAACCCACAGCGGCCGCTGAATTCCCAATGATGACATACCGGCTCATGCTACCGTCCCCTCCTTCTGCTCCCGCTCCTCAAACACAATGGCCTGATTGGGGCAATGACTTACACAGGCCGGTATGCCTCCGGCGTTTTTCACGCAGAGCTCGCATTTCTGGACAACGCCTCCGCCCTCCGCCGGCATGATCGCTCCATAGGGACAGACCAGAATGCAGGTATAGCAGCCCACGCATTTCCCTACATCCACCTCGATGAGGCCGTCATGAGAGGACAGGGCACCGGAAATACAGCTCTTGACGCACAGCGGCTCCTCGCAGTGGCGGCAGGATACCGCAAAGCTGACGCCGTTTTTCTCCTCGATCTGAATCCGCGGATGGATGGTCACGTTTTTCAGCGCCGCCGCCATGTCATCCTTTCCCGAATTGGCAAAGGCACAATAATATTCGCACAAATGGCAGCCCAGGCACCATTCTTCCCGGACATAAATTCGTTTCACCGTTATCCCTCGCTTTTCCCGGCCTCTCTTATTCGCCGGCGTGTTTGATCCCTAGAATGGACAGCTCACGCTCGTTCAGTCCCACGCCGCGGAGCATCAGCCGGTTGCCGCGGAGTGCCTCGATGGAATTGATGCCCATGCCGCCCATCATTTCCTTGATCTCGTGTTCCCAGGCTGTCACCAGGTTCACCAGCCTTTGGGAACCAATAGCGGGATTCAGACGCTTGACCAGTTCCGGACGCTGGGTGGCGATGCCCCAATTGCAGTTGCCCGCGTGGCAGCTCCGACACAGGTGGCAGCCCAGCGCCAGCAGCGCACTGGTGGCAATATACACCGCATCCGCCCCCAGGGCGATGGCCTTGACGATATCGGCGCTGTTGCGGATGCTACCGCCCACCACGATGGAAACATTGTCCCGGATCCCCTCCTCCCGCAGGCGCTGATCCACACTGGCCAAGGCCAGCTCGATGGGGATACCCACATTGTCTCGGATTCGGGTGGGTGCGGCGCCGGTGCCGCCGCGGAAGCCGTCGATGGCGATGATATCCGCCCCGCTGCGGGCAATGCCGCTGGCGATGGCGGCCACATTGTGGACTGCTGCGATCTTCACGATCACGGGCTTTTTGTACTCCGTGGCCTCTTTGAGGGAATACACCAACTGACGCAGGTCCTCGATGGAGTAGATGTCGTGATGGGGTGCCGGGGAAATGGCGTCCGACCCCTCCGGAATCATCCGGGTGCGGGACACGTCCCCCACAATCTTGGCGCCGGGAAGGTGGCCGCCGATCCCCGGCTTGGCGCCCTGGCCCATTTTGATCTCAATAGCAGCTCCGGCCTCCAGATAATCCTTGTGCACGCCGAATCGCCCGGAGGCCACCTGAACAATGGTATGGGGACCGTAGGCATAAAAATCCTCATGCAGGCCGCCCTCACCGGTATTATAGAAAATTCCCAGTTCCTGAGCGGCGCGCGCCAGACTCTCGTGAGCATTGTAGCTGATAGATCCATAGGACATAGCAGAGAACATCACTGGTACCCGCAGCTCCAGACGGGGAGGCAGATTGTCGATAAGGTTCCCTTCCCTGTCCCGTTCGATAGGAACCGCCTTCCGCCCAAGGAACACCTTGGTCTCCATGGGCTCACGCAGCGGATCAATGGAGGGATTGGTCACCTGGGAAGCGTTGATGAGAATCTTGTCCCAGTACACGGGAAACGGCTTAGGATTGCCCATGGAGGACAGCAGTACGCCGCCTGAACCCGCCTGACGGTAGATCTCCTGAATCGCCTCTCCCGGCCAGTTGGCGTTTTCTTTAAAGGTATGGTCGGACTTGACGATTTTCAGCGCCCGGGTCGGACACAGGGACACGCAGCGGTGGCAGTTGACGCATTTGGCGTCATCCGCCCTCATCACGCCCCGTTCCGGGTCAAAACGGTGCACCTCGTTGGCGCACTGCCGTTCGCAGACACGGCAAGCGATGCAGCGGTCCGGGTTGCGCACCACTTCATACTGCGGATAAAGAAAATCGATGGCCATGACGCTCATCTCCTGTCGTTGAGTGTTACGATAACGGGTTCGCCTCCGGCGGGTGACCACAGACGATCCAACTCCGGCTCCACAATGCGGATGGCGCATTCCTCACTGGCGATGTACACCATGTCGTCCTTTTCTCCCACCACCATGGAGCGTAGCTTCAGCCGGTCGTTGAGCGCCATCATGCCGCCGTCAAAGCCCAGCAGAATGGAAAAGGGACCCGTGATCAGCAGGCTGCCGAAAACGGTGCGCAGATAAGTCAACCGTTCCTTCTCCTCCGGCGGCTTTTTCTCGATGGTGCTCCAGAAGGGCGCGGCGATGACACTGGCCATTTCGGTAAGCGTCAGCCCCTTTTTGCGCAGCAGGTAATCGATGATATACGTAATAACCTCGGTATCGGTAAGCAGGGTGCAGGTGTAACCGTGCATCTCCATAGCGCGCCGGTTGGCATCGTAGGAGGAAATTTCCCCATTGTGCACCACCGAATAGTCCAGCATGGCAAAGGGATGGGCGCCGCCCCACCAACCGGGAGTGTTGGTGGGATACCGGCCGTGGGCTGTCCAGCAATACCCCTCGTATTCCTCCAGCCGGTAAAAATTGCCCACGTCCTCGGGGAATCCTACCGCCTTGAAAACGCCCATGTTTTTTCCGCTGGAAAACACGTAGGCCCCGTCAATAACGGTGTTGATGCGAATCACGGAACGGGCCACAAACTCCTTCTCATCCAGCTGGCTGTCCGCCAGCTTCACGTGGAGCGGTGTGACAAAATACCGCCAGATGAGGGGTTCGTCGGTAATCTGTGGGATCTTGCGCACCGGGATTTTCGAAAGATTGACAATATCGAAATGCCGTTCCAGGAACTTCTCGCAGGTTTCCTTGGCCGCCGGGCTGTCGTAAAAAATATGAAAAGCATATAAATCCTTATATTGAGGATAGATCCCGTACCCGGCAAATCCTCCGCCCAGTCCGTTGGACCGGTCGTGCATGGTGGAAATCGAGCGGATGATGGTATCGCCTCCGATCCGTTTTCCCTCTTTGGAAAAGATACCGGATATGGCGCAGCCAGAAGGGTTCCGGTATTCGCCTTCTCTTAACATCGCAATTCCTCCCCGTCGCCGCCCGATGTTCGGTACGGCCGCCAAAAAACAATAAAACGCCTGTGAAATCGCGCGGTTCTTCCAGTTGAGAAGGTGCGATTTCCACAGACGTCTTTGTCTATGGTCCCATCTTACCACTGTGCAAGTTAGATGTCAATACCTTGCAAAATATTTTTCTGATAAGCTAATTTTCCTGGGTTTTTCCCGTATAATATTTAATGAATTGATTTTTTCAAAAAAAATATTGCACATCCTATTGACAAAGCGCCCGAAGCGGTGTATAGTGACGACATACAGCAAAGGCGCTGCGGACAATCCCCGCGGCGCCTTTTTCTGTTGGGAAAAGGGCGGGCGGGTTACTCCGCCGCCGCTTTCCCTCATCCTAAATACAGAAAGGGTCGTTCGTATGAGCAAGACAGTCATTCCCCAGGGATATGTTCCCTCCGCCGGCTTGGGCCTCTACGAAACACAGAAGGCCATTGACGCCATCAAGAAGTGTTTCATTGTAAAGCTCGAAAACGCACTGCAGCTGACCCGGGTATCCGCTCCCCTGTTTCTGGATCCCGCCACCGGCCTAAACGACGACCTGAACAGCGTGGAGCGTCCGGTTTCCTTTGATATTCTGGAAACCGGGTCCACTGCCCAAGTGGTCCACTCGCTGGCAAAATGGAAACGGTACGCGCTGTACCGTTATGGGTTTCAGCCCGGATACGGCCTAGTAACCGATATGAACGCCATCCGCCGGGACGAGGAAATGGATAACCTGCATTCGATCTATGTGGATCAGTGGGACTGGGAGGCAATCCTTCCGGAGGGCCGGCGGGACGCCGCTTATCTGCGGGAAACCGTACAGAAAATCGTCGGCGCCATCTGCGATACCGCCGACAGCCTGAAGGAGCTTTTCCCCGGTCTGCCGGTTTCTCTCTCTCGGGAAATCAGTTTTGTCACCACCCAGGAGCTGGAGGATCTGTATCCTGAGTACACCCCCAAGGAAAGGGAAAACGCCTATGTACGGGAGCACCGGACGGCGTTTATCATGCAGATCGGCGATCAGCTCCGCTCCGGCATCAAGCACGACGGCCGCGCGCCCGATTATGACGACTGGGCCCTGAACGGAGACATTGTGTTTTGGAACGATATCCTGGGGTGCGCGTTCGAGGTATCCAGCATGGGCATTCGGGTGGACAGCGCCGCCATGGATTCGCAGCTCAGCAAGGCGGGCTGCGACGAACGCCGGGCGCTCCCCTTCCACCGGATGGTACTGGACGGCACACTGCCTCTGACCATCGGGGGCGGCATCGGCCAGTCCCGCATCTGCATGCTGCTGCTGGGCAAGGCGCACATCGGCGAGGTGCAGGTATCCATCTGGGACGAGCAGACCAAAGCCGCCTGCGACGCGGCAGGCGTAGTCCTTCTGTAACAGACGTATACGAAATCCTTGAGCAGAAAGGTCGGTTATCTATGAACGATAGAAATTCCAGCGTCCGGCTCCCGGAGCTGTTCGGCAGCCTGGTCTTCAATGACCGCGTCATGCGGGAACGGCTTCCCAAAGAAACCTATAAAGCGCTGCGCAGGACAATGGAGCTGGGCAAGCATCTGGATCCCAGCGTCGCCAACGTGGTAGCCAATGCCATGAAGGACTGGGCCGTGGAAAAGGGCGTCACCCATTTCACCCACTGGTTCCAGCCCATGACCGGTATTACAGCGGAAAAGCACGACAGCTTCATTTCCCCGGAAGGCGACAGCTCCGTCATCATGGAATTCAGCGGAAAAGAGCTGGTCAAGGGCGAACCGGACGCCTCCAGCTTCCCCTCCGGCGGTCTGCGCGCCACCTTTGAGGCCCGGGGCTATACCGCCTGGGATCCCTCCTCCTACGCCTTTATTAAGGACGGGACTCTCTGCATCCCCACTGTGTTCTATTCCTATGGAGGGGAAGCGCTGGATAAAAAGACGCCTCTGCTTCGCTCCATGGAAGTGATCAACAAGCAGGCCCTGCGCATCCTGCGCCTATTCGGCAACACCGATGCCACCCGCGTCACCACCACGGTGGGGCCGGAACAGGAATATTTCCTGGTGGACAAGAAACTCTACGAGCAACGGGAGGATCTGTTGCTGTGCGGCCGTACCCTGTTCGGCAATAAACCGCCTAAGGGCCAGGAGCTGGAGGATCATTATTTCGGCGTCATCAAGCCCCGCGTGGCAGCTTTCATGAAGGAGCTGAACGAGGAGCTCTGGAAGCTGGGGATTTTCGCCAAAACCGAGCACAATGAAGTGGCCCCCGCCCAGCACGAGCTGGCTCCGGTCTTTACCAATACCAACCTGGCCACGGATCACAACCAGCTGACGATGGAAATGATGAAAAAGGTGGCGGACCGCCACGGCCTGACCTGCCTGCTCCACGAAAAGCCCTTCGACGGGGTCAACGGCAGCGGTAAGCACAACAACTGGTCCATCTCCACCAATACCGGCATCAACCTGCTGGAACCCGGCGATTCCCCTCAGGAGAACGCCCAGTTTCTCCTCTTCCTCACCGCCGTCATCAAGGCGGTGGACGAATACCAGGATCTGCTGCGTGTCTCCGTTGCCAGCGCGGGCAACGATCACCGGCTGGGCGCCAACGAGGCGCCTCCCGCCATCGTTTCCATGTTCCTCGGCGATGAGCTGACCGCTATCCTTACCTCCATCGAAAAGGGCGATGACTACAGCCATAAGGATCAGGAGGACATGAAGGTGGGGGTCCATATCCTTCCTCGCTTCCCCAAGGACAACACCGACCGCAACCGCACCTCCCCCTTTGCCTTCACCGGCAACAAGTTCGAGTTCCGCATGCTGGGCTCTGAGCTCTCCATATCCGGTCCCAATGTCATACTCAATACCATTGTGGCCGAGGAGCTTTCCCAGTTTGCCGACGAATTGGAGCAGGCGGCGGATTTCACGGCCGCTTTGCAGGAGCTGATCCGCCGCACTATCACGGAACATAAGCGCATCATCTTCAACGGCAACAACTACTCCGACGAATGGGTGGAGGAAGCGCAGCGCCGTGGCCTGCTGAATCTGAAAACCACCGTGGATGCCCTCCCCTCCTTTATCGCGGAGAAAAACGTTAAACTCTTTACCAAACATAAAATCTTCACGGTATCCGAGCTGCACTCCCGGTACGAGATCCTCATGGACGCCTACAGTAAAAAGCTCAATATTGAGGCCCTGACCATGATCGACATGGCCCGCAAGCAGATTTTACCCGCCGTCTCCTCCTACCTCCGTGATCTGACCCGATCCGCGCTGGACAAGAAAGCGCTGGCAGCCGACCTGGCCTGCGATTGGGAAACTCAGACTGTTCGGGAACTTTCCGACTGCCTCAGCGCCCTGCATAAGAGTCTGGGCAAGCTGGAAACCCATCTGCACAAGGCCCAGCGTCTTTCGGATGTCACGCAGCAGGGGTTGTATTATAAGGATACCATCCTCAGGGATATGGCAGCCGTGCGGGAAAAAGCGGATAAGGCGGAAAGCCTCACCGCCGCGGAATACTGGCCGTTCCCCAGCTACACCGAGCTGCTGTACCACAACTGAAAACGGTTTCTCTGCCCCCCCGGATCCAACGGATCCGGGGGGCGTTTTGTGTCAGATATACGGTGCCGGAGGTGAGGTTTCCCCGCAGGGAAGAGCACATACCCGATTCTTTTCATGGCCTTGGAGCACACCGCGTAGAGGGGAAACGACCGAGTGGCGGATAAGGAGGCAAGCTCCATTTTTCCATTTATTATAGATAATAACCTGCCGGCGCCATAGCTCTTAAAAATTTTTTCTATTCCCCTTGACAACGCGGCAATACTGTATATACTGTATATATACAGTATTGGAGGTGATCCTCATCGATATTGTCATCCGAAACACGGGAGAACAACCGATCTACGAGCAGATTTATACGCAGATCAAAAACCAGATCGTCTCCGGGGTCCTTCAGCCCGGCGAGGCGCTGCCTTCCATCCGTAATCTGGCCAAAGATCTGCGCATCAGCGTCATCACCACCAAGCGCGCCTACGACGAGCTGGAAAAGGACGGCTTTCTCTGCAGCGTTGCCGGAAAAGGCTGCTTTGTTTCGGAGCAGAACACCGAGCTGATCCGGGAAGCCCATTTGAAGGAAATCGAACAGCACATGGAGCAGATCCAATCCCTGGCCGCCGCCTGCGGCCTGAACAGCGACGAGCTGCTGGAGATGTTCCGCTACTTGCTCAAGGGGGAATAAGTGCCGTGTACGCATTGGAACTGACAAACGTGAACAAGTCCTATCCAGGATTTCAGCTTCATGACCTTTCCCTGAAGCTGCCTGCCGGCTGCATTCTGGGCCTGGTGGGAGAAAACGGAGCGGGAAAAAGCACCACTATCAAGCTGATCCTAGACATGATCCGCCGGGACAGCGGCGAAATCCAGGTACTAGGCCGGGACAATCGAACCGATTTTTCCCGTACCAAGGAGGAGCTGGGAGTAGTGCTGGATGAGGCCTATTTCCCGGCAGGGATTACCGCCCGGCAGGTTAACGCCGTGATGAAAAACGCTTACCGGAGGTGGAAGGAAGAGCGCTTCTTCGAGTATATCCGGCGCTTCTCCCTTCCCGAAAACAAATCCTTCAAGGACTTTTCCCGGGGAATGAAGATGAAGCTGGCCATCGCTGTGGCCCTGTCCCATCAGGCCCGGCTGTTGATCCTGGACGAGGCCACCAGCGGGCTGGACCCCATGGTGCGGGATGAGATCGTGGATCTGTTCTACGAATACACCCGGGAGGAGGATCACTCCATTCTGGTGTCTTCCCACATCATCAGCGATCTGGAAAAGCTTTGCGACTACATCGCCTTTCTCCACAAGGGGCGTCTGCTGTTCTGCGAGGAAAAGGACCGGTTAAAAGAGCACTTCGGCCTGCTCCGCGGCCCGCGCAGTCTGCTGGACTCTCTTCCTCCCGCCGCCGTAAGGGGAATCCGTCAATCCGACTATGCTGTGGAGGCGTTGGTGGAACGCTGCCGCGTCCCCGCCTCCCTTCATCTGGACACCCCCACGGTGGAGGAAATCATTCTGCTGCTGGCGAAAGGAGAACACTGATATGAAAGGCTTGCTGCTCAAGGACTGGTTTGTGATCTGGAAACAGTGCCGGTATCTTCTCTTTGTCCCGGCGGTGTTTCTGGCCGTTTCGGCTCTATCTGATGATTCCCAGTTTTTTGCCATCTTTGCCTTCCTGCTCTCCGCTATGTATCCCATGACGGTCATGGGCCTGGATGAGCAGAGCAAATGGGAACGCTACGCCCTGACCATGCCCTTTCGACGCCGGGATCTGGTGCTGAGCAAATACCTGCTGAGCTTCTGTTCCCTCTTCCTCTACGGGGTGCTTTACCTGCTCCTCGTCCTGCTTTTCAAACACGATCCGGAAGCGATGAAGGTCAGCGTGATGCTCACCTCCGTCGGGATTTCCATCGGGATTCTGTACTCCGCGCTGGCCTATCCGTTCCTGTTCAAATTGGGGATGGAAAAGGGGCGGATCTGGTATCTGATCCTGATTGTGGTGGTTTGCGGAAACGGCGCCGCGCTGGCCGCCATGCTGGGCGATGAAATCTCTCTGAATCTCCTGCTGACCTGGATGGACTGTCTGCTGCTGATCCTCCCTCTGGCTGCTCTCTCCCTCTTCGGGCTTTCGGCCTTTCTTTCCATCAAGCTCTATGAAAGCCGCGAATTTTGACGCATCCGTATAGTCAGAAGGGAGAGGCGATTTCGCCTCTCCCTTCTCATATGCCCACCACTTATTTTCCGGTTGTGGTACCATAACAGGCGCGCTCCCCCAGCTCCCGCTCAATCTCGAGCAGACGGTTGTACTTGGCGACCCGGTCGCTGCGGCAGGGGGCTCCCGCTTTGATCTGGCCCACATTGTACGCCACCGCCAGATCCGCGATGACAGGATCCTCCGTTTCCCCGCTGCGATGGGAGAGAATGGCGTTCCATCCCGCCTCGGAGGCCAGCCGCATAGCCTGAGCCGTTTCCGTCAGGGTGCCGATCTGATTGGGCTTGATCAGAATCGCGTTGCCTGCCCCCTCCTCTATCCCGCGGCGGAGCCGCTCCACGTTGGTGACAAACAGGTCGTCCCCCACCAGCTGCATCCGGCCGCCCAGTCGCTGAGTCAGGATACGCCACCCCGTCCAGTCGTCCTCCGCCATGCCGTCCTCCAAGGAAACCAGGGGATACCGCCCCGCCAGGTCCTCCCAGTAGGCCGCCAGATTCTCGGAGGTATACGTCTTCTGCCCCTTGGGAGTACGGTATATCCCCTCCGCCGTCATCCACTCGCTGGAG
This sequence comes from Candidatus Avimonas narfae, assembly GCA_904395335.1. Lineage (GTDB taxonomy): Bacteria > Bacillota > Clostridia > Oscillospirales > Acutalibacteraceae > Avimonas_A > Avimonas_A narfae. The sequence goes on along the minus strand of CAJFNR010000034.1, from coordinate 46,104 downwards.
GCCGCATCCACCGCCAGGGAAATTTCCTCCCCGGGCAGATACCCCGCGGTCTCCACCGCCTCCAGAATTAGCCGGAGGGCCTGCTCGTCCGATTCCAGGTTGGGGGCAAAGCCCCCCTCATCTCCCACACCGGTAGACAGTCCCCGCTGCCGGAGCAACTTGCCCAGGGTATGATAGATCTCGCAACACCAGCGCAGCCCCTCGTGGAAGGAGGGGGCGCCGTGAGGCCGGATCATAAATTCCTGGATATCCACATTGTTGTCGGCATGGGCCCCGCCGTTGAGGATATTCATCATCGGGATGGGGAGCACCCGTCCCTGCCCTCCATTGAGAGCGGCGTACAGGGGCTTTCCCTGAGCCGCAGCGGCCGCACGGGCATTGGCCAGCGAAACCGCCAACAGCGCGTTGGCCCCCAGCCGGTCCTTGTTTCGGGTGCCGTCGGCTTCCATCATGATCCGGTCAATCTCCTCCTGATCCCGGGAATCCCTTCCCCTCAGGACATCCTTCAGGGCTGTGCGGACATTCTCCACCGCTTGGGACACGCCCTTGCCCTGATAGCGTCCGGCCTCCCCGTCCCGCAGCTCCCGCGCCTCATGGATGCCGGTGGAGGCGCCGGACGGCACAGCAGCCTCCCCCCAGGCCCCGCTCTCCAGCACAACGCGGGCCTTGACGGTGGGAGTGCCCCGGCTATCAATGATCTCCAGGGCGTCGGTGTTCTCAATGGAAAAAGCTTGCATGGTATTCCCTCTTTTCTTTCTCTCTCGTTTCCATAAAACCTGGGAATAGTGTTGCCGAAGGAAAGAAAAAGATACGGATCAAGCGGGAGAAACGAAGCTGCCCCGGCCTTTCGCGGCTTCACGGCCTTCCCCGTATTCCGGGGAAAATACGTACCGCAGGCGTCTTGTCCTAGACCCTGGGGGGATTTATTCCTCGGTCACGGTCAACTCCACCGTACCCCTGAAACCCTCAAAGTCCACCATGATGTAATTGCCGCCGCCGCTCAGGAGCAGCGGTATATCGAAACAGCCGTTTTCATCCGGCTCCCAATACTGCGCCTCCTCCCCCAGGCGGATTCTAAGACGGGCCGTTCCCGCTTCCGTCCTCACCTGCCCGGTGAGGTGAAGCCGGCGGGTCCGGATGGAAGCGCCGCCAAAGATCACATCGCGTCCGTCGGCATCCTGACAATCCGCGGTATAGCTTCCCGTATAGGCGTCTGTCCCCCGCATCCGGCTGCCGATCAGCTCCCGGTCATTGGTAATCTGAAAACTTCCCACTGCGGAGACCAGCGCCTCATACCCGTCCACGACCCGCTGCATATCCTCCGATTCCCAGCGGCAGGAGGCAAGCGTCGCCGCCATCAGCAGCGCTGCCAGAACCAGGCACCACCGTCTCGCCACCGGTCACCCCTCCTTTGCGCCGCTGACAATGCGGAAATAGGCGCGGGAAGTCACACGGTAAACCACCACGTAAAACAGGGCAAAAAGCAGGAAGGACCCCGCCGTGATGCCGATCAGGAGAAGGGTGTCGGTCAGATTGAACAGGACCAGCAGCTTGGAAATCAGCGGGAAGGCAAAGGCCACATGAAGCCCCGCCATCAGCAGCGGCAGGAAAAACACGGTGAGCACCTGGGAATTGATGCTGCGGCGGATCTCCTTTTTCGTCATGCCTACCTTCTGCAGGATGTCGAAACGGTCCTGGTCCTCATATCCCTCCGTTATCTGCTTATAGTACATGATCAGCACCGCCCCGATGATAAAGACGATACCCAGCAGGATTCCCAGGAAGAACAGCCCTCCGTACAGGGCGTAAAATCCCGCCCGCTCCCGGGCCACACCCTCGATGCTGACCATGGGGAACTCATTGCCGTCTGATGTCAGCTGTTCAACAGCGCGGGTAATTTCCTGCTGGATAGCGGTCTGTTTCTCATCATCGCAGGCAAGATCAAAGCCCAGATAGTCGTGCTTGTAGGCACGGGTGTCCCCGTAGGATTCCGCCATCGCGTCAAAATAACCCTCCATCACCTCGATATCGGGGACAAACAGGAAGAGGGACGAAAAGATCTGCATGGAATCAACGCCGTTGTTTTCAAAGGAGGACAGATGTTCCTTCACCCGCCAGCTTCCGATCCCCTCCAGGGTAATGGTGTCATGGGAATATTCGGATTTGGTGCTGTACAGCAGCACCTGGTCCGGCTCCAGCGTTTCCGAGGTTCCCATCAGGCGGTTGTAATCCTCCAGGGGAACGATAAACATCTGACACACGCCGGCCAGATCCCAGCCGGTCAGGGCGCTTTCATCAAAGGTCACCCGATCTCCGTTAAGAATGCCCGATACGTCCAGATAGCGGTAGTGAAGCAGGTTCTCCGCCTGTTCTCCCTCTTTTGCCAGCACGCCGTCCACAGCGGCATGTACCGCGTCCGCGTGGGCCTCCTCCATGGAATAGGTATCCACGACGATGTTACGGGGATACCGGGATCGCAGGGAGTTTTCCGTTCCCAGATAAAGGCAGGCGGTGGAAGACAGCATGACCAGCACCATGGTGGAAAGGATGCAGATGGAAGCCAGTCCGGCGCCATTGCGCTTCATGCGGTAGGCCATGGACGACACCGAAATCAGGTGGTTGGTCTGATAATAATACCGCTTGTTTTTCTGCAGCAGGCGGCACAGCGCCACCGACCCCGCCACAAACAACAGATAGGTGGCGATGATGACCATCACCACGGCGACAAAAAACCAGATCAGTGCAGAAACCGGGTCCTCGATGGTCAGGGCCAGATAATAGGCCGCCGCTAGAATCAATGTGCCTAGCAACGCCAGAATCCAATTGGCCTTGGGCGGCTTCTCCCCCACCCGGTCGCTGCGGAGCAGATCCACCGGGTTGGACAAATGAATCTGACGAAGGGCGTTGAGGAGAATCAGCAGATAAATTACCGCGAAAAGAAGCAGCGTCTGCGTCACCACTTGGGGGTCCACCGCAAAAACAGGACTGATGTCGCCCCCCAGCATGTTGGCCATGCACAGCTCAGCCAGCTTGGAAAACAGGATACCGCAGATCAGCCCGCCTGCCAGGGAAATAACCGCCACAATGACGCTTTCCCAGATCAGGATACGGGCCAGGTTCCCCTTGCCCATCCCCAGAATATTGTACAGGCCGAATTCCTTTTTGCGTCTCCGGATCAGAAAGGAGTTGGTATAGAACAAAAAGATCAGGGAAAACACGCCGATCACGCCGCAGCCCATAGAAAGCATCATCTGCATGGAGCTTCCGCCGGGCATGGCGGCCACCCCTTCATAGGAGGACAGGAAGGCGACGATATAATACATCATCACCATGCCGGTGCAGGTGAGAATATAAGGAAGATACATTTGACGGTTCTTGGAGATTCCCGTAACCGCTAAACGCCAATAAAATCCTTTTTTCACTGCCGTTCCCCTCCTGTCGCCAGCACCGTCAAGGTATCTGTGATTTTTTGATAAAAGCTTTCACGGCTTGCCTTACCCCGATAAAGCTGGTGATAGACCTCCCCGTCGCGGATAAACAGCACCCGCCCGGCATGGCTGGCCGCTTTGACCGAATGGGTAACCATCAGCAGCGTCTGCCCCTCCCGGTTTACCTGGGCAAACAGTTCCAACAGCTCATCGGTGGAGCGGGAATCCAACGCTCCGGTGGGCTCGTCCGCCAGGATCAGCCGCGGCCGCGTGATCAGGGCACGTGCCACCGCTGCCCGCTGCTTTTGTCCCCCGGATACCTCATAGGGAAACTTCGGCAACAACGGCGTCAGGCCCAACCGTGCCGCCAAATCGTCTCCACGCTGCTTCATCTCCCGGTAAGGACGCCCGGCCAAAACCAACGGCAGCAGCAGATTGTCCTGGAGGGAAAGCGTATCCAGCAGATTGAAATCCTGAAAAACGAACCCCAGATGATCCCGGCGAAAGGCGGACAGCTCTGTGCTTTTGATGCCGCTCAGATCGCGGCCGTCCAGCAGCACCGTCCCCGCCGTGGGCTTATCCAGTGCCGCCAGAATATTCAGCAGCGTGGTTTTGCCGGAGCCGGATTCTCCCATGATGGCCACATACTCGCCCTGTTCCACATCAAAGGACACGCTTCTCAGCGCCTGTACCTGACTGCCGCCGGAGCGCGCCGTATATATCTTTTGTACACGGTTGACTTCGAGAATAGGCATAACGCCGTTCCCCCTTTGGTTGTTTTGCGGCTATATTGTAGCAAACCGGAGAAGCGCTCTGCCATCCATTCATCTTACAATTTTCCCCGAAACCTTACGGTTTTGCAACCTTGCCGCTGTAAAATCCCCCCGGACGCAACAGACAATTTTGCCGGTATGCCGACGGCCTACCGGCTCACTTATACGAATGCCGTAAACAACCGCCTTAAACTGCGGCAACCATTATTGACAGCCGCCGGTGTAGGGAATACAATTCTCTTAATCCAAACAAGTTCACTGTGAGAATGAATCCTTTCACTCCAAAACACGCGCGTTATTTTTTCATTCTGGGAGGGCAAACTATGCAAACACATCTTCAATATCCCAGCACGGATGGTATCCAGCTGGACGGCGTTTTGCTGGAAACAGAGGTACCGAAGCGGGCGGTACTGATGCTCCATGGAATAAACTCCAGCAAGGAGGAGCCACTTTATCCCCTTTTTGCCGACCGGTTGCTTTCCCTCGGGATCAACAGCTTCCGTTTTGATTTCCGCGGGCACGGAAAAAGTACCGGCCAATCGGAGGAGATGACCATCCGCGGGGAGGTTGACGATGCCGCTGCCAGTCTCAGGCTGATCCGGGAACGCTGGGCGCTGCCGGTAAGCATTATCGCCGCCAGCTTCGGCGCGGCCACAGCCCTGATGTTGCTGGAGAAATACGGGACGGAGGGGATCGAAAGTCTGGTACTGCTCAATCCGGTACTGGATCTGGAGCGCACCTTTCTGAAGCCGGAGCTTCCCTGGGCCAAGCGTTCCTTTCATGAAGAGGGATTCCGCAGCCTGAAGGAGAAGGGCTACCTGCTGATCGACGGACATTTCCGGGTGGGCAAATCCCTCATTGAGGAGATGGAGACGATTCGCCCCTATGAAGTGCTGCGTTCCCTGAACCTGCCGACACTGACCCTACACGGCGACCGGGACACCTTTGTATCCTACGACATCGCCAGGCAATACGGCCGCCCCAATTCCCGGAGCCGCTTTGTGACCATTCCGGGGGCCGAACACGGCTTCGGCCGCCCGGAGGACACCCGACTGCTGACAGAGACTGTCGTCGGGTGGTTTGCCACGATGTAATAGAGCAACGATGGAGGAGTCTCTCTTGAAGGAAAAGCTTTACGAATTCGAAGCGATTCTAAAAAAAGTCCCCGATTTGGACGGCGCCTATATTGAATTTCCTTATGATGTCCGGAAAGAGTTCGGCAAAGGGCGGGTCAAGGTACACGCCACCTTTGACGGCGTTCCCTATGACGGCACTCTGGTACGAATGAAAACCCCCGGCCATATTCTAGGAGTGCGAAAGGACATCCGGGCCAAAATCGGAAAGCAACCGGGTGATACCGTATGGGTCACTCTGCGGGAGCGAAGCGAGTCGAAATAAGCAAAAAAAGCCGGCACAGGCGCCTGCTATCGCCTATGCCGGCTTTTTCTTGACAGAACTCCCCTATAAGAGGAGCATGGCATCGCCGAAGCTGAAAAAGCGGTACCGCTGCTCCACCGCATGACGGTAGGCCGCCATCGTATGGTCGTAGCCGGCAAAAGCGCTCACCAGCATGATGAGCGTGCTTTCCGGCAGATGGAAGTTGGTAATGAGTCCGTCGATCACCTGGAACGAATAGCCGGGATAAATAAAAATATCGGTCCAGCCCTCCGACGCCTCCACCCGGCCTCCGCGAAGCCCCACGCTTTCCAGTGTGCGGCAGCTGGTGGTCCCGACCGCGATGACCCGCCCCCCTGTCTCCCGTGTCCGGTTGATCAGGGCGGCGGTTGTCTCCGACAGCTCGTAGTGCTCGGCGTGCATTTTGTGATGGGTGATTTCGTCCACCTTTACCGGACGAAAAGTGCCCAAACCCACATGGAGCGTTACAAAACCGATGGATACCCCCATTTCCCGGATCCGGTCCAACAACTCCTGCGTAAAATGAAGTCCAGCGGTGGGCGCCGCTGCGGAACCCGATTCCCGCGAATAGACCGTCTGATACCGTTCTTTGTTTTTCAGTTTGTGCGTAATATAGTGTGGCAGGGGCATTTGACCGATCTCCTCCAGCAGCGCATAGAAGTTTCCTTCATAGCGGAACCGCACCAACCGGTTGCCCTCGTCGACGATATCCAGCACATCGGCCTCCAGCTTTCCGCCGCCGAAGGTCAGGGTTGTTCCGGGGCGGGCCTTCTTTCCCGGACCCGCCAGCACCTCCCAGCAGTCATTTCCCTGGGGGTGAAGCAGAAGAAGCTCCACCGCCCCGCCGGTATCCTTTCGCTGTCCGTAGAGGCGGGCGGGCAGTACACGGCTGTCGTTGAGGATCAGGCAGTCGCCCGGGCGAAGGAACCGAGGCAGCTCGGTAAAAACGGTATCCTCCCATTCGCCGGTAACCCTGTTCACGGACAGCAACCGGGAATGATCCCGGGGCTCAATGGGTTCCTGAGCAATGAGCTCCTGGGGAAGATCATAAAAAAAATCATGTGTTTTCATGGACATGGCCTTTCCGTATTGTATAAAAATAGGATCTGGTATTTACAGTATTTTGATTTGACAAGGAGTGAATGGGATGATACAATGTGCCTTAACCAATGCATCGAATATCGAATAGAGGTGCATCAGCCGAAAAGTAACCCGCTGGAGGCCCCGGGCCATGGAAAGCGGAGGAAAGGCGGCGATGCCGAAGGTACTCCGCTGCCGGGAAGCGGTGCACCTGGCCGTACGGTGAACAGCCGTCCGGTTGCCATCAGCCGTTGATGGAGCGCTATTCTGATTTCTCCGCCCCGACGGGCGGATCTCAGTGCTTCTATTATAGGGCTGTGACAACCGGTTTTCAACCGTTTTTTTTATTTTCTATTCGTTGCCGGCTGTGAAAGGATGGATGATATGAAAACGTATCGCGTCGGAATTATCGGCTGCACGGGTATGGTGGGACAGCGTTTCGCCCTGCTCCTCCATCAGCATCCGTGGTTCAGGGTAACAGCGCTGGCCGCCAGCTCCCGCTCCGCCGGAAAGACCTATGAGGAGGCGGTGGGAAACCGCTGGATGATGGAGGAGCCCATGCCGGACAGCCTGCGAAAGCTCACGGTGTTGGATGCCGCCCATACGGAAGAGGTCGCCTCTCAGGTGGATTTTGTATTCTGTGCTGTCAACATGCCCAAGGCGGAAATCAAAGCGCTGGAAGAGGCCTATGCCCGGGCGGAATGCCCGGTGGTGTCCAACAACAGCGCCCACCGTTTCACACCGGATGTTCCCATGGTCATTCCGGAGATCAACGCCTCCCACCTGGAGATCATCCCCGCTCAGCGCCGCCGTCTGGGCGCGCGCCGTGGCTTCATCGCAGTGAAGTCCAACTGTTCGCTGCAAAGCTATGTTCCCGCCCTGTACCCGCTGTCCCGCTGGAGACTCAGCCAGGTACTGGTATGCACCTACCAAGCCATTTCCGGGGCCGGAAAAACCTTTGCCACCTGGCCGGAAATGGTGGATAACGTCATTCCGTATATCGGCGGAGAGGAGGAAAAATCCGAACAGGAACCGCTGAAGATTTGGGGCCATATAGAAGGCAACCAGATTGTCCCCGCTGACTCTCCCGCTTTCACGGCCCAGTGTCTGCGGGTGCCGGTGAGCGACGGCCATTTCGCCGCCGTCTACTGCCGGTTTGAAAACAAGCCCTCCAAGGAGGAAATTCTCACCGCCTGGAAGGAATTTTCCGGTGAGCCACAGAGGTTGGCGCTGCCCAGCGCCCCCAAGCAGTTCCTGCACTATTTCGAAGAGGACAACATGCCTCAGACCAAGCTGCATCGCGGTTTGGAGGGCGGCATGGCCGTCTCACTGGGACGTCTGCGGGAGGATACGCAGTACGACTATAAATTTGTCGGCCTGTCCCACAACACCCTGCGCGGTGCGGCGGGCGGCGCCGTACTGCTGGCGGAGCTGCTGTGTGCCAAAGGCTACATGGACTGAACGCTTTTGCTGATCCATCATTCTGAACTGTGAAGGGAGATAAGGCGTTATGAAAAAGAATACCATCTTTCGCGGAACCGGTGTCGCCATCGTCACCCCCATGAAGGCGGACGGCAGCGTCAATTACGAAAAGTACCGGGAGCTGGTGGAATGGCAGATCGAAAACGGAACCGACGCCATCATCGCCTGTGGAACCACCGGCGAATCCTCTACATTGAACCATGAGGAGCATACCTCCGTCATCCGGGCCACGGTCGAACAGGTGAAGGGGCGGATCCCCGTCATCGCAGGCACTGGTTCCAATGAAACCAGCTATTGCATCGAACTGTCCGAGGAAGCCAAACGACTGAAGGCGGACGCCCTGCTGGTGGTTACGCCGTATTACAACAAAACATCCCAGCGGGGGCTGATCGCTCATTATAATACGATAGCTGATCGGGTCAGAATGCCGCTGATTCTTTACAACGTCCCCTCCCGAACCGGTGTGGACATCCAGCCGGAAACCTACCGGGAGCTGAGCAAAAACCCGTACATCGTCGCTGTCAAAGAGGCCAACGGCAACATGTCCTCCATTGTACGCACGGCGGCCCTCTGCGGCGACAGCCTGGATTTGTATTCCGGAAACGACGATCAGGTGGTTCCTATGCTGGCGATGGGCGGCAAGGGCGTTATCTCCGTCATGTCCAACATTCTGCCCAAAGAAACGGACCAGATCTGCGAACGCTGGTTTGCCGGTGACACGGCCGGAAGCCTAGCCATGCAGCTGGCGCTTTCGGATATGGCCAAGGCGCTGTTCTCCGACGTCAATCCTATCCCGATCAAGGAAGCTATGAACCTGATAGGGATGGATGTGGGGGAATGCCGCCTTCCCCTCGTCGGCATGAGCGATTCCGGCCGGGAAGCACTGGCCGCCGTACTGAAAAAGCACGGTCTGATGGCGTGATTCCCGGGCGGGAGACCTGTGTCTCCCGCCCTTCCCCTTTGCAGGGACCTATATTCAAAAAGAAAGGACGTATCCATGTGACAAAGATATTGCTCAGCGGCTGCAACGGCAAAATGGGCCGTATGATTACGGCCTGCGCCGCCGAACGCTGCGACTGTGAAATCGTGGCCGGACTGGACATCAATACCGAAAGCCACGCCGGCTTCCCTGTTTTCGGCAACCCCTTCAACTGCGGGGTGGAAGCGGATGTCCTGGTGGATTTTTCCAACCCCGGCGCTCTAAAAGGGATTCTCGCCTACGCTAGGGAAAAAAAACTACCCGCTGTTATCGCCACCACTGGACTAGACGACGGACAGGTGGAACAGCTCAAAGAGGCTTCGCAGGAAATTCCGATCTTTTTCAGCGCCAACATGTCCTTGGGTATCAGCCTGCTGATGGAGTTGGCGAAAAAGGCCGCCGCTGTACTGGGCGGTGAATTCGACATCGAGATCCTGGAAAAGCATCACAACCAAAAGCTGGACGCCCCCTCCGGGACCGCTCTGATGCTGGCCCAGGCCGTTTCCGAAGGCGTGGACTACACCCCCCAATACGTCTATGAGCGCCATTCGGTGCGCAAAAAGCGCGAAAAGCAGGAAATCGGCATCTCCTCCATCCGCGGGGGCACCATTGTGGGGGAACATGAAGTAATCTTTGCCGGCCACGACGAAGTTATCACCCTCTCCCACACTGCCATGTCCAAGGAAATCTTTGCTCAGGGCGCTATCAATGCCGCCCTGTTCCTGCAAAATCAGCCCGCCGGCTTCTACGCGATGAAGGATTTGGTAGGAGCCTTGTAAAAACCCGTGATATTGGCACAAACGGCGGAAATGATAGAAAGGTAGCCTTTCCTTCTTTCCGCCGCTTTTCTTTGTCGACGCCTTCCATTGGTCGTTGACATTGCCTATTAATTGTGCTATTCTAGTTTTCGATACTAGATGATATGATATTGTTATATACTTTTGGCACAACATAGATAACGGAGGTACCGACGATTTATGGGAATTCATCTAATTGTGGACAGCTGCTGCGACCATACGCCGGAGCTGAAAAAAACGCTGGGACTGGATGTCGCCCCTCTGAAAATCCAGACTGCAGAAGGACGCCAGTATGTGGACAACGGGGAAATGGACATCCGGGAACTGCTGGCCGATATGAAAGCCAGCAAGCTGCCTCCCACCTCCGCCTGCCCTTCTCCGGAGGAATACGCCCGCTATATGCGGCAGTATGACGAATGCCTGGTTATCACCCTTTCCAGCAAGCTCAGCGGCTCCTACAATGCCGCCCGTAACGCCATGGAAATGGTACGCGAGGAATTCCCTGAAAAACGCATCTATATTTTTGATTCCAAAAGCGCTTCCGCCGGGGAGCTGCGCATCGCCCTATATGTCAAGGAACTCATCGATGCGGGCAAAAACTTCGACACCATCGTGCTCATGACCGAGCGGCTGATCTCCGAAATGCGCACACTGTTTGTGCTGGAGGATCTGAGCAATCTGGTTAAGAACGGCCGGCTCAACAAGGTTTCAGGAATTCTGGCTTCGGTTCTCTCCCTCTGCCCCATTCTCGGTGACGACGGCAAGGGGGAGATCAAAATGGTATCCAAGGCCCGCGGAAATAAAATGGCACTGAACAAGCTGGTGGAACTGGTCAAGGAGTATACCGCCTCCGTGGCTCCCCGTTCCCTCCTAATGGTACTGGCATATTGCAATTGCCCTGCCCGGGCGGAAGGGCTGAAGAAGGCCCTGCTGGAGCACTGCGCCGCGTTCCGGGAAATTGTGACTGTCCCCACCGGCGGCCTTTCCACCATGTATGCTAGCAACGGCGGCATTGTATTGGCCTATTGAACCCCCAAAAAATGCGCCCCGCATCCGTTTCAAAACAGGGATGCGGGGCATTTTTTACCTCTTGGTCTTAACCGATAAAAGCATTGGCCTTGACGAGCGTCTCCTGAAGACGGGGAACATTCACTTCTCCCACAGGACAGTGATCCTGCAGCGCCAGCGCGGCGGCCGTCCCGGCCGCTTCTCCCAAGGTACAGACAATGGCCATGATGCGGATAGAGGCCTGCGCTTCATGGGTAGCCGAGATACACCGGCCGGCCACCAGCAGATTTTCCGCGTTTTTCGGGATCAGGCAGCGATAGGGAATCGTGTAATACTGCCCATCCGGGAAAAAATAATGGGAGGTGCCAGATCCCTCGGGGTTGTGGATATCGATGTCGTAATTGCCGGCGGCAATGCGATCCGGAAAGCAAGTACAGGCCACCAACTCTTCCGCGGTCAGTATATGTTCTCCGTCGATCATACGGCTCTCGCGCACGCCGGTCTGTATCGCTGAGGAATAAATAGAAGAATTTTCAAAACCGGGCACATGGTCGCGCAAAAATTCCCACAGCTCCACGATTTGTTCCCGGGCCTCCAGATCCGCCTGCGTAATATCCCAGCAGTCCGTGGGGTTGCGCCGGACCACGCGGGTGGCATTCAGACGGACGATGGAGGGTACCGTGGAGTGAAACACCATAATCGTGTCCATCGGGTTTTTGATATATCCTTTTTTCTGTTCCTCCTGCCAAAGGGGAACAATATTCCACTGATTTTTTTCAAATAGATCGGGATCTACCCCGGCAATGGAAAAATTCAGAGTCATAGGCTGACAAAGATGATCCTCCGTACGGCCAAGACGATAAGGGAAGCCGGTCGCCGCCGCCACATCGGCGTCACCGGTACAGTCGATAAAATATGTCGCCGCCAGCTTGATCATACCGGATTTGTTGGCAACCGTGACGGAAACCAGGCGGTCTCCCTTCCGTTCAGCCTCAACCGCCACACTGTTGAAAAGCAACTCCACCCCGGCTTCCTTCATTTTTCGGTTGAGTATGATTTTGAGCCATTCGGGATTGAAAAGATTCTCCTTCATCGCTCCCGCCCGGCGCATGTCGGCAACGATCTCCTCAAAAATGCCCCGGGAAAGATACTGCGTCTCCCCGGTAACGGGATCCTTGGTAAAATACCGCATCAAGGGATTGACATCCATGGTGGCAGGGGCGCCACCCAAGGCATTGATCCGCTCAATCAAAAGGGTCCGAGCTCCGTTCCTTGCGGCGGCCAGGGCCGCAGCCGACCCTGTCCATCCTCCTCCGACAACAATAACGTCATAGGTACGAACCGGCGCGGTTGTCTGATTTTCCATACCTCATCCTCTCCTTTTTCTATAAAATTACCCGCCACTGTGGGCAATATCGACCTCTGGGTACCATGCCGGAAATTGTGGACCACATCAACGTGAAGAGCCAACAAATACGTCAATAGACAGCGAGACGAATAGTGGAAGAAAGATTGCCTCTCCCAGGCCAGGTTTCATTAGGCCATAAGCGTAGAGGAAACCAGTCCGGAAGGACAGCTCCACCCCCAGGGACATCTTACATCTTTTCTCGTAAGGGGAAAAATACCTCAAAGTGTGATGGTTCCTTCATACACGGTCTGAGCACTGCCCGTCATGTACACGGCCTTATCCGTGTAACGGATAATCAAGTCACCGCCGCGGAGCTTGACGGTAATGTCCTCGTCCTTAGGACAATACCCATTCTCCACCGCCGCCACCGCCGCCGCGCAGGCGCCGGTGCCGCAGGCCCAGGTCTCCCCGCTGCCCCTCTCCCAGACCCGCATGCGCAGGGTGTGATCGTTGACCACCTTAACAAATTCCGCATTCACCCGCTCCGGGAACCGGTCGTCATATTCAAAGGCCGGCCCTACTTGCTCCAGATCCAGAGCTTCCACGTTATCGCAGAACACCACGCAATGGGGATTGCCCATGGAAACGCAGGTGATGCGGTACTCCTCTCCCCCGATGACAGCCGGCATGTCGATGACGGTATCCCGTTCGCTCTTTATCGGAATAGCAGAGGCCCTCAGCTCCGCTTTCCCCATATCCACCCGGGCGGCATTCACTTCCCCGCCCTGCTTGATCAGCTTGATGGACCGGATACCGCTGAGGGTTTCCACCGTCAGCAGCTCCTTACGCACGATTTTGTTGTCATACAGGTATTTGCCCACACAACGCAGGGCGTTGCCGCTGCTGCGCCCCTCGCTGCCGTCCCGGTTGAACATCCGCATCTTGGCGTCCGCCACCTTGGACCGCTCAATGAGCACCAAGCCCTCGCCGCCGATACCGTAGTGCCGGTCGGAAATCCGCACGCTGAGCCCGGCGGGATTGACAATCTCCTGCTGAATGGCGTTAAAGTAAATGTAGTCGCTGCCGCAGCCGTGCATCTTGGTGAAGGACAGCTTCATACGCCAGGTACGCAGGTCGTTGATATCCACCAGCTCGGTGCTGTAGGGAGAGTACCGGCTCTTCAGGCAGATAGCCACCGCATTGGCGGTATCCACCGAGGTCAGGCAGGGAATGCTGCGCTCCACCGCCTTCCGGCGAATCTTCACGCAGTCCAGGGTGGGCAGACGTCCCTTGGAGGAGGTGGAGATCACATAGTCAATGCAGCCGCTTTCAATAAGGGTCAGCGGATTGATCTCCGACTCGTGGATCTTGCCGATGACCTGAACCGGAACGTTGGCCGATTCCAGCACCCGGGCGGTACCCTCGGTGGCATACAGGGTGAAGCCCAGCTCATAAAACCGCTTGGCGGTATCTCCGATCTCGGGCTTGTCCACATCCCGCACCGTCACCAGCACGCCGCCGCGTTTTTTCATGTTGTAGCCTGCGGCCAACAGCCCCTTGTACAGCGCCTCGTCCAGGGTGCTGGCAATGCCCAGCACCTCACCGGTGGATTTCATCTCCGGGCCCAGCTGGGCATCCACGTTGGTCAGCTTCTCGAAGCTGAACACCGGTACCTTCACCGCCACATAAGGGGAGGCTGGATACAATCCGGTACCGTAGCCCATATCCCGCAGCTTTTCGCCCAGCATGGTCCGGGTGGCCAGATCCACCATGGGCACCCCCGTCACCTTGCTGATATAGGGGATAGTCCGGGAAGAACGGGGATTTACCTCAATGACGTACAGCTCACCGTGATAGATCAGGTACTGGATATTGATCAGGCCGTGGGTATTCAGCTCCAGGGCCAGGCGGCGGGAGCTGTCCACGATTTTGGCCGCCATGTCGTCGTCGATGTTGTAGGCCGGATACACCGCGATAGAGTCGCCGGAGTGGATGCCCGTGCGCTCGATGTGCTCCATGATGCCGGGGATCAGAATCTCCTCCCCATCGCAGATGGCGTCCACCTCCAGCTCCACCCCCATCAGGTATTTATCGATGAGGATGGGGTTCTCGATATCCTGCGCCAAAATGATAGCCATGTATTCCCGGATATCGTCGTCGCCAAAGGCGATGATCATGTTCTGACCGCCCAGCACATAGGAGGGCCGCATCAGCACCGGGTACCCAATGCGGTTGGCCACTTCCAGCGCCTCTTCCGTCGTCATGACGGTGAAGCCTTGGGGACGGCGGATATTCAGCCGGCCAAGCAGCTCATCGAAGCGCTCCCGGTCTTCAGCGGTATCGATGCTGTCGGCGGAGGTGCCGATGACCCGGACCCCCTGGCTGCTGAGGAATTTGGTCAGCTTGATGGCCGTGCCGCCGCCGAAGGCCACCACCACACCGCAGGGCTTTTCCGTATGGATGATGTTCATCACATCTTCCGGGGTCAGCGGCTCAAAATACAGCCGGTCGGCGGTGTCGAAATCCGTGGACACCGTCTCCGGGTTGTTGTTGACAATGACCACCTCATAACCTGCCCGCTTCAGCGACCAGACACAGTGGACGGAGGCGTAGTCGAACTCGATCCCCTGCCCGATGCGGATGGGGCCGGAGCCGAAGACGATAACTGTCTCCTTCTCCCCCTCCGCTGCTCTCTTGGCGCGAATGAATTCCTCCGCCTCGTTCTCCTCGTCGTAGGAGGCGTAAAAATATGGGGTCTGGGCGGCAAATTCCGCCGCGCAGGTGTCCACCATTTTATAGGAGGCGTGCAGGGGCTCCTCCACCGAGAAGCCGGACAGCTTCTCAATGACCTTGTCCGGATAGCCCAGACGCTTGGCCTGCCGGTACAGCTCTCTGTCCGGTTTGCCTGCTGCCAGGGCATGCTCCATATCCACCAGGTGCATCAGCTTGCACAAGAACCAGCGGTCGATTTTGGTGACGGTATGGATCTCATCGGGGGTAACGCCCCGCTTCAGCGCCTCGAACACGGTAAACAGCCGCTCGTCATCGCAGTTTTTCAGCCTCTCCCGCACCTGATCGTCGCTAAGCTCCTCCAGAAGCGGGCTGTTCAGGCTGTCGTGGGAGATTTCTGCTCCTCGTACCGCCTTCATAATAGCCTCTTCAAAGGTCTGGCCGATGGCCATGACCTCGCCAGTGGCCTTCATCTGGGTGCCCAGGGTACGCTTGGCGTACACAAACTTGTCAAAGGGCCATTTGGGCATCTTCACCACCACATAATCCAAAGCCGGCTCAAAGCAGGCGTAGGTGGTACCGGTAACGGCGTTGCGGATCTCGTCCAGGGTATAGCCCACCGCAATCTTAGCCGCCACCTTGGCGATGGGATAGCCCGTGGCCTTGGAAGCAAGGGCGGAAGAACGGGACACCCGGGGATTGACCTCAATCACGGCATATTCAAAGCTGTCCGGCTTCAGGGCGAACTGACAGTTGCAGCCGCCCTCTACCTTCAGGGCGGAGATGATGTTGAGGGCGGCGGAACGCAGCATCTGGTATTCCTTGTCCGCCAACGTCACAGTGGGCGCAATGACGATGGAATCGCCAGTGTGCACCCCCACCGGATCGAAATTTTCCATGGAGCAGATGGTGATGACGTTTCCCTTGCTATCCCGCATCACCTCGAACTCGATTTCCTTCCAGCCGGAGATACACTTTTCCACCAGAATCTGGGTGATGGGCGACAGTCGCAAACCGTTTCCCGCGATTTCCTCCAGCTCGGCCCGGTCGTTGGCGATACCGCCGCCGCTGCCGCCCAGGGTAAAGGCAGGCCGCACGATGACGGGATAGCCGATGTCCTGGGCAAAGGCCAGGGCCGCCTCCACATCCTCCACCACCTTGGAGGGGATGACCGGCTGACCGATGGCCTCCATGGTGTCCTTGAACAGCTGACGGTCCTCCGCCCGGTCGATGGTGTCCGGATTGGCCCCCAGCAGACGGACGCCGTACTGCTCCAAAAAGCCCTCCTTGGCCAGCTGCATGGACAGAGTGAGTCCGGTCTGACCCCCCAGGGTGGACAACAGAGAATCCGGACGCTCCTTTTCGATGATGCGCTTCACCGTATCCAAAGTCAGGGGCTCGATGTAAATCTTGTCCGCCATAGCGTTGTCCGTCATGATGGTAGCGGGGTTGGAGTTGACCAGCACCACCTCTAGCCCCTCTTCCTTCAGGGCGCGGCAGGCCTGGGTGCCCGCGTAGTCGAACTCCGCCGCCTGGCCGATAACGATGGGGCCGGAACCGATGAGCATGACCTTGTGCAGTTCTTTATTTAACGGCATAGGTGTTTCCTCCCTTCATGAGACGGACAAAGCGGTCGAACAGAAATCCAGTATCCAGCGGACCAGCGGCGGCCTCCGGATGGAACTGAACCGAAAAGGCGGGCATGTTCCGGTAGGCCACCCCCTCGCAGGTGCCGTCGTTGGCGTTGATCCAGCTTTCCGCCGCCTGCTCCGGCAAGGTATCCGCCTTAACGGCGTAGCCATGGTTCTGGCTGGTGATGAACACCCGGCCCGTGGCCGTCTCCCGCACCGGCTGATTGGCACCCCGGTGGCCGTATTTCATCTTTTCCGTCTGTGCCCCCTGGGACAGGGCCAGCAGCTGATGTCCCAGGCAGATGCCGAAGGTGGGAAGCTGCTCCGCACACAGCAGGCGCAGCTGTTCGATGATCCCGGTGTTTTCCGCCGGGTCCCCGGGCCCATTGGACAGCATCAGCCCGTCGGGCCGCAGGCGCAGGATCTCCTCCGCCGTGGCGTCGTAGGGAAATACCGCCACCTCACAGCCGCGTTTTTCCAGTTCCCTCTGGATATTGGCCTTGGCCCCGAAATCCCACAGGGCCACATGCAAAGCATCCGGCCGTTTCCACGCAGAGGGCCGCGCTCTGTGCCCGCTCACCGACCGCACCGCATCGACGACACGGTAGTTGCCGATCTCTTTCAGCATGGCGGCGTCTGGCCAAAAATCCCCGTGGATCAGACGGCCGTTCATCACGCCGTGCTCCCGCACCACCCGGGTCAGCGCCCGCGTGTCGATCCCGTACAGGCCGGGAATATCCTGGGCCTTTAAAAAAGTGTCAAGATCACCTTCACAACGGAAATTGGAAGGCTCTTGACACCAATCGCGTACAATATAGGCCCGCATATGGGGCTTTTGACTTTCAAAATCGGAAGCAATCATCCCGTAATTGCCGATCAGGGGAAAGGTCTGCACCACCATCTGTCCGTAATAGCTGGGATCGGTCAATGTCTCCAAATAGCCGGTCATGGCCGTGGTAAACACCACTTCCCCCGTCACATCCTCCGCGGCGCCAAAGGCTTTGCCGGCAAAGGTCATACCGTTTTCAAGTACCAGGCACGCCCGGTTTTCCATACTCATTCCCCCTGTTTTTCCACTCAGCGTTCCACTCTATCTTCCTGCCGCAGACGCGGCGCCGGTCAATCCCCCAGCGCACCCACCTGCCGCAGAAAACCGATGATTTGGGCGGTATAAAGCTCTAAGCCCGCCAGCGTCATATGGGCGCCGTCCGGCATCCGGAGCGCCTTGATGGCCGGGATACACGGATTCATCAGCCCGTGATGATACATATCCAGCACCGGCACCGCTTTGAGGCGCGCCACCTCCAGCATGGCAGCGGTATACTGCTCGTACCGCTCCCGGTCCTTTTCCCTGGTCATTCCCGTAATCAGAAGGATAAAGGCACGGGGATACTTGGCATACAAGCCGTCCACCAGCGTATTCAGCGCCCCGTAATAGGTGGTATCCACCGTATCGGAGAGAGTCCCCAAGGGCACCCCCAACGCCACATCGTTGCCGGTACCCTGCACCAGCACCACGTTGGCGCCTTCCTCCATCATGGGATAGCGCTCCACGTAGCTGTCCTGCCTTCCCTCCTGCCGGGCGATGTTGGCGCCACCCACACCGTAATTGCGCACCGTGCAGCCCAGCTTCTGCTGTAAAAGGGCGGGATAGTTGAGCTCCTGTGTATACAGGAAGCGGTCGCCGTCTTTCCCGCAGATAGAGCTTCGCGTATTGGAAGCTCCCAAGCAATGGATCACAAGCTCCTGCTTTTTCATCCCATCCCCCCTCCCGAACCGTCAGGATCGCAAATTTTTTCCATTATAGCGCAGATCCTCCCTGAAAATCAAGAGGCAAATGCCCTTTTCCCTCAAATTTCTCACACTGCCTGTGTCAGCGCGTTTGCTCCTTCTGTCTGCGGCGGTGGGACAGGTAATCCTCCAGGATGATGACAGCGGAAACGGTATCCACCACGTTTTTCCGCTTCTGTCCCCGGGTGTCGGTACGGTTGAGAAAGCCGATGGCCGAAGCGGTGGTCAACCGCTCGTCCCACAGCTCCACCGTCAGCCCTGTTTCCTGCCGGAGCCTTTCGGCAAAGGCTTCCGCTTTCCGGGCGCTTTCCCCCCGGGTGCCGTCCATGTTGCGCGGATGGCCTACCACCACCAGCTCCGCCCGCTGCTCCCGGACGGCCTCCGCCACCTGTGAAAGCAGCTTCTCCCGATCCCGTTGGAACAGCGTCCCCACAGGCGAAGCCAGCCGCTCACCGGCGTCGCAGACAGCTAGGCCGGTCCGTGCGTCGCCCAAATCCACGCTTAAAATGCGCATCCTCCTGCCCCTTTCTATTTTCTCCACCAGGAGGAGGTCTCCACCTGAGAAGGTTTTTCCTCCAGATGGGAACAGTCGTTTTCAAAGACAATCCGGGGCCTGCCTTCCTCCCACGCCAGCAGGGCCACGGCGGTATTGTCCGCCCAAGGGACCTCGCCCAGCCGTTCGATGGGCCAGCCACGCGCCCAGCACAGGGCGTTGCGGATGGCGCAACCGTGGGAAGCCACCGCCACCGCCTCGCCGGGATGCGCGGCAGCCACCGCTGTCAGGCCCTCCGCCATGCGGGCATATACACAGGCCATGGCCTCACCTCCCCTGGTTTGAAAACGCCAGGGGGCGTTCAGCCAATCGTCACACTGCTGCGGGTCGGTATGGGGGAACTCCTCCCACGAATGCCCCTCCCAGCATCCGCCGTCAATCTCAATAAAGCGGGCGTCCGTCCGTACCGGCAGACCATGATAGCGGTTCAGCGCCTCCGCCGTTAGCCGGGCCCGTTGCAGCGGGCTGGTATATACCGCGTCCAGCGGAATCCGGCGGAAGCGCTCCGCCAGACGGTCCAGCTGCCGCCGTCCCTCCTCGCTGATCTCACTGTCAATGCGTCCCTGGAATACCCGGTTCACATTGCCCTGCGCCTGACAGTGGCGCACCAAGTAAATGCTGGTCAAGGAAATTCCTCCTTATACCGGAAAACCGATCATCACCGCTCCGCACTGCGGACAGCAGCCTTCATCTGACGCACATAGTCGCACACCGGATCAATACAGCCGTCCCCATACTGAGCCATCAACCTAACAATGGCGCTGCCCACAATAGCGCCGTCAGAGACGCGGGCCATTTCTCTCGCCTGTTCCGGCGTAGAGATGCCGAAACCCACTGCGCAGGGAATGTCCTTTTCCTTTTTGACCAGAGACACCATCTCCCCCACATCGGTGGTAATATGTTCCCGCACTCCTGTGACGCCCAGCGACGAGACACAGTAGACGAATCCCTCCGCCTCCCGGGCGATGGTTCGGATGCGTTCGTGGGAGGTGGGCGCGATGAGGGAAATGAAGTCCACCCCACAGGCGGAACTGTGGGGTTGCATTTCCTCCTTTTCCTCAAAGGGGACATCTGGCAGGATCACACCGTCCACCCCGGTATCCTGGCAGGCGGCAAAAAAGCGCTCCGGCCCATAGGTAAATATCGGATTGGCGTAGCTGAGAAACACCAGGGGCACATCGGTCTTTTTCCGGATGCGCCGCACCAGCTCAAACAAGCGGTCGGTGGTCATACCCGCCTGAAGGGCCCTCTGATCGGCCCGCTGGATCTCCGGACCCTCCGCCACGGGATCGGAAAACGGTATCCCCAGCTCGATCAGATCGGCTCCCGCCTCCGCCATGGCGGGGACCAACTTTTCCGTCAGGTCCTCATCGGGATCCCCCGCCGTGATAAAGGGAATAAATGCCTTGCCGTGGGCAAAGGCCTCCCGAATACGCTTATTCATACAATTCCACCCCTCTGTAACGGGCGATGGCCGCCACGTCCTTGTCTCCCCGGCCCGACAGATTGATGACCAGGATTTGCTCCTTCCCCATGGTCGGCGCCAGCTTACGGGCGTAGGCTACGGCATGGGCGCTTTCAATGGCCGGAATGATACCCTCGGTCCGGGACAGGTATTCAAAGGCATCCACCGCCTCGTCGTCGGTCACCGGCACATATTCCGCCCGGCCAATGTCATGAAGCCATGCGTGCTCCGGCCCGATGCCGGGATAATCCAGACCGGCGGAGATAGAATACACCGGCGCGATCTGGCCGTATTCGTTCTGGCAGAAATAGGATTTCATGCCGTGGAAGATTCCCAGGCTGCCGTTGCACATAGTGGCGGCGTTCTGGTCGGTATCCACACCGCGGCCCGCCGCCTCACAGCCGATCAGGCGCACCGACGGATCGCCGATGAACTCATAAAACAACCCTATAGCATTGCTGCCGCCACCTACACAAGCCAGCAGCGCATCGGGAAGCCGGCCCTCCTTCTCCAACAGCTGGGCCCGCACCTCCCGGCCGATAACGCTTTGGAAATCCCGCACAATGGTGGGGAACGGATGGGGGCCCATCACGGAGCCCAGTACATAATGGGTGTCATCCATCCGGGTAGCCCATTCCCTCATGGTTTCGTTGACCGCGTCCTTCAGGGTACCGGTGCCGCTCTCCACCGCGTGAACCTTGGCCCCCAGCAGCTCCATGCGGTAGACGTTCAATGCCTGTCGACGGGTATCCTCGATGCCCATAAAAACTTCACATTCCATCCCCATGAGCGCGGCGGCGGTGGCGGTGGCCACTCCGTGCTGCCCGGCGCCGGTTTCCGCGATGACCCGGGTCTTTCCCATACGTTGGGCCAGCAGCACCTGGCCCAGCACGTTGTTCAGCTTGTGGGAGCCGGTGTGGTTCAGATCCTCCCGCTTAAGATAAATCTTGGCCCCGCCCAGATCCCTCGTCATTTTTTCCGCATAATACAGTAAGGAAGGCCGTCCGGCGTATTCCCGCAGCAAGCCATCCAGCTCCGCCACGAAATCCGGATCCTGCCGGTATCGGTTATAGGCCTCCTCCAAATCCATGACGGCGTTCATCAGGGTCTCCGGGATGAACTGCCCGCCGTGGATGCCGAATCTCCCTTTATTCATAGGTAAAATCCTCCTTTGCCTTTAACTATCTTCATACCATACACTTCATACCATACACCAATATAAGATCGTGGGTTGGCCGTCCAAAGGCCCCCCTAATAAGGGGAAGTGCCTGTCCGAAGGACAGGTGGCACGCAAAGTTCCTGATGGATATGAAGAGCGCTGCCAGATCCCAGTGGGCATGGGATCGTGGTTTTCCACCTCCTCCACCACCCACGGTGCCCCCCTTTCCCGTAAGGGGAAGGCTGCTTGGGGTTCTTCTCCATCAATGCTTTTATTATATCACACAGGTAGACGGAGAATTGGCGGTGCCGCGAAGCGGGAGGAGGCCGTTCCGACCGACAGCCAATTTCTCCAGGCACAGGGACTCCTTACATCGTTTGTCCTCAAATATAGAGGCCCTGGGCACAGTATATCACAATGGTAGAGAAAACCGAACCGCAGGGACGGCTCCGCGTCCGGAAACACTCAGCATCATTATCTCCAACCATCTCAAAACAGCCTTACTTCAGCTGTTCCTTCCGATCCCACTCCCGAACGGCGGAGACAAAACGATGGATCTTGTCCGGGTCTTTCCGCCCGTCGGACTCCACTCCACTGCTCACATCCACGCCACAAAGGCTTCCCGCAGTGCGGCAACTGTCCAGGGCCCACGCCACATTCTCCGGCGTCAGCCCCCCTGCCAGAAAAAAGGGCGGCAGTCCTTCCCCTATCAGCGACCAGTCGAAGGGGACGCCCCCGCCCCCGTAGCTGTCGTTGCGCCATGCATCCAACAGCAGGGCATCGCAGGGATAGCCCCGCACCGCTAAAAGACTGTCGCGATTTTGAACGCGCACCGCCCGCACGACAGGACATCCGGTCTCCTCCCTCAGATGCCGGGCGGTCTCTTCCGGTTCATCGCCGTGGAGCTGGATGATACCGATAATTCCCCGGCGGCACAGCTCCACGATCCGTTCGGTGGACTCATTCACAAACACCCCTGTCGTGCGGATAGCGGGATCCAGCCGCTCCCGCAGGAGAGCCGCCGCTGCGGCATCTACCTGCCGGCGGCTTTCGGCAAATACAAAGCCCGCGTAATCCGGCCGGACAGCGTTCACCGCCTCTGCATCCTCCGGACGGGTTAGCCCGCAAATTTTGACGGCGGTGTGCTTCATCGGCTGTTTCCTCCCCGCAGGGTATCCAGAGCCGCCTTTTTGTCCGGACTGCGCATCAGGGTCTCTCCGATCAACACAGCGTTCACCCCGGCCCCGCGCAGCTGTTCAATATCCTCCGGCGTGCGGATACCGCTTTCCGCCACAAAGGGGATGGATACCGGCACCCTGTCCCTCAACCGGAGACAGGTATTCAAATCCACCTCAAAGGTACGCAGATCGCGGTTATTCACTCCCACCACCCGCGCCCCCGCTGCCAGGGCGGAGTGCACCTCCTGGGCATCGTGGGCCTCCACCAAAGCGGACAAGCCCAGCCGGTTGCATATGCCGATATACCGGCGCAGGGTGTCGGTGTCCAATAGGGCGGCGATGAGCAGCACCGCATCCGCCCCCATGAGCCGCGCCTCGTAAAGCTGGTATTCATGGACGGTGAAGTCCTTGCGCAGCAGGGGAAGGGATACCGCCTGACGGATTTCGGTGAGATAGCTGTCCCGACCCTTAAAATATTCCGGTTCGGTGAGCACGGAAATGGCGGACGCTCCCGCCCGCTCGTATTCCTGCGCAATAGCCAGATAAGGAAAATCCGGGGCAATCACCCCCTTGGAAGGGGAAGCTTTTTTCACCTCACAGATAAAGGAAAGCCGCTTTCCCCTGAGCACCCGTTCAAAGGCAAACGGCGCCGCTTTGGGCGGCAGGCTCAGGGCTTGACGGCGGATCTCCTCCAAGGATCTCCACTTTGCGGCCTCCGCCACCCGTTTACGGGCGCTTTCCGCCAAGGCATCCAAAATCATCCGGTCATCCTCCTTACTGCGTCGTGCCCATGATCCGGGTCAACTGTACAAAGCGTTCCATTTGTTCCCGGGCACGGCCGCTGTCCAGCGTATCCGCCGCCATGCGGACGCATTCCCGCAGCGTGTGCTGATTGTACGCCATATATAGGCACAGAGCCGAGTTGAGCAGCACGATATCTCGTTTTGGCCCCTTCTCCCCGGCAAGAATGCGCCGGGCAATCTCGGCGTTTTCCTCCGGGCCGCCGCCCACCAGATCCTCAGGGCGGCAGGTCTCGAAGCCGAACTGGCGCGGATCCAGGAAAAAGCTATTGATCCGGCCATCCCCCACCTCGCACACGGTGGTGGAGGTACAAAGGGTGGCCTCGTCCAGGCCATCGTGCCCATGCACCACCATGGCGCGCTTGACCCCCAGGTTGCTCAGCACCCGGGCCATGGGCTCCACCAGATTTTCATCGTACACCCCCAGCAGCTGGAGGTTGGCCCCCGCCGGATTGGCCAGAGGGCCCAGGATGTTGAAGATAGTGCGCGTCCCCATCTCCTTGCGCACCGGCGCGGCGTATTTCATGGAAGCGTGGTACACCGGCGCGAAAAGAAAGCACATACCGGTTTCCTTCAGCACGTGAGCACTCTGTTCAGCGGTCAGATCCAGCCGGGCTCCCAGCGCCTCCAGCAGATCGGCGCTGCCACATTTGCTGGATACGCTGCGATTGCCGTGCTTGGCTACCGGCACTCCCGCCGCCGACACCACAAAGGCGGAGACGGTGGAAATATTGAAGGTGAAGGCCTCGTCACCGCCGGTGCCCACGATTTCTAGCACGTCTCCCTTATGGGTCAGCTTGGTGCAGTGCTCCCGCATCACCATGGCACAGGCCGTGATTTCGTCGATGCTCTCCCCCTTCATCCGCATGGCGGTGAGAAAGGCAGCCATCTGGGCGTTGGTCGCCCGACCGGTCATGATTTCATCCATCACGCTGCGCGCTGTCTCCAGGGACAGGTCGTGCCCGGTGATCAGCTGGGCAATGGCTTCCTTAATCATGGCGGCTTCCCCCCTTCTCGGTCAGGGAGAGAAAGTTTTTCAGGATTTCCCTACCGTCCGGTGTCAGGATGGATTCCGGATGGAACTGCAGCCCGTAGATTTCATGATCCCGGTGCTTCACCGCCATAACCTCGCCGGCATCGTCCTCCGCCGTCACCAGCAGCTCGTCGGGTAGGGAATCCCGGCGGGCGATGAGGGAATGATACCGTGCCCCCCGGATCAGCGGGGACAAGCCGCGAAAAACTGCGCTGCCGTTGGCAATATGGATAGCGGACTGTTTGCCGTGCATGAGCTGTTCCGCCCGGCAGATCACGGCGCCGTAAGCCTCACAGATGGCCTGATGTCCCAGGCAAACGCCCAGAATGGGCATGACGCCCGCCAGCTCCTGCACCGCCTGTTCGCAGATTCCAGATTCAGCGGGACGTCCCGGACCGGGGGAAAGAATCAGATGATCGGGATGCATACGGAGGATCTCGTCCACTGTCACTTCGTCGTTGCGGACCACCCGGATATCCGGATCCAGACTGCCCACCAGCTGCACCAGATTGTAAGAAAAACTGTCGTAGTTGTCAATCAGCAGATTCATCAGTCGTTCACCTCGCTTGCCAGGGCCATGGCCTCCATGACGGCGCGGGCCTTGTTGCCCGATTCCGCATATTCCCGCTCCGGCACGCTGTCCGCCACGATGCCGGCCCCCGCCTGCACCGTGACCTTGTCGCCTTGCTTGACCGCCATGCGGATGGCAATGCAGACATCCATATTGCCGGAAAAATCCAGATAGCCCACGGCCCCGCCGTAGACACCCCGGGGACGTCCCTCTAGCTCAGCGATGATCTGGCAGGCCCGGATCTTGGGCGCGCCGGACAGAGTCCCCGCCGGCAGGATGGCCTGCAACGCATCGCAGGCGTCCAGCCCTCCCCTCAGGCGTCCCTCCACCACTGAGGCCAGGTGCATAATCTTGGAATACCGGTGCACCCGCAGATATTCGGGGACAGTAACCGATCCAAATTCCGCTACCCGTCCCACATCGTTGCGGGCCAGATCCACCAGCATGTTGTGCTCACTGAGCTCCTTTTCGTCCTGCAGGAGTTCCTCCTCCAGCGCCCGGTCGGCCGCCTCATCCCCGCCACGGGGACGGGATCCGGCCAGTGGGTAGCTGCTCAGCACCCCGTCCTGAAGCTTCACCAGCGTCTCCGGCGAGGACACCATTAGCTGGGTATCGTCCGCCTGCAAAAACACCATATACGGGGACGGGTTGGTGGTGCGCAGCACCCGGTAAGCGTTAAGCAGGCTGTCCTTGTACAGGGTATCGAACCGGCGGGACAGCACCACCTGGAAAATGTCCCCTGCCCGGATATACTCTTTGGCCCGCTCCACTAGGGCGCCGTAGCGCTGTTCGTCCATCTCGGAAACAAATGCCGGCGATGCCGCATGTTCTCCGGACAGCGGCGGAAGCGATACCGGCCCCGCGATCAGCCGGGCGATACGGTCGATCTCCTCCACCGCCCGACCGTAGTTTTCCAACACCCGGTCGGTTTTCATATTGACCACAATGGCGATCTTCTGCCGCAGATGGTCATAGGCGATCACCTTGTCAAACAGCATCAGATCAAAATCGTTTCCCTCGTTTTCCGGCAGCTTCAGCACCGGCTCCGCGTACCCAATCATTTCGTAGGAGAAGGATCCCACCAAACCACCGGTAAAGGGCGGCATTTCCGGCAGGCGAGGCGAACGGTATTCCCGCAGCAGCTCCCGCAACACCTCAAGGGGATGCCGGGTCTCCACCCGGCGGACGTCGCCCTCCTCCTCCACTGTCACGGTGCCGTTTTTGCAGGTTACACGCTTGATGGGATCGTAGCCGAGAAAGGAGTACCGGCCCCATCGCTCACCGCCCTCCACGCTTTCCAGCAGATAATACCGGGAACTGACCGCCGCCAGGCGGCGCAGCAGGGCAATGGGCGTGACGACGTCGGCATACAGTTCCCGGCATACCGGAATCACCGGATATTCCTCCGCCATCCTTTCGATTTGTTCCGCGGTTGGTTTTAGCATAACGACCACGTTTTTTCATCCTGGATGGAGATGAAAACTCCTTTCCCTAAAGTAAGCGGGGTTACGCCGGAAATCCGGACCACAAAAAAACGCTTTCGTCCCTACACAGGGACAAAAGCGTTCAGCTTCTGCGGTACCACCCTATTTGGCGAAAATCGCCCGCTCCTTTCGCATACCATCATATGCGCCCCACTGATAACGGACAGGGTTCCCGTCGGATCCTACTGCTCCCCAAGGAGAGGTTCGGAACCGCCCTCGCGGGCCCATTGGGAATTTCCTGTGCTGCCGTACTTCCACCGGCGACGGCTCTCTGGGTACACCTGGAAATTCTTACTCTTCCCGCTCAACGGTTTTCTTTTCTCCTATCCTACTCCTGTCCCTCTGGTCTGTCAAGCCCCCGGAAACATTTTCTTCCCTTTTTCTTCCCTTTTTCGCGGGGAACCGGGCAGGATGGCCAGCAGCGTCACACCCGCCAGGATCAAAACGCTTCCGACGATTTTGGCCGCCGTAAACGCCTCCCCCAGCCACAGGATGCCGCACAAGCTGCCGAACAGCGGTTCCAACAGGGAAAGAATCGCCGCCGTGGTGGCGTCCAGATACCGAAGCCCCATTTGAAGCAGGGCCACGGCAAACAGGGAAGTACCCAGGGCGATGACAAAAGTCAGGCCCAGAGCGGCGGGAGGCAGGGCAAACACGATCTTCCCGGTGGGAAGGTTGTACAGCAACATGGCTCCCGCCACCGCCGCCGCCATATAAAAGGAAACCACATTGGTATTCAGGGACTTGAGCCCCTTTTTGTCCATTCCCACGATATAAAACGCATAGGTCAACCCCGACGCCACTGCCAGAAAAAAGCCGGTCAGCGAATGGCCGCCCCCCTCCAAGAAGAAAACGATTCCTCCGCAGGCCAAGACCAGAGCGGCCAGACGGGCGCCGCCGATCCGTTCCCTGTAAAACACCCGGCAGATCAGCGCGACGAATACCGGAAAAAGGAAATGCAGGGTGGTGGCTGTTCCCACTCCAATATAAGTATAAGAGGAATAGAGCATGAGGGTGGTGATGCCCCGTCCCAGCACCCCCACCAGGACAATGGTTCCCAATATACGCCAGGGAACCCGGAAGGGGATGCGCCGCAGCCCCATGATTACTGCCAGTACCGGCAGCACCAGCAGGTTGCGGTAAAAGGTCAGCGTCTCCGGCGTACTGCCCATGCGATAGCTCAGGGCCGCCAAAGCCGGGGTAACGCCGAACAGCAGAGCGGAAAGTGCGGTAAACAGGATGCCTTTGGCTTTGGCGTTTTTCAAGGGAATTTCTCCTTTTTCAATCTTTTTTCCAGCGCGTTTCGTACAGATCCGTGCGCCGGGCGGACAGCAGGGGAAGCTGCTTCCGCACGGCATCCGTCTGCCGGAGATCCAGCTCCACCACTTCTGCTTGTTCGCCGGTCCCGAACCGCCGGATCACCTCGCCCCAGGGTGAGACAACCAAAGAATGGCCATAAGATACGTAGGCAGCGGCGGGATCCCTGGCCGGAGCCGCCCCCGCCGTGAAGCACTGGCCGTCCACCGCCCTCTGCCGGAACACCAGATCCCAGTGGGCGGGCCCGGTAGTCCGGTTGAAAGCGGCGGGAACCAACACCAAACGGGCGCCGGCCTGCACCATAAGGGAAAACAGCTCCGGGAAACGGATGTCAAAACAGATGCACAGACCCATCCTGCCGAATTCTGTATCGAAAACCGTATAGGTATCCCCCGGGGAAAAGGTGTCGGATTCGCGGAAACACTGTCCTCCCTCCACCTGAATATCAAACAGGTGCATTTTCCGGTGCCGGGCCAATTCGCGACCCTGCCGGTCAAACACATAGCCTGTATTGTACAGTCTTCCCTCTCGGTCCTCTTCGGGGAAGGAACCCGCCGCCAGATACACTCCCGCTCCTGCGGCGGCCTCCCCCAGCGTTTGAAAGATCCGTCCCCGCTCCGGCTGGGCACACCGACGGAACCAGCTGTTTTCATAAGGGCACAGAAACATTTCCGGCAACAGCACCAGATCGGCCCCCTGCTGGGCCATCTCCCGCGTCAGGCGCACCGCCTCGGACAAATTGTGCTCCGGGACGTCCGTCACCGACATCTGTACAAGGCCCAGCTTCATGCCTCTTCCTCCACAATCAGCGGCACGAACCGAAAGGTGCGGCAGTCCACCAGCCCTCGGTCGGTCAGACGCAGCTCCGGCAGGCAGGCCAGCGACAGCAGAGCCATGGTCATGAAGGGAGACGCCATACGGCAACCGATGGCTTCCCAGGCCCGCCCCAGCTCCGCTACCTCCCGGCTCATCTCTTCCGCCGTCCGTTCATCGTTCATCAGTCCAGCCACCGGAAGAGCTACCCGGCAGAGTACAGCACCCCCCCGGACCACCACTAGGCCTCCGCCGCACTCCGCCAAGGCATTGGCCGCTACCGCCATATCCCGGTCGTCGGCCCCCACCACCAGCAGATTGTGGGCGTCGTGGGCCACCGTGCTGGCTATGGCTCCCTCCTGGATGCCGAATCCGGTGACAAAGCCCAGACCGGTTTTTCCGGTTTCCCGGTGGCGTTCCAGCACCGCCGCCTTGAGAATATCCCGCTGGGTATCGGCATGAAACTGTCCGTCCACCGTGGTCAACACCGCCCGGCGTTCAAAGGTGCCTACCTTCTCCGGTACCACCTCAATCACCCGCACCGGCGCCTGGGTGCGCCCGGCGGCGGAAACGGCAAAGCGCTCTTCCGTCACCGGCCCGCCCAGGTTCATAGTGCGCTTCGCCCGGTCGGGATAGCGGTACGGGGACGGCGACGGCGGTGCCGTCATCTGGCCGTCTTCCGCCGCTAGTTCTCCATCGATCCATACCTTGCGTACCTTCAGCCCCTCCAGATCCTCCAGCAGCACCATGTCCGCACATTTCCCCGGTGTCACGGAGCCCAGATCGTCATCCATGTGGAAGCACTGGGCGCAGTTGATGGTCACCATCTGGATGGCCGTGACCACATCGATCCCTTCCTCCACCGCCCGGCGCAGGATATGGTCCAAATGCCCCTGCTCCGCCAGGGTATGGGGATGGGCATCGTCCGACACCAGACAGGCGAAGCGGGTATCCACCTCATGTTCCGTTACGCTGCGGGCCACCTCGTGCAGATCGTGCCAGGCCGAGCCCTCCCGCAGCTGGGCATACATCCCCAGCCGCATCTTGGCCAGGGCGTCCTCCGGTCGGGTAGATTCGTGGCAGCAACGGATGCCCGCTGCCACATAGGCGTTGAGCCCGGCACCCGTTTCGGGTAGGGAATAGTGTCCGGTTACGGTTTTGCCCGCTTTCAGGGTTTCCGCCACGATACGGTGGGTTCTCTCGTCCCCCGACAGTATCCCGGGGAAGTTCATCATCTCCCCCAACCCCACCACGCTGTCCCATGGCATGGTGGAGGCGATGTCCTCCGGCTCCAGGCAAGCTCCCGTATCTTCAAATCCCGGCACGGCCGGCACGCAGGAGGGCGTGGTCACCATCACCTTGAGAGGGGTTCCCTCCGCCTCCTCCGTCATCAAGGAAACGCCCTCCAGCCCTAGGACATTGGCGATCTCATGAGGATCCATATAGATGCCCACCGTCCCGTGCGGCACCACCGCTCGGGCGTATTCCCGCACGGTAAGCATGGAGGACTCCACATGGATATGCCCGTCCAAAAATCCCGGCGCCAGGTACCGGCCGCCGGCATCCACCACCCGGGTTTCCGGCCCGATACAGTGCCCGGCATCCCCCACCAGCGCGATGCGTCCCAGGCGGATCGCTACGTCGGTGTGGGGCAAGATTTCTCCGGTGCACACATTGATTAGACGGGTATCGCGGATCACGGTGTCCGCGGGTTCCCGTCCCTGGGCCACCGCTGCCAATGTGCGGCCAGCCTCCCATAGGGGAACCCGGCAAAATTTTGTGGTCATACGCCCATGCCTCCCTTTCCTCTTTTTATTTATTCTCAGTATACGGCATTTTTTCCCGAATAAAAAGAGGGGAAATCCCTTTTTCTCCGATTGCCATCGCCCGACTCCTGTGGTATGCTCGAAAAAACAATCTCAAAGGAGGAGGTCATATTGACCAATGTCTTGCCGGTGGGGTGCGGCGGGTTTGTGGGGGCCGCCCTGCGCTACCTGGCGGGGCTGGCAGCAGCCAGGATTCCCGGGGCGCTGCCGTGGGGTACCCTGTTGGTTAATCTGGCCGGATGCTTTGTCATGGGGTTTATCACCGGCTGGCTGTTCACCGGCCGTCCGGAGCGGGAATCGCTGCGCCTGTTTCTGGCCACCGGTATGCTGGGCGGCTTTACCACTTTTTCCGCCTTCAGCCTGGAAACCTTTCAATTCATACAGGACGGCCGCTGGGGATTGGCACTGCTCTATGTGCTGCTGACGGCAGTCGGATGTCTACTGGGTGTATCCCTCGGGAACGGCACGGCCTCCTTGCTTTCCTGAAAGCCCTGTTTTTTGACATTCACAGGATATTAACAAATATTTTTCTTTACAACTGCGGTAAAAGTTGTATAATATAACCAGAAACCTTGCCAACCTGCCTTAGGTAGGAACGGCACAATCATAGCGGTGAAACGGAAGGGATTTTCACCGGAAAGGGGTATCATATGGAATTGAAAAATCTCATTGCCACCAGCGCCACCGTCGATGTATACAAAGAGGGCAATATGGCCATCAAGGTCTTCAAGGAAGGCTGTCCCAAAACCATGGCCCTGTATGAAGCACTGACTCACTCCCGCGTGGAAGCCACCGGCCTGCGGGTCCCCGTTATTCACGAGGTTTCCGTCATCGGCAACCGCTGGGCCATCCACATGGACTGCATCGAGGGCAAAACCCTGGCTCAGGTCATGAAGGACGATCCCGCCAACAAAGATAAGTATATCTCGGACATGGTGGATATCCAGATCGAGATCCATTCCAAACAGGCTCCCAAACTGAGCAAGCTGAAAGACAAAATGACCCGCCAGATCAATTCCCTGGACTGCATCGACGATGCCACCAAGTACGAGCTGCTCACCCGGCTGGACAGCCGTCCCAAGCACACCAAGCTCTGCCACGGGAATTTTACGCCGGAAAACATCATCCTCAACGAAAACGGCACCTATATCGTGGACTGGGTGGCGGCCCGTCAGGGCAACGCCAGTGCCGATGTGGGCCGCACCTATCTGCTGCTGTCCCTGCACGATCCGGATATGGCGGAAAAATATCTCCACCTGTTCTGTGAGCGCACCAACACCTCGAAAAAATATGTGCAGGAGTGGCTCCCCATCGTGGCGGCCGCCCAGCTGACCGAAAACAAACCGGAAGAACGCGACCTGCTGATGAAGTGGGTGAACGTTGTCGCTTACGAATAAGGAACAAGGATATGTCCCGGTATGCCCTCAGGGGTATGCCGGGACATATTTGTTACTAAACAAACATAAAGGGATGAGGAGTAGCGGCGGCAACGGTGCCGCTCTCGTCTTAACGGCCTTTTTCGCCGCTCCCCGGCTTGCCGCGGTACTCGGAACAGTGTCGCTCACCCCATTGCCTGAAACCGCGAGGATTGAAATGAGGGTTACGGCCATGACAATCCCGGCGCCAAACATCAGGGAGCCCCGTGTCTTCCATCCCACTACAAAAGGAAAGAGAACCGTTATCTGGCCCTGACTCTTTCCTTTTGTGTTTTATGGATAAATTTTCTCCAGTTTCCCTGTTTAACCTGCCTATAGACCGTGTTTTGTAAATCTGTATACTTTTGAGGCGAAACAGGGAGGAATAATTGGACATCTGCCGCACTTGACAGGACCCCTCCAAGTAGGTATAATGGTTTTGTTAAAAAAATAACAACCCCCGCGTAACCACATCCCTTGTAGAATGGATGGATTGGAGGACTTCAGTAATGGAAAAAAAGAAAAAGGCCACGGAACCCATGATTGTGGACAGCGTGGACGCCCTGATCGCCAAGATGGAGCAGGTCCGCGAGGCCCAGAGGATCTTCTCCACCTACACTCAGGAGCAGGTCGACAAGATCTTCCTCGCCGCCGCCACCGCCGCCAACCAGCAGCGTATACCGCTGGCGAAAATGGCCGTGGAGGAAACCGGTATGGGCGTTGTGGAGGACAAGGTCATCAAGAACCACTACGCGGCCGAGTATATTTATAACAAATATAAGCACACCAAGACCTGCGGCGTACTGGAAGAGGATCCCGCTTTCGGCATCAAGAAGGTGGCGGAGCCCATCGGTGTTGTGGCGGCGGTCATCCCCACCACCAACCCCACCTCCACCGCGATCTTCAAATCCCTGATCTCCCTGAAGACCCGCAACGGCATCATCATCAGCCCCCACCCCCGCGCCAAGAAGTGCACCATTGCCGCTGCCAAGGTGGTGCTGGATGCCGCTGTCGCCGCCGGCGCCCCGGAGAACATCATCGCCTGGATCGATATCCCCTCTCTGGAACTGACCAACGAGCTCATGCGCAGCGCGGACATCATTCTGGCCACAGGCGGCCCCGGCATGGTGAAGGCTGCCTATTCCTCCGGCAAGCCCGCTATCGGCGTGGGCCCCGGTAACACCCCGGCCATCATCGACGATTCCGCCGACATACTCATGGCGGTCAACTCCATCATCCACTCCAAGACTTTTGACAACGGCATGATCTGCGCCTCCGAGCAGTCGGTCATCGTCCTTGATAAGATCTATGACGCGGTGAAGAAAGAATTTGCCGCCCGCGGCTGCTACTTCCTCAGCCCCGAGGAGACCGACAAGGTGCGCAAGACCATCCTGATCAACGGCGCCCTGAACGCCAAGATCGTGGGCCAGAAGCCCCACACCATCGCCAAGCTGGCCGGCTTTGACGTGCCGGAGGATGCCAAGATCCTCATCGGCGAGGTGGAGAGCGTGGAGCTGGAGGAAGAGTTTGCACACGAAAAGCTGTCCCCTGTTCTGGCCATGTACCGTGCCAAGGACTTCGACGAGGCGGTTTCCAAGGCTACCCGCCTGATCGCGGACGGTGGCTACGGACACACCTCCTCCCTGTATGTGGACGCGGTCCGTGAGCGTGCCAAGATCGACCGTGTGGCCGAGGAAATGAAGACCTGCCGTATTCTGGTCAACACCCCCTCCTCTCAGGGCGGTATCGGCGACCTGTACAACTTCCAGCTGGCCCCCTCCCTGACGCTGGGCTGCGGTTCCTGGGGCGGCAACTCCGTCTCCGAGAACGTGGGCGTCAAGCACCTGCTCAATGTGAAGACGGTTGCCGAGAGGAGAGAGAACATGCTGTGGTTCCGTGCGCCTGAAAAGGTTTACTTCAAGAAGGGCTGCCTGCCGGTGGCTCTGGACGAGCTGAAGAACGTCATGGGCAAGAAAAAGGCGTTCATCGTCACCGACTCCTTCCTGTACAAAAACGGATATACCAAGACCATCACCGATAAGCTGGATGAGATGGGCATTGTCCACACCACCTTCTTTGATGTGGCGCCCGATCCCACGCTGGGCTGCGCCAAGGAAGGCACCAAGGCCATGCAGGAATTCGAGCCTGACTGCATCATCGCGGTGGGCGGCGGCTCCGCCATGGACGCCGGCAAGATCATGTGGGTGATGTACGAGCATCCGGAAGTCAACTTCATGGATATGGCCATGGACTTCATGGACATCCGCAAGAGAGTGTACACCTTCCCGCATATGGGCGACAAGGCGTATTTCATCGCGGTTCCCACCTCCGCCGGTACCGGCTCCGAGGTGACCCCCTTCGCCGTTATCACCGACGAGACCACCGGTGTCAAGTATCCGTTGGCTGACTATGAGCTGATGCCCAAGATGGCCATCATTGACTCCGATTTGATGACCAACATGCCCAAGGGCCTGACCTCTGCTTCTGGTATCGACGCCATGACTCATGCGCTGGAGGCCTATGCTTCCGTTATGGCCACCGACTTCACCGACGGCCTGGCGCTGAAGGCCCTCAAGTCCATCTTCACCTACCTACCCCGCGCCTATAACGATGGCGCCAACGATCCGGTGGCCAGAGAGAAAATGTCCATCGCTTCCACGGAGGCCGGTATGGCTTTCGCCAATGCGTTCCTGGGCGTCTGCCACTCCATGGCACACAAGCTGGGCGCGTTCCATCATCTCCCCCACGGCGTGGCCAACGCCCTACTCATCACCTACGTGATGCGCTTCAACGCCGATCCTGTGCCGCGCAAGATGGGCACCTTCCCGCAGTACCAGTATCCGCACACCCTGGAGCGGTATGTAGAAGTCGCGGAATTCCTGGGCGCCAAGGGCAAGACCGATGAAGAGAAGTTCGAGAATCTGCTTAAGATGATCGAGGAACTGAAGGAAGCGGTCGGTATCAAGAAGTCCATCAAGGACTACGGCATTGATGAAGCCAAGTTCCTGGAGACCCTGGACGAGATGACCGAGAAAGCTTTCGACGACCAGTGCACCGGCGCCAACCCGCGCTATCCGCTGATGAGCGAAATCAAGGAAATGTATCTGAAGGCGTATTACGGCAAGTAAGCCGCCGATCCGCCATAGTCAAAATCTCCGGCAACGCCGGAGGCCTGAAAAAGTCTCAAAAATGGCATAGTGAAGGCCAGCGCTTAAAAGGCGCTGGCCTTCACTTTTCAATATGTTAAAGTGATACAAAAAGATCGCCAGGCAAAATTAGCGAGGGAATTTGAACGATCATAAAACGTCATGATAGTGTTATTATGAATAGCTTCATCAAACCTGGCCGTCATAAAATATAGTTCTCACTTGAAATATCCTTTTTCAAAACACCTGATTGATCAAGGACTCAGGCACCAAAAACTTTTTGACAAAATTGTTCAAAAAAGCGGATCTCATTTAACCCCAATTTCTATCCCTGCCATTTTTTAGTCGTGAATTTTTACGCTGTTCAGTTGCCTGGCCGTGCAAAAGCAACGGTGGTCAATAATTTCGCTGTGTCCAAGATCCATGGCAGTGATTGCCTCCATCTCCTTCTCGCTCAACGTGAAATCATAGATATTCAGGTTCTCAGTCATCCGTTCTTTGTGGATGGTCTTTGGGATGGTAGGAATTCCCCGCTGATCATGCCAGCGCAGGATCACCTGGGCGGTGGTTTTTTTATGCTTTTCAGATATTTTCACCAGTGTTTTATATTGAAAGATGTTCTTCTGTGCCTCCGACAGGGGCCCCCAGGCCTGAGGTGTAACGCCATATGCCTGCATAACCTTCAATACCTCTATCTGCTGATAAAAGGGATGAATTTCCATTTGGTTGACCATAGGCTTTATTTCCTGGTTCATGCACAAGTCCACCAGGCGGTCCGGAAAAAAGTTGCTGACCCCGATAGCTCGTACAGCCCCTTCTGCATACAGCCGTTCCATAGCTCGCCAGGCTCCGTAATAATCGCCAAAGGGCTGATGAATCAAATATAAGTCCACATAATCCAATCCCAGGTTTTTTATAGAGGTATCAAAGGCTTTCAGCGTGCTGTCATATCCCGCGTCCTGTACCCACAGTTTGGTAGTGATGAACAGCTCTTTGCGCGCAATCCCGGATTGCCCCACAGCGGCGCCTACCGCTGGTTCATTTCCATAGACAGCTGCTGTATCAATCAAACGATAGCCGCAGGCCAGAGCATCGCCCACACACTGCTCACATTGTGCAGGGTCTGTAATTTGCAGGGTGCCATACCCGATCATCGGCATTTTCACCCCATTATAGAGAGTAACACTACGCATAAGATTCTCCTTTCCACACGGAAAGCCGACAGGCATAAACACCTGTCGGCTTTCCGTGTTTTTGAAGCGAAAAAGTTTTCCTTGCTGCTCTCCTTAATAGACCAACGCCGTAAAGGAGAAGGTGACCAGCTCCCATTCTTCCGCCGTTTTGTTATAGACTTCCGTTACCATAAAGTGGTGAGTGGTCTCCTGACCGTTTAAAAGCAGGGTATAATCGCAGTCGGTGAGCACCACGCCGGTAGAACCGAAAACATCCACTGTTTTGTTGTGGAAGGTGATGTCCGTTGGCTGAAAGGCCCCGCTGGTGTAAAACTCGATTTCCTTATCCAGCTTGCAGGTGACGCCGATGTGGACAAAATTGCAGTGGGGGTCGGCATACTTCAACATTCCCGCCTCGTCCGCGTGCTCCATGGCGTCCCAGAACTGTTTGGAAATTTCCAAAAGTTTTTCATCCATCAGTTACATCCTCCCATTACGCATGAATCTTCATGCTATGCAGCATCTTGACAAAACCGGGGTCGCTGTGATCTACAATCTCGCTGTGGCCGATATCCAGCTTGGCGATCTCTTCCATATCCTCGTCACTGAGCTGAAAATCCCAGATATCTATATTCTGCTCCATGCGCTCCTTATGGACGGACTTGGGGATCACCACAACGCCCCGCTGCACATTCCAACGCAGAGCCACCTGGGCGGCGCTTTTGCCGTACTTCTGGCCGATCTCCGTCATCACCGGATGGGTAAAGATGCCGTGCTTGCCCTCGGCAAATGGTCCCCAGGCTTCCGGCATCACACCGTATTTCTTCATCAGGATTAGGGCGTCTTCCTGCTGGAAGAAGGGGTGCAGTTCCACCTGGTTGACGGCGGGTATCACGTCTACTGTTTCGCACAGGTCGGCTAGCCGGTTGGGGTAGAAATTGCATACGCCGATAGCCTTCAGCTTACCTTCCTTGTAAGCTTCCTCCATGGCCCGGTATGCGCCGACGTAGTCACCCATGGGCTGATGGATGAGGTATAGATCAATATAGTTCACCCCCAAGTTGTTCAGCGAGGTCTCGATGGCTTTCTTGGCTCCCTCATAGCTGGCGTCCTGCACCCACAGCTTGGTGGTGATAAAGAGCTCTTCACGGGGCACGCCGCACTTTTTGATGGCGGTTCCCACAGCCTGCTCGTTCATGTATGCAGCCGCTGTATCGATTAGACGGTAGCCAGTGGCGATGGCGTCCAACACGGCCTGCTCGCACTGGGACGGATCGGGTACCTGAAACACCCCGAAACCCTCTAAGGGCATTTTAACCCCATTGTTTAAAGTGACAAAATCCATGATAACTCTTCCTTTCTGCATGTTTTGATGATTTATTGTAAACGGATTCAGTCAAAAGCCTTTCCGTTAACTCAGCGAAAACACCTGTTCCAGCCACTGGGCATAATCCTCCACCCAGCCACCGTCGCCGCCAAAACCGTGTGGCCAATCCTGTAAAACGATACGCTTAGTGGCAACGCCCACATCCTGCATCAAGTCGTACTGGGCCTCAAACTGGCTATAAAAGGGATCCTCTGTCCCGTAGCAGTAAAAGGTAGGTGGGAGATCTCCTGCCCGCAGCGCTTCCTCATCCATAGAGGCCACACTGAGCCGCCCATAAAAAGAATAGATCATGCCCGCGGCGGAAGCATGGGCGGAAACCTCATCCAGTTCATCCGGGACATAGTCCGGGTCCAGGGCTGTGGGAAGGACGTCCTCATCATAATGGAGAAAAAATTCCCCAGCCTGGATCCCCCCAGCGGAATAGCCCATGAGGGCGATATCGTCGGGATCGATACCATAGGCCTTGGCGTTTTTGCGGATGAACCGCACAGCCTGGGCGACATCTAAGGCGCCTTCTTCCTGGGTATAGGGTCGCAGGCGGTAGTCCACGATAAAGGTCTGATATCCCAGTTCCCGCAGGTGAGCGGCAGTAGGCAGGGTATCGGTGTAGTTGGCCCGCGCCTGGAAAGCCCCGCCTGCTAGCAGTACCACCGCTCCTTTTGCCTCTGTCCCTTCCCGCACAGGGATGGCGGTGAGATAGGGGCGAAAATCTGCGGGGTCAAAATTGCCTCTGGTGACCTCCGTCTGGGCCGGGAAATTCCCTTCCTCCCAAAGATATAATGCTTGGATTTTGGTGAGATCGGGAACTGAATTTAGCACGGTCTCGTTCCCCGCCGGCTCCGGCAGACGACGATTCATTTCACTATAATCCCAGTCCGTATAACGACCGCTGCCGTAGTTATAGCTTTCCGGGAAATCAGCCGGTGTGGCCAGCGTATCCTCCTGGGTACCGTTCCGCACTTCGGATTCTTCTTGAAGTGTGGATGTTTTTTCTGATAGCTCCTGGTTGATTTGTGATGACACAGCGTCTTCACCTGCCTGTGTGAGATCCGAGGTTGTGCTGCTGGAGCACCCGGCAAAAAGCAGCAGCGCCAAGAGGAGAACAGCGGCTTTCCAAAATCCATGCTTCCATTGTTTTCGTTTCATACAGTTTGTCGCCTCCCTATCTACTATTTGCTGAACAGCCATCCCATAATTGTTTCATCGTGGGCAAAGGCCTGGCCCCCGATATGCTGATCCGTATATCCCCGCTCCGAAAAGTAATGCTGCTCTTTCACATCAAGGACCAAAATCTCATCGATTTCTGCTTCACTCAACCCTTGTTCTGCATAAAGGCTGTGCAGCGTCTGATATGCCTGCTTCAAGGAGTCCGAGCCGTAATAACCGTCGTCCTCACCGATCGTCAAATAAACCGGTGTACGCGCCTGCGCTAAAATTTCCAGATCGCCGTCCCACTGGGTGCTAGTGGCCAGATAGGCTGCGTACAGCTCCGGGCGCTTTCCCATCACCAGGGAACCCGTCTCCCCTCCGCCAGACATCCCGTGCAGATACACCTTTTCCGGATTGATGTTGTAATGGGCGAGGAAATATTCCGTCAGGGCGATGGTCATATCGGCGGAAGTCTCACCCCAGTCGTCTAGCTGTGTGGAGAGGACGATCATTTTATCGTTGTATTTCGGAGCCTCTGTGCCGAAATCTTCCACCATATTCGCCCCGACGCCCTGGAAATACAGTCCTTCCCAGCCCGGCAGCGTAATAAACAACGCATACGCTTCGCTGCCGTCGTAGCTTTCGGGAATATAGCTGCTGTAATGGATATCGCCGTATTCCTTCGTATGCAGGGTATTATCGTTGAGAAAACCGCGCTGTGCTTGCGTACCGACTGTAATATCCTCCGGCGCGGATGGAGTCGTTTCCGCATAGAGCTCTCCTTCCGACTTGGAGGAAAGAGCCGTATCCGCCTCTGCCGCGTCTCCATTCTGGGAAACAGGAGGATCGGAAGCGGTAATGCTACAGGCGGTAAGACAGAATACCACGGCCGAAAGCAGCAGGCCAAACCATCTCTTTTTCCTTCTCAGCACTCTTTCGTCACCTCATTTTCTGCCCCTATTGTAATCCGACGCCGAAAAAAAGTACAATACCGGTTGCGAAATGTGGTATAATAAAAATGCATAGTGAGTAGAAAGGATTGCCTTTGTATGATCGAATTATATCAACTGATTCAGTTGCTGGTTATTGCAGAATGCGGTACTATTTCCGGGGCCGCCGAGCAGTTGCATCTTTCCCAGCCGGCTTTGAGCCGCTCCATGCAAAAACTGGAGGATATTTTGCAGGTCACGCTGTTTGACAGGCAAAAGAATAAAATTACTCTCAACAAAAATGGAGAGCTTGCCGTGGAACAGGCCCGGCGGGTGGTACAGCAGGCCCATGATTTGGTAGAACAGGTGCGGATCTTTGACCGTAGCCAGCGCACCATTTCTATCGGTTCCTGCGCTCCGGCGCCATTATGGGAATTGGTGTCACTGGTCTCCCAGCTATACCCGGAGATGACCGTCTCCTCTGAGATGAAGGGTACGGATGTGCTGCTTGACGGTTTAAAAAGCGGTGTGTACCAATTCATTATTCTCCCCTTCGCGTCGGAGGAACCGGAATACTGCTGTTTTCCATTTGAAAAAGAACAGCTTTATTTTTCCTTGCCGCCCGCTCATCCCCTTTTCGGATCCAAGGGGCTCTATTTTAAGGACATCGATGGAGAAAGCATCCTGCTGTTTTCCCAGATCGGGTTTTGGAGGGAAGTTTGTCGGCAAAAGATGCCATTAACCCGCGCGCTTGTCCAGACAGAACAGGAAGATTTCCAGGAACTGGTACAGGCTTCCGCGCTTCCGTCTTTTGTCTCAAATTTGACCATGCGCTGGTCGGGCAAGCCGGAAAACCGCATGGTGATCCCCGTATTGGACTCAGAGGCTTCTGTTGTCTATCACTTCGTGTGCAGAAAAGAGGACAAAAAGAAATTATCCGCCCTGATTCAAAGAATCAAAACGGACCTATCGCAAGAAGAAATACACCCACATGAAAGGATACAATAAATATAGCTCAGTTACTAAAGGATCGCCCTGCGAACACCAAAAACCTATTTTGAAATGCTTTCTCATAAAATAAGTATAGATGGAACATTGACGGTGCCGCGAGCGACAGGAAGTCGCTCCGGCCGAGCACCAATTTCTCCAAGCCAAGGGACTCCCCACATCGTTTGACTCAGCACTTAAAGGCCTTCGGCATAGTATACCATGCTGTCTCTAACAAACTTCTACATAATTTCGGGCATACCCGTCATTGTTGTATGTGCTAAACTCTTATCGTCACTCGCCATCCGAACGCCCTCCTTTTGGTATTTTTGTGCAGTTCTCAGGCCGCACTTGTATCCTTCCAAAAGGAATTTTTCTTTCCTATGGAACGCCAAAGCTTTCCCGCTCCCCCGGCGCTGCCAGGGGGGGCGCCTACAAGAAAAAGCTACATTTTGATTTCTCAAAATGTAGCTTTTAACTTGGTCAGAGTTGAATTATGGGATTTAAGAAAATTCCCATACATCACAGACGCACCCGCAAAAAGATGGTAAGCAAGCCGAAGCGTTGTGAGCGCGTTTACAGCGAACAGCAAAGGCGCAGCGTGACTTTTTGCGGAGAGGAGGAACAACAGCGTGAGTGAGCCGACGACTTTTATAAAACAACGACGATGATCCGAGTGGAATTATAGGACTTGGATAAGCCTGATAAATCAACGTGTTACAGACAACCAAGTGAGTGCGTATTTCTAAATCTTACCCCCGTACCAGATTTTCCGGTTCAGACGCATTGTGCGGAAGCCATGCCTTTTACTCGGAAAACAAAGCGCGTACCCGCCTCATAGGAACGCTCGCTATTCAGCTTCCAGAATGATCCTCAAATCTTCTTCTTTTACCGAAATACAGGCAATTTCAGGCAAGTTTCCATATTGGTCAAAACTGACAAGCCATGTGTCATTGACCTTTTGGGGATCACATATTATTCCATCCATTCCTTTATGGACGCCCTCTTTTGCATAGCGTTCTTTTTCAACGATCAACTCTACTCTATCATATTCTTTCACTTTATGCGCCTCCATATGGTGTAACTAATCGAATTTTCCCATTCGGATAGACCATCCAACCAGATATAAAGGAAACCATTTCATCGTTGTTTTTTCTTTCCAGTCTTATCCGTATGTTTATTCTTTGACCTTGCTCATCCAATTTTCCTAATTCATACTGCCCCTGAATATACTTTTCTATTGCCTGCTTTTCAAAAACTCTCTGCAGCATCTCGGAATCTGCTTTATCATAACCCCATCCCTCAAATAATTTTTTCTTACCTTTGTTATTTTCGGGATGAAAAACATACTTGGAGAATTTTCGAATATCACATTCAGACTCTCCTTCCTTTAGAACACGGGATAACGGTAAAGGGCTCACCGTACAATGACAGTATGGATGCTGCGGCAATACCGGCTTATTTTCGTCCACAAACCAACATTTGTCCAGCTTCAAACAGGTCTTGCAATGTGTCATTCCCCTCGATATGTGGATCCACTCCACCCAATCCGGAACCGCGGGAGGTCGCCTTCCCCACAATGCCGCGGTAAATATGTCTTCCAGAATTCCGATTTTGCCCCCTCCTAAGCTATAATCAAATAAGAACATTTGTTCTTATTTGATTATAGACTTTCTTTCTTCGCTTGTCAAGCCTATTAATATACCGTACAGCACGGAATCACATCTACAAACACCGCCTAATCCCCCAGATCATGCGTTCGGCGGAGGAAAAAGACCGAAAGCCGCATAGGTACACGGTTTCCGGTCGTATTGGGGTTGGGGTTATGAAGATAGCCGCTCATGGCTAAGCCACATAACAAAAAGAGGCAACAATTCATCATGAATCGCTGGCTATCGATGGTCCGCCCGGAGGGATTCTGAACCCGGGGGTTCGACTCCCTGGCGGAGAATGGGCAGAAAAGAAACGCCGCACGCTGTCGCGCACGACGTTTCTTTTTTGTCTTTGCTGCATAAAACAGATGCGATCCAATGATAGTAGCAATTACATATCAATGTTCGATAATAATATGTTAAAGATGTTTAGGCAACCATTTATTTAAATACCAATCATCGTCTAACGCCCGATACATCGCAGATTGCCATGAATTCGGTCGATATGTATTGTCCTCAAGAGATTCCAATATACTTTTTCTTACTTCAGAAGCACCAAATGCTTTAAAAATACGCAAATGACGACTGGCAACTGCAATCAGTTCTTCTGCAGCATGTTTGCTATACAGATTATTTAAACGAAGTGTGTTGAATTGATTTTCCAAGCGTTTTTGTAGCACGGGATCACATTCTTCTGGTGGACAAACAGAAAAAGTCATCGTCAAAAAGTCAGAAACTATATCTCGATTCAAGGAAGCTTTTAACCAGATAATACCATCGCAATCTTCATAATAAGGATTGAAAATGGCATCTTCTTTTTCTTTTACAATCAGATCTTGTTTATAATCATTGCAATTCGAGCAGGCTGGAATCAGGTTTGTCGGAGTGATGACTAAGGAAATATAATGTGCCTTTGGAAAGTAGTGGTCAAGTGTGGTAACAATTTGATGTTTACAATAAGGGCATATCCCTCCAGGAGCCAAACTAATAATCTTATCATAGTATTCCCTAGCTGGCTGTTTTATCTTTGAGAGCTTCTCCGTATATAATTTTTTTAATTCACTTTTAGGCACTCCTTGTATATTCCTGCATTCGGCAACATTTTGTGGATGTCCCTTTTCCATATTATCCTCATAATCTTTCGTTGCAGCAAGGATATCCGGTAAGCATGGGCAAAATCTTTCTTGACTCTCTTTCTTCATATTGCTTATGCAGGATTTGAATACTTCATCAACTGTCATCTTAGGTTTCGGTATCTTCATCGTCTTTGGCCGTATCCTCCTCTTTTAGCATAATCATTGTTTTTACTAATGCGCGCCCTTCTTCACCCAATTGTCCATTTAATTTTTCAAGTATTACATCATAGTTTCTGTATCTGTCAACTAACCCTTGAAGCAAACTATGGAAACCCGAGTTTGTCACTTCAAGGCCAAAAACTTCAGTAGTCAATGTTGTTATATCCGTACCAAACGACTCAATTGTCAAGCGCTCCGCATTGCAATAAGCACCCGCGCGTCTCAATTTCCAAACACAATTACGAGGAACCTCCTGAAGGATGACAGGTGAGTGCGTTGCAATTATTGCAACACCATTTTTATCCAGTAGCAATTCAGAGAGTGCACGAATAAATGCAGAAAGTAAAGGTGGGTGCAGATGGCCTTCCGGTTCATCCAAAAAAACCAATGTCTTTTCCATTACCTTTTCGACAAGCTGTGTGATTGAGAGTAAGATTATTTTATGCC
Source organism: Candidatus Avimonas narfae (assembly GCA_904395335.1). Taxonomy (GTDB): domain Bacteria; phylum Bacillota; class Clostridia; order Oscillospirales; family Acutalibacteraceae; genus Avimonas_A; species Avimonas_A narfae. The sequence goes on along the minus strand of CAJFNR010000034.1, from coordinate 1,863 downwards.
CAGAGCTCAATCTGGAAAATACGGATATAAGAACCTCGCTGCTGTATTGGGCATCTTCGTCACAAAAATCAACGATTCCCGCTTCGGAAAACATAGGATCAGATTTCAACATACCAAGAACCTTGATTAAAAGGGATCGTTGGGGTCCGTGCAAACAAGCAGAAAAGCTCCCTGCAAAAATTTCATTCAACTTATTGTTACTGTTGTTTTCTCCCGTACGAGACGGGAGTCCAATTCGAATGAACTTCTCTGATCTCGTCTTAAAGTTCAATTCATCAAAGGCGCTAAATGAAACAAAAATAATACGAGAAAAATGATCCGCTGCAATTTGTCGATCAGTCAAAAAACGGGTTTCTCCTGTATGTTCTTGCGAATCGTTTCGTGGTTGTATAATGGAACGAATCATATTACTTATCAAAAATGTTTTTCCAACACCGTTGCGGCCAATGATAACATGAACGTTAGATGACGGGCTTGAATCGGGATCGACATGGAATTCAAGAGTAATTGGGTCTACCCCTTTTCGATTCGGGGAAGATGTATACGCAAAATCATATGGTGTCAATCTCGCTCCGCCTAAAGCAATACGATTAAATTGTCCTTTGACTATGGTTATAGGGACACTGCGTAAAAGAGACGTTTTGGTGACCGGTTCCTTTTGTATTTCTCGTATTAATTTTAAATTATATGCAATATCATTTAGAGCAGTCAGCACTTCCTGACGGCAGTTATCCCCCAAATTTTTAATATTTTCATAATAGTAGCTGTCTTGACCAAGAGAGAAAAAATCCTCAGACAAAGTGGAAAAAGTTAGAGGAAGAGCCGGCCGTCGCTGTCCTTCCGACATGTCTTTCTGACCAATTTTGACTTTGCCAATATAATGTTTTTCAGAATCAGCATCAATAATATAAAAATCATACATGGTGTTATACTTAAACCAATCATCCCATCGATCTGCGACCAAATATCCAGTATTGGGAGTGGAGATTATTAAATTAGACTCTCCCGTATTTAATATTTTAAATATCAATATGGTCCCCACCTTTTCCAAAGTAAAAATCGCTTTGTATATACAAGAAACTATTTGAAAAAGCCGGAATCTAATTCCTCATTCCCTTTATTCAGGTTTTTCCCAAAAATGATATATATATCAATTTATTGTCGTTTTTCTATTTGCATTAAGCAAACGGATATCATAAGGAAGTTCTTCACCCGTCGCTGTCATAATCCAGTCCGAAAAAGCCATTTTTCTTATTTCAGGATATTTGACTCAATTTCTACTGGATCAGGCAAAAAATCTTGGCTCTTGCTATTGTCTTGCTATGCCTTATAAGAAATGATAACGATGCCACATCCTTTAGATAATTATTTAGGTCACCAGACAGAAAAAGAAATTTCCTCTGTATCAAAATCGTTATTTCCGACACTTGTACTTAAACAGAAACCGACCTTTTATTTCTACCGCATTTACAGATAATGTTTCTATTGCTTTCTTATCCAATATAAGCTCTTCTTAAATCGGAACTTTATCATGTAATTTTATATTATAAACCAATTTATAGATTAATTCAAGTCTTTTTTCTATAAATTTACAATTATTTTGGTTTTAACGCCTAAATTTATTTCAAAGTAAATAAAAAAACAAGAGAAAGTTTTGGCGACCGGAATTAAGCGATATCGAATTCATTCAAAGGTATTTTCACCTCGACGCCGCCCTTGAAAATCACCGTGATGGAATCCTTGTCGTTCACCCTGACGCATTCGACCATCATCCGGACATAGCGGTCGTCATATTCGGTCATACGGAACTCTCCGTTCTCGGTCAGCTCCATAATCTCGTCAAGCTGCTGATTGACGCTCTCG
>CAJFNR010000033.1 GCA_904395335.1 Candidatus Avimonas narfae | reverse complement strand
CAAGGTATACCTTGTACCGCCGCTTCTTGTTAGCGGGGGATAAATCTGCCGGAATCCCTCCGCCCCCAAGGTCCCCGTTTTTTTTATCGATGGAGAACCCGGATTGTCTCTGTCCGGCCGTCGCCTAAAGAAAAGCGGTCGGCGATCCCCTCCGTCAGGAGGATTTCGTTTTCATCGGTAACCAGCAGCATATCAAAGCCGCCGGTTTCCCGCCAATAAGTCTCAGCCTTCTCATCTCCCATCACAAAAAGGGCGGTCGAGAGGGCATCGCAGAGCCTCCCCTCTTTGCCGATGATGGTTACGGACTGTAGTCCGCTGTCCGCCGGACAACCGGTGGATGGGTCGAGGATATGCCAGTAGATATGGCCTTCCTCGTCTTCAAAATAGTTTTCATAGCCGCCGGAGGTTACCACCGCCGCATCGCTGATTTCCAGCACGCCGAGATTGCCATCCTCCCATGGCGCACGGATACCGATTCTCCAATCCGTTCCATCCTGCCGAGAACCGATGGCCTGGATATTTCCGCCTAGGCTGAGAATCGCCGATTCCACATGGTGTTTTTTCAATCCTTCTGTAACCAAATCAGCGGCATACCCCTTGCCCACAGCCCCCAGATCCAACTGCATGCCTTCGGGAACAGTTAGGCTGTTCCCCTCCAGCTGAATACGGCTGTAGTCCACCTGCTGGAGCAGTTCAGTGATCTGTTCCCGGGACGGGACCTGCTTGCTGTCAGTAGTAAATCCCCAAGCGGTGAGTACGGGATAGAGGGTCGGCTCCAAGGCGCCGTCCGTTTCATGTGCCATCTCCAGAGCAAAAGAAATCAGGTCTGCCGTTTCTTTACTGACCGTCATCGGCCTGCCGCCGCTGTGATTGGCTTGGTAAATTTCGCTGTCTTCATCTGTAACCGACCAAAGGGATTTCACCTTCTGAATCAACTGCTCCGCTTCCTCCAAGGCTTCTTCCGCTTCGCCTCCATAGACAGTGAAGGTCATGTAAGTATTCATGGCGAAAAGGGAGCGTTCCATCCCAGGGACTTCCACCTCGCCGGCGCATCCCGCCGCAGAAAGCAACAGCAGAAGCGCCACGGAAATACCCATCCAGCGTTTCAAAATCCATCCCTTCCCTCCATAAAACAATACGATTTGCCTGCCCTAACTTTCTCATCCCAACAAAAAATAAATTCTTCGGCCTGTATCCAATGCCCGGTTTTCCAATGTGGATCCGGACCCGTGTTGACGTGTCGGTTTTATGCAAAGGCATTGACAACGAGGCCCGTTAGTAAAGAAAACGCCATCACAAAGGCAAGATATAGGAGAAACCTCCTGATTCCCAACACGATCTTTACGGCGCCCAGGTTGGTGATTTTGGTGGAAGGTCCGGTCAGCATAAACGCGGCGGCACTGCCCATGCTCATACCATCGGCAAGCCACATCTGGAGCAGCGGAATGGTACCGCCACCGCAGGCGTACAACGGCACGCCGACAGTGGCCGCCATTAGCACACCGAACGCTTCGTTGCCGCCGAACAGCAACGTCATCGCTTCCGCCGGGACATATCTCTGAAACAGGGCGGATAGGACAATGCCCAACAGAAACCAAGATCCCGTTGCTTTTACATTGCGGCCCAGGTTTTTTAAAAAGCGCATCAACACACAGGGGTCAGTGTCGCGGTTTTGCGGACCGCTAAACCCGGAAAAATCAAAAAAAGTCTTGTCCCCGTAGAAAAAGCGCACCAACAGGCCGGCTACCACCCCGCAAAAAAAGCAGGAGACGAGGCGGACGGTCAGCGCCGTGCTTCCCAACGCCGCGCTGTAAACAATCAGCTGGGGATTGAGCAAAATAGAACTCATCATAAAAGCGGCCAGAAGGTCGTCCCGCATTCCCATTTGGGAAAAGGAAGCCGCCAGCGGAATGGTTCCATACATGCACAGCGGTGAAGCGATTCCCAGAATACTTGCCGGGACCACTCCCAGAACGCCTAAGCGTTTCGCCTGCAGCCTGGCCATCATGGTGTGGATCTTCCCTTTGGCAAATACCGAGACGGCGGAGCCGAGCAACATCCCCAGGACCCAGTAAGGAAAAATCTGCTCAAACTGGACGGTGAAATAATACCAGAGGTAGACAAGTTCCCGGCGCAGGATCTCGGCCAATTTGTTCACCTCTCAGTCATCGCTTTGAAAAGAGAACGCACAACGCTGCTCTATCCGAAACGCTTCAAAATACCGCTCCTCCAACGGGATCCATTTGTTTTGAAAGATTTCCAAACCCTTTTCCCCATTCCTCCGCCGGATACGGAGCCGCTGCTCTTCCGGAGAAACGGTCAGAAAAATATGCAGGTCGTAAAAGTCCCATAATTCCGGATGGCAGCTGTAGGAGCCCTCCACAACAGCAACCGTATCCGGCTCCACCCAAACAGGCTCGCGGAATTTCTGTGTGCGGCAGTCATAGGGCCGGTAAGAAAACGGGAGGCCCTGCTTCAAGGGAAGAAGCACTTCCTCCCGGAACCGTTCATAATCCACATTCCCCCCCGGCTGCCGAAGACGTTCTTCCGTCCTCTGTTCGGGCCGGAGGAAAAAGTCGTCCATTGGGATAACGCCGCATGTAAGCGTGTCCCGGAGCCGGGAGGCTAACGTGGTTTTCCCCGCAGCGCAGCGTCCGTCAATAGCCACCAAAAGCGGGGCGTCCGTTTTTGTCAGGGAACGTATCGCGGTTTCAACCCTTTCGAGCACACCGTCCGTCATGAGTCGCTCTCCACCGGAACGGCCGCGGGCTGCACCTTGCGGAAAGGCACCAGACCGGTACGGTTGAGGGCGACCATCACGACGGGAATCAGAATCAGCTGCACCACAATGCCGGGGATGGCGTTGAGGAAAGCACCCGCCATAAACATCTGCCAGGTAAATCCGCTGCCGGTTACACCCAGCTGGACGGTCTGTACGATGCCCCAAACCGCCCGTCCTGCCAGCATTGCGATAATCAGGCAGCGGTAAAGCGCCCGGATGCACTGCCATTTGGAAAGGCTGTAGAGCAGTCCTGCAACTAGGCCATAAGTCATTAGCTCAAAAGCCATGGCCGTGGCCGCCGGAAAGAAAACCGGCGCCCCAAACAAAGCCGAACGGAGCAGGGGCAGGATCAATCCTACAATTCCGCCATACTGCCAGCCGCAGATCAATCCGCAGAGCAGCACCGGGATGTGCATGGGAAGCAGCATATTGCCGATCTGTGGAATCTGTCCGGTCAGAAAGGGCAGTACCAGCCCGATGGCCAGGAACATGGCTGCCAGCGTCGTATTTTTCAGATTGTGTTTCATGGGTGTTTCCTCCTCATTCCTCAATGCTCACCAGCTCATAGGTGCGGCTGCCAAGCCCGATTTCCTCGGCGTGCGCCAAGGTATGCAGACCGTTGCGGGATTCCACACGGTTTACCAGTGAAGCACCGTCCCCGTCCCGTTGCTCATAAATCAGATCGATACACGCCTGATCCAGCGCCACCGGGTCGGTGGAAGCCAGAATGCCGATGTCATGCATGTCCGGCTCGGCGGGATTTCCGTCGCAGTCGCAGTCGATGGACAGGCGGTTCATCACATTCACATAAGCGATGCGTTCTCCACGGCCAAGGGCGTCGGAAACCGATTTGCCCGCCTCGGCCATACTCTCCAAAAAGGCGTCCTGTTCGCCGCCCCAGATATTTGCCCGACTGGTGCCGCCGCTGTGAATCCACGCTTTTCCCTCGCTGGAGGCAAGGCCGATGGAGATGTTTTTGATGGCACCGCCAAAGCCGGCCATAGCGTGTCCCTTGAAATGGGACAACACCAGATAGGAGTCATAGTCCGCAAAGGCCGCGCCCACGTAATTTTCCGTCAGCCGGGTGCCGCCTTCCACCGGGAGTGCCATTGATCCGTTTTCATCCTGAATCTGAAAATCCGCAATGGCGGTAAAGCCATGATCCTCCGCCACCTGATAGTGCATGGCGGTTTCAGCGCGGGAACCGCCGTAGGCGGTATTACACTCCACAATGGTGCCGTCCACTGTCCGGACCAGATCTGCAATCAAATCCGGATCAAGGTAGTTGCTGGCAGGCGGTTCACCGGTAGAGAGCTTGACCGCCACCTTCCCGGTAGGGGTCCATCCCATCGCCTTATATACCGCCATAAGCCCCTGCGGGGAAATGTCCGTAGTCATATACACAACTGGCCTGTTATTCATCGTTTCCTTCTCCTCCGTTTCCGGCGTTTCGTTTTCAGATGGGACCGTGCTGCTTCCCGGTACGGTACTTTCCTGTTGGGAACCGGCATCGTCAGAATCCGACGGCCGCCAGCTCCCGCAGGAAGAAAGTGAAAAAAGCAGTGCGGCGGCAAGCAATGCCGCTGTGATTTTTTTCAAGAGCATCCCCTCCCGGACAGATTGGGTTTCAAACGTATTACAACATCTGACGGTCCGCGTCATATATCCGTCCACGGCTCCGCCCCTTTGTTTTTGTGCTCTCCCACAGCGCCGCAATGGAGATCTTGGTCTATTCCGGTTCTGAGAAAGCCGCTTACGGGCTAGGCGCAAAAACATTTGCCGTCGGGCCTTATAAGGATCCTTCCTTTGGCGTGTGGGTCATCCATGATTTGCTGGCCGACGGCCGGAACGGTGATAGTGCCGGCCAGCGGATTTTTTATGCTGATCACGGGCGTGGTGACGACAGCCTCCACCTCGGATTTCTCAAAACAGAGATCGGCGTCGATCATTTCGCAGTCCACCAGCTTTAAGCCCTTGCAGTAGCAAAACGGCTGCGTTCCGATAATCCGGCAGTGAACCAGTGTCAGCCCCTCGGAATACCACGCGAGGTATTCCCCTTTGATCACGCTGTCCCTGACGGTCACATTTTTCGCATGCCAGAAAGCGTCTTTGGTATCGAACCGGCAGTTGTCGAATACGGCGTCTTCAATGTACTGGAACGAATATTTTCCCCGCAAGGTGACATTGGACAAATCCATGTCTCCCGCGCGCATCAGGAAATATTCACTTTCCGCTGTACATTCCCTCATGCGGATTGTCCGCACAGACCAGCCGAATTCCGGGGAGACAATATCGCAGTGCTCCATGGCAACGTCATGGCATTCCCGCATCGCCTTGATCCCATGGATTTTGGTATTCGTAACGGCGATATGCTCTGAATACCAGAGAGGCGCTCGGCAAGCCTCGGTCATTTCCGAATCGCAGATCTCCAGATGGCGATCATGCCAGAACGGATACCGCAGGTTGAAATAACAATCTTCAATACGAATATCCGTGCTCTCCTTAAAAGCGCTTTCCCCGTCCGCCGGTCCGTCAAAGCGGCAACGCTTTGCCAGAATCCCCTCGCTGCCGTATAAAGCACGTTCTTCATCAAACGTATGGTTTTCTATTGTTTTCCTCATGGATCCCATGGCCCCTTTTTGTGTGATTGCAGTAATGATCGATAGATCCCTTTCCATAACAGCGGCACCGCAGATAATGCCCTATATATGCCCCCTCACCGGCGGCTATCCGTTGTTTTGCCAATACGTCTGCCGGCGCCTTTCTGGATCAATCTGGCCGCGTAATAAGCGATGCAGGCCCACAACCCCATCATCGCCAGATACTCCGCGAAAAAGAGATACAGGGGCTGCTCCATATCAAAGAATACAAACTGGCTGCGCACAAACAAATAATCGGCTATGTTGTTTTTCAAGAAAGCATAGATACCAAAGCCGCTGACGGCCAGCGCAAAAAGCCGCACGATCCAGGTGCGGACACGAGAGGGGGATACCCTGCCGATTTTCCTCGCCATGCCCATGATCATTCCCCAGTGCAGGCCGAGATGGACACTCATCAGAATAAAGCCCCAGTAGGCAGCCAGCATATGCAGAATCCGCGCGAAGCCCATTCCGCCGCGAATCGGCAGGAAGGCGAACACCTCTCTGGACAGCATGATCCCGCTGACCATCAGGCCGATCATGGCGAGCAGCACCAGAAAATCCACAACCGTTTGCAGAATTCGCAAGGCGGTGTATTTTCCCTTAACCAGATTCCGGTACCATCGCCAGTTCAAAACATGGTGCAGTAGGAAGAGCACAAACATGGCGGTTCCCATCCACTCGTGTGCCGCCTCGCCAATGAGCATGTACGCCATTTGACAGAGTAGCAGAACTGTCATCACAAGGTCAAGGCCCATTTTCAGCATCATTTTGGGTTTCAATTTCTCCGCCTCCTATCCATTTCCGTTCCCCATCACTTCCCGAAATAGGCACGGATCGTCCGCATCCGTTCCACCTGTCCCACATGGAACGGGCAACGGGAATCACAATGGCCGCAGCCGATACAATCGCCGGCTTTCTTTTCCAAATGGGAGTAATGGCTTTTGGCCAGCTCATCTCCGGCAAGCGCCAGATCATAATATTTGTTGATGAGCCCCACATCCAACCCAGCGGGGCAGGGCTGGCAGTGGTTGCAGTACACGCAGATGCCTTTCGCCTCCTGCGGAGCAAAGGTCGCCAGAACGGAATAGTCCTTTTCTTCCGGGGTGGCCTTGACAAAGCCGAGGATCCGCTTCAGATCCTCCCGGCCCCGGACGCCGGGAAGCACCGTAAGTACGCCCGGTTTGTCCAGTGCGTATTGAATGCATTGGTACTCCGTCAACGCCCTGCCAAAGGGGGAAGTCCGGGCACCGAGCAGTTGACCTCCGGAAAAGGCTTTCATCACCGAAATCCCTACGCCCTCAGCCTCGCAGCGGCGGTAAAGGCTTTGCCGTTCATCCACGCCGCCGATGGCGTATTCGCCTTCCTTTTCATAGTCATAGGCGGGATTGATGCTGAACATCAGCATATCCAAGATCCCGGCGTCCAGCGCCAGATGCACAATCCTCGGCGTGTGGGAGGAAAGGCCGATGTGCCGTACCACACCTTCTCTTTTCAGCTGCAAGATATAGTCCAAAACGCCGCCCTGTAAAGCGTGATGCAGATCCGATTCTTCGTCAATGCAGTGCAGAAAGCCAAAATCAATATAATCGGTCCGCAAGGACGTCAGCTGCCAGTCAACGGAGCGCTTGATGGTATCCAGATCGGTAGTCCATCCATATTTGCCACCTTGATAGTTGGCGCCGAAATGAATCTGAAAATACACGCTTTTCCGCTGTCCGGCAAGCGCCCGTCCAAAGGCGGGAAAAGGCGCCGCGTCGGCGGAAGCCATATCAAAATAGGTGACGCCGTTTTCCAGCGCCATCGTCATGGTCGCCTCAATTTCCTGATCCCCCGCCATACCGATGGAACTGGTGCCAAGGCCCAGCACGCTGATTTGTTCGGTGCCGTGCGGCAATTTACGGTATTCCATAATAGGGTTCCTCCTCAATAACCGAGCTCCGTCAGCCAACTCTGAATATCCTCCTGAGAAGAAGCGGCGTTCTCTTCATATACATCAAAGATATTCTCAGAAATATTGGCGCCCGGCATAGAGGCACGAATGTCCTCCACGCTGTTTGCAAGACCGCCGGTACCGTGGGAACAGAATAGATACACCTGTTTGCCGGAAAAATCATAATCCTCCAAGAAAGAAAGCACCGCCATCGGCGCACCGTACCACCAGTTGGGATATCCCAGGAAAATCGTGTCGTAGGACTCCATATTTTCCACGCTGGCCGTAAGCTCCGGCCGGGCATTCTCCGCCCGCTCCCCATTGGCCCTCTCCAGACATTCGTCCCAATCGCTGGAATAGGGTTCCGTCACCTGGATAGAGAACAGCGCGCCGCCCGTTTCCTCCTGTACCCAACCGGCAAGCTGCTGGACATTGCCGGGCGAAGTGACACTGGGCGAGGCAACCACATCCACTTCGCCGTCGATAACGGCATTGTCCGCCCAGGAGAAATAGGCAATCAAAATATCGCTTTCGCCGTCCTGCTGCGGCGGTGTCGTTTCCTCCGCCGCGTTCCCCGCAGAAGGACCGGGTTCCTCTGTGGCGGAAGTTTCCTGGCCCTGTGGATTGCCGGATCCCTCCGAGGACTCCGGGCTACAGCCGCCCAGAGAAAAGGTAAAGGCAAGCGCCAGCAGCAAACCAATGACTTTCTTCACCGTACTTCCCCTCTTTCCAATCTCGATTGGTTTCCTTCCAATATCGCCAGATTACTCTTTTATTATAAGAGGGAATTTTCTTGATGTCTAATACTTATAACAAATCGATACAAATGCCTAAAAAGCATCAAAAGGCACAAAGCGCATCCCTTCTATTCAAAGGGATGCGCTTTAACGTCATGCTTCTCACTCTTACTTTCATTTATCTGACAAGCAGCTCATATGCCACAGCCGCCCAACACAGGGACATCCGGTGCGTGAATTCGCAGCGCATATACCGGCCCGGGCAAAGCCTCCGGATCAAAAAAGGACGGCGGAATTTATGTCCTTCCTCCTTCATTGGGCGTATCCCAGGCCAGTGAGCCATTCGTTTACCCGATCCCGAGCGCTGACGGCGCTAGAGCCGCTGATGGACAGCCCCTCCCGAACAGTTGCACTGGATTCCATATTCTCAATGGTGCTGATGGTATTGGAGAAGCCGCTGCCGCCGGAGGTGACAAACGGGACAATGGTTTTTCCGGATAGGTCTACTTCATCCAGAAAACTGTACATAGCCATAGGCATGTCGCCCCACCAATTGGGGAATCCCAGGAAAATCACTTCGTAGCTGTCAAGGTTCTGCAAATGGACAGCCAATTCAGGCCGGGCGTCCGCGTTTAGTTCTTCTTGTCCCTGGTCGATGGTGGCGTCGTAACTGTCGGGATATTTTTCCACAGTTTGGATGGAGAACAGATCGGCGCCGGCGGCTTCCGCGATCATGGCCGCTATAACGCCGGTATTGCCGGTGGTTTCGCCGTTCCACGCTTGGATGCTGGCCGTAGCGGATGCATCCACCCCATCGGGAAGATCGGCGTTTTCGGCATAGCTGAAATAAGCCACCAGCCTATCGGTGCTGGAACCCGCTTCCGCTGACTCCCCTGAAACAGGCGTTGATTCCTCCGGCTGGGAAACAAGCGTTTGAGAAGCCGATGTCTGTGATTCGCTCCGAGTCGATTCGGGTTCCGGACTATCTTCCGCCGTATTGCCGCCGCACGCCGCCAAAGAAAAGGTCAATAACGCCGCCAATAAAATCGTCATTCCTTTTTTCATAGCTGTTACCTCCAGATTGCATAGCCAACTTCATTCTTCCGCCAGTGAGAACGTCACTTCCGTATGTCCGGACAAATCCTCGAAAACGCTCAAATCAGACGTTACCCTTCCAATAGGGATGATCTCTACGGAAAGGACAGGGTCATCTGTCTGTGCACAAAAGATCGCCATGTTGTGGTGAGCCTCGCAGTAGGTAATGTGGCCGTTTTCAAAGGTGGTCCGGCCGCCTTCCAGATTTTTCGGATAGAAATCCACACCGCCGTAATACTCTCGGCCGCCAAATCCAACCATTGAAACCGTCAGAGGAAAGAACTCACTGATTTCATGGGCCAACGCCGTGTCATAAAGCACGCCGTCCAACACCGTATCGCCAATGGCAATGGTGATGGCGGTTTCCTCCGCCCCGGAGGAATTGTCCTGCCGCATCTTTATCCCTATAGCCCCCAGCCATTCCGCCACCGTATCGGCCGCTCCGGACACCTCACTCGCTTCAACGGCCAGGCCGTCCAACACTACCGCCGCTTGTCCGTCAACGGCGTCCGCGATAGCACCATAGCTGCCGCCCGGGCCGTATCCGTTATGGGTACAGAAGGGAATAATGGTCTTCCCGGAAAAATCCCATTGTGAAAGGAAGGAAAAAATAGCCTGCGGCGCATTGGTGGCCCAAACGGGATATCCGATAAACACGGTGTCATACGCGGAAACATCCCTGTCTGTTGCAACCAGCTCCGGCAGGATTCCGTCTCCCATTTCCTCATGGTTCTGATCCACCACCGTGTCAAAATCGGTGGAATACGGTTCTACCGTCTCAATGGAATGCAGGTCTCCACCCACATGGTCTGGAATCAATCGAGCTATATATTCGGTGGTGCCCACTAGCTCGTCCCCGTCCGGCACCAGGCTTGCTGAGGTACCGGCGTCAACGTCATCGGGATATACTGCGTTGCGTCCAAGGGAAAAATACGCAATAAGAATATTCGTTTCCGCTTCCTCCGATACGCTGAGCTCCGGATTTTCCCTTTCTGTTTGCACCTGCGTGTCCGGCGTCTGCGAATCATCCTCTGCCGGATCCTCCCGTCCCCGACAGGCCGTGAGAACGAACGCCAGAACAGTCGCCAAAAGCATGGCCGCAATCCGTCTCATGGGAATATTCCTCCTTTTCTATTGGATTTCTCTATGGAAAGAGGCTATCCTCCCACGAAACCGCCTGCTTTTTCATGCAGGGATAGCCTCCTCTTCCGTCCAAAAAAATAATGTAAGTGTAATGGAAGGGATCCTCCACTACACTCACATTATAAATGAAAGCAAATATCATGTCTAATACTTAGTTGAAATATATTAATATGCCTTTTGGGCATGTATTTCTCGAAATAAAACGGGGATTCTACTCCTCTTTTTCCCTTTCCTCACACAAAGCATTCCTGGTAAATTCAATAAATTTTTCAGTGGCCAATCCAAATGGCTTCTGCCGTTTCCAGGCCAATACACTGGTGGCAGTCAAAGCCGGTGACAGGGGCCGGTAGGTAATTTTCCGCGGATCCCAAAAAGAAATGGAGCCCTCTGCAATCAGGGCATAAGCCAATCTGTGATGCACCATAATCGAGCTGCTGGAAGGAAGATTGCTGATGAACAGAACATGGAGATGCTGATAATCATCACCAAACCAGTGAGCCAGCTCACTCCGCACATTCAGCCTTCGTGGAAGGATCAACGGAAGCCCTTTTAGATCTTGAGGCGTAATATGCCCCAATTTGGCCAACGGAGAATCCGGACGCATGGCAACCACCCATTGTTCCCGCTGATTTAGACGGATATAGTCGTATTTCTCCATATTAACGGGCTCCAACAACAAGCCAATATCTGTAAGCCCGCGGTCCATCCGATCCTTCACATGGTCAGCGGTAGCCGTATACAAATCAAATGTAACAGCAGGATAACGCTCATGAAAGGAGCGAAACAGTTCCGGCAGCTTTTGTACGGCAGCCAGATCACCACATCCTACGGATACGATCCCCTCGACCGCCTCCTCCTGCTGAGCAAGCTCTCGTTCCGTTTTGTCTACCAGCTCCAGGATTTCCTCCGCCCGGCGGCGCAGCAGGAATCCTTCATTGGTAAGGACAATTTTACGGGTGCCCCTGTCGAAAAGTCTTACCCCCATCTCCTCCTCCATCTGCGCCATCTGTCTGCTCAAAGTGGGCTGAGTGATATGCAGCACCTCCGCGGCTTTGGTGATACTCTCCTCCCGGACCACGGTCAAAAAATATCGTAAAAGACGGATTTCCATAAAGGTTCCTCCCATACAGCTTTATTATCCATCCATTATCACAGGCATAGGGGGAATTGGCGGCGCCGCGAAGCGGCAGGGAGCCATTCTGACCGACAGCCAATTTCACCAGGTCAGGGACATCCCTTATCGTTTGCCATCAACCATATAAGCTCCCCGGGTACATTAGCATTATAGCATGTTTTAAGAGCAATAAATAACCATTATCCAAACCAAAACGTCTAAAAACAACCCTTTCAAGTGATTCCCACAAACTTTGATGCTGCCATAAAAAGAAGCAGACAGCTAAAGCTGTCTGCTTCTTTCACTTAGGCTGGATCAAGACAGACGGCAGAAAGAAACCGCCGCACTAGTTTTCGCTCTCCAACATATCGTCAAACACCGCGCCGGTGGAACCGCTGGTCACATGCTGGGCGTAGCGGCGGGCATAACCGGTCAGATGGCGCTCCGGCGCCTTCCAACGGGCGCGCCGTTCACGCAGCGTCTCCGCATCCACCTTGAGCTCCAGACGGCGGGCGGGGATGTCGATCTCCACCAGATCGCCGTCCTCCACCAAGGCGATTACGCCGCCTACAGCCGCCTCAGGCGAGACATGGCCGATGGATGCGCCGCGGGTGGCTCCGGAGAACCGGCCGTCCGTTATCAGCGCCACGCTCTCGTCTAGGCCCATGCCGGCGATATTGGCGGTGGGAGACAGCATCTCCCGCATGCCCGGGCCGCCTTTGGGACCCTCGTAGCGGATCACCACCACATCCCCGGCATGGATCTTGCCGCCCAAAATGGCCTCATTGGCATCCTCTTCGCTGTCAAACACACGGGCCGGACCGGAATGGACCATCATGGAGGGCTTCACCGCCCCTTGCTTGACTACGGCGCCGTCCTCGGCCAGGTTGCCAAACAAAATGGCGATACCGCCGTCCTGACGGAAAGGATTGTCCAGGTGACGGATAATCTCTCCATCCGCCTGACGGGCGGCGTCAATCCGCTCGCCCACCGTTCCGTTGACTGTGAGCAGGTCACGGTGAATCAACCCGCCTTTGTCCAGCTCCTTCAGCATGGACTGGATACCGCCCACCTCATTGAGGTCAGTGATAAAGACCTGGCTAGCCGGGTTCAGCTTGCAGATCTGGGGGGTCTCCCGCCCGATGTCGTCGATCTGCCGCAGATTGATGGGGCATCCGGCGGCATGGGAAATGGCCGTGACGTGCAAAACCGTGTTGGAAGAACAGCCGATGGCCATATCGGCCCGCAGGGCGTTTTCAAACGCCTGGGGAGTCAGAATATCCAGCGGCCGGATGTTTTCCTTTAGCAGCTCCATCACCCGCTCGCCGGACTCCTTCGCCAGACGGAGCCGGGCAGACTGCACCGCCGGAATGGTGCCGTTGCCGGGCAGCGCCATACCGATCACCTCGGTCAGGCAATTCATGGAATTGGCCGTATACATGCCGGAGCAGGACCCACAGCCCGGACAGGCCGCTTCCTCCAGCTCATGCAGCTCGCAAGCGTCGATTTTGCCCGCCGCATAGCTGCCCACCGCCTCGAACATCTCGCTGAGTCCCATGCGGGTACCAGAGTGACTGCCGGGCATCATGGGGCCGCCGCTGACAAAAATGGACGGCAGGTTCATCCGGCAGGCCGCCATCAGCATGCCGGGAACAATCTTATCGCAGTTGGGAATAAACACCACGGCATCCACCGGATGAGCGGTAAGCATCACTTCAATGGAATCGGCGATGAGCTCCCGGGAACAAAGGGAATACTTCATCCCCTTGTGGTTCATGGACAAGCCGTCGCACACCCCGATGGTGTTAAAGGTGAACGGTACGCCGCCGGCGTTGCGGATTCCGGCCTCCACCGCCTTGGTGACGGAATCCAGGTGCATGTGCCCCGGGATATAATCGCTTTTGGAGCTGACCACCGCCACAAAGGGCCGTTCCATCTCCGCATCCGTGATCCCCAGCGCCTTCAGTAGGGAACGGTGGGGCGCCCGCGAGGGGCCTTCTTTCATCAAATCGCTGCGCATGGTTCTGCTTCCTTTCCTATCGTTTCCCGCCGGAAAGCGGGTCTCATTCATCCGTCGTTTCGTCGGCAACAGGCCGCTTTTCAATAAACCGGGTCAGCAGCTCCATCGCCTCATTGTGCCGGTCCGCACTCTCCTGCCGGACCGAGGCGGTTCCAGCAATACTGCGCACCCCAAAATGCAGCTCCGCAGGGAGGGTGTCCACTAACTCCTGCTGAACGGGATCACCATCCCAGCACCAGGACAGGCCATCCTCCGCCAGACCCGGGCTGTCCACCTCCAGCGGTGTCAGGAACTGATAGTCCTCGCTGCCCTTGTTCCCGATGGTGCGGTCATAGATCTCGGATTCATAAATATAGAACATCACTTCCCCGGTGGCCAGATGGATGGACAGCTTGCCGTTGTTGGTCTGTTCCAGCATCTGTGACCCGTCAAACACCAGGGGGTCCACCCGGATGACCACTTGCCCGTCACCGTTGACATCCCGGGCATAGGGCATCAGCGCCTGTTCCAGCGCATCCTCCGCCCCCAGAGGAAGCGATTCTCCTACCATCAGGTCGATTTGATAGTCGGGTTCCACCTTGACGGAAAACTGATAGATGATATAAATAGTCAACGCGATTCCCGCCGCAATGAAAATCGTTGGCCATTTGTAATGGTACCAGAAATTTGCGATCTTCCCCCGGAACGTTTTGGGCGGCTCCGGCTTGGGATCCGGTTTCAACTCCTCTTCGTCAACCCCCACCAGATACATTTCTCTGGCCATAGGCGGTCTCCTTTCTCGGCGGGCAGGCTGTTCAGGCCTTAGGCTTCATCGTGGGGATTAGATAATCCCTTGTTATATAACCATTCATAAGCATTCGTAAATCCTTTGTTTACGCCATTTCTCTGCCTTTTCATTTTTGCTGCTCTACATATCTCTACGCAGAAAACAGGAGAATCGGCGTAAGATTTGGCGTAAATTGGCGTAGACTGATTAGACAGCTATCTT
>CAJFNR010000032.1 GCA_904395335.1 Candidatus Avimonas narfae | reverse complement strand
TTGACCTTGTCAAAGTCGGCCTTGGCGCCCTCCTCGTGGCAGAACACCTTGATGACCTTCTGGCCGGTCATCATCTCTTCCATAAAGGCCTCGGCCTTGGCCAGCGTGACCTGCTGGCGCAGGAAATATTTGGAGGACCGGTTGGTGATAGCCCGGGCCGCGAACACCATACAGATGACGCCCACCACCACCAGCAGCGCAAGGATGACGATGTAATACATCATGATGCCGAACACGACCAACAGCGTAATGCCGGAGATGGTCATCTGCGGCAGGCTCTGGCTGATGAGCTGGCGCAGGGTGTCCACGTCATTGGTGTAATAGCTCATGATATCGCCGTGACCGTTGGTGTCGAAGTACTTAATGGGCAGGTCCTGCATGTGGCTGAACATTTTCTCGCGCAGCTTTTTCAGCGAGCCCTGGGTGATGATGGCCATCATCTGGGTGTAGAACGCACCGGCAATGAGGCTGATGACGTACATGACCACCAGAATGGCCACATAGGTGAGAATGCGTCCGGACACGGATGCCCAGTCGCCGCTCCGGTAGGTTTCGTCCACAATGGCAATGACGTTCTGCATGAACACAGCCGGCGCAGCGCTGACGATGGCGTTGATGAGGATGCACACCATGGTGACGGGCAGCAGCACCGGATAAAACTCAAACAGCGTGCGCAGCAGCCGGCGCAGCACACCCTTTGGCGCCCGCTGGCCCCTGGCCGTTGTGGCAGGAGCGGTATTGGTGGGTTTATTCTTGGCCATCTTGATCACCTGCCTTGGTCTGGGAAGTGTATACTTCACGGTATATCTCGCTGGTCTTCATCAGCTCATCGTGGTTGCCGATGGCGCTGATGTGCCCGCCGTCCATGACGATGATGCGGTCGGCGTCCTGTACGGAGGCGACGCGCTGCGCGATGATAATCTTTGTGGTCTCGGGGATGAATTCGCGGAATCCCTGACGGATCAGCATATCGGTGCGCGTATCCACGGCGCTGGTGGAGTCGTCCAGGATCAGCACCTTCGGCTTTTTCAGCAGCGCCCGCGCGATACACAGCCGCTGTTTCTGACCACCGGAAACGTTGGAGCCGCCCTGTTCGATCCATGTGTCGTATTTGTTGGGGAACTGCAGGATGAACTCGTCGGCCTGCGCCAGCCGGCAGGCCTCCATCATCTCCTCGTCGGTGGCATCAGGATTGCCCCAGCGCAGGTTGTCCTTGATGGTGCCGCTGAACAGCACGTTCTTCTGCAGCACCACAGCCACGTTGTTGCGCAGCGCCTCCAGATCGTAGCGGCGCACGTCCTCACCGCCCACCTTGACGCACCCTTCGGTGACGTCGTACAGGCGGGGGATCAGCTGCACCAGCGTGGATTTGGACGAGCCCGTCCCGCCCAGAATGCCGATGAGCTCACCGGACCGGATGTGCAGATCCACGTCGGCCAGCGCCATGCGTTCGGCCTTTTGGGAATATTTGAAGCTGACGTTTTCGAAGTCGATGGAGCCGTCCTTCACCTCGGTGAGGGCCTTCTCGGGGCTGGTCAGGTTGCTCTCCTCCGTCAGAACCTCAACGATACGCTCGGCGGATTCCATGGACATGGTGATCATCACAAACACCATGGACAGCATCATCAGGCTCATGAGGATCTGGAAGCTGTAGGTGAGAATGGCAGACATCTGGCCCACGGCGATCTCCATGCCCTGGCTGGTGATAACAGCATACGAACCGAAGGACAGCACGAAAGCCATGCCCGCATACACGCAGAACTGCATCATCGGATTGTTGAGGGCCATGATGCGTTCGGCGCGGGTAAAGTCCTTACAGACATCCTCAGCGGCGGCGGCGAATTTCTTTTTTTCGTAGTCTTCGCGCACGTAGCTTTTCACCACGCGCATGGCCTGTACGTTTTCCTGCACGGAGTCGTTCAGCGCGTCGTACTTGCGGAATACGCGGCGGAAAATCGGCGTGGCCGCGCGGATGACCAGCACCAGCCCGATGCTCAGCAGCGGGATGGTAACAAGGAAGATCATGGCCAGGCGCCCGCCCATGGCAAAGCCCATAATAAACGAGAAGATCAGCATCAGCGGACCACGGATGGCCACGCGGATGATCATCATGAAGGACATCTGCACATTCACCACATCCGTGGTCATACGGGTAACCAGGCTGGACACCGAGAATTTGTCGATGTTCTCAAAGGAATAATCCTGGATGCGGTAGAACATGTCCTTGCGCAGGTTACGCGCAAAACCGGTGGAAGCGGTGGCGCAGGTGTTGCCGGCCGCGACGCCGAAAATCAGCGATAGCACGGCCATGATCACCAGCTGGATGCCGTAGTTGACGATGACATCCATCCCGCATCCGGCTTGCATCTCGTTCACTAGCTTGGCGATGATGAACGGGATGATACATTCCAAAACCACTTCCACCGTGACCAGAAGCGGCGTCAGAATGGCCGTCTTTTTGTACTCGCGGATACTGCGAGCCAGGGTTTTTATCATATGTGACATTCCTCCTCCAAAGCATAATGCGGCCGGCGCATATGTACGCGGCGTGCCGTCAGCCCACTTGCTGAAGCATAGGGGCCAGGCGGGTTACCCGTCCAGGTTTGCGGACATACACGCGGCGGTTTCCAGAAACAGCGCCAGCTGCGCGCTGGACAGCCCGCGGGTGAGGCACTGCTCCGTCTGATGAAGGCACTCGCCGACCTGTGCATCCAGATGCGCCGCCTTTTCCGTGGGGATCAAGCTTTTCAGGCGCGCATCGCTGGCCACGCTCTCCCGCAAGATCAGGTCGTTCTTTTCCATCAGCTGTAAAATGCCGGTGGCGGTGGAACGGCTCATGCCGAACGCGCTCTCCACATCGCGCTGAAACACCGGTCCGTCAGCGCATTTTACAAGGATATAGTGCATGACACGGCTCTGCACCCCTGTGATGCCCAGGCTCTGCATATTGGCATTCATGCGCTTTTTAAGCTTGTGGGACAGGACGTTGATCCATAGACCACAGTCCTTTTCCATTTGAATTCTCCCCCCTCCGCGGCTGCAAATCGACACCCATCGACAATTGTTCGGAAACTAACAAATTTTAGCGCAGGAATAAACTCTTGTCAATATGCCATTTGACCGTATTTGCGGGGGTTGAAAATGAAATTTTGTACGCATGACGGGCGGGAGCGCGCCGGACAGACGGCGGTGTTCGCCGGAAAAGGGATCGTTCCCGGACAATGGACGTCCCCCCGCCCCATGAAATCCTCTTCACGATAAAAAAGCGCAAATACGGCCTTGCTCCCGCCGATAGGGGAACAAAGCCGTATTTTTCTGCGCGTTCGGAGACGGGCTTTTTTCATTTTTATCCTCCGGGTACGGGCCGGTTTCATGCCCCTTGTTCCGCGGCCTTTTACGGATCTTTGTCGTCGTCCAAAGGGCCCAGGAGTTTCAGCTGGCTGTATTCCGTCATCAAAAACAGGAGATAGTCCTCTCTTTTAAAAGAGGCTTCGTCCACCGTCGCCAGCTCCGCCTCTAACAGTGTCTTGTTCTCGGTCAGAAAAATAAAATCATCGTATGAGGAGTTTTCTTGTCAGGGCGCTATTCCCTGCCACGATTTCCCCACGCCATCGCCTTTGGTGTCCCTTCCCTCAAAAGAATTCCCCATTCGTTTCCGGCCCCTATAACCGAAGGCCCTGCCTCCCTTCTTCGGGTGGCAGGGCCTTCGGTTATAGGGTTGAATTTTTTCACGACAGATTGGCTGGAGCTTCCTCCTTAGCGGCACGGCGGCCGGTATGTACGATGGGCTTCCAATCGCGGCCGGGGCGAATCAGCGCAACCACCAGCAGCCAGGATACCGGTATGACAAAAAGCGGGAACAGCACCACAGACTTCCAAAGCGGCCGCACCCGGTCGCCCTCCAGCCGGAGAGTGACTGCGGCCATGACCATGAGGGACAGGACGCTGACAACACCGGAGAGCAGCGGCATCGTCAGCTGGTCAAACTGCCCGCTGAACAGCAGAGTCAACACGCTGGCGGTACCGGCAACGGTGGACAGCACCACCGCCAGGGGAAGGAGCAGCAGCATCAACACGTCCCAGGCAGCGAAAGCTTGCCGTCCGCCACGCCCCAACGCCCGGCAGGCATCGGGAAGGAGCCGGGATGCGCACTGGAGACTTCCGGTCATCCAGCGGAACCGTTGACGCAGGGAAACACGGAAGGAAACCGGCTGCTCGTCGTAAAAGACCGCGTCATCCACGGGGACGATGCGCCGCCCACGACAAATGTGCTGTATGGAGAATTCCGTATCTTCGCTGAGGGTTCGGGTATTCCACCCATCCTTTTCCAGCAGCTCCCGGCGGAAGGCAAAGCCGGTGCCGCCTACCAGACAGGAGTTGCCCATCCGGGCCCGGGACCGGTTGAAAAATCGGGACATATAGCGCCAGTAGACAGCATAGCAACCGCTGACCCAGGAATCCCCCGGATTGGAGGCCACGCGATAGCCCTGAGCCACATCGGCACCACTGCGCAGCGCCTGATCCATCCGGTCCAGAAAATCCGGTTCCGCCTCATTGTCCGCATCGAACAGCACCACCGCGTCGCAGTCCGGGGCTTCCTTCAGGATACGGGGGAAAGCCCAGCGCAGGGCGTGCCCCTTGCCCACCTGCTGCCGGTTGAAACGCTCCAGGACAAAGGCTCCGTGGGAACGGGCGGCCTCCGCTGTGCCGTCGGTACAGTTGTCCGCCACCACGAACAAGGAGAAACGATCCCGGGGATACCGTTGGCGGCGAAGACTGTCCAGCAGCTGGCCGATCACGGCTTCCTCGTTGCGGGCGCAGGCGACGACGGCAAAGCGGCAGGCCTCGTCGGGAAAAACGGTTTTTTCAGGGGTGTTCGTCCCTTTGCCGACGAGCCCCTTTTTCTTTCCGGCAAAAAAGCCAAACAGGTTAACGACTCCCTGCCAGAGAAAGACCGGAACGCACAGCAGGGTGATGAATCCCGCCGCATACATCAGGATATCCGCCAGATATGCCGCAATGTCCATGCTATATAACCTCCCCTAAAGTTGTTCGGTTCTGATGAAACTCCCGTTTGTCCCGGTCCAGCCAACGCAGCAGGCGGACCGGCTGATAGGCCACCGCGATGGCGGCCAGGGCGCAAAGCTCCAGCCATAGGATGGGGATATTGACATACTGCAGGAAGGGAAACATCTGCAGAATATGGTCGGGCAGTTGGTCGGTCATGATGTAGTTGGTGCCAAAGACCTGGTTGAAGAGGAAGACCGCCCCGAAAATCGCGTTTCCCCAGACAAAGGCCCGCCGGATATCCCGCTTTTCCACCCGGTACTGCAACGCCACCAGGCAGTACAGACCGGCCAAGAGCAGCAGATGATGGCTGATAAAAAAGGGATAGGTCAGGTAGCGGTCGAACCGGGTGGGCGTGTTGGGCCAGATCATGGCGGGAAGCGGTCCCGCCCAGGTGAAGAAATACACTACACCGAACCATCTGCGGCTGCCGCTGACCAGAACGGCCATAAACAAAAAGCCGCTGATAAAACAAAAGTGCAGGGGTAGGTGGATGTGCCAGTCATAGGTTCCCTTCACCACAAAAACACCGTAGAATACCGCCATATTCAGAAACAACAGCGCCGCCAGCACAAAGCGGGGAATCTCCCGGTGCCTCCACCCGCGCAGTCGGTCCCGGTAACAGAACAGCAGCGCCGCCGCGGCCGCGGTACAAAAAAGCAGGAGCAGGTGCTCCCAGCCGAAGAGGTTCAGCTCCCCGGTCATTTCGCTTTCATCCATAAAAAAATCAGTCCAGAACTGGTTCATAGCGGATCCGCCCCTCTTGTGATTATCTATAGCATACTCTCCCCGTTGAAAATCCCGCCTATACAAAAAGAAAAGATTGAAGGGAGAAACTCTTAACGAATTCTTAAGCACCGCCCCGAAAGGCGCGGAGGGAGGGAAAACAGACGAAATTCGTCCTTGAAACCGCCGGACGGCATGGTATAATGGAGAAGAGGAGGCTGGTGAATATTTTGCTCCCGGTGTCGGGAGCAAACCGGGCTTCCGGACATCATTTTATAGGGGGTAAAAAATATGGATATCAAAGGAACCAAGACCGAAGCCAATCTGATGACCGCTTTTGCCGGTGAGAGCCAGGCCCGCACCAAATATACGTACTACGCTTCCCGTGCGAAAAAGGACGGATATGAGCAGATCGCCGGAATATTCACCGAGACCGCGGACAACGAGAAAGAGCACGCCAAGCTGTGGTTCAAGCTGCTGCATGACGGCCAGATCCCGGACACGGTGGAGAATTTGAAGGACGCCGCCGCAGGCGAAAACTACGAGTGGACCGATATGTACGCCACCTTCGCCAAGGAGGCACGGGAGGAAGGCTTTGACGATATCGCCCGTATGTTCGATTTCGTCGGCCAAATCGAGAAGCATCACGAGGAGCGTTACCGCAAGCTGCTGGCCAACATTGAGGAAGGCAAGGTCTTCAAGCGCGACGACGTGTATGTCTGGAAATGCCGCAACTGCGGACACATCCACGTGGGCAAGGAAGCCCCTCAGATCTGCCCCACCTGCAAGCATCCCCAGGCGTATTTTGAAATTCTCAGCGAAAATTATTGAGCCGCGATTCCAAAAGGTCCTTCGAACGTGTCTTTCGCGTTCGAAGGGCTTTTTCACTCTGGGGCAGGACATCTCGTTTAGCGTGCAAAATGCAGTGTGTATTCGTCTGTGGATAAGATAAGGGTAGCCTGCCTTTCCCCGTCTGCGGTTTCGGTATAGCTGCTCACCGCCCGGGCGTTCTCGCCGTCGGAGAATAGGAGGGTATAAACAGAAGCGTCTGCACCGGAATCCATCGGCTCATAGGTACCCGACCCGCTTTTTCCGCCGTCGGCGTCCGCTAATGTAAACGACTCCGAATCAAAGAGGCAGGTCATCTCTTTCTCTTCCGCGTCCGGATAGGCCTCCCGATACGCGGGGGAGGCGGCCACTACGGTCCCGTCGGTATTGCTTTGTATAAAGGACAGCGTCCACTCTCCCTCCGGAGAGGGCGCGCTGGAGCTGCAGGAGGAAAGGACCGCCAACAGACACGCGCTCAGCAAAGCTGCCGCTTTTTTGAGAAAAAATCCTTTTTTCATTTGACAAACAGCTCCCGGAACAACGCCCGGGCATCGTCAGGGGTGAATCCCCCGGCCACACGGGCGAAATTGTGAGGCACGGCGCCACCCTTTTCCGGATCCCAGCGGCAGGCGTAGCCTTCCGCCTGTTCCGGGGTCATGGCAATATCGGTGCGGGCCAGCTTCCGGATCAGGGGCAGCACCCGGTCCCGGCCACCGGTAAGGCTGTCGAAGGAGGCAGCCCGCTCCGGCCAGCGTACCGCCGTCCGGGCCAGCAGGTCGGGGAGAAATACAGCGCAGGCGGCGCCGTGGGGAACGCCGAAATCCTCCGTCAACACATAGCCCAGCGGGTGGGGATAGGAGGTCCCCAACGCATTCAGCACCATACCCGCCCACAGCGAACCATAGTACAGCCGGTCCCGAAGCCCAGGCTCCGGCCGCTCCTCCGGAGCCAGCCGAGTCAGCACCTCCAGGCCGTCCGACAACAGGGGCAGGGCCTTTTCCGCAAACAGCTGGGCGGCATCTCCGCAGGCGGGGTTGAGATACCCCTCCGCCGCATGGCAGAAAGCGTCCAGGGCGGAAGCCTCAGTAGTGACCCGGCCCAGGGAATCGGTATAGCGGGGATCGCCGAAGGCCATGCGGGCATAGCAGCGGGGATCGGAGACGCTGCGTTTGCGTCCGTCGGGGCAGGTGAGCACCGCCACCGGGCTGACCTCACTGCCGGTCCCCGCCGTCAACCCCACCAGGGCAAAGGGCAGGGGATCGTGGCGGTATTGACCGGCGAAAAGCTGATCGGTATGGGCGGTCAGGTTCTCCGCGATCCAGGCCGCGGCCTTGGTGGCATCCATCACGGAGCCACCGCCGATGCCCACGAGGAAATCCGCCCGGCAGGTTTCGGCGGCAAAGGCGGCGTTTTGACATTGAGACAGCAGGGGGTTCTGGCCGATTCCCGGAAAAATGGTGGCGTCTACTCCGGCGGCGGTAAGCGTTTCCATGACGTCGTCCAGCGCGCCGCTAGCCGTGGCGGAATGGGTGCCGGTGAGGATCAGGCAGCGCCTGCCGTAGCGGGACATGCGCGCCATCTGCTGCTTGACACAGCCCTCCCCGGTAAAGACCTGTACAGGCATGTAAAAGTTAAAATCCATAAAGCGCCGTTCCTTTCAATGAACTTGCTATTTTTGCCAACTTACGGTATGATAAGGCCCATGGGAAATCCCAAAAGGCGGCCTGGCTTCCCAAAGGCCCCGCTGCAGGATGCGATTATGCCGCCCATCCGCCGGGCATACTCCGGAAGAAGGACGGCCTTTTCCTTCCATAGACACCATTGTAGCATAAACAGCTGCGGAACGGACTACTTTCCTGTGTTTTTCCGCGCAGAATTTTGGATGTGATCCCACTGTCGGGTGGTGGGAACGGCTAGAGGGACAGGGGGCCCCTTTGTTTTGTCTGGTATACCGAAAACGTCCTGTTTGCGATCACGGGCCGTCCCCCCCCAAGGTTTCCTTTACAAGTAAGAGTCGGGCCTGCGGGCAGACGGCGTGCCGTGGTTCGGATCAAACGCCCCTTTAGAATTGCGCCTTCCTGTAAGTTTTTATAGGCCCTGGCCATCGAATCACTGAGGGAAAGGAGAATCTGGAGGGTTCTCTTGGCCCAGGGGCGTTTTATTCAAATTTCTTTATTACTTTAGGCCCTGGGCCGGGGGTGCATTCTATGATGACAGGGGAAAAGGACAAGCCGGAGAAAAAGAAAAGGGCCTATCCCCTCCTGCGGCGGGGGGATGTGCTGGTAATCCTCCTGCTGGCCGTCTTGGCGGGCGCGATTCTGCTGGTGACGCACCTGACCGCCCAGCCCGGCACGCGGGCTGAAATCACCACGCCGGAGGGTGTCCTGACCCTTTCGCTGGAGGAGGATCAAATCCGGGAAATCACCGGACGCGACGGCATCCGCGTAGTGATCCGCATCGAAGACGGCCGGGCATGCTTTGAGGAAAGCGGCTGTCCCGATCAGATCTGCGTTCACAGCGGTTGGCTGTCCTCTGCCGGGCAAAGCGCGGCCTGTGTGCCTGCCGGTGTTGCGCTGCGCATCATCGGCGGTGAAGATGACGGCCTGGATGCCGTCACCGCTTGAGCCGAAAGGAGTGAGCTCCATGAAATCTTCCCCTCCGCTGTCCGGGACAGCGCGCCGGGCGGCTTTGCTGGGGCTGCTGGCCGCTCTGGCCGTGGCCCTGTCGTTTCTTGAAGGGCTGCTTCCAGTGATCCCTATCCCCGGGGCCAAACTGGGGCTTTCCAATATCGTGATCATGTACGCTCTCACCTCCCTCAACCTGCCCTGTGCTCTGGCGCTGGCAGCGGTGAAAGCTGCCTTTGCCCTGCTGAGGGGCGGCACCGCCTTTTTTATGAGCCTGGCGGGCGGTCTGCTCAGCACCCTGGTCATGGCCGGCGCTCTGCGCCTGTTCCGGAATCGGGTCAGCTTCATCGGGGTGGGGATTCTGGGGGCGGTGGCCCACAACGGGGGCCAGCTGGCGGCGGCCATGCTGCTGCTCAGCCCCGCCCTCATCGGATACGGCCCGTGGCTACTGCTGCTGGCGGTAGCCGCCGGCACCGTAACCGGTCTGACCCTCAATATCGTTATGCCCGCCCTGGGGCGCCTATCCCGGGGCTGATCCCGCGGCAAACCGTGAAAAGGAAGGGATTGTCATGTCTTTGAAGAAGACGGGGGGCGTGTCCGCCTTCCCCACCCGGGGCGGCGTACATGCCCCCCACCGCAAAAATACAGCGGACTGCGAAACCGTGGTCATGCCTCCGCCGGAGAAAATCCTGCTGAGCATGTCCCAGCACATCGGCGCCCCCTGCGTCCCCGTGGTAAAGAAGGGGGACAGGGTAGAGGTGGGCCAGCTGGTGGCGGACAGCGACAGCCCGGTCACCGCCCCCATCCACTCCGGCGTTTCGGGCACGGTGACGGGAACCACTGAGCTGCTGCTCCCCGGCGGCAAAACCGCCCAGGCCCTGATCATCGAATCCGACGGACAGCAGACCGTGCACGACAGCGTGCGTCCCCCGGTCATCGACACCTTTGAGGATTTTATCGCCGCGGTGCGTGCCTCCGGAGCCGTAGGGCTGGGCGGCGCGGGCTTTCCCACCCATGTCAAACTCAATCCCCCGGACCGGGACGCCATCGACACCATCATCATCAACGCCGCGGAGTGCGAGCCGTACATCACCGCCGACTACCGGGAGTGCATGGAGAATTCCTGGGACGTGGTGTCCGGGGTGCAGACAGTGATGGAGTTTCTGAACGCCTCCCGGGTGATCATCGCCATTGAGAGGAACAAGCCCGCCGCCATCGCAGAGCTGTCCAAGATCGCCAAAACCGTATCCACCCCGCTGCGCCGGGTGGAGGTGCGCCGGCTGCCGGCCCGGTATCCCCAGGGGGCGGAAAAGGTGCTTATCGCCGCCTGTACGCGGCGGAAGGTTCCAGCCGGAGGACTGCCCTCCGACGTGGGCTGCATCGTAATGAACGTCACCACCTGCGCCTTTTTGTCCCGGTACTTCAAGACCGGCATGCCGCTGGTTTCCCGCCGCCTGACCGTGGACGGCTCCGCCATAGCCCATCCCCAGAACGTGCGGGTCACCATCGGCACCCCCGTCAAGGAAGTGCTGGCCTTCACCGGGGGCCTCAAGCATGAGGCGGGACGCCTGCTCATGGGCGGCCCTATGATGGGCCTGGCCCTGATGGACGGGGAGCTGCCGGTGCTCAAGCAGAACAACGCCATTCTGGCCTTTGCCAAGGAGGACCCGGATACGGCCCTGCACGCGGCCACCACCTGTATCCGCTGCGGCCGGTGCGTGCAGGCCTGCCCCATGAACCTGACCCCTCCCTCCATTGCAGCGGCCTACAGCGCCGGGGACCTGGAGCGGGCGGAAAAGCTGGGGCTGCTCACCTGTATGGAATGCGGCTGCTGCTCCTATTCCTGCCCGGCCCACCGGCCCATTGTTCAGACCATGCGCCTGGCCAAGGAGGCCCTGCGCCGCGAGCGGAAATGATCGAACCGAAAGGCGGGAACCCTTATGGAAAAATCGAAGTTGACCGTGGTATCGTCGCCCCACCTGCACTGCGGCATGGACACGCCCAACATCATGCTGGATGTTATCATTGCCCTGATGCCGGCGGCAGCGGCCTCGGTCTGGCTGTTTGGATGGCGGGCGGCGGCGGTCATTGCCGTGTCTGTCGGCTCCTGCGTGGCCGCGGAATTTTTGAGCCGCCTGGTCATGAAGCGGCCCCAGACGGTGGGCGATTTGTCCGCAGTGGTCACGGGACTGCTGCTGGCCTTTAACCTGCCCGCCACCATCCCCTTGTGGCAGGCCGCCCTGGGAGGTGTCGCCGCCATTGTGGTAGCCAAGCAGATGTTCGGCGGGCTGGGCCACAACTTTGTCAACCCGGCCCTCATCGGCCGCATCGTCATCATGGCCAGCTTTCCTGACGAGATGAACAACTGGGTGCTGCCCTTCCACGGCACCGGCGCTGACGCGGTCAGCGCCGCCACCCCGCTCGCCAACATGGCGGCTGGGGACGGGGCGGGCTATGGGCTGTTTGAAATGTTCGTGGGCATGCGTCCCGGCTGTCTGGGCGAAACCTGCGTTGCAGCCCTGCTGCTGGGCGGGATCTATCTGGTGCTGCGCCGCGTCATCACGCCCCTGATCCCTCTGACCTACATCGGCACCGTGTTCGTGCTCACCTGGATTCTGGGAGGCGATCCCCTGTACGCCATCCTGTCCGGAGGGCTGATGCTGGGGGCTATCTTCATGGCCACCGATTACGTCACCTCGCCCCTCAATCGGGGAGGGCAGGCGGTGTTCGCTGTGGGCTGCGGCCTCATCACTGTGCTGATCCGCCTGTACGGCTCCCTGCCGGAGGGCGTGTCCTTTGCCATCGTCATCATGAACATTCTGGTGCCCCTCATCGAGCGGGCCACCCATCCCCGGCCCTTCGGACAGCCCCGGCGGTTCGGAAGGAAAGGAGGCGCGCAGGGTGAACATTAAGGAAATCCTGGTTTCGGCCGGCGCCCTGATGGTGATCGCAGGCGTGGTAACCGCTGCCCTGGCAGGCACTAACGCCCTCACTGAGGGGGTTATCGCCCGCCGGGCGGAGGAGACGGAAAACGCCGCCCGCCGTCAGGTCATTGACGCCGATTCCTTTGAAAAGGCCACCCTCACCGACGAAGGGGAAGAAGTGGTGTATTATCTGGCGCAGAAGGACGGCGCCACAGTGGGCTACGTATTCACCACCGTCACCACGGGGAAGAGCAGTGGCCTCACCGTTATGACCGGCCTGGACACCGCGGGCACGGTGACGGGGGTACAGGTGACAGCGGACAACGAAACCGCCGGTTATGTGGACAAGGTGGTGAACGGCGGCCTGCTGGACGCCATGAAGGGACAGAACGTCCCGGACGGCTTTGTGCTGGGTGAGACCGTAGATGGCGTGTCCCAAGCCACCAAGACCTCCCGGGGCATCGTCAGCGGTGTCAACCTGGCCGTGCACTATTATGAGACGTATCTGAAGGGAGGGGATCAGGGATGAGCCGGTACCTGCAGGCCTTCACCAAGGGACTTGTACGGGAAAACCCCGTGTTGCGCCTGGTGCTGGGCACCTGTCCCACCTTGGCCGTCACCACGGCGGCGGTCAACGGGTTGGGTATGGGAGCCGCCGCCACCTTTGTGCTGGTGTGTTCCAACATCGTCATTTCCCTGCTGCGCCGCGTCATCCCCGACAAGGTGCGCCTGCCCGCCTTTATCGTAATCATCGCGGGCTTCACCACCATCGTGCAGATGCTGGTGAAAGCCTATCTCCCCGCCATCGACGAGGCGCTGGGCATCTATCTGCCCCTGATCGTGGTCAACTGTATCATCCTGGGGCGGGCCGAAGCCTTTGCCAGCAAAAACCCCGTAGGCCTGTCCGCCCTGGACGGCCTAGGCATGGGCGCGGGATTCACCGCCGCCCTGGTGCTCATGGGCGGTATCCGAGAATTCCTGGGCAACGGCACCCTGTTCGGCTGGCCGGAGGGGGGCCTGATCCCTCCCATCACCATTTTTGTCCTTCCGGCAGGCGGATTCTTTGTCTTCGGCATGCTCATCTGGCTAACCAACCGCCTGTCCAAAAAACTGGAGGGCGACGCCAACCGGAAGGAGCTGTCCGGCAAGGTCTGCGCCGCCTGCGGTGAGGCGGGCTGTCCCCACGCGGCAGCCTGCGCCCTGGCGGCAAACGAGGCCGCCGACCCGGAAAAGCCGGGAGTAGAGGAGGCGGCTGATCAATGAGCAATACGAGCCTGTTCGCTATCCTGATCGGCGGCCTGCTGGTCAACAATTTCGTGTTGTCCCAGTTTCTGGGCATCTGCCCTTTCCTGGGCGTTTCCAAAAAGCTGAATTCCGCCGTAGGCATGTCCCTGGCCGTGATTTTCGTCATGGTCATGGCCACCGCGGCCACATGGCCCATCTATACCTATTGCCTGGAACCCAACGGCCTATCCTATCTACAGACCATTGTGTTCATCCTCATCATCGCGGCTCTGGTCCAGCTGGTGGAAATCGCGCTGCGGCGGTTTGTGCCGCCCTTGTACAATTCCCTGGGCATTTACCTGCCCCTGATCACCACCAACTGCGCCGTGCTGGGTGTCACCATCCTGAGCATTGACAGCGGCTACGATTTTGTGCAGTCCCTGGTCAACGCCGTGGGTGCGGGTCTGGGCTTCCTGCTGGCTATGGTGATGTTCGCCGGGGTCCGGGAAAGGCTGGAAAGCGCGGACATCCCTCACGGGCTGAAGGGGCTGCCCTCCACGCTGGTGGCGGCGTCCCTGGTGTCCCTGTCCTTTTTGGGATTCCAGGGGCTGTTCGGGCTGTAAGCGACTCCGTTGGGAAGGGAGAATGGGAGTATGAATCCGATATTGCTGGCGGTGCTTTTGGTCGCCGGACTGGGACTGATCGCGGGGCTGGTGCTGGCGGTGGCGTCGGTGCTCATGGCCGTGCCCCGGGACGAAAAAGCGGAGGCGCTGCGGGAATGCCTGCCCGGCGCCAACTGCGGCGCGTGCGGGTATTCCGGCTGTGACGGCTATGCCAAGGCCATGGCTCACGAGGGGGCCAAGGTGGGCTTGTGTTCCCCCGGCGGCGAACAGGTGGCCGCTGCCACTGCCGCCATTCTGGGGGGTTCGGCGGAGACCGAGACCAAAACCGCCCTGGTGCGCTGCGGCGGCTGTGAGGAATTCACCACCCGCAAGCTGGAATACAAGGGTATTCCCACCTGCGCCGCCGCCAGCCAGTTTTACGGCGGCGACTGGCTGTGCAACTACGGCTGCCTGGGCTACGGCGACTGCCGGTCGGCCTGCGAATACGGCGCTATTACGGTGGAGAACGGCCTTGCCCACATCGACCCGGGCCTGTGCCGGGGCTGCAGCCTGTGCGTCAAGACCTGCCCCAAGGGCCTGATCACCTTGGCTCCCGGCGGCGCCAAGGGCGTGGTACGGTGCAGCAGCCACGACAAGGGGGCCCAGGCCCGCAAGGCCTGCAAGGTGGGCTGTATCGCCTGCATGAGGTGTACCAAGGCGTGTCAGTACGACGCCATCCATGTGGACAATTTCCTGGCCTCCATCGATCCGGAAAAATGTGTAGGCTGCGGCGCGTGCGCAGATGTCTGTCCTGTGAACTGCATTGACATTTTTGGGTATGATAAGCGCCCACAAGCCGAAAAGGCATAAAAATTGTTTGTTGTCCGGCTTGTGGGCCGGAGAATTTCGCTGAAATTCTCCCTTTACGTAGAG
>CAJFNR010000031.1 GCA_904395335.1 Candidatus Avimonas narfae | reverse complement strand
GCTCAAACAACTTCCCCATGAGACCGCTCGGTTGGCTTTCTCCTCTTGAGTTCGCTGTCCAATATGTTTGACAAACCTACATTTTTTCCATCCGCTCCTGTCGTGACCTGTCGTGGCCCCCATACGGAGACGACTTTTCGAGTATACCCATTTTTTCTGCGGTTGTCAAGAGGAAATTGCTCTCCATCAAAATATTTTAGAAAATCGAGGGCTGATGGGGAGAAATCCGAAAAAAGTGTTTATTTTTGGCAGAGGCAGCCATATAATAAAGAGGTTAGAAACTCGAGAAAGGTTTGAGGCCTGATCATGGAAACAAAGGATATTCTGCATACGGTCAAACGAATCCATATGGTGGGAATCGGCGGTTCCGGCATGAGCCCAATCGCGGAAATCCTGCATGCCCGGGGATATCAGCTGACCGGTTCCGATGTCAATGAATCCGACAACATCGCCCGTCTCCGTTCCCTTCGAATCCCCATTTTTATGGAGCAGAAGGCGGAAAACATTACCGGTGCGGAGCTGGTGGTGTATACGGCGGCGGTCAGCCCGGCCAACCCCGAACTGACGGCGGCCAAGGACAAGGGAATTCCCCTTGTAGAGCGTGCCCAGCTGCTGGGCATGATTACCCGGCGCTATCCCAACACCATTGCCGTCTCCGGCACCCATGGAAAAACCACCACCACTTCGATGATTTCCCAAATCCTTTTGCAGGCGGGGATGGATCCTACCCTTTTTATCGGAGGACGCCTCCCCTTGATCGAGGCCAACGGCCGGGCGGGCAGCAGCGACACCATGATCTGCGAAGCCTGCGAATTCAAAGACCATTTTTTGGAGCTCTCCCCAGCAGTATCGCTGATCCTGAATATCGACGCCGACCATCTGGACTATTTCGGCACATTAGAAAACATCATCCACTCCTTCCATCGGTTTGCTCAAATGGCTTCCCGGGCCGTTATCGCCAACGCCGAGGATACCCACACGCAAAAGGCGCTGGAGGGGGTTACCAAAGAAATCATCACCTTCGGTTACCATCCGGAATATCACTGGCAGGCCAGAAATGTCGTCATGGAACGGGGTTCCTTTGCCTCCTATGACCTTTATCACAACGGGAGCTTTGCCGCCGCCATTTCCTTGGGCGTTCCCGGCGCCCACAACGTACTCAATTCCACGGCAGCGGCAGCGGCGGCCCACTTGTGCGGCGCCAATTACGCACAGATTGCAGAGGGGCTGTCCAGCTTTCACGGGGCTGGACGCCGCTTTGAGTTCCTGGGGACACATGCCGGCATCACGGTTGCGGACGACTACGCCCATCATCCGACGGAAATCAGCGCCACTCTCAGCGCCGCCAAGGGGATGGGGTACGAAAAAGTCTGGGCCGTGTTCCAGCCGTTCACCTACTCCCGCACCGCCCGGCATCTGGACGGATTCGCCGAATCCCTCTCCCTTGCCGACCGGGTAATTGTCAGCGATATAATGGGCTCCCGGGAAGAAAACACCTACGGTGTCTCCTCTCAGCAGATTACCGACCGAATACCGGGAGCGCTCTACCTGCCCACCTTTGAAGAGATCACGGAATATGTGGCTTCTCATGCCTCTCCGGGTGATCTGGTGCTAACCATGGGCGGCGGAGACGTCTATAAATGCGCCCGGATGATCGTTCGGAAACTGGAACAGAAATAGTTTTTTCTGTCGTTTTCCGTTCTTATTTTCTCATTTTGTTGTGGTACTCGGGAAAAGGATTGCATTGCTGTTCTATTCGTGATAAAATTGTGAATAGAATATGAATTAATTCTTTTAGGAGGGTGAATCCATGGACGAAAATAACATTCCTCAGCAGAACCCCGAGCAGCCCATTGAGCAGCCGTCAACTCCCCAGCAAAATATTCCACCTCAGCAACCCTATAATCCCACTACGATACCTCCGATGGCTCCGCCTCCACCTGTACCCGGCAGCCGCAGTAATAAGGGAACTGTTTCACTGGTTCTGGGTATTATCAGTTTGGTGGCCTCCTTCATTCCATATATCAGCTATATCTGTTGGGTACTGGCCATTGTCGGTATCGTTATGGGAGTGCAGGGACGTAATGAGATTCCCATCGGCCAGGAAGGATGAGGAATGGCCACAGCCGGACTGGTGGTTTCTATCATCGGTCTTTGTTGGAGCGTGCTAGCCATCATCTGCGTTATTTGCGCGTGTGCAACAATTGGTAGTTTGGCGGGAACTGATGCATTGAACGATATTCTCAATCAGGGTATCTACTATTAAGTTTCACAGAAGCTTTCCATTGAGGAGGGTAGCGACATGGTTTCGCTGCCCTTCTTTTCCATACGTATTCCAAATTATTGGAGGATGCCATGATTCCAAATCTCTCTCTTTTCGGCAAGGAGATCAGCTTTTATGCCCTAATGGCTATAGCGGGAATATTGGTTGCCGGTACCGTGTTGTATTTTCTAGCGTCCCGGCGCCGCGTGGTCAGGGGCGAACTTCTTCATACTGCCCTGACCGCCGGTGGCGGCGCACTGATAGGTAGCCATTTCTTATATGCCCTGATCAATATTCCGCTGTTCGTTGCCGTAATATCTTCGCCGGAGGGTATTCTTCAGAACGGTTGGGACCTGTTGTCCCTCGTTCTCTTGGTTTTCGGCGGGTCAGTTTTTTACGGCGGTCTCCTCGGCGGTCTGGCCGGTGGATACTGGTACGCCCGGCACCGCCGCTTGGAGATCCGAGAATATGCGGATCTTTTCGCCGTAGGGATTCCGCTCTTTCACGCCTTTGGACGTGTTGGTTGCTTTCTCAGCGGGTGTTGCTATGGAGTGGAGTGGGCCCCCGGATTCACCTACCAATATTCCTTGATCGAATCGGCTAACGGTGTCAGTCGCTTTCCCGTTCAGCTTTTTGAATCCGCCGCTAATCTTCTGATTTTTTTCGTCCTGCTTGTCTGCTTTTTAAAAGAGGTCCGGCGTGGCCGCCTGATCGCCCTGTATCTTCTCTGCTACGCTCCTATGCGTTTTATCTTGGAATTCTGGCGTGGCGACCGTTACCGTGGGATCTGGTTCGGCCTGTCTACCTCACAGTGGATTAGTTTGATATTGGTGGCAGCTGTACTGGTTGCTATAGAAATTTCCCGTTTTTATGGAGGAAAGAAAAAAACGAAAAACAAAGCGTGAAAAAGGAGGCATTCCACACATGAAAGTCTGCCCCTATTGTCGCGGCGATAACGCAGATGACGCCGTCTATTGCGAGAGCTGCGGTTCACGAATTCCGTTGTTATCCTCGGCGGATACAGGTAGCGCTCTTCCTTCAGCAGCCCCTGCTATTTCACTCATAGAAGAATTGGCTATTTCCCCTCTTTATATGGCTATTCTTATCGTAACCGTTCTGGAACTCCCTTTATCCTGTTGGGAAGCTGTTTCTTCCGTAGGCGCGTGGGCTTTTGTCACGTTGCCCATTTTGTTAATTCTTCCGGTGATATCCCTAGTTTTTCTATTTCGTATTCGTTTCTACTCCCGGAGGCATACGCTCGTTCAACACTATGCCCCTTTTACCTTTTTCTATATACTATATGTCCTTGCTCTTGTTGGAGCAGGCCTAGCTGATCGGTTTTACTCAACCTTGTGATAGCCGGAAATGCCACCGCCAAATATATTCAAGGATCAGCGGAAATCAACGGCGGTATAGCAGACGCCTTTGCTTCCTCACCATCCTCCTTAGCACAGGGATGGCGTTCTTTCTTATTGGCAGTATTCCTTTTTCTGTATACCCTCTTCGCTTTGTTATTCTCTCGTTCCCTGCATTCCACTGTCAAATATCAAAGGCCGTCCCTTCAGGGCGCCAAGCCCTTTTTCATTGTCTGCTTTGTGAACGCCGGAATCTATGCCATTGGTTTGCTCACTCAGGTATATCTTCTGTTTTCTGCCCCGGCGATGTTCAGTACTATCCTCCTTTCTCTCATGCAATACGGTGTTTATACGGTTTCTGCTTTTCTCACGGCTCATCTAGTTCGGCAATATTATTTGCGAGGAAGTACCCTATACCCAGCAGACAAAAACATAATTAGCCGGTAAGGTTTCCTTTATCACCAACAAATCTTCCCCCAGGCATGCCTGGGGGAAGATTTGTTGGTTTTTATTTTGTATTTTCTTGATCGGCTTTGCCTTGCACTGCATTCTGCAGGCGTTTGATGGCATCCGCCACGTAATTGGCCCCGCGAGAGGCCAGCACACCGGTCAAAACCATTCCGACCCATCCGCCGATAAACGTAATACCGAAAGTCGCGTAGATATCCGCTCCCGCCAACAAACACAGGACAATGGACACCACCAAAGCTGCCAGTTGAGTTATGGTTGTTTTGTATTCCTTTTTGACAATCATATCGATAATACATTTTGCATACTGCACCAGTCCCTCTACCGTAACAGCCAGTGCCAGGATCAGCATCATCTGCGTCATTCCTTTTCCTCCTTTCCAAGCCCGTCCATTCCTCTTTATGCCGATCTCCCCGATAAGGTGACAAGCCCCAGTTGTTTTTTCCAATATTTAGGCGTTGAGAACAAAGAACATTCGTTCTATACTAAGTACAGAACACTTTTAGGAAAGGAAGCGGATGGGATGGTCCCACGAACCATTCTGCATTGTGACTGCAACAATTTCTACGCCAGCGTGGAACAGCTGTATCACCCAGCCCTGAGAGGGCGCCCGTTGGCAGTGGCCGGTGATCCGGAGCAGCGCCACGGCATTGTTCTGGCCAAGAATGAGCTGGCCAAACGCTGTGGCGTGCGTACCGGCCATCCCCTTTGGCTGGCCCGGCAGCTCTGCCCGGATCTCCTTTTTGTCCCGCCGCATTACGCCCAGTACAGCCGGTTTTCCCGTTTGTGCCGGAAAATCTATCGCGGATATACCGACCAGGTGGAATCCTTCGGGCTGGACGAATGCTGGCTGGACGTAACCGGTTCCCTTTCTTTGTTCGGAGAGGGACGAGGGATCGCCGACCAGCTGCGCAGGACGATTCGGGAGGAATTGGGAATCACCATATCCGTCGGCGTATCCTTCAACAAGGTGTTCGCCAAGCTGGGCTCCGACCTCAAAAAGCCGGATGCCACCACCGTTATTGAGGAAAAAAGCTGGCGTGAAACCGTATGGCCCCTACCCGCGGCGGACATGCTAGGGGTAGGTCCCGCCACCGACCGGCTTCTCAAAAGGTACGGTATCCGCACCATCGGGCAGCTGGCGCAAGCTCCCTCTCAAACACTCCACTCCCTCCTGGGAAAAAACGGCGATCTTTTGTGGAGTTGTGCCAATGGACTAGAAAGCTCACCGGTTTCCCGGTTTGGAGAAGCTCCTCCGGTGAAATCCATCGGCAACAGCACCACCATGCCGCGGGATCTGGAAGACGGAGACGCGCTGCGTCTGATCCTGTATATCCTAGCGGAAAGCGTGGCCGAACGACTGAGGGAGCAAGATCTGCAATGCCGGACCGTACAGGTCTTCTTCCGATCTTCCGATCTCTCTTGGATGGAAAGGCAGGCGGGGCTGGATCCCCCTTCTTGCAGCTCCCAAACGCTGTTTGAGGCATCCTACCGCCTTTATAAAGAACACGGCGCCGGATGTGCCCTTCGCTCCATCGGACTCCGTGCCTGTGGGCTTCAGCACTGGGCGGCCCCTCAGACTACCCTGTTAAAAGAAGCACAGCATTCCCACAACCGAGAC
This sequence comes from Candidatus Avimonas narfae, assembly GCA_904395335.1. Taxonomy (GTDB): domain Bacteria; phylum Bacillota; class Clostridia; order Oscillospirales; family Acutalibacteraceae; genus Avimonas_A; species Avimonas_A narfae. The sequence goes on along the minus strand of CAJFNR010000031.1, from coordinate 15,974 downwards.
GCGGCCGAAAGAGCCGTGGACCAGATCCGCCGCCGTTTTGGCCGGAACGCCATACGGCGCGGGATCATGCTCACCGATGAAGCACTGTCCGCTCTGGATCCGCGCACGGATCACCCGGAACGCATCGCTGGGAGTGTATCATAAGGAGGCTTTTCCGTGTCCAAGCAGTATATCCGAGTCGCCGCGGAATTCACCAAGGAGGGTGCGGTCAATCCAATCCTGATCTGGTGGGGGGACAAATCCTACACAGTCGACCGCATTCTAGATCGGCGGCGTGCCGCCTCCCTGAAGGCCGGAGGGATCGGGTGGCGGTATACCTGCCGAATTCTGGGAAAAGAACGGTATCTGTTTTATGACGATGAGGAACAGCAGTGGTTTGTGGAGGTCCCCGATCCCTATACGGTTCCTTTTTAGGAGGTTGCGGTCATGTGCGGACGCTTTACATTGATGACGGATGAGGAATATCAGGATATCGCTGATATTCTCCGCCAAATAGAACAGCAGCAGGGCGAACCAATCCCCCGCGGCGATATTTATCCCACGATGTTTTCTCCGATATTGTTCTCAGAAAATGGGCCTCCTCAGGTGCAGCTGCTCCGTTGGGGATATCCGGGGTTTCAGGGGAAAAAGCCGCTTATCAATGCGCGGGCGGAAACGGCGGAAATCAAGCCTCTATTCCGGGAAAGCCTAAAAAATGGTCGCTGTGTCGTTCCCTCCTGCGGCTTTTACGAATGGGGCCGCGAAAAGCAGCGCTATCGGTTCCGAATCCGGGAGACAACCGGCACCTATATGGCCGGGCTGACCCGAATCTATAACGGGGAGAAACGCTATGTGATTCTCACCACAGCTGCCAACGAATCGGTCCAAGCAATTCATCACCGTATGCCAGTGATCCTGCGACGGGAAGAAATCCATGCCTGGCTGACCGATCCCGAACAAACCCTAGCCTTTCTGCTCAGGGTCCCTCCCCTGCTGGAATGCTGCGCCGTGTAGCTCCAGCGCTTTCGGACACCTCTTGCAAACAGAACTTTACTGCATAAACCATGTGATGAAAAAACTTTCAGTCAACACAATGTTTGGTCCGTCCTGCGCAGGGCCCACCGCTATTTCTTTATCTCTATACGGTGAGCGGATTTCCACGGTCACAATTTTTTTACAATCCGCCTCTTGCCTTTTCTTCCCAACGGAGGTATCATTAGGTTAGCACTCGTGATAGTCGAGTGCTAATTCGTACAAACGAGGGGATTGCGATGAAAACCAAACAGTTCAAGGCCGAATCCAAGCGGCTTCTCGACTTGATGATCAACTCCATCTATACCCACAAAGAAATTTTTCTGCGGGAACTGATCTCCAATGCCAGCGACGCCATCGACAAGCTGTACAGCCGTTCCCTTACTGAGCATCTGACGGATGTGTCCCGCGACCAGTTCGCCATCCACATCCTCCCCAACAAGGAACAGCGGACACTGACCCTGACGGACAACGGTTGCGGCATGACCCGGGAGGAGTTGGAAAACAACCTGGGCACCATTGCCAAAAGCGGTTCTCTGGCCTTCAAGAAGGAGCACGAGCCGCAGGAGGATGTGGACATCATCGGGCAGTTCGGCGTGGGCTTCTATTCCGCCTTCATGGTCAGCGACTGCGTCACCGTCATCAGCCGGGCCTACGGCTCCGACGAGGCCTATCAATGGCAGTCCCGGGGAGCGGATGGCTATACTCTAGAACCCTGTGAAAAGGAGGAATACGGCACCGTCATCATCCTCAATATCAAAGAGGATACGGAGGATGAGCACTACAGCGAATTCCTGGATACCTACCGCCTGCAGGGGCTAGTGAAAAAATATTCCGATTACATCCGCTACCCCATCCGCATGGAGGTGGAAAAGAGCCGTCCCAAGGAGGACAAGCCGGAGGAGTACGAAACCTATACCGAGGAGGAGACCGTCAACAGCATGGTTCCTCTGTGGCGGCGCAATAAAAACGAGCTGAAGCCGGAGGACTACAACAACTTTTACAAAGAGAAATTCTTTGATTTTGAAGATCCTCTGCGTGTCATCCACAGCAGCACGGAGGGAGCGGCCACTTACAATGCCCTGCTGTTTATCCCGGCCCGGGCTCCCTACAACTATTATACCCGCGACTATGAAAAAGGGCTTCAGCTTTACGCCAGCGGTGTGCTGATTATGGACAAGTGTGCGGACCTGCTTCCCGACTGCTTCAGCTTTGTCAAGGGCCTGGTGGATTCTCAGGACCTGTCACTGAATATTTCCCGGGAAATGCTGCAGCACGACCGCCAACTGAAAATCATCGCCTCCCGCCTGGAGAAAAAGATCAAGAGCGAGCTGCAGTCTATGCTTGACAACGACCGGGAAAAATACGAAAGCTTTTATAAAAACTTTGGCCTGCAGCTCAAATACGGCGCCTACAGCGATTACGGTGAGCGCAAGGACCTGCTCAAGGATCTGCTGCTCTTTTATTCCTCCACGGAGAAAAAGCTGGTGTCCCTCAAGGAATACCGGGAGCGCATGAAGGAGGATCAGGAGTTCATCTTCTATGCCTGCGGCGATACCGTGGAGCATCTGGACCGGCTGCCCCAGGCCGAGGCGGTCAAGGACAAAGGGTATGAAATCCTCTACCTCACCGACGATGTAGATGAATTCGTGCTGCGCGTCCTGGATAAATATGAGGAGAAGAGCTTCAAATCCGTCTCCGCCGGTGATCTGGATCTGGCCACCGAGGAAGAGAAGAAAGAAGAAAAGAAACAGGCGGAGGAACATAAAGAGCTGTTCGATTTTCTAAAGGATTCCCTGGACGGCAAGGTCAAAGAGGTGCGCCTCTCCAAGCGGCTGAGAACTCATCCTGTCTGCCTCACCTCCGACGGTGCGCTGTCGCTGGAAATGGAAAAGGTGCTCAATGCCATGCCCGGATCCGACGGCAACGCCAAGGCGGAGCGGGTATTGGAAATCAACGAAAGCCACCCCGTGTTCGGCACACTGGTTAAGCTGTACGGCAGCGATCAGGACAAACTGAAGGATTACGCCCACCTGCTGTACGATCAGGCGCTGCTTATCGAGGGACTGCCAGTGGAGGATCCGGTGGAGTTTTCCAACCGGGTATGCCGTCTGATGGCGGAATAAGCGGGTACGCATTGGCAAGCGGCCTTAGAATATGAAAAAAGGGGATCGACACAGTCGATCCCCTTTTTTTCTTTTCATTGTAGCCTTACTGTACGCCTTTCTAATGAATCCGTATATCCTCTTTTGTCCTTCACTAATATAAACCCTGTGGATATAAGGACGTATGCTGGAAGCCCCTCCTTATCCCCGCCTACGGAAAAGGAAGTGTGAGCAAGGCATTTATCTCAAAAATAGGAGAATCGGAAAAGGGGGCTTCCAGCCAAACACGCCTTCGGTCACGCCCATTCCTCCACCGTGCCGGTCAGCTCCGAAATACAGGACAGTCCCAGCTGCCGGGCATACCGCTCCAATCCGTCAATAATCTCCGGCATAGCCATGGGGTTGCGGAAGTTGGCGGTGCCCACCTGGACTGCCGCTGCACCAGCGATCATCATCTCCGCCGCGTCCTCCCAGGAAGCGATCCCCCCCATGCCGATGAGCGGCACCTTGACCCTTTTGTACACCTCACGCACCATGCGCACGGCCACGGGAAACACCGCCGGGCCGGACAGGCCGCCGGTGTTGTTGTGCAGGATAGGACGGCGGGTTTTCAAATCGATACGCATCCCTGTCAGAGTGTTGATAAGGGACAGGGCGTCCGCCCCCGCTGCCTCCGCCGCTGCGGCAATGTCCCCAATAGAGGTGACATTGGGCGTCAGCTTAACAATGAGCGGTTTACGGCAGCGGCGCCGCACCTCCGCCGTCACCTGCTCCACGCTTTCACAGGAGGTGCCGAAGCTGGCGCCGCCCTTTTTCACATTGGGGCAGGAGATATTGAGCTCCACCATGTGGACATCGGAGGCATCCAGCCGCTCCGCCATGGCGGCGTAATCCTCCAACGTGCTCCCCGCCATATTGGCGATGACCACAGTATCCTGTTGAAGCAGCCAAGGCAGATAAACCGAAAGAAACTGATCCACGCCGGGGTTCTGCAATCCCACACTGTTGAGCATCCCCGCCGGCGTTTCCGCGATGCGGGAAGGCGGGTTTCCCTGCCGCTCCTTCAGCGTGGTTCCTTTGCAGGAGATCCCTCCCAGGCGAGAAACCGGATAAAATTCATTGTATTCCATGCCGTAGCCAAAGGTGCCGGAGGCGGCGATGACGGGATTTTTCAGCTCCACTCCCGCGATGGTCACACGCATGTCGCTCATTCCCACACCACCTCCCGGGCGTCAAAAACCGGACCATTGAGGCAGACCCGGGTCATCTTCTTCTCCCCGTCCGGGGCTTTGGTGCCGCACACGCAGCCCAGGCAGGCCCCGACGCCGCAACCCATGCGCTCCTCCATGGAGACATAGCAAGGAATGCCCTGCTCCAGGGCCATCGCGGCCACCCGCTTCATCATCACCTTGGGGCCACAGGTGTACACCACGTCACATGCCCCCTCGTTCAGACGCTGCTCCAGCATCTGAGTGGTGAAGCCGTGGAAGCCGGCGGAGCCGTCGTCCGTACACAGACGGCAATCCGCCCCCGTTCCCGCCAGATCGTCCTGCAGAATGGCGACTGTACCGCTGCGAAAGCCAGTGATGGCTGTGGCGCCGCTGCCGTAGCGCTGCGCCAACGGAAGCAGCGGCGGCGTACCAATCCCGCCGCCTACCAGTACGGCACGGCTGTTTCTGTCCATCAGCGGAAAGCCATGGCCCAGAGGCCCCACCAGATCCAGCTCTTCCCCTGCCTGCCGCTGAGACAGCCACCGGGTTCCCTTGCCCCGCACCTCGAATACCAGGCGCAGCAGGCCCAGACCGGCGTCAAATCCACACAGGGAAATGGGGCGGCGCAATTCATAGCCGCCGCAGAGCACGTTGACAAACTGCCCTACCGAAGCCGCCGCTGCGATCTTCGGGGCGTGCACCAGACAGTTGTAGATACCGGGGGCGATTTCCGCGATGAAACGGATCGTCCCGGTTTCCTGTGTATACCGCATTCCGTCGCCTCCTTACAGCTTGGTGATGTCCACCAGCTCCACGTCATCCATGGTCTGGTTCATGGACAGGCAGCGCAGCATGGCCCGGGCCGTGTCCACCGATGTGAACACCGGGATGGCGTGTTCGATGGCCAGACGGCGCATCTGCACACTAGCCAGACGGGGATCCCGGCCGTGGGTGTCGGTGGATAAGATGTAATCGATCTTGCCGCTTTCCAGCAGATCCACGATATTGGGATGCTCCTCGTGCATCTTGCGCACCGAGGAAGCGGGAATCATCTCGCGGTTGAGCTTATTGGCCGTTCCCGCGGTGGCGTAAAGGTCGAAGCCCAGGGATACGAAACGGTCGGCAATCTCCATGGCTTCCGGCTTGTCGGTATCCCGAACGGTGATGAGCACACCGCCCTTCTTTTTCATCTTATAGCCCGCGGCCACCAGTCCCTTGAGCAAAGCCTTTTCAAAGGTGTCGGACAATCCCAGCACTTCGCCGGTAGATTTCATCTCCGGCCCCAACTGGACGTCCAGATCCCGCAGCTTTTCAAAGCTGAAGACCGGCACCTTCACCGCCACCAGCGGTTTTTCCGGATACAGGCCGGTGCCGAAGCCCAGGGAGGACAGCTCCTCCCCCAACATGCAGCGGGTGGCCAGCTCCACCATGGGAATACCCGTCACCTTGCTGATATACGGCACCGTCCGGGAAGAACGGGGATTTACCTCGATGACATAGACCCGATCCTGATGCACCACATACTGGATGTTGACCAGGCCCACCACCTTCAGCGCCTTGGCCAGCCGGCCGGTGTATTCCACGATGGTATCCCGAATCTCCCGGCTCAGGGTCTGGGCAGGGTAAACGGAAATGGAGTCACCGGAATGGATACCTGCCCGCTCCACATGCTCCATAATCCCGGGAATCAGGTAGTCGTGGCCGTCGCAGATGGCGTCCACCTCCACTTCCTTGCCCATCAGGTATTTGTCGATGAGCACCGGGTTTTCCAGCTCGTGGGAGGTGATGATGGCCATATATTCCTTCACATCGTTGTCGTCATAGGCGATGATCATGTTTTGCCCGCCCAGCACATAGGAGGGGCGCAGCAGTACCGGATACTGCAGGCGATTGGCTACCTGCAGGGCCTCCTCGGTGGTGAACACGGTGTCGCCGGCAGGCCGCGGGATGCCGCACTGCTCCAGCAGCTCGTCAAAGCGTTCCCGGTCCTCGGCGGCGTCGATGCTGTCCGCCGGGGTGCCCAAGATGCGGACGCCCCTTTCCTCCAGATGCTTGGTCAGCTTGATGGCCGTCTGGCCGCCAAACTGTACCACCACCGCGTCGGGACGCTCAGTGGCCAGCACGTTGTCCACATCCTCCGGCGTCAGCGGATCAAAATACAGCCGGTCGGCGGTGTCGAAATCCGTGGACACGGTCTCCGGGTTGTTGTTGGCAATGATGGCCTCATAGCCTAGCTTTTTCAGCGTGCGGACGCAGTGGACAGAGCAGTAGTCGAACTCGATGCCCTGACCAATGCGGATGGGGCCGGAGCCAAACACGATGACACGTTTTTTGCCCGTATGCCGCTCCGCATTGTACAGCTCCGCCTCGTTTTCATCATCCCAGGAGGAGTAGAAATACGGCGTCTCCGCGTCAAATTCCGCCGCGCAGGTATCCACCATCTTATAGGAAGCGTGGCGGATCACCGGCAGCTCCTGTCCGGACAGCCGGCGGATGGTCTTGTCCAGGAAGCCCAGCCGCTTGGCCCGCAGATAGGTCTCCTCGTCCAGCGTTTCCTCAGCCAGCTCCTTTTCCATCTGCACCAGGCGGTTGAGCTTGGAAAGGAACCAGCGGTCAATCTTGGTGATTTCAAAAATCTCGTCCGCCGTCAGGATGCGGCGCTTCAGGGCGGCATAGATGGCAAAGATCCGCTCGTCGTCCATGCGGCCGATGATCTCCTTGATTTCCTCATCGCTGCAGGCATCCAGCTTGGGCAGATTCGGCGTATCGATACCCAGCTCAATGGAGCGCACTGCCTTCATAAACGCGATCTCAAACCCGGAACCGATGGACATGACCTCGCCGGTGGCTTTCATCTGGGTACCCAGATGGCGGTCCGCGTACACAAATTTGTCAAAGGGCCATTTCGGGAATTTGATGACGCAGTAGTCCACTGCCGGTTCGTTGCAGGCGTAGGTCTTGCCCGTGACGGCGTTGACGATCTCATCCAGATGATACCCGATGGCAATCTTACAGGCCACCTTGGCAATGGGATAACCCGTGGCCTTAGAAGCCAAGGCGGAGGAGCGGGACACCCGGGGGTTGACCTCGATCACGGCGTATTCGCTGCTGTTGGGTTTGAGCGCAAACTGAACGTTACAGCCGCCCTCCACACCCAGGGCGGTGACGATATTCAGCGCCGCCGCGCGCAGCATGCGGAATTCGTGGGCGGTCATGGTCTGGGCCGGCGCCACCACGATGGAATCGCCGGTATGGACGCCCACCGGATCCACATTTTCCATGGAACACACGTCGATGCAGTTGCCGGCGCTGTCCCGGATCACCTCGAACTCGATCTCCTTCCATCCGGCGACACTCTTCTCAATGAGCACCTGATGGATCAGGGAAGCCCGCAGACCGCCCGCGCAGATCTCCCGCATCTCATCGTCGCTGTGGACAAAGCCGCCGCCGGTTCCACCCAGGGTATACGCCGGACGCACCACCACCGGATAACCAATCTCATGGGCGAAGGCAACGGCGTCCTCCACCGATTCCACCACCTTGGAGGGGATACACGGCTCACCGATGGACAGCATGGTGTCCTTAAACGCCTGACGGTCTTCCGCCTTGCGGATGGTCTCCGGATTGACCCCCAGCAGCTTCACCCCGCGGGAAGACAGGAAATCCCCCTCCGACAGCTCCATCCCGATATTTAGGCCGGTCTGGCCGCCCATATTGGCCAGCACGCTGTCGGGCTTCTCTATATCGATGATGCGCTTAACCACTTCCACCGTCAGGGGCTCGATGTAGATTTTATCTGCCATGGTCTTGTCGGTCATGATGGTGGCGGGATTGGAGTTGACCAGCACCACCTCCAGGCCCTCCTCCTTCAGGGCGCGGCAGGCCTGGGTGCCGGCGTAGTCGAATTCCGCAGCCTGGCCGATGACAATGGGACCGGAACCGATCATCAGAACCTTTTTCACATCCGTACGTTTTGGCATACTCTCGTTCCTCTTTTCCTTGCAATCTATGATCAGGCGCGGGATTTTTGCTCCTCCATCAGGCGAACCCACTCGTCGAATACCCAAGCGGTGTCCTGGTAGCCGTTGCCGTCCGACGGCTCGAACTGGACGGTAAAAACCGGGTGATCCAGATAGCGGATGCCCTCAATGGTGCCGTCGTTGACATTGCGCAGGAAAGCATATGCCCTTTCCGGCGGCAGGCTCCCCTCCTCCACGGTATAGCCGTGATTCTGTTCCGTGACCATGACGCGGCCGCTGTGGGCATCGCGCACTGGCTGGTTGCTGCCCCGGTGGCCCACCGGAAGCTTGACAATGGTCCCTCCTGCCGCCACCGCCATCAGCTGATGGCCCAGGCCCCAGCCGAAAACCGGTGTATCGCTGGATACCAATGTCTTGATGATCTCCACAATCTCGGGATTGTCCCAGGGATCGCCCGGCCCGTCGGACAGCAGGATGCCGTCCGGGTGAGTAGCCAGCAGCTCCTGTGCCGGAGTATAGGCGGGATACACCGTGCAGGAACAGCCCCGCTGCAGGAGGAATTCCAGCAGCGAGCGGCGAAAGCCGTAGTCGGGCACCGCCAACTCATAGCGGGCGTTTTCCGCCTCATACCGCACCGGGGCCGCCACGGAAATCTTTCCCACCGCCGGAGGCACCCGGTAGTTTTTCGCCTGCTCTATCCAGGATTCCCGGTTGTCCAAGCTGTCCGTAATAACGCCGTTCATCACCCCATGGTTGCGGATATGCCGTGTCAGCGCCCGGGTGTCGATGCCGCACAGGCCCACGATGTGCTGCTGCCTGAGGAAGGCGTCCAGGGTGATGAATTCATGGGCGTCGGTGGGCTCCACGCACCATTCGCGAACAATGTATCCGCTGGCCATCAGCCGGGTTTCGCTAACCGGGTCCACACCCCGGTTACCGATCAGCGGGTAGGTTTGCACCACAATCTGACCGGAATAGGTGGGATCCATCAGCAGATCCTGATAGGTGGTCATGTCGGTGTTGAACACCACCTCACCCACGGCTGACCCCGTTTCTCCCATGGAATAGCCGCGGTAGACGGTGCCGTCCTCCAACAGCAGATACGCCGTTTTCATCTTTTCCATAGCGTGATTTCCCTTTCCTCGTGTATTTATCGGACCGATTTCAACGCATCTTTCATGCGCAGCGCTTCTCGGCGGGCCGCACCGGCGAAATCCTCCGGCGGGCAGCCCTCCTCCTTTTTCCAAGCACACAGGATCGCCCGGGAGGAGTTGATCACTGCGCCGTCGCCGTTTGAATCAAAAGCCCCTGCCACATCGGCGGCCCCGCCGCCCTGGGCCCCGTAGCCGGGCACCAGAAAGAAGGTATGGGGCAGTGCCTGACGCAGCTCGGAAAGCTGGGCGGGCCAGGTAGCACCCACCACGGCCCCTACGCCAGAGTAGCCGTATTTTCCGGGCAGCGTCTCTCCCCACTCCTCGCACAGCGCGCCCATGCGGCGGTACAGTGTCTCACCGCTGTCCAGCAGACGGTCCTGCAGCTCCCCGGAGGAGGGGTTGGATGTCTTGACCAAAACAAACAGTCCCTTATCCTTTTGACGGCAGATCTCCAGCAGAGGGCGAATGCCGTCGGCTCCCAGATAACCGTTGACCGTCAGCGCGTCGCCTCCAAAGGCCTCAAAAGAACGGCTCCCCACTTCCGTTTCCCCCAGATGGGCTGCGGCATAGGCCTCCATGGTGGAGCCGATGTCGTTGCGCTTGCCATCGGTGATGACAAACAGCCCCTTTTCCCGGGCGTAGGCGATGGTGCGGGACAGCGCGCGCATTCCCGGCCAACCGTACAGCTCGTAATACGCCGCCTGAGGCTTGACGGCAGGCACCACGTCCGCCAAGGCGTCGATCAGCTCCCGGTTGTACGCTTCAATGGCGGCGGCGGCCCCCTCCAGGGTTTCACCGTATTCCGCAAACGCCTTCTTTATCAAATAGTCGGGCAGGTATTCCAGTCGCGGGTCCAGCCCCGCCACTGTGGGGTTGTCCTTGCAGCGAATAGCCTCGATCAGTCGATCCAATGCCATAGCACAATTCCTTTCTCACGGGCAACGCCCGTTTTTTCCTCATCAGTCGCTGTAAACGACAGCGCCTCCCAATACGGTGTATTTCACCCGGCCGGTCAGCGTCATTCCCTTGAAGGGCGTGTTGCGGGATTTTCCGTGCAGCCTGTCCGGATCCACCGTCCAGGTTTCCTCCGGATCGAACAGCACCAGGTCCGCCGGAGAACCGGGGATCAACGATCCGCCGGGAATTCCCAACAGGGCAGCAGGCTGCGCTGACATCTTCTCCATCAGCTGAGGCAGAGTGAGATAGCCTGGCTTCACCAGGTAAGTGATCCCCACCGCCAGGGAGGTCTCCAGCCCCACCGCCCCGTTGGGCGCCCGCAAAAAATCCGCCTTGTCCCCCGGCGTATGCGGAGCGTGATCGGTGGCAATGGCGGACAATGTTCCGTCGCACAATCCTTCGATCACGGCGAGCACATCGTCGCGGGTTCGCAGCGGAGGATTCATTCGGTAATCCGCATCCCGTTTCTCCAGCAGAGAATCGGTGAGCGAAAAATAATGGGGGGCCGTTTCGCCCGTCACCGGAACGCCCCGGCGGCGCGCGTCCCGCAGCAGGGCGACGCTTCCTTGTGTACTGACATGGCAGATGTGCACCGGGCAGCCGGTGGCGGCCGCCAAAGCGATCTCCCGGGCGGTGGCGATTTCCTCCGCCCCGCGGCACAGTCCCGGTACCTGCAAACGCCGGGACACCTCGCCCTCATTCATGATCCCGCCCCGGGTAAGAGACAGCTCCTCGCAGTGGGACAGCACCTTCAGCCCCAGACGGGAAGCGTGGATCATGGCCTGTTCCATTTGGCCCGCTGTGGGGACAGGACGTCCGTCATCGGAAACAGCAACCGCCCCCGCTGCTTTCAGCGCCTCGAAATCCGTCATCTCCTCCCCCAGAAGGGAATGGGTGATGGCAGCCACAGGATACACCCGGGCGCTGGCAGAGCGCGCTTTCTCCACAATATAGGCGATGGTTTCTGGCGAATCGCAGGCCGGAGTCGTATTGGGCATACAGGCCAGGGAAGTGACCCCACCCGCCGCTGCGGCTCGGCATCCGGATTCCACATCCTCCTTTTGGGTCTGTCCCGGATCGCGCAGGTGGACGTGCATATCCACCAAACCGGGAGCACAGCACAGGCCGGAGGCCTCGATCACCTGCGCATCCTCGTCAGGAAGACCGATCCCCTGAGCGACAATCCTGCCATCCACCGCCAGAAGATCCAGCGGTTCCCCACATTCCTGGATTTCCCTCGCCGGATTCACCAAAACGGCACCCCGGATCAGCAGTTTTTTCATCCGGATCCCCCTTTCCTCTTACCTAAAGATATAGTATAGCACACCCTCTTTCCCGATTGCAATTCTCCGGATAAGAAATTTTGCCTATCGTGTTTTATTTTGCCTTCAAACGCAGCCACAGGATCAACTTCTCCCAAAACGAACCGCTTGCACTCCCAAATTTCGATGTTTTTTGAATTTTATTGAAATTTTTAAAGTTTTGTCTTGCAAACCTATTGTGTTGCCGTTATAATAGGAACCATAATGTTCGCGCATGTTGCCAAATCGCAATATTATGAGGTAAGGAGAGATCGAGTATGTCCTATGTTGATTCCGTCCTGCAGGAGCTGACCCGGAAAAATTCGGGCCAGGACGAATTTCTTCAGGCAGCCACGGAGGTCCTGAATTCCCTGCGCCCGGTCATCGACGCCAATCCCCAGTTTCAGCAGGCTTCTCTGCTGGAGCGCATTCTGGAACCGGAACGCGTGCTCATGTTCCGCGTGCCGTGGGTAGACGATCAGGGCAAGGTCCAGGTCAACCGCGGTTTCCGCGTCCAATTCAACAGCGCCATCGGACCGTACAAGGGCGGACTGCGCTTCCATCCCTCGGTCAACCTGAGCATCATCAAGTTCCTGGGCTTTGAGCAGATTTTCAAAAATTCCCTGACCGGCCTGCCCATCGGCGGCGGCAAGGGCGGCGCCGATTTCGATCCGAAGGGCAAATCCGACCGCGAAGTGATGGCGTTCTGCCAGAGCTTTATGACCGAGCTGTTCCGTCACATCGGCGCGGATACCGACGTGCCCGCCGGCGATATCGGTGTGGGCGGCCGCGAAATCGGTTACCTGTTCGGCCAGTACAAGCGCCTGACCAACCGCTATGAGGGTGTCCTCACCGGCAAGGGCCTGACCTATGGCGGTTCCCTGGCCCGGACGGAGGCCACCGGATACGGCCTGATCTACTTCACCGAGGAAATGCTGAAAACCGCCGGCACCAGCCTGAAGGGCAAGACCGTGGTGGTTTCCGGCTCCGGAAACGTGGCCATCTACGCCACCGAGAAGGCCCAGTCCCTGGGCGCCAAGGTTGTGGCCCTCAGCGACTCCAACGGCTGGGTATACGACAAGGACGGCATTGACCTGGCGGCGGTCAAGGAAATCAAAGAGGTCAAGCGCGGCCGTATCCGCGAGTATCTGGAATACCGCCCGAACGCGGAATATCACGAAGGCAAGGGCATCTGGTCGGTCAAGTGCGATGTGGCTCTCCCCTGCGCTACGCAGAACGAGCTGAACGCGGATGATGCGGCTCTGCTGATCAAAAACGGTGTCATGGCGGTGGCCGAGGGCGCCAACATGCCCACCACTTTGGAAGCCACCGAGCTGCTCCAGAAGAGCGGTGTCCTCTTTGCCCCGGGCAAGGCGGCCAACGCGGGCGGCGTCGCCACCTCCGCACTGGAAATGAGCCAGAACTCCATGCGCCTGAGCTGGACCTTCGAGGAAGTGGACAGCAAGCTACATGACATCATGATCAATATCCACAAGAATGCTTACGAGGCCGCCGAACAGTACGGCATGAAGGGCAACTACGTTGCCGGTGCCAATATCGCGGGCTTTATGAAAGTAGCCAATACCATGATGGCGCAGGGGATTGTCTGATCTCTTTTGTTCCCCCATAGCCTAATGGAAGATGCTATAACCGGGAAAAGGAACCGTCCCTATGGAACGGTTCCTTTTCCCTTTATAGTATAAAAAGGTCCCTCCACAATACGGGAGGGACCTTCGCTTTTGGTACAAGCCCCATGCAATTATCTTCCTTACAGAGTATCTTTCGGATTTCCGCCGACGGTGTAGAAGGCTTTTTATGCAACACCGCCTTAGTCCTCCTGTGGTGTTGTTCGCGTGTTCGCTATCCATTTGGCAAATTCTTCCCAGGAATCATCCGCCCTTTTTTCCGCATTTTCAACGAGGTTAAAAAAGCATTGGGGAACTTCCCTCAACCGCAGATTTTTGCGGATACAAGGAGCGCAGCCCTTCTTGTGTTTCGTGGGATGCAGCGGGCAACTTAGATTTTTGCACGTACAAAATGGACTGATGTTCTCCATACAGCTTAACCCACCAATTGTTCAAACACAGACAGAACGTATTCCGCAATGGCGCAATCCTGTTCTTCTGTTCCGCCACCGACACCGATTCCGCCGACGATCTTTCCTTTTGCAAACAGCGGATAGCCACCGGCCACAAGCGTAATTCTCGCATCATTCGTCTGGATCGCCATAAGAGGCGCCCCCTCAGCAGCAGCGGCGGCAACATCTTTTGTCCTGCATTGCGTGACAGCAGCCGTATACGCTTTTCCGGGCACAAGGGTAATGCTTAGCACCAGCGCCTCTCCGTATCTGCGATATACTCTCGGCAGGCTGCTTTCGTCGCAGAATGCAAAACTGATGTCAATGCCAATCTCCTTGCTCTTTTCCCGCGCAGCGGCACACAGCCTGTCACACAGCTCATCTGTCAATACCATGGAAATACCTCCGTATGAATGAATGGATGGATACGAGAAATTTCCGTATCGACCACAGCATAGCAAGGAATTGACATGTGCCGCTTGCCTGTTTCTACAAAAAAGCTGCCTATTTCTTCAGCTTCTTTTGAATGGTCGAAAGATCCTCCTTCGGCGCAGCGCCAAACATTTTCCGATAATCCCGGATAAACTGGGAGAGGCTTTCATACCCTACCTCCACGGAGGCTTCGGTGACATTTTTGCCTTCGTCCATCATCAGCCGTCTGGCCTCAGTAAGCCGCAGCCTCTTTTGGCATTGCAGTAGGCCCATTCCCACCGCACTTTTAAACTTCTGATGAAAGAGAGAAACGCTCATATTTTGCCGCTCCGCCAGTTCTTCCACGGTAAAGGGCTGACGAAAATTTTCCTTGATCCAACGGTTCGCTTCGTATATCTCTTCCGGCCGCCCTATATTGACGAGGCTTTGTATAAACTGCTTTCCACAGGAACCACAGAGAAGGTAATACACGATTTCCCGCATGATATTTTCGCGCAGAAAATCGGAACGGACCGCTTGATTCATCGCGGCAAAAAGCCTGTGAATCGACCGAAGGACTTCGTTGTCCGCCGCGGACATTGCCTGTTCCTCCATCCTTTCCTCCATGATTTTTTTCGTCAGATCGTTGTCCAGCCCCAGGACCACCGCTATAATCTCATTTGTCGTAAACTCAAGGGAAATCGCTAAAAAATCCTGTTCATGTGAAAAGGCCAATACCGTTCCCGACAACGGGGTATCAATTTTAGAAAGGGAATACTGCCCGGCCACATAGTCCATCATACCGGACGGTGTATACAGCCTGAGCATACCGTCCAGCACAAGATATAGATAGGGATTGTCTGTATTTGGCATTTGGATTCTTCCGCTCGTAAAACGCCAAGCTGTTACAAAGGGAATCCCCGTGTCGCTCCCGCCTTCGGCCAGGGAAAGCGGCGCATTTCTATTTGCATTTGGGAAAGGATGGTATTCATAACACCCTCGCTTATTTTTTTGATCGCAGCGTAAAAATTCCACTGGATACCCATGGCACCACAAGAGACAGAAAAAGCAGCCGGAAAATTCCGGCTGCTTTTTACGGCGTGTTATCAGTCGCTCACATACGGCAGAAGAGCAATGTGGCGGGCGCGTTTGATGGCCACGGTCAGCTCTCTCTGATGATGAGCGCAGGTACCGGTTACCCGGCGGGGCAGGATCTTCGCACGCTCCGACATGAAGGAACGAAGACGAGCCACATCCTTGTAATCGATGGTATCCACACGGTCAACGCAAAAACGGCAGACTTTGCGGCGTCCCTTGCGTCCGCCGCGGGGTCTTTCCGGTCTCTCCGGTCTGTCAGCCATGATTCTCGGCCTCCTTTACATGAAACTCGGTTTAGAAGGGCAGATCGTCGTCTCCCACGATTTCTTCGAAATCGCCCGCATTGGCGGTGGAGAAGGCAGGCGCCGCTTCCGTGAACTGCGGGGGAACCTGCGAATCGTAACGCGGGCCGGAGGATACTCCGTCGCGCTTCGGTTCCGCGAAGAAAGCGTTGTCGGCCACAATCTCAAAAGCCGTCCGGTTATTGCCATCCTTGTCGGTGTATTTCCGCGTCTGGATGGAACCCTGAATAGCTACCAGCTGTCCCTTGCGGAAATACCGGCAGACAAATTCCGCCGTATTGCGCCAAGCGACAATATCCAGAAAATCGGCCTGCCGCTGTTCCGCGCCCTTGGGCTGGTACGTGCGGTCCACCGCAATCCGGAAGCT
>CAJFNR010000030.1 GCA_904395335.1 Candidatus Avimonas narfae | reverse complement strand
CCTCTCGCAGAATGCTATGAAGTACCAAAGAGAACTGGTTTACCAGTAGCAGGGCAAACGATGCGATGATATTTTTCAGTACCCCTTCCAGGGGTCTGAGCAAACCACTAGTTTACTACTGGTTTTGATTATGGGCCGCCTATTCCGGGATGCGGAAGAGACGGCGGGTATTTTCCGCTGTTTGGCGGCACAGCTCCTCTGCGGTGATACCCCGCAGCTCCGCGATACGCCGGGCGGTATAGGCGATGTAATCCGATTGGTTGCGCTTTCCGCGGAAAGGAACCGGCGTCATGTAGGGGGCGTCGGTTTCCAGCAGCAGCCGGTCGGCGGGCACAGCCGCAGCCACCAGCGGAGCGCGGCGGGCATTTTTGAAGGTGACGGCACCCCCCAGTCCGATATAATAGCCCAGGCGCACCAGCTCACGGGCCATTTCCACGCTGCCGGAAAAGCAGTGCACGACCCCCTCAACAGGATGCTGACGCAGCAGTTTTAAGGTATCCTCGTGAGCTTCCCGGTCATGAAGGATGACGGGGAGGTGCAGCTCCGCTGCCAGAGCCAGCTGGCATCGCAGCCAGCGGCGCTGGCATTCCCGGCCCGGCGTGTCGTAATAATAGTCCAGTCCGATTTCGCCGACAGCCACCACCCGGGGATGGGAACACAGCGCGCGCAGTTCTTGTACCGCCTCGGGGGAGGGATTCCCCTCTTCGTCGCACCAGTGTCCCGCTTCCTGCGGGTGAATCCCAGCCGCCGCCCACACATAGGGATAGCGCTCGGCCAGGGCGATACCCCGCCGGGTGGAGGAAAGATCGCTGGCGGCGTTGACAATGCCACACACGCTCTTGGAAGGCAGGAGATCCAGCAGGGCTTCCCGGTCGCAGTCAAAGGCGCTGTCGTCGTAGTGGGCGTGGGAATCGAAAAGGGTCAAAGGCATGGGGAAACGCTCCTTTTTTCATGTGAGAAAAGAAAGTCCGGCGCCGCCGTAAAGCGGCGCCGGTTTGGCATAGGCCGGTCGTCAGCGCACCCGGCTCCCCGGGGCCACGCCGTCCACAAATAGAACCTTAACGGACTCCTCACCGTCAGCACCGATATCGTCCGCGGCCAGGATCATGCCGCAGCTTTCCACGCCGCACAGGGTGGCGGGCTTAAGGTTGGAAACCAGCACCACCCGCTTGCCGGTGAGCTGCTCCGGAGAATACCAGGGAGCAATGCCGGAGCAGACGGTCCGGGGCTCGCCGGTTCCGTCGTTCAATGTCAGCTTCAGCAGCTTTTTGGACCGTTTTACCGGCTCGCAGGCGGTGATTTCCGCCACTCGCAGGTCGATCTTGGCAAATTCATCAATGGTGATCTCCGGCAGGAAAGCGATACCCTCCGGCGCAGGCTTTGCTTCGGCGGCGGCCGCCTTTTCCTGCTCGGCCTTGAGCTCCGCCAGCACCTTTTCTGCGTCGATGCGGGCGAACAGAGGAGTGGGGGCACCCACCGAGAAGGACTCCGGCACACCAAAGGGCGCTTCCGCGGACTCCAGGGTGGCCATTGCCTCCGGTACCTGCAGCTGGCTCAGGATGCTGTCCGCCGTAGCGGGAAGGAAGGGGCGCAGCAGAATACCCAACCGCCGGAGGCACTCCAGCAGACGGTACAGCACGTCGTTGAGACGGGGGCGCGCCGCCTCGTCCCGTGCCAGCACCCAGGGGGTGGTTTCGTCGATGTATTTGTTGCACCGGCGGGCCAGGGACAGCAACAGGTCCAGCGTATCCGCGTTGTGGTAGGTGTCCATCAGCCGGCGGTACTCCCGGACGGTTTCCTCCGCCAGGGCGGTCAGTTCGGCATCGGGGCCGTCCGTGGGGGCGGCCGCGCGCGTGACGGTGCCGCCAAAATACTTGTTGGTCATGGCGATACTGCGGTTGACCAGATTGCCCAGGGTATTGGCCAGGTCGGTGTTATACTTGGCGATGAAGCTGTCGTAGGTAATAGAGCCGTCTTGGGCGAAGGGAATCTCCGACAGCAGGTAGTAGCGCACGGCGTCGGTGCCGAAACGGGCGGCCAGCTCGTCGGCATACAGCACGTTGCCTTTGGATTTGCTCATTTTGTCCTCGCCGAACAGCAGCCACGGATGCCCCAGCACCTGGCGGGGCAGGGGTTCACCCAGCGCCATCAGGATGATGGGCCAGTAAACGGTGTGAAAACGGACGATGTCTTTGCCGATCACGTGAAGGTCGGCGGGCCAGTAATGCCGGTACCGCTCCGAGGAGCCATCGGGATCGTAGCCCAGACCGGTGATGTAGTTGGACAGAGCGTCGATCCAGACATAGATGATATGCTTGTCGTCAAAGGACACCGGCACCCCCCAGGTGAAGGAGGAGCGGGATACGCACAGATCCGACAGGCCGGGTTTCAGGAAGTTGTTGATCATCTCGCTGCGGCGGGACTCCGGGGCAAAGAAATCCGGATTTTCTTCATAGTAGGCCAGCAGCCGGTCCTGGTACTTGCTCAGACGCAGGAAATACGCCTCTTCTTTGGCATCCACCACGTCCCGGCCGCAATCGGGGCATTTGCCGTCCTTCAGCTGGGAGGCGGTGAAGAAAGATTCGCAGGGGACACAGTATTTCCCTTCATAGGTGCCTTTGTAAATATCTCCCTGATCGTACAACTTCTTGAAGATTTTCTGCACCGTTTTCTCGTGCTCCGGATCGGTGGTGCGGATGAATTTGTCGTAGGTGACGTTCATGGAGTCCCACACCGCACGGATCTCGGAGGAGACGCGGTCCACATAGGCCTTGGGAGAAATCCCCTCCGCCTTGGCGTATTCCTCGATTTTCTGTCCGTGTTCGTCTGAACCGGTCATAAAATACACGTCGAAGCCTGCCATGCGCTTATACCGCGCGATCATGTCGGCCAGCACGATGTCGTAGGTGTTGCCGATGTGCGGCTTACGCGAGGTGTAGGCAATCGCCGTCGTCAGATAAAATTTCGGTTTTTCCACGGGAAACCCCTCCTTGGAAAACGGCGGAGCCGGAAGGGCTGCGGTTTTCCATTTTATGAATATGAAAAAGATACGCTTATTATTTTACCATATTGTGCCCAAAAAACAAGGGGAGCCGGCAGTTGACGGCGTTCAAGGAGGAAGCCGGTGTATTTTTTTGCCTTCCATGCGAAAAAAGGCGCCGGATATCTTGCATTTTTTACGGGGTGGTTCTATAATTTAGGTACCAAAATGAAACAGGAAGTGTTGCGCCATGCAGAAGATTCGCATTGAACGGACGGCCCATCCCAAACAGAAGCCTGCCGATATCGAACATCTGGGCTTCGGGCGTTATTTTACCGACCACATGTTCCTGATGGACTATGAGGAGGGGAAGGGCTGGCATGATCCGCGGATCGTCCCGTATGGCCCGCTTTCCCTGGATCCGGCGGCCATGTGCCTCCACTACGGCCAGGAGGTCTTCGAAGGCATGAAGGCCTACCGCACGCCGGAGGGGAAGGTGGTGCTGTTCCGCCCGGACAAGAATATGGCCCGCCTGAACCTTTCCAACGAGCGGCTATGTATCCCTCAGGTGGACGAGGAGCTGGCGGTGCAGGCGGTGAAGGAGCTGGTCCAGCTGGATCAGGACTGGATCCCGGACGCCAAGGACACCGCCTTGTATATCCGCCCCTTCATCATCTCGGTGGATCCCCATCTGGGGGTGCATCCGGCGGCCCATCTGCTGTTCATCATCATCTTGTCCCCGGTGGGTGCTTATTATCCGGAGGGACTTAACCCTGTGAAGATCTATGTGGAGCGCAACTATGTCCGCGCGGTGCGGGGCGGTATGGGCTTTGTCAAGACGGCGGGCAACTACGCCGCTTCCCTCAAGGCGCAGGATGAGGCCGAGAAGCAGGGGTACACCCAGGTTCTCTGGCTGGACGGCGTGGAGCGCAAGTATATCGAGGAAGTGGGCACCATGAACGTCTTTTTCCAGCTGGGGGATGAGGTGGTAACGCCCGAGCTGCAGGGCAGCATTCTGGGCGGTATCACCCGGATGTCCTGTATCGAAATGCTCCGTTCCTGGGGATACCGGGTGACGGAACGCCGGGTTTCCCTGGAGGAAGTGGTGCAGGGGGCGGAAAGCGGCCTACTGAAGGAAGCTTTCGGTACCGGCACCGCTGCCGTGATCTCGCCCATCGGTGAGCTGAAGGTGGACGACAAGCATCTGGTGATTAACGGCGGGGAAATCGGACCGGTGGCTCACAGGCTTTACAACACCCTCACCGATATCCAGAACGGCCGGATTGCCGATCCCTTCGGCTGGGTCGTACCGGTGGATAAGTAAGCTTGTCTCACAGATGATTTTCGGACGGCGGCTCCCCTCGGCGGGCGCCGCCGCCTTTCTGTTTGAAAGGGGGCCTGCTCGTGGATCAGCTGACCTTTTTGGTCCCGGCGGAATACGACGGCGCCACCGTCCAGACCTTTCTGCGCCGGGGCTGCGGTTTTTCCTCCCGCATGCTGGCCCGGTTCCGCCAGGTGGAGGACGGCATCCTGGCGGATGGCGCGCCGCTGCGCACCATCGACTATGTGCAGACGGGACAAACCTTGGTGCTGCGCCTGCCGGAAGATATGGTGAGGGTGGAGCCGGTGGAGTATCCGCTGGAGGTGGTGTACGAGGACAGCAGCCTGTTGGTGGTGAACAAGCCCCCCTATCTGGCGGTTCATCCGTCGGCGGGGAAACCGGAGCCTACCCTGGCGGCTGCCGTGGTGGGTTACTATCAGAAAAAAGGGGAATCCCACGCCTTTCGCCCATTGGGACGTCTGGACCGCAACACCAGCGGCCTGCTGGCGGCGGCCAAGAACGCCCATGTGGCTTATGCATTGGGCGGAGGAAAGATACAGAAGGAGTACCGCGCCCTGGCCTTGGGTAAGCTGGAGGGAGAGGGCATAATCGACGCCCCCATCCGCGTCCGGGAGGGGAGCTGCATCACCCGGGAGGTGGGAGAAGGGGGAAAGCCCAGCGTGACCCGGTGGCAGGCTCTGTCAGGGAATGACCGCGCCACCTATCTGCGGGTGTGCATCGACACCGGGCGGACCCATCAGATACGGGTACACATGGCCTGGCTGGGGCACCCGTTGGCCGGGGATACCATGTATGGGGAGGATCAGACTGTGCTGCCCCGCCAAGGGCTGCACTGCGGCTTTCTCCGGTTCCGCCATCCCCTCACCGGCGAAACGCTCTGCTTGTCCGCTCCGCTGCCGCAGGATATGCGGGAAGCGATGATGGCGCTGGGGGTTGAGGAAAAGGATCCCGGCTGTTCCCTGGATGGCTGAAGGAATCTGACTTTCATAGCGTGATTTTTCGACAAGCGAAGGGAAGAGGCTTTTTAGCGAGGGTAGCCGGGATAGCTATTCCATAGGGAGGAATGGATTTTGGAAAAGACGGAACGGGTGGAATTGACGGTCCTTTGTCTGATTCATAAAAACGGCCGGTACCTGCTGCAGGATCGGGTGAAGGAGGACTGGAGGGGGTTCACGCTGCCCGGCGGACACATTGAACCGGGGGAATCCATTGTGGATGCCGTGATTCGTGAGATGAAGGAAGAAACAGGGCTGACTATCCGGAATCCTCAGCTGTGCGGGGTGAAACAGTTCCCTATAAACGGCGGGCGGTATCTGGTTTTTCTGTTTTGCACGGAGGAATTCAGCGGAGAGGTCCGTTCCTCCACGGAGGGACAGATGTACTGGATTCCTCATTCGGAGCTGGCCCGTATCCCTGCGGTGAAGGACTTTGAAATGTTGCTTCAAGTGATGCTGGATGACCGTCTCAGTGAATTTCAGTATGTTCCGGATAATGGGGAGTGGAAAGTAGTGCTCCATTGAGCGGGTGAGGTTTCGTTTTTGGGAGCTGTGGAAAACAGCCATGCGGAATCCACTGTCCCCCAAAGGGAGAGCAGGGGATTCCGCATGGCTGTTTTTATCGGGACAGATCTGCGCGATTTTTCCTATTGGAAAGCTGATTTTTGATGGACGAACACCCGGCAAAACCCTCCCGCGAACGCATGTAACCGTACACTGGGAAAACGTGAGCACGAACTGTTTTTCCGTGTGACGGTGACCCGGAGCGGGGAGGAGAGGTGAGCTGTGTCAGGAAAACAAGGCGGCAATGGTTTCACAGGCCAGCCGGATTTCCCCCTCCACCATCCAGATGCTGGCCTTCCAGGAAGGAGGAAGGAAGGCCCACAGTCCCTCGGCCGCTGTTTTTGCCGCATCCGCCGGGCCGGGATCGTTTTCCTTCAGAGGTTCATTGAGCGGGGACTGCGCTTCCAGAGCGGCGGCATCGTTTCCTACGCCGCTGCTGCGGGTGTTGTAATCGGCAATGGCAAAGCCGGCACCTGCCATCAGCAGGCAGACGGTAAAGGAAAAGACAACGCCGAATGTGCGCAGGGGGTGGCGCTTTTGAGGACGGTTCATAGGGACCTCCGGCGTGCTGGTCAGGATTTGAGTTCATCCAGCACTTGTGCCAATGTTTTTCCCAACAGCTGACCGGAATATACAGCCTCTTCCACGGTATTGGAATCGCTTCCCACCTCGATGAGCAGGGAGCCATTGGTCAGATGCTGATTGTATCGGCTGTCCACCAGGTAGAGTGGCCGTACCAGTCCCTCGTATTTGGTGTGCAGGGCACTTTGCAGGCGCAGGGCGAACCGCAGGTTTTGCTCCCAGTTGGGATGAGGAACCGCCTCGGTGTCGCAGGTGCTGGCGATGATCATACATTGTGCCGCTTTTTTTCCGTCGATTTCTACTGTAGGCTTGATTTTGGTTCCGTCTCCCTGAGTCATGGCGTCCCGGTGGATATCCAGCACCACCTTGATCGAGGGGTATTGATCCAGGATTCCCTGTACGGTGACGGCGGAGCGCTCGTAAGCGCCGCTGTATTTCGGGCTGTCGTGGAAGGTGCTGTCGTGAATGACACCGATGCCCGCTTCCCTCAGAGTAGCGGCTATTGTTTCGCCAACTGCCAGTACGCTGCAGGTGGGATCGCTGCTGCGCACAGGGTCATCGCTGTTATAGTATCCCGCGTCATAGGTCATATAGCACTCGCTGGTGTGGGTGTGCATGATAAGCACCTGCGGCTCAGTGGTGTCTGTCAGCCCCAGATCCGGCTTTTGGGCTAACTCCGAAGCGATATCGACGGTACGGGAACTGGCATTCTTTATGGCAATGCCTTGCACAAAGGAGGAGCCGGCACTGATTTGCTGCGTAGCGATATCGCCGCTGTTTTCCGAACGGGGAGGTGGTTCCCTGGTAGCGGGGACAAGAGGGGTATCGCTGCCGGAGGAATCTGCATCCTCAGGTTTCTGGGCGTCGGCCTCTTCCGAGGAAGCACCCGGAATCCAGGATTCCCCATTTTTACCGGGGCTGTTTCCGGAGGGGAGCTGTTCCAGCCGGCCGTTCAGGGCCACGGCCCCGCCCTCTGGCTGCTGTAAGCCGGCCGACAGGAGCGCCAAGGACTGTCCAAACGAAAAAAGCGCATCGCGGGGAATATTTCCCACCGCTATCGCCAGACAAGCGGCGGTGGCCAGCACCGCCGCACATCGTCTGAAAGCCTGTTTTCCCGCTTTGGCCATACGCATCACCCAATCTACCTTATGCGGGGAAAGAGGGGAATATGCGGCCCTGTCCCCTTTGGGAGAAGCGAAAAGCCCCGCCCTCCGCTGGGATGGCGGAGGGCGGGGCTGCCGATATTCAAAGGGTTATCGTTCGCTACCCAAGAAAAAGAGGGCTACGGTTCCGGGACCGGAATGGCTGCCGATAACGGCGCCCACAGGGTTGACCATAAAGTTTTCGCAGCCGATGCGGCGGCGGATAATGGCCTTCAGCTTTTCCACATCCTCCAAACAGTCTCCGTGGCTGATGAAGATCATCTGATCCTTGATATCCGGATTGCCGGTCTTTTCCATGTGGTCCACCAGCGCTTCCAGCGAAGCGCCGCGGCCACGGGCCTTGGACATAACGATCAGATGGCCTTCGTTGTCCACGTGCATGACCGGCTTGATGCCCAGCAGGGAGCCGAAGATGGCGGAGGTCTTGGATACACGGCCGCCGCGGTGCAGGAACATCAGGTCGTTGACGGTGAACCAGTGGCAGAGATGCAGCTTGTTGTCTTCCAGCCAGCGGGCGTTTTCCTCCAGGGACAAACCCTTTTTCCGGTTTTCATCCGCATAATAGAGCAGCAGGCCTTCGCCCATGGAAGCGGCCAGACTGTCGATAACCACCAGGGTGCGCTCCGGATATTTTTCACGAAGGTCCTTGGCTGCCGTTTCGCAGGAGGCATAGGTACCGCTGAGCCCGCTGGAAAAGGCCAGATGAAGCACATCCTCGCCCGCGGCCAGGAACGGCTCCACAAAGTCGATAAATTCCGCCGGATTCACCTGGGTGGTGGAGGCCATACCGCCGTTTCGAAGGCTTTCATAAAAAGTATGGGCGGACAGGTTTTCGTTGAAGCCGTCTTTATATTCCTTCCCATTAAATTCCAGGGAAAGATTGACATGGGCGATTCCGCGCTCCTCATAGAACGCATCCGGCATGTCACAAGTCGAATCGGTTGTAATACGATAGCTCATAGGAATCCTCCTCTTGTTTATCATCTGGTTTTCAATACCATGTTAACTTATTTGCCTATATCTGTCAAGGGGCTGGTGCGGAATGTTGTGGATGTGCATTTGCAGAAAAGAGGGAATCCTGATATAATACGGTCATCTTTCGTGCCGGCAGCAGGGGGGCTAGGGGAAGATGTCTAGAGTATACGACGTCCGTCACCTCCATGGCTCAGGACATATTACGGGAGATTCCCCGGGCCCGACGAAAGTGGCAATCGGCTGGAGCGGTGCCAATTCACCCGCTACGCCTATGATAAAATAAAGCTGCAGTTGGAAAAGCAACCCTATCTTCCCCTGGAGGTGTTCTTTCCTTTACAGGGAAGAGAAACCTCCGAAGGTGGTGGATGAGGTGGGGAGCTTTGTTCTTATACTTGGTGGTGCGAGGAAGGCTCCTTCTTTCCACCTCATTAGTCATCGCAGTCGTTCTCCTCCGGAGCCTCGGCGCGCCGCCAGCTTCCCCTCAAGGGGTGCCGTGTGGATCGGATGAAATTTCCTTCTCCGGGACGGACTGCCGCGCGCTATAATGGAGGGGAAAGGCAAGGAAGGGAGACGATGATTATGCCGGCTTCCGTGACGCATTACTTGTTTGCGGAGCGCGTGTTGAATAAACTAAAGCAGACCGGGGCGGCGGTGACGGATCGGGACGCGGCGCTGATCGGCGCCCAGGGACCCGACGTTTTTTTCTTTCACCGGGTTATGCCTTGGCAGCCCGGCGTCAGCTATGCCCGGGAAGGCAACCGCATGCACCACATCAGCCCGGCCCGCCTATTTGAGCTGTTCCGGCAGGTCCTGAATGCGGAGAGCCGGGAGCGCGGGCGGATGCAAAGCTATATTGAAGGGTTCTTCTGCCATTATGCCCTGGACCGCACGGCGCATCCTTACGTTTTTTGGTTTCAGGAGGAGCTGGCGGCCCAACGGCCCCGATATGGCCGGGCGGGGCACACCTATCATTTCCATATCGAAAGCGCGCTGGATACCCTGATGCTGCGGCGGGATACCGGCCGCCGGGTGGAGGATTATCCTCTGCAGACCATCCTTCCGCGGGACGACGGGAGCCTGTATCTCACCATCGGCCGATTGTTTGTACCGGTGTTCCTGCAGCTGTGGGGCCTTTCTGCTCCGGCGGAGCGGCTGGCGCTGGCGCCGGGGGATATGCGCCGCGTTTTGTTTTTTCTCACTGACCGTTCTGCTGTGAAGCAGACCCTGTTGCGGCCGCTGGAGTGGGTATCCGGCCAGGGGCATTTCGCCACCTCGTTGTTTCGTCCTCTGGATGTGTCCGACTGGGATTACGCCAACGAAGAGAAGAAAGAATGGAAAAACCCCTTTGATTTATCCTATACCAGCCGGGACAGCTTTTATGATTTATACGATTTGGCCGCCGACGAGGCGGTGGATATGATCCTGGCCTTCCGGCAGGCCATTCCCCGGGGCCAGTCCATGCTGGAGATCACTCAGGACCGCGGTTTTTCCAGCGACCTGCCGGGAAAGTATGCTTCTTATAAAGGAAAAGCGGAGGGAAAACGATGAAACGCATAAAAAGTTTTGAAATTGACCACACCTGTCTGACGCCAGGGCTGTATTTGTCCCGAAAAGACGGTGATGTGACCACCTATGACCTGCGCTTTGTGCGGCCCAACACCCCGCCCTTCTTGAAAAACGGCGTGATGCATACCATCGAGCACCTGTTTGCCACCTATGTCCGCAACAGCCCCCTAGCGGAACATGTGGTTTATTTCGGTCCTATGGGCTGCCGTACCGGTTTTTATTTTCTCACCGGTGGGCTTACCCATGAACAGGTGATCGCCCTGACTAGGGAAGCACTGTGGTTTATCGCGGAATACGAGGGGGCGATACCCGGCGCCTCGGCGGAGGAGTGCGGCAATTACCGTGAACACGACCTTCCGGGAGCCCGGACTGCAGCCCGGCGCATGGCGGAGATCCTCGAAAATTGGAACGCCGAAAATTTGGCGTATCCCCGACGGAATGCATAGGAAAAGCCCCTCTATTTTTCGGAAAAAAACAGGGATTTTTGTCCGTTGACGAAAAGACCGGAACCAAGGGTTGCAATTTTGTGGGAAATGAGTATAATAGAAAGCAGCGTGTTACAAAATTGTAACCTTTCCGGGCTCTCCTTGCCTACTCTCGACAGCGTTAGGAAGTGAATTGGTTTGCTCTCCAACTCTGAAAGCGTTAAGGAAATTGCACAGAAGATCGGGCGTAAGGTCCGGCAGTGGGCGGTGTCTGCGTCCCACGGGCTTTACTGCCTGAGTTATATCACCGGCATGTGGACGGTGCGGACCGTTCGCCTGGCGGGAAGACGTCTGGCCCATGTGCTGGCTCCGGTGGGCCGACTGCTGTACAAAGGCGTGGATTTTCTACTTCTCCGCCATATTCGCGTCGTGGTCGGCGAGACAAAGCGTTTTGCCTTGGGCTTTCCCCTGGCCGGGCGCCGGCTGAAGGCGGCGTTCCGGAGGCACCCCCTGCTGACAATACCGGAGCTGCTGCTGCTGCCCTTCCGGGCGTTGTGGCGGCACCGCAAGGCGTTGGGTACCCTGTTCAATCTCGCCGCGCCGGTGGCTGCGGCCTTTGTGCTGGCGGCGACAGTCAATCACTGGACCAACCTCACCTTTGCCCTGTCGGTGGAATACGATGGCGAACAGGTGGGGTATATCACAGACGAATCCGTATTCGATAACGCTGCCGTCATGGCGGAGGAGCGGGTTATCAACACCGACAATTCCTTTGAGGTGCAGCGCATTCCCAAATTGACCATTGCAGTGGTTAACGAATCGCAGATCATGGACGAGGCCGCCGTGTGCGACCAGATCCTTCGGTCCTCCAGTAGCTCCATTGAAGAAGCCAGCGGGCTTTATGTGGACGGCACGTTTGAGGGCGCAGTGGATTCCCGGCAGGAGTTGGACGCTCTGCTGCAGTCCATTTTGGCCCAGTACACCGACGGCAGCGCCGACGAACACGCCGAGTTTATTCAGGATGTAGAAATTGTGGACGGCCTGTATCCGGTGTCGACGGTGATTTCCGCCGAGGCAATGGATGAGAAGCTGACGGCCGCCACTCTGGTGGATAAATTTTATACCGTGGAAGAGGGCGATACGCCGCTGGGGATCTCCGACAAGACGGATATGTCTTTGGAGGAGCTGGAGGCGCTTAACGGCAGCCTAGACGATTTGATGTATGTGGGCAAGCAGGTGATGATCCAGCGGTCCCAGCCCTATCTGCGTGTACAGGTGGTCCGTCAGATCGAATACACCGAGGATATCGCCTATTCCACCGAGACGGTGGAGGATTCCAGCCAGTATCTTGGCTATGAGCAGGTTCGCAACGAGGGAGTCAACGGACAGCAGAAGGTCACGGCGGAAGTAACGCTGGTAGACGGGGTGGAGCAGTCCCGTACCATTTTGTCCACCGAGGTGGTGACGCCTCCGGTGAATAAAGTGGTGGTGGTGGGCTCCCGGAAGGTGAACCCCAATGCCAGTATCGGTGACGGCGTGTCCACCGGAAAATTCATCTGGCCGCTTCCCAGCTGCAAGATGATCTCCTCGGATTACGGATACCGCGGTGGTTCCTATCATGCCGGTATCGATATCTCCGGCAACGGCGTTTACGGCAAGGACATCATTGCCGCAGACGGCGGTACAGTGGTGGAGGCCAACAGCACCAGTCAATGGGGCCAGGGATACGGGTATTATGTCATCATCGATCATGGCGGCGGATACCGGACCATGTATGCACACTGCAGCTCCATTTTGGTCAGTGTGGGGCAGAAGGTCACCCAGGGACAGCTCATCGCCAAGGTGGGCAATTCCGGCAACAGCGACGGCGCTCACCTCCATTTTGAAATCCGGATTAATGGCGTTACGCAAGATCCCAAACCGTATCTTCGCTGAACAGAAGGATGTTTTTCCGGCAGGTCAGGTCATGGCCTGCCGGTTTTTCTTTTCCCCGTTTGATTTGACACAGGAGAGCGGCTATAATAGAGAATAGGAAATCAAAAAGCGCCGGTTCTACACCGGCCGAGGAGGATGCGGATGCCCAGTTTCAGGAGCCGTTTGCTCAGCGGCACCATTAAATCGGTAAAGCCCTGGTTGACCGGTATGGATATTCCCCGCCAGCGGCGGGGCATGACCATGCTGGGTCGCCTGCTGCCCAAGCCCCGGGATGTTCAGGTGGAGAAGGCGGCGGAGGATTGCCCGCTTAACGCGCGCTGGGCCCGCCCAAGGGAGCCGGTGGAAGGAAAGGTCATCCTGTATACTCATGGCGGCTCATATGTTTCCGGTTCGCCGGAGACCCATGAAACCGTGATCTGCCGTCTGGCGGAGCGCTGCAGGGTGGAGGTTTTCGCCTACGATTACCGCTTGGCGCCGGAACACCCTTATCCCGCCGCGCTGCAGGATGCCCAGGCGGCTTTCGACTATTTGCTTTCCCTGGGCTATGCCGAAGGGGATATTTTGGCGTGCGGGGATTCGGCGGGAGGTGGGCTGACTTTGGCACTGGCTTTGTCGCTGCGGGACAGAGGGAGACCGCTTCCCGCGGCACTGGTGTTGCTGTCTCCCTGGACGGATTTGACCGAAAGCCTGGACTCCCATTTTCAAAACGAGGAGCTGGATCCCCTGATCTCCAGCGAGGAGCTGCGGGAGGCAGCGCTTCTGTATGCCGGCGGGGAGGAGCTGACCCACCCGTATCTGTCCCCCCTCAATGGGGATTTTCACGGGTTCCCTCCCGTGCTGATCCAGGTGGGTACGGATGAGGTACTGCTGGACGATTCCCGTGAGCTGGCGATCCGGATGGACGCTCAGGGCGTGGATGTGGACATCGACATTTATGAGGGCATGTGGCATGTCTGGCATATGTATGACGTTCCCGAGGCCAATATGGCGGTGGACAAAATCCATTGGTTCGTCCATGTTACCCTGAAAATTGGCGGGCTGGAAAAGCGAAGCGTCCATGTGGGGGCCGTCTACCGGCATTTCAAGGGGAAACGCTACCGGGTGCTTTCCCTGGCGCGGCACAGCGAAACGTTGGAGGAGATGGTGGTGTACCAGCAGCTCTACGGGGAAAAGAGCGTATGGGTACGCCCCTTGGAGATGTTTTTAGGCGCAGTGGAACGGGACGGCCGGCTGCTGTACCGTTTTGAGGAAGAGGAGCCGTCCGGGGAGCAGGAATAAATTACGAAGGGGGAGCCGGCAATGGAAGCAGCGCCGAATGGGTGGATGAAGCTGGACAATTCCGCCAAGATTTACCCTGCGGTCACCTCCCGGCGCTGGGCGGCGGTGTTCCGTGTCAGCGTGAACCTTACCGTGCCGGTGAAGCCTGAGCTGCTGCAGCAGGCGCTGGAGGATACGGCGCGACGGATCCCCTCCTTTTGCGCGGGTCTGCACAAAGGATTGTTCTGGTACTATTTGGACACCAATGATCATCCGCCCAGGGTGGAGCCGGATGTGCAGAACCCCTGCAAGAAGATTGACAAGCGGGAAAACGACGGCTACTATTTCCGCGTGCGGTATTACCACAGCCGGATCGCGGTGGAATTGTTCCATTCCATCGCCGACGGCACAGGGGCGATGGTTTTTCTCAAAACCCTGGCGGCCCGATATCTACAGCTGGCGGGATACCCGGTAAAGGCGGGGGAAAAAGGTGCGTTGGATTGCAGCGAGCCTCCCCGGCCGGAGGAATGGGAGGACAGCCACAGCCAGTACGCCCGTTTCCGCCATATCGAGGGGCGCAGGGAATCCAAAGCGTATCACCCCGCCATGACCCGGATGCCGGTGCCCTTTCTGCGGGTGATAACCGGCACATTGCCGGTGGAGGCGGTGAAGGCAAAGGCACGGGAGCGGGGTGTGAGCGTCAACGACTATCTGGCTGGGGTGATCTGCTACGCCTTTCTGCGCCTGCAACAGATGGAGGGGAACCGCCGGCTCTATCCGGTTAAGCTCAGCGTGCCGGTCAACCTGCGGTCGTTCTATCCCTCCCGCACGGTGCGGAATTTTGCCACCTTTGTCAATCCCGGCGTGGATCCCCGCTACGGTGACTACGATCTGGAGGAGATCATCCAGCATATCCATCATTTTATGCGCCTGCGCCTCAATGAAAAATACCTCAACGCCGTGCTTTCCGCCAACGTGGGCAATGAAATCAATAAGGCGATGCGCGTCGTTCCTCTATTTTTGAAAAACTGGGCCATGGCCTTTGCCTACCGTCTGTACGGCGAAAGCCGGTACTCCTGCGCCTTTTCCAATCTGGGGACGGCGGAGGTGCCGGACAGCATGGCGCCCTATGTGGAGCGGTTCGATTTTCTCATGGGGCCTCCACGCACCAATCTTCATGCGGCTACGGCGGTCAGTTACGGAGGACGGCTGAACCTGACGCTGACCAGCGTGGCCCGGGAAACGGAAGCGGAACGGCTGGTGTTCACGGAGCTGGTAAAGCAGGGCCTTCCGGTGCGCATCGAAAGCAATCAGTAAGGGAGCGAGAGCATGTCTTATTGTGTTAACTGCGGGGTGGAGCTGGCGCCGTCCCAGCGGGCTTGCCCGCTGTGCGGAACGCCGGTGCAGAATCCCCGACAGCCCTATGATCCCGAGACGCCCAAGCCGTTTCCCAGCGAGCTGGATCTGTTTTCCCCCAGCGACGACCGGGGTTATCTGGCGCTAATCGCCACGCTGTTGCTGGCTCTGCCCGCGGCTATCTGTCTTTGCTGCGACCTGGCTTATACCCACGGGGCGGGCTGGTCGTTGTTGGTGGCGGGGGCCATGGGGCTGCTGTGGATACTGGTTGTTCCCATGCTGCTGATCCGCCGTGGACGGGTATGGTGGGCCTTGCTTCTGGACACGGCTGGCGTATTGGGCTATCTCTGGCTGGTAGAGCGTTTTGCTGCGCCGGGGGAATGGTATTGGCGGCTGGCTGTGCCCATCGTACTGCTGCTGTTTTTCTTGGCAGCGGCGGACACCCTGCTTTTGCGCCGGGTAGTAAAGGGGAGGCTGCGGCAGACCGCCGCTGCCGTGATTACGGTTCCTCTGTTGCTGGCGGGGATCGAGGCAGCGGTGGACTTTTATCTGGACGGGCAGGTGGATCTTTTCTGGTCGCTGCTGGTATCCCTGCCCTGTCTGCTGCTGGCGCTGCTATTGCTGGTGCTGGACCGCCGCCGCCGGTTCAAGGCGCAAATGCGCAAACGGCTGCACTGGTGAGCTTCACTGGCGTGGCTCACCGGAGAAACATCTTGTGATTCCCGTCGAATAGTGCTATAATATGACGGTTGTGAAGGAAAAAACGAAATCGTAACAAGGGAATGGGACCATATATGGCCAAGCGAGAAAATTTACGCAATGTGGCGATTATTGCGCATGTCGACCACGGCAAGACCACGCTGGTGGATCAGCTGCTGCGGCAAAGCGGCGTGTTCCGCGAAAACGAGCAGGTGGCGGAACGGGTCATGGACTCCGGCGATCTGGAGCGTGAGCGCGGCATTACCATTTTGGCGAAAAATACCGCCGTCAAGTACGGCGATACCAAGATCAACATTGTGGATACCCCCGGCCACGCCGATTTCGGAGGCGAGGTGGAGCGCATCCTGACCATGGTGGATGGGGTGCTGCTACTGGTGGACGCCTTCGAGGGCTGTATGCCCCAGACGCGCTTTGTGCTGAAAAAGGCCCTGGGCCTGGGCAAAAAGCCGCTGGTGGTCATCAATAAGATCGACCGGGACGGCGCCCGGCCCGCCGAGGTCATCGACGAGCTGTTGGACCTGTTTATCGA
The DNA here is from genome assembly GCA_904395335.1 of Candidatus Avimonas narfae. Lineage (GTDB taxonomy): Bacteria > Bacillota > Clostridia > Oscillospirales > Acutalibacteraceae > Avimonas_A > Avimonas_A narfae. The sequence continues at coordinate 6,597 of CAJFNR010000030.1, read as the reverse complement.
GCTGGGGGCGGATGAGGATCAGCTGGAATTCCCCGTCATCTATGCCTCCGCCCGGGACGGCTATGCTTCCTCCGACCCGGAGGTACGCAGCGGAGATATGCGGCCTCTGTTTGAAGCGATATTGGAGCATATCCCGGCGCCGGAAGGGGACCCCGACGGGCCGCTTCAGATTCTGTTTTCCAATATCGATTATGACGATTATGTGGGTCGTGTCGGTGTTGGCCGGGTGGAGCGCGGTCGGGTGAAAAACGGACAGGCTGTGGTGCTCTGCAAGACAGACGGCACCACGGCGAACGCCCGGATCGGCAAGCTGTATCAATTTGAAGGACTGCGCCGGGTGGAGCACGATACGGCGGAGCTGGGGGATCTGGTGGCTGTCACCGGTATTGCCGATCTGAATATCGGGGAGACCGCCTGCGATCCGGAGCATCCGGAGCCATTGCCCTTCGTCCGTATCGACGAGCCCACCATCTCGATGATCTTTCAGGTGAACAACAGTCCCTTTGCTGGGCGGGAAGGTAAATACGTCACCAGCCGCAACCTGCGGGATCGTCTTTTCAAAGAAGTGGAAACCAATGTCAGCATGCGGGTAAAGGAAACGGATACCACCGATGCCTTCGAGGTGTCCGGCCGGGGTGAACTGCATTTGTCTATCCTGATCGAAACCATGCGGCGAGAAGGATTTGAGTTTGCCGTCAGCTGCCCCCGCGTAATTTACAAAAAGGACGAGAACGGCAAGACTCTGGAGCCCATGGAGCTGCTGATGATCGAGGTGCCGGAACAGTATGTGGGTGCTGTGATGGAAAAGCTGGGAGCCCGCCGGGCAGAGATCGTCAATATGGGAACCCGGGATACGGGGATGAGCCATCTGGAATTCAAGATTCCCTCCCGCGGCTTGATGGGCTATCGCCAACAGTTCCTGACCGACACCAACGGCAACGGCATCATGAACAGTGTTTTTGACGGCTATGAGCCGTATAAGGGGGAAATCCCCCGGCGAATCCAGGGTTCGCTGGTGGTTTTTGAGACCGGCGAAACCAGCACCTATGGTTTGTTCAATGCCCAGGAGCGTGGGACGCTGTTCATCGGCCCCGGCGTACCGGTCTACGAGGGGATGATTGTGGGCGAATCTCCCCGGGATGAGGATATCGTCGTCAACGTTTGCAAGAAAAAACACGTCACCAATACCCGCGCCGCCGGTTCCGACGACGCGCTGCGGCTGACGCCGCCCACCATCCTTTCACTGGAGCAGTCCTTGGAATTCATCAACGAGGACGAGCTGGTGGAGGTCACACCGGAAAATATCCGTCTGCGCAAGATGATCCTGTCCAAGGAGCAGCGCATGAAGCAGGCGGCGAAGAAAAAATAAACTTCCCCTGGGAAGAGGAGGAATCGCCATCATGGCTCAGGAGAAACGGGTATACACCATGACCATTGCGGGACTCAAACGGGATTTGCCGCTCTGCCGTCTTAACGAGCATATGAGCATCGCGGCTTTCGTGATTTTCGGGGATGTGGAAATCACGGTCGCTTCGGCACAGGAGCTGCTGAAAAAGGCGCCGGAATTCGATGTGCTGATCACGGCGGAGGCCAAGGGCATCCCGCTGGTGTATGAAATGGCCCGACAGAGCGGCAAACCGTATTACATTGCCCGGAAATATCCCAAGCTGTATATGCCTAACCCCATTTCCGTGCAGGTCCGCTCCATTACCACGGACAAGGAGCAGACCCTGTATCTGGATGCGGAGGAAATGGAGGCTATCCGCGGCCGCCGGGTGCTCATCGTGGATGATGTCATCAGCACCGGCGAGTCGCTCCACGCCCTGGAGAAGCTGGTGGAGCGGTCGGAGGGCATCGTTGCCGGCCGCTGCGCCATTTTGGCCGAAGGGGACGCGGCAAAGCGGGAGGACATTTTCTTCCTGGAGCCTCTTCCGCTTTTTGCCGATTGAGAGAACACCGGCAGAGGTGAGCGAATTTCTGCCGGACCGCCGACGGATTCGTATCCCGCCCGCTCCGATGGTTCAGGGAGGTTGACGCGTATGACCCGGCCTTTTGCGACCATAGGGTTTTCCTTTGCCGCGGCTTTGGTGGCGGCGTCTTTGCTGAGCCTGAACGGATCCATCGCCATGGCGGTGGTGTGTGGGTTGTGCTTTTTCGTTTTGCTGGCCGTCCGTCCGACACTCCGAATGGGCCGGGCGGGCAGACAGTGTCTTTTGGCGGCGCTGCTGGCGGCAGCGGCCGCCTTTTCCCTGTACGGCTGCTTTGAGGTATTCCGCTACCGTCCGGCGGTGGCGCTGGAGGGAGGCACCGCGAGGGTGCGCCTGCAGATTACGGAGCTGCCCCAAAACAGGGGGACAGTGGATATCTGTGAGGTACAGGTGATGGAGGACGCCGCTGTCTCCGGCCTGTCGGGTGCCGCTGTTCTGCCGAAGGGAAGCCGTATGATCGCCCTGGTGGATGCGGAACTGGACGCGGAGGCATTCGACATCCTGGAGGGAGAGGTTGAGCTTTCCCGGCTGGAGGATACGCTGAATGGGGAGGCGCGCAACAGCTTTAAGGCCAAAGGGCAGTATCTCAGGGCCTCTTTCACGGGATGGGGAGGCGAGGGGATAGCGGTGGAGGAGCCGGACCGCCTGCCGCTGTATGGAGCGGTCATTGCCCTGCGGGAAACGGCACGGGATCAGGTGATGTATCGCCTCCCCGGTGATACTGGTGCCCTGGTGTGCAGCGTGGCCTTCGGCTACCGCGAGGATCTGTCCGATCAGATCCAGGACGATTTCCGGGCCGCGGGGATGTCCCACCTGGTGGCGGTATCCGGGTTGAATGTTTCTCTTCTGGCGCAGGTCCTCCTCTGGCTGCTTAAAAGGCTGAGGGTGCCCCGCCGCCTGTCGGCACTGGCAGCGGCGGCTTCGGTGTTCTTTTTCATGGCGCTGTCGGGATTTCCCGCGTCCGCGGTCCGGGCGGGAATCATGAGCATTCTGTATTTCCTGGGACTGGCTGTCGGACGCGAGGCGGACAGTCTCAATTCCCTGGGGTTTTCCCTGCTGGTCATGACGGCGGGAAATCCTTACGCAGTCAACGATGTGGGGCTGCTGCTCTCCGCCGGAGCCACGCTGGGCCTGCTGACCCTAGGGCCGCGGTTTCAGGCTGTCCTGGCCGAACCGCTGAGGAAGAGGACGGATGCGCTTCGCCTGCTGGCCCGGCCGGTGACGGCGGTGACGGCGTCGATGGCCGCGATTCTGCCGACCTTGCCCGTCATGGTTCTGGTCTTTCGGGAAGTGTCGCTGGTGGCACCGCTGTCCAATCTGCTGACTGTAGCGCCAGCTATGGTCTTAATGATGACGGGCTGCGGGGCGGTGGCCTGCCTGCTGGTGCCGGGGCTGTCCTTCCTGGCAGGGGGGCTACTGCTGGCCGCAGGAGGCCTATCCCGGTATTTAATGGGCGTCGCCGGCGGACTGGCCTCTTTCCCCTTTGCCACGGTGCGGCTGGATGAAGCGTACTCGGCAGTGTGGGTGCTGGGGGCCCTGCTGTTGCTGCTGGCGGGGTACGCGCTTTTGGGGAAAAATGGGCTCCGGCGTATGGCACCGGTAACCCTGTGTATTTTCATGGCGGGAATGCTGTTCCACACTTTTCTTACGGCTGGGGCCACCTCCGTGACCTCTTTGCCGGTGGGGGACGGAACCGCCCTGCTGTTCCGGCGCAACGGCTGTGCTGGGGCCGTGCTGGCCGGTGGGGATGACGATATTCCCGGGATGATGTCCTGGGAGCTCAGCCAAAAGGGAATCCGCCGCCTGGATTTTCTGATTCTGCCTGATCTGAATGAAGCGTGTCTTTTTCGCCTCCAGGATCTGATTCAGGAGGTAGAGGTGGACTGCGTGATCACCGGAAACGACGGGGAATACCGGCGTGCGGTGGAATCCCTGGTCGGCGGGGAGAAACGTGTATCTCTGACGGACGGCGCTGTCCGTTTCTGGGATGACGGGCGGGTACAGATGGAGGAGGACGGATGGCTTCGCCTGTATCTGGGGGATACCAGCCTACTTTTCTGTCCGGCCCACGGGGACGCTGCTATGCTTTCGGCGGACCGGCGCTGTGCAAACTATGTGATCTTTACCGAGGCGCCGCCGCGGCACGTCACCGCCCTGACCGCTCAGGGAGGAGTGTTGGGCTGCTCGGAGGAGCGTGTATCCTATGTGACCAAGGCGCTGCCCTGGGGCGCCTATCCCCTCGGGATGACGGGAACAGACGGAGAAATCTGCATGTGGACACGAGGCCGGGGCGATGTGTCCTTTGTTTGAACAAAGGGGGAGGCGGAGTATATGACCGAAGCCGAATTGAAAAAAGAACTGAAGGAAGGGAGGCTGAGGCGCTTCTACTTCTTCTATGGGGAGGAGGCGTACCTCACCACCCATTATGCTGCAGCCGTAGCGGACAAGGCGGTGGGAAATACAGAGCTGGCGGCGTTTAACCTTCAGAAATTCGACGGACAGGAGGCGTCTTTGGAGGCTATCGAAGAGGCGGTGGAGGCTCTCCCCGTTATGGCGGAGCGCAAATGCGTACTGGTGCGGGACTGGGATGCCGCCTCGGGAGGTCAGGCGGTTCAGGACCGCGTGAAATCGTTGCTGGCCGATGTGCCGGATACCTGCGTCCTGGTATTCTGGCAGGATTCCGTCGTGGCGGATGTCAAGCGCAATGCCAAGTGGAAGGCGTTCCTTTCCGCCGCGGAAAAAGCCGGGGCGGCGGTGGCTTTTCCCCGTAAAACCGCTACGGATATCGTTCGGCTGCTGACAGGCGGCGCCTCACGCCGGGGTTGTTCACTGTCCCCGGACAATGCCCGCCTGATGATCGAGCGATGCGGCAGCGACCTGAATCTATTGCTCAACGAGCTGGATAAGCTCAGCGCCTTGGCCGGGACAGGGGAGATCACCCGTAGCCATATCGAAGCGGCGGGATATAAGAATCTGGAGGCCTCTGTTTTTGATTTGGCCAAGGCGATCCAGCAGGGAAATTATGAGAAAAGCTACAGCATCATCGATAAATTGATGGGGCAGAAGGAGGAGCCGGTGTCCGTGCTGGCGGTACTGACTTCGGCTTATGCCGATCTGTACCGCGCTAAGACAGCGGCCGCCGCCGGGGAGCGGGCGGAAAACCTGGTGTCTGATTTTGCCTACCGAGGCAAGGAGTTCCGGCTGCGCAATGCCGCCCGGGACTGCGCGCGCCTGTCTGTCTCCACGCTGAGGGAATGCCTGGAGGTGCTGGCGGAGGCGGATACCCGGCTGAAATCCAGCCGTGCCGATAAGCGAGTGGTGCTGGAGGAAACGGCAGCGGTGCTGATTGTGCTTTCCCGTGGCGGGGAGCGTCCCCGAGCGGGAGGAGGGCTCCTTCGATGACCCGGGTGCGTGAGGTCATTGTTGTGGAGGGAAAATACGACCGTATCCGGGTTCTGTCCGCCGTGGACGCTTTGGTGGTGGAGACCGACGGCTTCGGTATTTTCCGAGACAAGGAAAAAGCGGCTCTTCTGCGGACACTGGCGCGGGAACGCGGGCTGGTGGTGCTGACGGACAGCGATGCTGCCGGATTTGTGATTCGAGACCACCTGAACGGCTTGGTGCCGCCGGAACAGATCCGTCATGCCTATATTCCGGAGTGTCCTGGGAAGGAAAAGCGCAAAGCGGCGCCGTCCCGAGAGGGTTTGCTGGGGGTGGAGGGTATGGACTCCACCGTGATTTTGGCTGCGCTGCGCCGGGCGGGCGCTACCTTTTCAGAGGGATCGGTAGAAGGCGAACAGATGCAAGGGCGGCAAAAGATTACCAAGCTGGATTTCTACGAGGCGGGGCTCACCGGCGCGGCGAACAGTTCGGTGCGGCGCGCCCATCTGCTGGAGCGGCTCGGTCTGCCGCATCGGTTGTCCGCCAACCGCCTGCTGGAGGTGCTCAATGCCCTGATGGACTGCTCCGCTTTTTGGGAATTGATCGGGGAACTGTTTACGGAGAAAGAACGGTGTGAGGAAGCGAATTGACGGGAAAATCGTTGAAAAGTGGAAATCCTCCGTCATAATGGAAAACCCGCTTGGACGGAGGATTTCTTGAAAAAATCTCTTGACAAGCTCGCGCTCAATCGCTATAATAAGCTACGTTGTCGGACAGACAGCAAAATGAAATAAGCGGATATGGCGGAATTGGCAGACGCGTTAGATTCAGGTTCTAATGATCGCAAGGTCGTGGAGGTTCAAGTCCTCTTATCCGCACCATGTGAACAGAGGTCGAAATTTGGAACTCATAAATGAGACATCCAAATTTTGACCTCTTTTTCTATGCTGAAAACCGAGGATTCATGCCACTTTTTCGGGGTTGCCCTCTCTTGTGGAAATGGGACGTACAAAAAGAAAAATCGCAATGTAAAAATGAAAATGAATCAAATCTGAACCCGGATTTCTCATTTTTTAGCGGGTATCTGTTTTGTCAACGCTTCCCAAAAAAAGACAAGTTTCTTATGAAACTTGTCTTTTTTAATTGTTGCCTTTAGGCTTAACAAACCCCCTGGTTCTACCAGGGGTAGGTAAAAAGGCCTTGGCAAATAAAACCTCCATGCTACAAT
>CAJFNR010000029.1 GCA_904395335.1 Candidatus Avimonas narfae | reverse complement strand
GCACCAATATGGCCCGTTGGTCAAGTGGCCTAAGACTCCGGCCTCTCACGCCGGCAACACGAGTTCGAATCTCGTACGGGTCACCAGCAACAGGCGTTGCATCCCTCAATCGCTTGAGCGGTTCACGGTCGAGCGATTGAACACATTCCTCCTTAGCTCAGTCGGTAGAGCATGCGGCTGTTAACCGCAGGGTCGTTGGTTCGAGCCCAACAGGGGGAGCCAAAACAAAAACCTCTTTTGTCTTGATAGACAAAAGAGGTTTTTGTTTATTACAACGCCCTTGGCATCCGGAAAATCCGGACGCGGGACACCTTGCGTGCCTCCTGTCCGCTGGACAGGTACTTCCCCACGAGGGGAAGCCTTTTGGACCACCAACCTGTGATTTCCTATGTCGCAAAAGGAGATCTTTAGTGGATCTGGGCGGCGCTTTCCGGCTATGAAAAAGATAGCCCCTTGTCGTCGGTTCTGCAATACCCTTTGCCTTATGCCGATGGCTACACTGGATTTTGGTATAATCCATTGTCTATCCAACACCCTCTTGCCGCTGTCGAAATTCCCGTGCGACAGCACCTTGTGTTTGCGGTTCAGCAAGCACAAGGACATCGTACATCATTTTATCTTGCCCAATACAACGCCAACAGGATGCTTTGGTATTCTCGTTTCCCCCGTCCGCTTTTTCGTCGTGTTCGCCGCCGGGCTTAACCCTTCTTCCCCTGATTGGCCACTTTCTGCATCTTTTCCGCCACCTTGGCGGGATCTCCAAGGAATGCCTTTTCTTTCACCGTAAAATTCTCCCCGAATTCGTACACCAGCGGAACGCCGGTGGGGAGATTCACCTGCATGATCTGCTCTTCTGTTAGCTTTTCAAAGTACATCACCAAGGCACGCAGGGAATTTCCGTGGGCGGCAATCAACACCCTGTTCCCCTTCTCCATATGAGGACGGATTTCCTCCTCAAAATAGGGAATGGTACGGGCGATGGTATCCTTCAGGCTCTCCGCCAGGGGAAGGGAAGCGGCCTCCACCCGGCGGTACTGCTCCTGCCGGGCCGGATTGCGTTGGTCGCCGGGCTCGAGCTCCGGCGGACGGACATCAAAGGAGCGGCGCCAGATGCGAACCTGCTCCTCACCGTATTTCTCCGCCGTCTCCGACTTGTTGAGCCCTTGCAGCATCCCGTAGTGCCGCTCATTGAGCTTCCAGGTTTTGATCACCGGCAGCCATTCGCGATCCATTTGCTCTAGGACATGGTTGAGTGTGTGAATCGCCCTTTTTAAATAGGAAGTATAACAGATATCGAAATCATACCCGCCTTTCTTCAGCAGTCGTCCAGCCTCTCCGGCTTCCTGCTCCCCGGTGGCCGACAGCTCCACATCGGTCCAGCCGGTAAAGCGGTTTTCCAAATTCCAGACACTTTCACCATGCCGCAGCAAAACCAGTTTCATAAATCCTTGTCCTTTCACTTATGAATGAGGAACCCATTGTAAAAGCGTATCCCCTGATTGTATGTGTCTTTTTCTTTCCTTATTCTGCCGCCTGACGCCCGACTTATCCCCCAGGGACCGGATTCTCTCCACCGAAGGCGCCGGCGCTCAAATTCTTTTGGATATTCTGCCGCCGGGGATTGTATTTGGGCCCCTAAAGAGGTATACTTTATCTGTCACCGTAGGGAGGATTCGTCCCTTGTCTGACGCCATCAGAAGGAGTGAATAATTATGTTGAATCAGAAAGTCGCTCAATTGCTCAACACTCAGGTCAACAAAGAATTCTATTCCGCCTATCTGTATCTGCATTTCGCCAATTACTATGTGGAGCAGGGCCTCAACGGCTTTGCCAACTGGTACCAGGTACAGGCACAGGAAGAGCGGGACCATGCCCTGCTGTTTGTCCAGTATCTGCAGAACAACGACGCCCCCGTGACCTATGAGGCCATCGACAAGCCGGAAACGGCGCTGAACAGCCATATGGACGCTCTCAAAGCCGGGCTGGCTCATGAACAGTATGTCACCGAGCTGATTCACCAGATTTACGATGCGGCCAATGAGGTCAAGGACTACCGCAGCATGCAGTTCCTGGACTGGTTCGTCAAAGAACAAGGTGAAGAGGAAACCAATGCCTCCGACCTGATCAAAAAGATGGAGCTGTTCGGCTCCGACGCCAAAGGGCTTTATATGCTGGATCAGGAGCTGGCCGCCCGGACCTATACGGCGCCGTCGCTGACCCTGTAAAGTACTGCGATTCCTATACGGCACCGCCGCCCTGCTTGTGCGGCGGTGTTTTTTCGTCAAAGTAACAACAGCCCACCCTTTTCCCCTCAGCTATATCCACCGGCAGCCTCTTCCCTGCCCCCCGCGGCGGATAAAGCGGTACAATCGAAGGCGTCGGGCCTCAAGGCAAGACGACCCCTGTGGAGCCTTCCCGGCCAGGAAGGCTCCACAGGGGTACCCCATCCTTATGATCTTTAGAGCCGATCAGGCTATATCCTCAGGCAAGTGCTTTGCCCAGCGCTTTGCAGGAAGCTTCCGCTTCGTCATCGGGAGCTTCATTGCAAATCACGCAGTCACAGGCGAGAACAGCGCCGTCAACCTTGCAGCGCTGTTCCCAGGTGCGCATCCACTCACCGTCACCCCAACCATAGGAGCCGAAAAGGGCGATTTTCTTTCCTCCAAGCTTGACTTCGCAGGAGGAAAACATGGGTTCAAATTCGCTGTCCTCCAGTTCCTCATTGCCCATAGAGGGACAGCCGAAAGCCACCGCATCGAATTCCTCCATGTTTGTGGCGTCGAAATCCGCCGCCGTAAACAGGACCGCATCGGCCCCGGCGGCTTTGGCGCCATCCAACACTTTATGGGCCATCGTTTCCGTATTGCCGGTACCGCTCCAATAAACCACTGCCACTTTGCTCATTGTCATACCTCTTTCTGTCATAGAATACTGTATAGAAGGTCAGGCAGCTACCGTAAGCTGCCAGATCGACCTGCCCTGATTCCAGAGACGGGTGTAAACCTCCCGGCACTTGCGATATTTGGCGAAGGTCTTCACCGCCTCGCATTCATTGCAGTATACCTTCCAACAACCGGCACACTTGCAGTTCTTCCCTCCATTACGGATGAAGCCGATGACATCGCCCAAAGGATACCCCAGGAAAATCCCGATCTCGTGGGGAAATCCCTTTTCCTCTCCCAGCCGCTTTTTCAGCCGGCGCAGCGCATAAGCGGCGTCGGCTGAAGCGTAGCCGCAGCCGGACAGAAACCGGGCGACCCCCGGCTTTTTCAAATCCGCGCACAAATGGGACTTCCGGCAGACATACACCAGCGCCTTCTGCTCAGCCCGTCGGAGCTCCAAAAGAAAAATGCCTTTTTCCTCCAACCGGCGGTTCCAGATCTCCAGCTGCTCCTCCAGTTCCCGCTTTGAGGAATACCTCAGGCTGAACAGACTGGCAGTCTTTAAAGAGGCCAGTGTAGGGGCACAGTGCACGATCAGGTATTTTTCCAGCGACATCGAGCTCCTCCTCTTTTATCGGATGGCGGTTTCCCTGGATAAGGAATTATCCGCTTTTCAGCAAATACGCTTTCATCGCCTTAAATCTTTCTGCACGGATGACGTCTCCATGGGACGGACGCCGGTTCGCTCCAATACGAACGGCAGTTCAGGAAACAATAGATGGCGTTGGTATTCCAAGGCCTTTAAGGCCGCACCCCTTTTCCCAGCGAATTTTCGGTATTTCAGCCCATCCGGCCCACAATTGGCCAAAGAGTTAGTTTATACTAATCGGATAATAAAAGAAAAGGCAAAAACCGTCCTTTTGAGTTAGTTTTCGCTAACGTTTATTACTATACACGATTATGTTTTTTCCGTCAAGAGGAAATTGGCGCAAGAAACAAGGCTTGGGCCGGAGGATCTACCGGCGGACAGCCTGCGCCGTTCTCAGCGAGAGGGACCAGTCCGCTGTATCCGTCCAAGCGGTTACGATACTGTCCGGCGCCTGTCCCAACGGTATAAGCAGCAATATCACAAAACCTAGCAGCAACATGGCCGCCGGTATGGCCAGCCAAAGCCAACGGACCGGATCGTCCGGCAACCGGAGAGGCTGTTTTTTCGCTGCTTGGGCGTCTGGAGCTTCTGCAGCGGCTTGTTGCTCCGCCGGGCGCCGGCGGAGCAGCTCTTTTACCATCTTCCCTACCAGCAGCAGAGAGTTAAAAGGAAAAAGCATCAGATACAGTTTCATCGTCTGAGTGCCCCCTGCCAGCTGAATCAGCCACAAAAGGCAAAGCGCGCATCCCAAATATACCGCCCCCAGGCAGACGATTCCCACAGGAGCCGACAGCCGGTCCGCAGGCGTCAACCGGAGCACGGCATAACCGATCATAGCCGCCAACGTAAGCACCGCCAGGGTGGGCAGCGCCTTGCTGCACACAGGCGAAAAGGAACGCCCGCTGTCAAGAGGTGTCCACCAGTCGGACCAATTCTCTCCTACTATCCCCAGAAGCAAAAAGGAAAAGGCAATTCCTTCCACAATCACAAAAATCTCCGTCCGGTTTCCCGCGTCGAGAATGGCAGGGCAGCGGCCGGGATAGATCCAATAAAAGACGTTAATCACCGTCAGGATCAGCGGATGGATCATCAGTAGTCCGGCAAAAAAAGCCAGAACCATTTGAAACCCTCCGGGACGACCCGTACGCAAAAACGTTTCCACTATACAGGCTGCGGGAAACACCAACAGGCTCAGTATATAGGAGAGCTCCAGCAGATGACTTCCCGTCCAGATTGCGCCTTTTCGCAGCCCCTGTTTTCCGTTCATGCCGCTGCTCCTCCTTAGGCCCCATATCGGGTAGGGCCGTTCATAGCGACCTGTTCCTTCAACGTATCGTCCAGGGTATAATCAATGGTCCAGTTCCCTCCGGGATTGAGACATCCCCTGCGGGATATCAGCTCTCCCTCACAGGTTTTCCGGGCCCCCTTTGACGAATCGCCCAAAAAATCCCGGGTCTTTTCATAGGGATATTCCTTTCCGGACAGACAGTTTGCCATCTCCAAGAGAGAGCGGATCAGGGTGGTATTCCCCGACCGCATCACAGAAACCGGAGTTTTTTGCTGATCCGTGTACACGAGGGAAAAGCTCTCCTCTCCCTCCTTGTTCGTAATACGAACCGTCACCTGAGATGTTTCGTCAATTTCAATCTGATATTTGGCAATTACCCGCCCGGAATCGTATTCACGCTCAGTCGCTTCCTTTTCCTGAAAGGTGTAGCCGTACTTCTGCGAAACATCGGCCAACTCCTGCCGGTATTCAGCGATGTGCTCTTTTGTTTGCGCTTCCGTCACCTCCTGAGGGATCATCCCATCACAAGAGGTAAACAGACAAAGGCACAGGATTCCCGGTATAGCCGTCAGCACCGCCTTTTTCACAGCCGTATCCCCTTCCTTTATCTTTCACGCCCGTACGCTTCCGATTCATCCGTATCCGGCCGGTATTCCAGAAGATCGCCGGGCTGACAATCCAGCGCCTTGCAGATAGCGTCCAGCGTTAAAAATTTGATGCCCTTAGCCCTTCCGTTTTTGAGGACAGACATATTCACCAGGGAAATTCCCACTTTTTCGGACAGCTGTGTCACGCTCATTTTCCGCTTTGCCAGCATAACATCGATATTGATAACAATCATAATAACCTCTTTTTCAAATGTATGCTTCGTTTTCTTCCACAATACCTGCCGCCTTTGTTACCAGATGCGACAGGCTTCCGGCCACAACGGCAATACAGACGCCGATGAAGCAGACGAGAATCGATGCCAGTAAAACTGCCGGATGGTTGATGTCGGCCAGTAAAAAAATCACATTCCCAGCAAAAAAGAAAACCGTATCCCCTATGGCCGCCACCATGATCCATTTCAGGCTCCGGGCATTTTTTAGGGTAAAGGACCGGTCCTGGCCAATCTCACTAGCGATGCTCCAACCCCAGAAAAGCACGGCGTAGCAAGGAACCGCTGTCAGCCAGAGAAAGATCATCCATGGCCAGAACCGGCCACTGAATTCCGGGTACTGGACCACAAGGCTGTCACCTGCTATCGGGATCACCAGGAAATACAGGATTAGGCCGCACACCCCCATCCCCAGAACGATCCCTTTCAGCCATCTGGACAAAGCTTTTTGATTCATCGGTATTTCTCCCTTCGTCGTTGATACTTATTGTGTAAGGACAGCACCTTTACAGGTACCGGCCTGATTGCCGTCGTATTCATCCGTCTTTCAGCACACCGGCCCCCAAAAACACCCATACGAGACACAAAAGCTTTCCCAAGCCGTCGGCACACCGTGGCGCCCAAAAAGACCGCGACAGCTACCAAGGAGAGGAATAAACGATATTTTCCAACCCATATCGCAACTTTCCACCTTATTCTCCCGCTTCGCGGGTATCCTTTCCCCGTCAGGAAAAGTGCACACCAGGGAAAGGCTTGCCAATGTGTTGCTTCATTGGCTCTTTTATTATATCACCGTAATTTAATTATTTCAATATATATTTATCGATTTTTATTAAATTATTTGCATCGGAATTTCAGTCCCGCAAAAAGGAGCAGGGAATCCCTGCTCCTTCATTTCTCACGCTATCTCATTTTTCTTGTTACGGCAACAGCCGGCGCTCATCGGGAAGCCGGACAACTATCCTCCTCCAGCAGCTGGAAAAAATCCCGGATACACCGATCCGCGGTCCGTTCCAGCTCCAGCCGATCGGCATCGGCGTGACGGTCATATACCGCCACGGTGTAAAAGCCGCCGGCCTTAGCCCCGCGGACACCGGCTAGAATATCCTCGAACACGACGCAGCCCGCCGGTGCCGTCCCGATCTTCTCCGCCGCCCGCCAGTAGATATCGGGATATCCCTTACCCCGTTCCACCTCGGCCAGGGAGGTAAACGCCTCGAAGCAGTCGTAGATCCCATTATTTTTCAAAGCCGGTACAAAATAAGCCTCCCGGCTGGCCGTCGCCACAGCCAACCGCACTCCCTGCCGCTTCAGCTGAAAAAGGTACTCCCGCGCACCGGGCTTGAGCCTCACCCGGGTCTGATAAGCCTCTATCGCCAGGGCGTCCCATTCCTCAATCAGGGCGTCGACGGATTCCGGCAGCCCAAAACGCTCCACGGTATATTCCGCCGCCCGGCGAAACCCCATGGGCGCCACCACCTGCAGGTAATCCTCCGGCACCGAAATCCCGCGGCGGCTCAGGAATATCCGGTCGATTTCATTCCACACATCCATGGAATCCAGCAACGTCCCGTCTAGGTCAAAAATCGCTCCCACAAAGGGTTTCATACTCGTGTCTCCTTTCCGATGGCCGTGCCCGACGTTTTTCGCCGGCGGCGTTTCCGGCGCGCAGAGGTGGACTGCGCCGGAGCAGCGGTGACCGAAGCCTGTCCCGCAGCCGCCTTCCGTCCCGGGGCCGAGGAGGGGCACGGTTCCTTCGATGGGGCCGTCGGCACCTGTCGCGGATAGGGATGCTCCCGGATTTCCTCCACCGGATGGCCCAGCAGCTTTTCAATATCCCGCAGCAGCGGTTCCTCCGCAATATCGCAGAAGGACAATGCTGTGCCGTAGTGTCCGGCCCTGCCGGTACGGCCGATGCGGTGAACGTAGGTTTCCGGCACCTCCGGCAGATCGAAATTCACCACATAAGGCAGTTCGTCGATATCGATCCCCCTGGCGGCGATATCCGTGGCCACCAGCACGCGGAGGCTGTGCTCCTTGAATTCCCGGAGCGCCAGCTGTCGGGCATTCTGCGACTTGTTCCCATGGATAGCCTTGGCCGGGATGCCCGCCCGGACCAGATCCCGGGCCACCCGGTCGGCGCCGTGCTTGGTGCGGGTGAACACCAGCACGGCGGAAAGCGCCGCATCCTCAAGCAGATACTGCAGCAAACGGCGTTTGTTGGCTTTGTCCACCCGGTACAGCCGCTGCGTTACCGTATCCACAGCGGAGGAAACCGGCGTCACCGCCACCTTCACCGGCTTATGGAGCAGGTGGCGGGCAATCTCTGCAATTTCCTCTGGAACCGTCGCGGAAAACAACAGGGTCTGCTTTCGATCAGGGGTTTTGGCCAGCACTCGTTTGACATCGTGGATAAAACCCATGTCCAGCATCCGGTCTGCCTCATCCAGCACCAGGATCTCCAGCCGGTCCAGCCGGACCAACCCCTGACCAATGAGATCGTTGAGCCGGCCGGGCGTAGCCACCAGGATATCGGTTCCCCGCTTCAGGACTTCCTCCTGCGGCTTCTGGGACACACCGCCGAATATCACTGCACAGCGCAGGGACAGGTGGCGTCCGTAGTCTCGGAAGCTGTCTCCTATCTGAAGGGCCAGTTCCCGCGTTGGCGTCAAAATCAAAGCCCGAATGGGACTCCCGGATGGTACCGGACAGGCGCTGAGCCGCTGGAGAACCGGCAGGGCGAAAGCAGCGGTCTTACCCGTTCCCGTCTGTGCGCAGCCCAGCAGATCCCGCCCCTCCAAGGTGGGAGGAATCGCCTGCTGCTGAATGGGGGTGGGCACGGTATAGCCCATTTCTTCCACAGCCCGCAGCAGCGGCTTTATCAATGGCAAATCGCTAAAATTCATGGCACGGCCTTTCCTATGGAAATTCACACCGATGTGAATGTTCGCATACAGTAAGAATAGGGCGGACAAGCCGCCCTATGGTATTGTACCAGCCCCACCCCCTCCTGGCAAGCACGCATTTACCCAGCAGGGATTCTTTTTGCGTTTTCCGCATATAGTGTGGGGAAACGATATGGATTATGAGAAGGAGGAACTGCCATGGCAGACACTTTTCCTGGAATCGACGTTTCCACTTTCCAGGGAATCATCAACTGGTCTCAGGTCAAGGCGGACGGTGTCCGCTTCGCCATGATCCGTTCCAGCTACGGCTGGGAGGATCCGGACCGGCAGACCGACGCCCGGTTCCGCGAAAACGTGGAGGGGGCCAAACAGGCGGGTATCCCCGTCGGCGCCTATCACTACAGTTATGCCACCAATGTGGAGCAAGCGGAAAAGGAAGCGGAATTTTTCCTGAACATCATCGCAGGGTATACCTTTGAGTATCCGGTGGCCCTGGATATGGAGGACGCCTCCCAGCGGGGCCTTCCCCGGGAAACGCTGACCGACATCGCCTACACCTTTCTCAGCCGGGTAGAGGAGGCCGGATACTACGTCATGTTGTACGCCAATCTGGACTGGCTGGTCAACCGGCTGGATATGGACCGGCTGAGCCGGTTTGACGTATGGCTGGCCCAGTGGAGTTCGGATCCCACCTACACCGGCAGCTTCGGCATCTGGCAGTATACCAGCAATGGACGGGTGAACGGGATTTCCCCACAGGTGGACCGGGATATTTCCTACCGGGACTACCCCACTCTCATCCGGGAGGCTGGTCTCAACGGATTGCGGCCCGGAGACACCGTTTCCGTCGGCCAGGAGGTGCGGCTGAAAGAGGGTACCGATACCTTTGCCGACGGCACCTCTGTGGCGTCGTTTGTCAAAGACACCCTGCTCTATGTCCGGGAGCTGGACGGGGACAAAGCGCTGGTCAGCACCAGCCCCACCGGCAGTGAATACACCGGCTGGTTCTGGCAAAGCGACCTGACACCAGTGGAAAACGCCCCCGCCCTGCGCGTGGGAGCCAAAGTGCGTTATCACGGGCGCCTGTACGCCAGCAGCACAGGGAACGGCCCCGGCCGCACCGTGGACGGTACCTTCACCGTCACCCGGATTCTTCCCGACCGCGTCACCGGCGTTTTGCTGGACAACGGCTTGGGATGGGTCTCCGCCGACGCCCTGTCGGTGGTGGGCTGATCCTCTCTCCTCTGTACCGTCGGCACAGGCAGAAAAGGACCTCCTTCGGGAGGTCCTTTTCTGTTTCTCCCCCTTTTTATCTAGGGAAAAACACTGTCCCAATACAGCTTAAGCATCCTCTTGAGGTACTCTCTATCCTTACGCCCTTAAGCCCTGTTGACGTTTTCTAACAGCTTTAAAAAGCCGTCATTTTCTCTTATATCGTCAAATGCTGGATTGTCCAGCTTTTTAAGCAATCTTTGCTTAATATTGGGCAGTATCTTATAAAAGCTATTGTCGGTATCACGGAGCAAAGGAGTACACATTTTCATGTGGCTTTTGTATTTGGAACGCTCTAAAAGATCGTGACAGACCATCTTTTTTAGCATCTGCAATGCCTCATCCGTTTTTTTCTCTTTCAAATAAACTTCTGCCAACAGAGCGTATATATCGCCCCGCTCACGGCAATGCAGGGACGGCATAATATCCTCTCGCTTACACACAAGCTCAATCAGCGCCACCGCGTCAGACAATGTGTACCGTGCATCTACATAATCATTAAGTTGGCAGTAGGAACATCCGAGCTCAACCATGTCATCGAGCATTGCCTCTAAATGATACAGAAAGTCATATTGGCATTGTATACTTTCAGCGTAGTAATCGTTTTCATAATGAGAGATATGGGCGTTCATTTTATATATAGTCATGTCAGCACGCCAAGGGAATGTATTCGCATGTTCCCGTGCGGATTCCATATTGCCATATGCTGAATGCAGCAATACCATAATCATATGAGCTCGCAAAATGTCGGTCGCATTTGGGCTGTGTTGAATAACCAGATCCGCTTGACGGACACACTCTTGATAAATCTTCTTTCCGTTTTCGCCGTCATATATATCGTTTTCCGGATACGCCAGAGAAATCCCTATCTCAAGGCACTGTGATAATAAAGTGGTATTATTGGGATATTTTTTTAGTCCATCAAGCAAGGCATTATAGCAGAGATATACACTCTCTTTTGTGGCAGGCTCAGTGATAAACGCTATTGCACTTTGAATGATTCTCTGCACCTCTTCCCTATTGCCTTTTCCAGACATTCCGAATAAAACATCCGTACTTACTCCAAATATTGTTGCAAGAGGGATGATCTGCGAAACATCCGGCATTCCGGTATCGTTTTCCCATTTTGACACAGCCTGAAAGGTAATGCCAAGTTGTTCGGCAAGCTCTTCTTGGGTAAAATTTCGTTCTTTGCGAAGCCTTTTTATAATCTGACCCATTGTTTCTTTCATACTATCCCCGCTTCCTTCAAACATGCCTTTCGGTCCGCGACTATATTATGACATATCTCTTTTATCAAAAGAAGCAACTGATAAAGGAGTTTTACTCAACTTTAGGTTGAGTAAGTGTCAAGGAAGGAGGAAACACATCCTTGCTTGATTTCTCCTTCTTTGACAAGCTGAGGCCTCCCGAGGGAGGCCTTTTTCTGTCTGCGGGATGGCTTCTTTCCCAAGGGGAAGCAGCTGCGTCTCTTTTCCAATTCCCAATAAACCATGCCGTATAACACCATGCCGTCTTTCTCACAACGCCTGAAGGGACAGGAGTAAAAACTTCCCCTCATTCACGAAAAGGGGATACGCCTTAAAAGGCGTATCCCCTTTAGGAGGTTTTCTCTTTAGTTTTCTCTTTTCGACACCCGCAGGGCCAGCACGGTGATGTCATCCTCCCGCGTCTCACCCTGACGCCTGCGCGCCTCCTGCGCCAGGGAATCGGCCAGCGCCTGCATATCCGTTCCCTCATAGTCTCTCAAGGCCTCCTCGACCCATTCCATACCCTCCGACAGCAGGCCGTCGCTGAATACCAGCAGGACATCCCCGTCCACCAACCGATCCTCCGTCCTCTCAAAAACGATGTCGCGCAGGATTCCCACCGGCAAAGAGGATTTTTCAATCCGGGACACCCTCCCCATGCTCCGCAGGAAGGAGGGCGCCGCCCCGGCCTTCAAACTGTCCAGCCGCCCGCTGAACAGATCGATGCAGGCGATATCCACCGTAGCGATGCTTTCATCCCCTGACTTGACCATCAAGGCGGAATTCACCATGCGCAGGGCGCTGTCCGCCCCAAATCCCGCCTGGAGTAGGCGGGAGATCAGACCGGATGCCATGGCACCATCCACGGCGGCCCGGCCGCCGCTGCCCATCCCGTCGCTGAGCACGGCATACAGCCGTTCCCCGTCCGTAAAGCTTTCAAAAGCATCCCCGCACAGCCGTTCCCCCGTACAGGCCAGCTGCGCACTCCCGATGCTGACCGTGAACTCGGTCCGCTCGATGAACACGATTTTTACCGCGTCGCTGAGCCGGGTGATATCGGGATGGTCGAATTCACGGCCGCAGGCATTGCCGATTTCGCGCTCCCATTCCTGCTTTTTCAGCCGGGCCCCGGTATGGTTCACCAGAATTTCCACCCGCATCCGGTCCCCCTGTCCCAGCAGGCACACCGCGTCCCGCACCGACAGCCCGTGACGTTCACAGACGGCGGCTACGCGGGTGGATGCCTCGGTTTCCACCCGGTCGAACCGGTCGAAGTCCTCCGCCAGTTCCTCCAGCATACCGGACATGCTGGCAAACTGATCGGTCACCGCCCCCCGTATTTCCGCCAGGCGGCGCCAGGCGCCCTCCCGCAGCGCGAACTCCCAATATCCGGTGTTGAGGCGGGATACGACCTCCTCCAGCCGGGCGCATTTCCGCGCCAGAACCGGGGGAACATCCTCCGTGGTCACCCGGCCCTTTTCCCTCAGAAGGGGGGCCATCTGCTCCAAAGCCCCCAGCGTTTCCGCTCGGTTTCCCTCCCAGCAATTGCGGCACAGACCGCAGACGGGGCACACCTCCTCCGCCACCCGGCGGTAAACGCTTCCCAGATCCGGGGCGCTCAGTGAGGCTAGCTTGTTGGAGACGGTTTCCACTGTTCCGGCCACCTCTTCCATGGCCTTAGAAGCAAAGTCCAGCCGCATGACTGCGGATTGCTTGATCCCTTCCACCGCCGCCGGACGGCTCCCCTTGGTGAAAAAGGCATGGATCTTCCGGTCCAGGGAAAGAGGCAGGGACACATAGATGACGCAAGCCCCCACCGCTTCATAGACGCCGATGATCACCGAGGCGCCCGCCCCGGCTTCCCCGGTTCCCGCCGCCAGGGCCAGCAGGGCATTGGCGCCAATAAAGGACCCGGCGGCGGCAAACCGGTTCACCCGGGAAAACATCCCTGCCAGCAAGCCGCCGAAGGAATAGGCCGCCGCAATATACGCGCTGTTTTCTCCAGTCAGCGACATGGCGAGTCCCAACACAATACCGGCGATGCTGCCGCCCTGCTCCTTTCCACAGCGGGCCAGCAGCAGGATCAGCACCGCCGCCGCCATGCGGCCGGGCGAGATACCGCTGAAACTGATCCCCGCCACCGCCATTAACGCCACCGCGCCGGTGGCCACCACGCTGGCTTGCTGCTGTACCGTCAGCACCCGGCCCGACACCCCTCCTTCCGCGACAGAGGCGGTCTGCTGAAAGAAATACGCGGCCCCCGCCGCCAGCAGGCCCTCCGCCAGAATGGTCAGGATAGTGTGGACGCTCAGCCCCTCCGCCGCCGCCATGGCAAACCCGGTACACTCCACCCCCAGAAAGGTGACCAGCGGAGCAAACAGCGCCCGTCCCGTCAACCCCTGAATGCCGTTCAGAGACCAGCGGATGCCGGCCACCGCCACCACTGCCGCCACATACCGCAGCGGCAGCACGGCGCTGCCCGGAAGCAGATATCCGATCACGGTTGTCAAATACACCGCGGCGGCACCCCCTGCCGGGACCGCGGCTGCTAACGAAACGCCGAAAGGTGTCAGGCTGCTGAATATGGCTGCCCGCGGCATCAGCAACCCCAACAACGCCCACAGAGCCGTCAGGGCAATCTGCCGGCTTAGAGGTTGCCGGTTTTCCCGTGTGGTTTGTTTTGTCACTGCTTTTTCTTTCAACTTCTCCACCGCCATCCCGAGTATTGTATAATTTAACTTATTTTCCATTTTTTGTCAACTATCAGTATACTCGTACGGCCAATCAAATTGTGTCGGAACAAGGAGCCCCGCTGCCGCAATTCCCATTTCTCTGCCTGCCGGCGGAAAAGCCTCTTTCTTTTCACAATGTAATGTGTTAAAATATCCGAAGAACCGAAAGGAGGTTCCTTCATGAACAGCAAGATCAAGGACGAAAACACGGATTTTCTGTTTGACGCCATATTGCAGCTGCAGTCCAAGGAGGAATGTTACCAGTTCTTTGAGGATCTCTGCACTGTCTCGGAGCTCAAGGCCCTGTCCCAGCGCATCGTGGTAGCCAAGATGCTCAGCGACAAGCGGGTATACAGCGACATTGTGGCCGCCACCGGCGCCTCCACCGCCACCATTAGCCGGGTCAACCGCTCCCTGATTTACGGCTGCGACGGATACGACATGGTGTTTTCCCGGTTGGACAAGAAAAAAGACAGCGACTGACAGAAGACGGAGGGCTTCCCTGTGAAGCAAAACGGATATACTTCTTTTGCCGGCTTTTACGACCGGCTCACCTCCGACGTGGACTATGCCGGGGCCGCTGCCTATCTGCTGGGCCTTTTCCGTCTCCATGGCGGACGGACGGATACCCTGCTGGACCTGGCCTGTGGATCGGGCAGCCTGTCCCTGGAGCTGGCGCGGCAGGGGGCGGACATCATCGGTGTGGACGGCTCGGAGGATATGCTGGCCTTGGCACAGGAAAAGGCTGCCGCAGCGGGGCTACCGCTGTTGTTTCTTCATCAGGACATGCGGGCGCTGGATCTGTACGGCACCGTCTCCGGCGCCGTGTGCACGCTGGACAGCCTCAACCATATCCTGCGCACACAGGAGCTGGAGGAAATTTTACGCCGGCTTCACCTCTTCGTGGATCCGGAGGGGTTGCTGATTTTCGACGCCAATACCCCATACAAGCACCGGGAGGTACTGGCGGACAACGATTTTGTGTATGAGAAGCCGGATTTCACTTGCATTTGGCGCAACCGCTTTCTTCCCCGGACTGGCGAAACGGATATGCTGCTGGATTTCTTTGTGGAAGAAGCAGACGGCCGCTACCTCCGCCTGACGGACCGGGTGCGGGAGCGTGCCTATTCAAAAAAAACCTGGGAGCGGCTGTTGTCCGGCAGCGGCTTTCACCTGCTGGCGGTATACGGCGAGGGAACGGCACAAGCGCCGTCCCCCGACTGCCAGCGCTGGGTCTTTGTCGCCCGCAATACCCCTCACTGACCGGAGCGGCGGGACCGCTGCCGGAAAAATAAAGGAGAGTCGATACCCTATGGGATCCTGTATTCGATGTTTGACACGGGACGGGGCAGTCATGGCCATGGCCGTGGACGCCACCGACATCGTTGCCGAGGCCGAACGGATTCACCGCACCTCCGCCGTGGTAACGGCAGCGCTGGGCCGCACCCTGACCGCCGCCTCCCTCATGGGCGTCATGCTCAAGGGGCGGGACGATTCGGTCACCGTCAAAATAAACGGCGGCGGGCCGGTAGGCCAGCTGCTGGCGGTATCCGACAGCGAAGGCAACGTCCGCGGCTACGCCCAGCATCCCATCGTGGAACTACCCTTGAAGCCCAACGGCAAGCTGGATGTGGGCGCAGCGGTGGGCACCGGCGGCCTGCTCTATGTGATGAGGGACACCGGCGGGAAGGAGCCCTACATCGGCTGTACCCCGCTGGTATCCGGGGAAATCGCCGAGGATGTCACCAGCTACTACGCCCACAGCGAACAGACGCCCACTGTCTGCGCGCTGGGCGTTCTGGTCAACCCGGATCTGACCGTCCGCGCGGCGGGCGGTCTACTGGTACAGCTGCTTCCCTTCTGCCCCGACGACATCATCAGCCGCATCGAACAAAATGCGGCGCATCTTCCCCCCATCACCGCCATGATGGAAAGCGGCCTAACACCCGAGGCGATGTGCCGCCGGGCGCTGGAGGGACTGGAGATGGATGTGCTGGATACGTATACCCCTTCCTACCGTTGCAATTGCTCCCGGGACCGGGTGGAACGGGCACTGGCTTCCCTGACACCGGAGGAACTGACCGGCTTGGCGGAAAAGGACGGCGAGGCGGAGGTCACCTGCAGCTTCTGCGATAAGGTATACCGTTTTCCTCGTGCCGAGCTGGAAAAGATGGCGGAAAAGAAATCCGGGAATCTGTAATTTTCTGGTTGACAACGGCGAGGGGATATAGTATGATATACAGCGTCGCCGGTGAGATCCCCTGGATTTCAGGCGGCAAAAGCGCGGGAGCATAGCTCAGCTGGTTAGAGCACCTGCCTTACAAGCAGGGGGTCATAGGTTCGAGTCCTATTGTTCCCACCAGCTTTGCCTTGCAAAGCCTTTTGTCCGCGATCCCGGTTCCTGGGGCCGCCGGTTCCCGGTTTGGTTCCATGGATCACACGGCCCGGTAGTTCAGCTGGTTAGAACGCTAGCCTGTCACGCTAGAGGTCGACGGTTCGAGCCCGTTCCGGGTCGCCATATTTGCCTCTGTAGCTCAGTCGGTAGAGCAGGGGACTGAAAATCCCCGTGTCGGTGGTTCGATTCCGCCCGGAGGCACCATT
>CAJFNR010000028.1 GCA_904395335.1 Candidatus Avimonas narfae | reverse complement strand
GCTCGCAACTTCAACTATAACCGATGTGGCCCTATCCTTCATCTCTTTCTTATTCAACTGTCCAATATGTATTGTAGTCCTACAGAAAGCGGAGCTCCCACAGTGAATTGCATCTGGACAAACCCAGATTGTCCATGTATAATAAAAGAATCTTGCCGGCTGTTGGCGGTTTCGGGATTCTGCCTATACCGCTGCGGCTCTAAGGAGGAAACTGCATGTTCAAGGGAAAACGCGCCGTCAGTGTGGTGCTGAGCGCGGCCATGATCCTGTCAATGGGGGCCGCTGCCGGCTGTTCCACCCCGGAGGTGGCCATGACGGTGGGCGACACCACCTATTCCACCGGGGACTATCTGGCGTATCTGTACAACACCTACAGCCAGGTCTACCAGAACTATAATTTCGCCATGTACGCCCAGTACGGAATGGATCCCTGGGAAATCACCATCCCTTACGGGGACGATGAGGAAGAGATGGCGGCGGAGGATTACATCGTCAAAACCACGCAGGATGCCATGATCCGCCAGAAGGCGATCAAGGACAAGCTGGAGGAATACGGCCTGAGCCCCCGACAGGAGGATCTGGACGCCGTCAATCAGGTGTTGGAGACCATTTCCAACGACGACACCATCTCTCTCGGTTTCAGCAAGGACACCTACTCCCGCATGTATACGGATTTCTACTGCAATGAAAAGGCTCTGTTCTACGGCCTGTACGACAAGGGCGGCCAGCGGGAAATCAGCGACGACGACATCCGTGCCTATTTTGAGGAAAACTACCTGACCTATAAGATCATTTCCCTGCCGCTTACCGACAGCGAAGGGGCTGATCTGGGCGAGGAAGAGGCCCAGGAGGTGCGGGACCGCCTGCAGAAATACCTGGATATGTATAACGAGAGCGGCGATTTTGACGCCGTGATCGAGCAGTACAACGAGGACGAGAACTCCTCCGAGGCCGACGATTCCGAGGACACCGATACCACCACCTCGGATACCGACACCACCACTGCCGGAGAGGAAACGACCACCACCGCTGCGGAAACCACTACCACGGAGGGAACTACCTCCACCACCGCTGCGGAAACCACCGCTGACGAAACCGGCACAACCACCACTGGCAGCGGAGAAGATACCGGCGAAGATTCCGGGGAAGAAGAGGAAACCGACCCCAACCTCCACGATATCGATGCCAAGCTGTACGGCGATGAGGATTTCACCAATGCGGTGAAATCCGTCCCGGTGGGAGAAGCGCAGATCGTGGAATACAAGGCTGGCGGAACCGACAACACAGCGGCTCTGATTCTCCGACTGGATCCCGAGGAGGGCACCGATCGGGAAACCTACTTTGAGGACAATCGGGAAAACATCATCTATGGCCTCAAATACGAGGAATTCAACGAAGAGCTGAAGGAATACATCGCCACCCTGGACTACACCGTGGACAAAACAGTGGAAAAGAAATGCCGCCCGAAGAACTTTGTATCGGGGGCCTGATTTCTCATTTAATAGTCAAGCGGTACGGAAGTTTCCGTACCGCTTCTCTTTTGGTCAGGGATTCCGTTTGTGGCGGCGTTTTTCCACCGCCTGTATTGCCGCTGGTTGCGGTTGCATCCTCAGGCCTGGATCACCTCGTCTTCCGTCAGCTCCAGGGCCCGGTAATGGCTTCATATATCATGGATCGCCTGGGCGATCTGCTCCGTATCCTCTGGGATCAAGGGGGCGAATCCTGTTTCCCCCACCTCATCTGGCATACCCAGTACCAGTGGAACTGGTTTTGATGCTGACGGACACAGCTTTCCAGTAGGATCCGGGTATCTTGCACCATGTCTGGCGTTAGACAGAATAAAGGAGTCGGCAAAATCCCCCGGTTGAGAAACGGCCGGAGCAGAACAAAGATATTGCTGCGGATCAGACGGATCTGGCGGCTTCCCCTCTCCAACAGGCATAAAATTCGCATTCTGCTGCTCCTTGCGAAGACGGTCCGCGTGAAAAAACGGATAAGATCGATTTTACTGCGGATTTCCCGCGCCGACTTTTTGATTTGTCGACAGGTTTTTACCACTCCTGTTTGGGTTTCTTTCTCAACTGCTTAGCGCTCTTCATCCCCTGAAGCAATTGTCAACCAACGCGAGCCAGGCAAAGCCGACGGAAATAGGTTGTTCCTCTCATTTTAAACTACAATTTTATTTTAATTAGAGATTATTGCCTCGCTTTTTCTTGTGAAATATGGTATGCTGAATCATAAGATAGGGGTGGCTTTCTATTCGGCTTCCCCTCCCTTCCCGATCCCGACTCAATTTCAAAGGAGGACGCGCTATGTTTATCAAGCAAATCTCCGTCTTTGTGGAAAACAAATCCGGTCGTCTGGCTGAAATCACCGCGATCTTAGCAAAAGCCAACATCGATATCCGTGCCCTTTCCGTCGCCGATACCACCCATTTCGGCATTCTACGTCTGATCGTCAACCGTCCGGATGCGGCGGAGGAAGCCCTGCGCAATTCCGGCTTGACTGTTTCGCTCACCAACGTCATCGCCATCAGCGTACCCGACCATCCCGGTGGATTTGCCCAGGCCGCCCAGGCGCTGCGCGACGTGGACATCGAGTACATGTACGCCTTCATCTCCCGAGACCAAGGACGTGCCTGCGTCATTCTCCGCGTTCCTGATAACGAAGCCGCTTTGGAGGCCCTAAAAGCCGGTGGCATCGAAATTCTCAAGGACAGCGATATCTATTCCATGTAAATCCGATCAATATAAAGAAAAGGGAGAGCTGATAGCGGCTCTCCCTTTTATCTAATGATTCATCTCGGGTATCCTCCCGTCCTTTTATTCCCCTCCGAAAAACCAGCGGATCACTTGCTCATGATCGGGGGTGTTTTTTGCTTTCAGATGCCGGATGGTTTCCGCCTTGTCGTAGGGGATCAACAGTCGCTCCAGCCGCACGCCCCGGGCGTCGGCCGTGATCCACCCCACGGGAGCGGCGGCTCCGGTTCCCGGACAACCCATAGGCCCCAGGTTGATATACCGGCGCCGACCGGTGAACTCACTGTCCCGGTGATCGTGCCCGTAAAAGACCCACTGGGCGGGTTCCCCCTCGAAAGCGGCGTCCAGAGCCTGTTTCGATGGCTCAAAGTTGGGGAGAAAATTTCCGATCCGGTCCATGGGATAATGGACAAAGGCGGCGGTTATCTCCTGCCCTCCCCCCGTCAGCCGGCGTTCCAGCCGCCGGGGAAGCGCCTCCAGCCACTGCCGGTCCTCCCGGCTCAGCTGATCGAACACCCACTGATGATGCGCCGCCTCCTTTACCTGCATGGTGGAGGGATACGGCGGGCCAAAGCCGCCGAAAAAACACCTTTCGTGATTGCCGCTGACCATATGGAAATGGGGCAGCGACTGCAGCCGATGCAGGCATTCGATGGAATCCGGCCCAATGGTGAGTACGTCGCCGGTCCCGATGATTTCGTCACAGCCCTGCTCCCGGAAAAACGTCAGCACGGCCTCCAAAGCCGGCAGATTTCCGTGTATATCGTTCAGAACCCCAATTTTCATGCGTCTACCTTCCCTTTTTCTCTTCACTGCTTTAGGTACAGTATACTCCCGCGGAATCACAAGAACAACCCCTTGCCAAACAGCCCCCGGCGGGGTAAACTAAAACGAGCCCAAACGGAAAGGAACGAGTGCCATGATCCGTCCGCTGCCCAAAATCGGCATGCGCATCGTCAAATCGGCAGTGGCGGTGTTTTTGTGCTTTGTGATTTATATGATCCGCGGAAGAGGGGTGCCTTTTTATTCCGCCATTGCCGCTGTGCTGTGCATGCAGCCCTATGTTTCCAATAGCGTGCGGGTGGCGCTCAACCGGACAGTAGGCACCTTTATCGGTGGTGTCTTCGGCATGCTGGCTCTCCTAGTGGAAAAGGCGTTTTTCCCACCGGATCAGCCCATCTGGCAATATCTGCTGGTATCTGTCTGTATCATTCCCTTGATCTATGTGACGCTGCTGGCTAAACAGCCCACCGCCTCTTATATCACCTGCGTGGTATTCATGAGCATCACGGTCTCCCACGGGGCGGATGTAAACCCTTATTTATTCGCTCTGGACCGGTGTATCGACACCCTCATCGGCATCGCCGTCTCACTGTGTGTCAATCTGTTCCGTCTGCCCCGGCGGAAAAATCGCCACCTGCTCTTTGTTCTGTCCCTGGACTCCCTGGCCGGCGAGGACGGACACATCAGCTCCTACACCCGGATCAAGCTCAATCAGCTCATCAGCCGGGGGGCCCGTATCGCGGTGGCAGCTCCCCAGCCTCCCGCCTATTTTCTCCCGCTACTGGAGGAAATCGGTCTGAAGCTGCCAGTGATCACGTTGGAGGGTGCGGCCCTCTACGATACGGGGAAGCGGGAATACACCTCCTGCCGGGAGCTAGAAGAAGAGGACAGCAGGATGGCTACAAACCTGCTAGAACAGGAAAACGCTGCGCTTTTTCGCTATGCCGTGATCCATCACGTGCTTCACGTATATTACGGAGAGCTGACCAACCCCGCCGCAGAAGAGCTGTACCATGCTTCCCGGGGAAGCCCTCATCAATATTATGTCTGCGGCCCGCTCCCTCAGCGGCACCGGCCGCTGTTGATCCTGGCGGCGGATACCCGGGAACGGGTGGCGGTATTGGCTCAGAAGATGGAGGCTCTTCCCTGTGCCCCGCGCCTGCGCATCCGGCAGCGCCCGGATCCGCGGCACATGGGCTATGCTTTTTTGGAGGTGTACAGTGCTCAGGCCACGGTGGAGCACGCCGTTGAGGAGCTCTGTCGTCTAGCACCGGCAGAAAATGCCGTATGCTTCGGCCTGTCTCCGGACGAAGAAAGCCCGGTGGGCGATGCGCTGGCCCGGGCGGTGGAGAAGGAGTTCTTTCGCCGCAGGCAGAAGGAAAACTTGCAGTAGGGCTGAACGGTTCTGAACCACGAACGGCCATACAAAAGGCGTCGCCCTTTTAAAGCATCGGATACAACACTTATACTATTTTTGCGGTTTCCCTTCTACCAACCGTCTCCGCTCTCCGCCCTTGCCAACAGACGGAAAATATGGTAGGATAAGCCCCGGAAGACAGCTGTTCTTGAGCGAACCGGCGCCCTTGGGGCCCGTTTCCCAAAATATACACAGCGGAAGGATCGGAACCGCGTGAAACTTGGTATTGTCGGACTTCCCAACGTAGGAAAATCCACCCTTTTCAACGCCATCACCAATGCCGGCGCCCAGAGCGCCAACTACCCTTTCTGCACCATTGACCCCAACGTCGGCGTGGTAGCCGTGCCGGATGAGCGGCTAGACCGCCTGGCAAACATGTATCAGCCGGAGAAGGTCACCCCCGCCACCATCGAATTCGTGGACATCGCCGGTCTGGTCCGGGGCGCCAGCAAAGGGGAAGGGCTGGGAAACAAATTTCTGGCCAACATCCGGGAGGTGGACGCCATTGTCCATGTGGTCCGGTGCTTTGAGGACGACGACATCATCCACGTGGACGGCAGCGTCGACCCCCTGCGGGATATCGAGACCATCAATCTGGAGCTGATCTTCTCCGATATGGAGATGCTGGAGCGCCGGATCGACAAAACTGCCAAGCTGCTCAAGGGGGACAAGAGCCTGCAGCCTGAGCTGGATTTCTTTAAAAGGGTGCTGGAAACCCTACAGTCCGGCAAGCCCGCCCGTTCCGTCTCCTGTTCCCCGGAGGAAGAGGAGCTCCTCCGCTCCGCCCAGCTGCTCACCTCCAAGCCCGTGATCTACGCCGCCAACCTCAGCGAAGCGGATTTTTCGGCGGGCGATCCCTCCGCCAGCCCCCATTACCGCAAGGTGGCGGAGCTGGCCGAGCAGGAGCACGCCGAGGTGCTGCCCATCTGCGCCCAGATGGAGGCGGATATCGCGGACATGAGCGCGGAGGAAAAGGCGCTTTTTCTCTCCGAGCTGGGACTGGACCGCTCCGGGCTGGACCGCCTGATCCAGAAGAGCTACCATCTGCTGGGCTTGATCTCCTACCTCACCGCCGGTCCCAAGGAGGTCCGCGCCTGGACCATCACCCAGGGTACCCGCGCCCCACAGGCAGCGGGCAAAATCCACACGGATTTTGAGCGGGGCTTTATTCGGGCGGAGGTCGTCTCCTACCGTGAGCTGATGGAAAACGGTTCCATGAACGCCTGCAAGGAAAAGGGCCTGGTCCGTTCCGAGGGCAAGGAATATGTGATGCAGGACGGCGACGTGGTGCTGTTCCGCTTCAACGTGTAAGGAAGCCGGGACGTAACCGTCCCGGTTTTTCCTTCTATCAATTTTAGTACATATCGTTGCATTATATACTATTTGTATACGCTCCCGACCTTCCTTCACCGGCCGGCGGGATAACAATAATAAGGAGGAATACCCTTGAAAAAGATCGAAATGCGCACCCCCCTGGTGGAGATGGACGGCGACGAAATGACCCGCATCCTCTGGCAGGGCATCAAGGAGAAGCTGCTGCTTCCCTTTGTGGACCTGAAATGCGAGTACTACGACCTGGGCCTGCCCCACCGGGACGCGACGGATGATCAGGTGACAGTAGACGCGGCCAACGCTATCAAAAAATACGGCGTCGGTGTCAAATGCGCCACCATCACCCCCAACGCCCAGCGGGTGACGGAATACAACCTGAAAAAAATGTGGAAAAGCCCCAACGGCACCATCCGGGCCATTCTGGACGGCACGGTATTTCGCGCGCCGGTGGTGGTCAAGGGTATTCACCCCAGCGTCTCCACCTGGAAAAAGCCCATCGTCATCGCCCGTCACGCCTACGGGGATATTTATAAGAACACGGAAATGTACGTCCCCGGCTCCGGAAAGGCCGAGCTGGTGGTCACCGGAGAGGACGGCAAGGAGACCCGTCAGCTAATCCATGATTTCACCGGCGCCGGCGTGGTTATGGGCATGCACAACACTGACGCCTCCATCTCCAGCTTCGCCCGTTCCTGCTTTAACTATGCCCTGTCCATCAAGCAGGATCTGTGGTTCTCCACCAAGGACACCATTTCCAAAACCTACGATCACCGGTTTAAGGACATCTTCCAGGAGATCTTCGACAAGGAATACAAGGACGCTTTTGAAAAGGCGGGCATCACCTATTTCTATACCTTGATTGACGACGCCGTGGCCCGGGTCATCCGGTCGGAAGGCGGCTTCATCTGGGCGTGCAAGAATTATGACGGCGATGTGATGAGTGATATGATCGCCACCGCCTTCGGTTCCCTGGCCATGATGACCAGCGTGCTGGTGTCCCCGGACGGCAACTACGAATACGAGGCCGCCCACGGCACCGTGACCCGGCACTACTACCGCCACCAAAAGGGCGAAAGTACCTCCACCAACTCCGTGGCCACCATCTTCGCCTGGTCCGGCGCCCTGCGCAAGCGGGCTGAACTGGACCAGCTGCCGGAGCTGGCCGCCTTTGCGGACCGGCTGGAGGCCGCTACCATCGGCACCATCGAGGACGGCATCATGACCAAGGATTTGTACCTGCTCTCCACCCTGGAAAACAAGCAGAGCGTGGACAGCATGGGCTTCCTGGACGCCATTGCCCAGCGTCTGCAATAAGGATCAGCGCCCTCATCGCTTTGATACCCACCGGCCAGGGCCATTCCCAGACCGGCAGCCCAATCAGGACTGAAACAAGCCAGCGTCTAGATGACGCTGGCTTGTCTTTTGTTTGCCTGTGTATACCTCATCGATCGGCAGCTGCATATAGTCTTTTTGACCGACCACCCGGTAGATATGGGAAACCGCCATTCCCTCCTGCCGGGCCGGATATTGGCGGCGGCCCGGCGGATATCCCCCGTCAAAGCACGTGATGAGCCGCCGGACATGCCCAGCATGACCTGATCGCACCGCATTTTGCTTTCGATTAGAGTGGCTTCTGGACATACAGCACGCTGTCCAGTCCCGTCAGGGACACATACTCCTGTACCGGCAGCACATATTCCACCGTCACGCGTCCATTTTTTCATCGTATTTTCAATTCTGTGCTCTTATACAGCCCTCCAATTCCTTCGCTCTTGCTGCAGAAAAGTAAGGAATGACATAGAAAAATATAATGAAGGGAATATTTCTATATAGCATTTTATTTAAAATCTATCACAATCAAGCGTATTAACCATTAAAATAATAGCATTTTATGTTATTATAACAGCACTTTTGCCTGTTGTGAAAGGTGTTCTTTTCCCGTATACTTAGTGTAAGTTATACAGCGTATCGGCCGATCCGACAGCTATGCGGCACAGCGGCGGTGTTTTCGGACGGCAGGGCCATTTTTCTTATTTTTATTTGAGGAGGATGAAAACAAGCATGAAAAGGAATTTGAAAAAAGCACTGAGCGTGGTACTGGCGGCCTCGCTGATGGCCACCTCGTCCGCCTTTACCGTTCTCGCGGCCGGAGAGGAAATTCCTCCTGAAAGTGTCAGCCTGATGCCTGCGGATGCAGATGCCGTCACGGGCGGAACTGCCACTATGGAAAACGGTTCGCTGACACTGACCGCAGGTGATGCCGACACCGCCTTCACCTGGGAAGTCAATCAGGATGTGGATATCACCCTTTTGACCAATCTGTATTTCAATATAGAGCAAGACGGCGGCTTTGATCTGAGCATTGCCAGCACCGGCGGGCCGGTAAACAACGATATGAGCCCCTCTCTTTCCCGCGATTTTGGCGGCCTGGAAATTCTGGGTATTAAAACAGAGCTGGGCGACCCCATTACCACCCCGTCCATCAGCGCTGCGGATCTGGTAGGGAAAAACAGCATTTTTTGGATAGGCGCCTTCATATGGAATGAAAACCTGCCCGATGACGGCGTGATAACGGTGAAATCCGTCACTGTTACGCTGACTGCCGGCACCACCCTGACGCTCTCCGATCTGTGTCTGGCCATACGTGCGGATATCCCGGATTTCACCGCGCTGGAAGAAGCACTCAACCGCGTCACGGAACTCGATGTGGAAAAGTATACGGAGGAAGAGTTGGAGCCGGTTGTCGCCGCGCTGGAACATGTTGTGATGATAGTGGGTAATCTGTTCGTTACCCAAGAGGACGTGGACCTGGCCACTCAGGCGCTCAATGCTGCCCTTGACGCGCTGGAGCCGATTACCGACCCCACCGATCCGTCCACCCCGACCGATCCCAGCGATCCCACGGAACCGGAACCCACTGACCCGACCGAACCCACGGATCCTGTGCAACCCACAGAATCCACCGACCCGACAGGTTCCACAAACCCCAGTAAGCCGGCCACCACAGACGCGCCTGCGAAAAACCCCGATACCGGCGAAAATACTTCCTTTATGATGGCCGGTGCGGTGCTTTTGCTGGCTTCCGCCGGTACCGTGCTTTTGACCCGCAAGAAAATCCGGTCCCGTTAACAAAGAAGCACATTTTTAAAATTTAGGATGGAAACAGGCACAGAGCCGCTAAAAAAGCAGCCCTGTGCCTGTTTCTCGTTCCAAAGAACACTTAATTTTTGGCGCACAGCATACACCCACAAAATCCCCTGCCGTTTACCATGAGTTTTTCGCGGTAAGAAACGCAAAACAGCCTGACCATTCCGCTCTTGCACCGGGGAGCGAAACCGTGTAGAATAAGGACAGATTTTGCTGTAACCGGCAAGGCCGGAAAGTGAGGAAAGGCGTGAACGAATCCATGCACAATACGTATGAGACCCCGTTCTCCTCCCGCTATGCCAGCGAGGAGATGCAGTACCTGTTTTCCCCGGACAATAAATTCCGCACGTGGCGGCGCCTGTGGATCGCCCTGGCGGAGACAGAGCGGGAGTTGGGGCTGCCCATCACGGAGGAGCAGATCGCGGAGCTGAAAGCCCACGCAGACGACATCAACTACGACGTGGCCGCCGCCCGGGAAAAGGAAGTGCGCCACGATGTCATGGCCCACGTCTACGCCTACGGCCAGCAGTGCCCCACGGCCAAGGGCATCATCCACCTGGGCGCCACCAGCTGCTATGTAGGTGACAATACCGACCTGATCATCCTGTACGACGCCCTGCGCCTGGTGCTGAAAAAGCTGGTCAATGCGGTGGCCCAACTGAGCCGGTTTGCCGAGGAGTACCGGACGCTGCCCACCCTGGCCTTTACCCATTTCCAGCCCGCCCAGCCCACCACGGTGGGCAAGCGCGCCACCCTGTGGATTCAGGAACTATTGATGGATATCGAGGAGGTGGAGTACCGTCTGCAAAACGCCAAGCTGCTGGGCTGCAAAGGCACCACCGGCACCCAGGCCAGCTTCTTGGAGCTGTTCGGCGGCGATCACGCCAAGTGCCGTGAGCTGGACCGCCGCATCGCGGAAAAGATGGGGTACGCCTCCTGCTTCGCGGTGTCGGGCCAGACCTATCCCCGCAAGCTGGATTCCGCCATTTTGGCCACCCTGTCCGGCATCGCCCAGAGCGCGGCCAAATTCTCCAACGACATCCGGCTGCTCCAGCATCTCAAGGAGATCGAAGAGCCATTTGAAAAGCATCAGATCGGTTCCTCCGCCATGGCGTACAAGCGCAACCCCATGCGCAGTGAGCGCATCGCCTCTCTTGCCCGGTATGTGGTGGCCGATGCCCTGAATCCGGCCATGACCGCCTCCACCCAATGGTTCGAGCGTACCTTGGATGACAGCGCCAACAAACGCATCAGCGTCTCCGAAGCGTTCCTGGCGGTGGACGCCATCCTGTCCCTGGTTATCAACGTGTCTCAGGGGCTGGTGGTCAACACCGCTGTCATCGACCGCGACCTGCGGCGGGAGCTGCCCTTCATGGCCACAGAAAACATCATGATGGACTGTGTCAAGCGGGGTGGCGACCGCCAGGAGCTGCACGAGCGCATCCGTGTCCACTCCATGGAGGCGTCCCGCCGTGTCAAGCAGGGGGACGGCATCAACGATCTGATGGACCGCATCGCCGGCGATCCCGCCTTCGGTGTGACGGCGGAGGAGCTGGCCGGTATTCTGGAACCCTCCCGCTATGTGGGCCGCGCCCCGGAGCAGACGGCGGAATTCCTGGCCGAGGAGGTTCAGCCCGTGCTGGACCGCTACGCTGATCAGCTGGGCGTGGACGTGGAAATCAAGGTTTAAAAAACAGGGGCATGCCGTACAGAACACCGTACGGCATGCCTGTTTCTGTTTCCTTGCGTCAATCCGGATGTGCCCGCAGCCCAAAGGCCTTCCCCTTACGTAGAAAGAGTCCCACAAGGGGGGACGGATACGTGATTCCCTTAAAGGGAGGCCCGTCAAATCGCCACCTCATCCGGTGCCACTTGTCCACAAGGCTGGTTCGGCCTCTTCAAAGAAAGCCCTGGCACGGCTTGTCTACGAAACCTATAAACGCTCCGGGAAAGGGGAAATACAGTATGCCGCCCGATGTCGTCCATCTGGACCTGTACCGGGTTTTCGAAGCGGTGGCCCGGCTGGGAAACGTCACCGCCGCCGCGGAGGAGCTGCTGCTATCCCAGCCGGCGGTGAGCCAAAAAATCCGGCAGCTGGAAAACGATCTCGGCTGCTCCCTGTTCGTGCGCACCTCCCGCGGCGTCCACGTGACGGCGGAGGGGGAGGTCCTGTACCGCTACGCGGCGGAGGGGCTGGAACGCTTCCGCCTGGGAGAGCGCAAGCTGAAAGAGCTTCTCGACCTGGACAGCGGCGAGATCCGCGTCGGAGTCAGTGATATGACCCTGCAGTTCTGCCTGCTGCCCTATCTGGAAAAGTTTCACGCCCGCTATCCCGGGGTCAAAATCAGCGTAACCAACGGCCCCACGCCGGAGACCCTCCGGCTCCTGGAACAGGGGATCATCGATTTCGGCGTCATCACGGAAGCCCGGGCCGCCTCCGATGAGGCTGCCGGGGACAGCGCCGGCCGAATCCCTGCGGAAGGCCCGGCTAACCGCCGCTTCCCTGTGGGGCAGGTTCGGGACATTTTCGTGGCCGGGTCCCGCTTCCGCTCCCTTGCAGCCTCCCCGCTCCCCCTCCGGGAGCTGGAGCGGCTGCCCCTGATCTGTCTGGAGCGCAGCACCAGCACCCGCCGGTATGTGGACCGTTTCTTTGCCTCCCGGCATACCGTGCTGTCCCCGGAATTCGAGCTGGCCACCAGCGACCTCATCGTCCGCTTTGCGGAGCGGAATTTAGGCATCGGCTGTGTGGTGGAGGACTTTGCCGCAGACGCCCTTCGGGAACACCGGGTGTGGGAGCTGCCACTGGAGGAGCCCCTTCCTCCCCGGCGCATTTGCGTGGCTCTGGGGGACGGCCCCGTTTCCCCGGCCGCCCGGCAGCTGCTGGATCTTATCCTTTCATAAGTGATACTTATTTCTATAATTCCAATTTTATATTTTACTTATATCGTTATTCCTTGTATAATGGATTTGGCGTTGCTTTTTGGCAGCGCCGCGACCGCTATTCATCACCAACGAGTGCAGGAGGTTTCTCATGGTAAAGGCAATCGTAGGCGCCAACTGGGGCGACGAGGGCAAGGGCAAGATCACGGACGTGCTGGCCGCACAGTCGGATGTGGTCATCCGCTTTCAGGGCGGCAGCAATGCCGGCCACACCATTATCAACGATCACGGGCGCTTTGCCCTGCATCAACTTCCCTCCGGCGTTTTTTACGACCATATCACCAATGTCATCGGCAACGGCGTGTCCCTGGACATCGGTAAATTTCTGAAAGAAATGAACGAGCTGGCCGAAAAGGGCGTGCATCCCCGCATGCTGGTTTCCGACCGGGTACAGGTGGTCATGCCCTATCACGTACTGTTCGATCAATACGAGGAGGAGCGCCTGGGAGGCAAGTCCTTCGGCTCCACCAAATCGGGCATTGCCCCCTTTTATTCCGATAAATATGCCAAGATCGGCTTTGAAATGTGCGAGCTATTCGACGAGGACTACGCCTACCAGAAGCTGAAGGGCGTGCTGGAGGTCAAAAACGTGCTGCTGCGGGATCTGTACCACAAGCCGGAGCTCAGCGCCGACGAGGTATTTGAGAATCTAATGAAGCAGCGGGACGCCATCCGTCCCTATGTGGGCGACACCTTCCGCTTCCTCCGCTCCGCGCTGAAAGAGGGCAAAAACATCCTGCTGGAAGGGCAGCTGGGCGCGTTAAAGGACCCGGATTACGGCATTTATCCCATGGTCACCTCGTCCTCCACCCTGGCGGGCTACGGCGCCGTGGGCGCGGGCCTGCCCCCCTATGCCATCCGCGACATTGTGGTGGTGTGCAAAGCCTATTCCAGCGCCGTGGGCGCGGGCGCCTTCGTTAGCGAGATTTTCGGGGACGAAGCGCAGGAGATGCGCGTACGCGGCGGCGATTCCGGCGAATTCGGCGCCACCACCGGCCGTCCCCGCCGCATGGGATGGTTTGACTGCGTGGCCTCCCGCTACGGCGTGCAGGCTCAGGGGGCCACGGAGGTGGCCCTGACCGTGGTGGACGCCCTGGGCTATCTGGACGAGATCCCAGTCTGCGTCGGATACGAGATCGACGGCAAGGTGACCCGCGACTTCCCCACCACCCCCTCTCTGGAAAAGGCCAAGCCAGTGCTCCAGGTGCTGCCGGGCTGGAAGTCGGACGTGCGCGGCATCACAAAATATGAGGATCTACCGGAGAACTGCCGCCGCTATGTGGAATTCATCGAAAAGGAGCTGGAAGCCCCCATCACCATGGTTTCCAACGGCCCCGGCCGTCATGAGCTCATCCACCGCTAAGCCACTGTAGAAAGGAGCCAACTTCCATGCAGCATGAAACCATTCTGGTGCTCGATTTCGGCGGGCAGTACAACCAGCTCATCGCCCGCCGTGTCCGGGACGCGGGTGTGTACTCGGTGGTCAAATCCTATCGGACGCCGCTGGAGGAGATCCGCGCCGCGGGGTATAAAGGCATCATCTTTACCGGCGGCCCCAACAGCGTGTATGCCGACGATTCCCCCCGGTATGACCCCGCCATCCTGTCCTTGGGCGTGCCCGTGCTGGGCATTTGCTACGGCGCCCAGCTTATGGCCTGGATGCTGGACGGCAAAGTGGAGCCCGCTGCGTGCGAATACGGCAAAACCCAGGTGCAGGTAACCCCCGATAGCCTGCTGTTCAAAGGCTTGGCGGAAAAGCAGCGCTGCTGGATGAGCCACACCGACTACATCTCCCGTCTCCCCGCCGGGTTCCGTGTCACCGCCCGGTCGGAAAACTGCTCCTGCGCCGCTATGGAGGACGCCGGACGCAAGCTGTACGCGGTGCAGTTCCATCCGGAGGTCAACCACACTGAGCACGGCGAGGAAATGCTGAAAAACTTCCTGTTCCGGGTGTGTGGCTGCCAGGGAGACTGGAAAATGTCCTCCTTTGTGGACGACACCGTGCAGAAAATCCGGACACAAATCGGTTCCGGAAAGGTGTTGTGCGCCCTGTCCGGCGGCGTGGATTCCTCCGTGGCCGCCGTGATGGTGTCTAAGGCGGTGGGGCGCCAGCTCACCTGCATTTTTGTGGACCACGGCCTGCTGCGCAAGGACGAGGGCGACATGGTGGAGAAGATGTTTACGGAAAACTACGACATCAACTTCATCCGCGTGGACGCCGCCGACCGGTTCCTAAATAAGCTGGCCGGGGTAACCGATCCGGAGAAGAAGCGCAAAATCATCGGTGAGGAATTCATCCGGGTGTTTGAGGAGGAGGCCGGCAAACTGGGCGAGGTCTCCTATCTGGTACAGGGTACCATCTACCCCGATGTAATTGAGAGCGGTACCGGCAGCGCCGCGGTCATCAAAAGCCACCACAACGTGGGGGGACTGCCGGAACGCATGAATCTGAAGCTCTGCGAACCGCTGCGCGATCTGTTCAAGGATGAGGTTCGCCGCGCCGGATTGGAGCTGGGCCTTCCCTATCACATGGTGTGGCGGCAGCCCTTCCCCGGCCCCGGTCTGGCGGTGCGCTGCATTGGCGCCCTGACCAGGGAGCGCCTGGAGATTCTGAGGGAAGCAGATGCCATTTTCCGCGAGGCCATTACCGATGCCGGGCTGGAAAAATCCGTAGGTCAGTATTTCGCCGTGATCACCGATATGCGCTCGGTTGGTGTCATGGGCGACGCACGTACCTACGATTACACCATTGCCCTGCGAGCGGTGGCCACCACCGACTTTATGACGGCGGATTGGGCCCGCCTTCCCCTAGAGCTGTTGGCGGAAGTTTCCAACCGTATTGTCAACGAGGTCCCCGGCGTCAACCGGGTGGTATACGACATCACCTCCAAGCCGCCGGCCACCATCGAGTGGGAATAGATTGTCATGGATACTGACGCAAAAGGCCGCAGCTTCAATGGACTATCCTTGAATCGGAAATTCATTAACTTTCACAACGGAGGAATACACATGGAAAATAACAAACGTCCCGAAACCATGGAGCGTATTACCACAAAGGCGCTTGCCGATGCGTTTATTGCCGAGCAGGTGAAGGATATCCAAACACAGGTCGGCGATAAAAAGGTTCTTCTCGCTCTTTCGGGCGGTGTCGACTCCTCAGTCGTGGCCGCTCTGCTCATTAAGGCCATCGGTAAACAGCTCGTATGCGTACACGTCAATCACGGACTTCTGCGAAAGGGCGAGCCCGAACAGGTCATCGAGGTATTCCGCAATCAGATGGATGCCAATCTCGTCTATGTGGATGCCGTGGACCGCTTCCTTTCGAAGCTGTCCGGGGTGGCCGATCCGGAGAAAAAGCGCAAAATCATCGGCGCCGAATTTATCCGTGTCTTTGAGGAAGAGGCGAGAAAGCAGGAGAGAATCGAATTCCTGGCCCAGGGGACGATTTACCCCGACATTCTCGAAAGTGACGGCGTAAAGGCACATCACAATGTCGGCGGACTTCCCGAGGATCTACAATTTGCCCTTGTCGAGCCGCTCAAATTCCTGTATAAAGACGAGGTCCGCATCGTCGGCAAAGCGCTGGGCCTTCCCGACGGAATGGTTTACCGTCAGCCGTTCCCGGGCCCCGGCCTCGGCGTACGCTGCCTCGGCGCCATCACCCGTGACCGTCTGGAAGCCGTCCGCGAATCCGACGCCATCCTGCGTGAGGAATTCGCCAAAAACCATCTTGAAGGCAAGGTCTGGCAGTATTTCACGGTGGTTCCCGATTTTCGCTCCGTCGGCGTTCGGGACGGTGTGCGCACCTATGCCTATCCGGTAATCATCCGCGCCGTGAACACCGTAGACGCCATGACCGCCACCGTTGAAGAAATTCCCTATGCCCTTCTCAAGCACATCACCGACCGCATAACCAATGAGGTAGAGGGTGTCAACCGCGTGCTGTACGATCTTACTCCGAAGCCCTGCGGCACCATTGAATGGGAATAATACTTTGAGTTATGAAGTACCCGAAAGCCTTACCACTCAAGGCTTTCGGGTACTGTCCTAATTCACACTTTTGCATCACGAGGGGCGACAGAGAAAATAAAATCTCTCACATCGGGCAAAGGGCTAGCAAAAAACTTTGAAACAGGCTGTTTTATAGGCGTGAATATTTTGCATAGACGCAATAGCATGAAATCAACGGACATTCTCCTTTGCTGCGATATAATGGAGACGGGTGCAATTGATAAGGCATTTCTTTCTTGCAAGGAGGCTTCATATGGCAGACTGGAATTCCACTCAATATCTGAAATTCAAAAAACAACGGACACAGCCCGCGGTGGATCTGGCTATGCGTGTACTGGATCGCAATCCCAAGGCCATTGTGGATATTGGCTGTGGACCGGGCAACAGCACTTCTGTGCTCAAACAGCTCTTTCCGAATGCGAAAATCCTTGGCATTGACAACTCATCCAATATGATTGAAAAGGCACGGAAAGACCACCCTGATATCTCCTTTCGTCTCTGTGATGCGCTGGCTTTGGAAGGCCAATACGATTTGCTCTTTTCAAACGCCTGCCTTCAGTGGATTCCAAACCACGACACACTGATTCCCTCTTTGATGGATAAGCTGAACAATGGCGGTGTTTTAGCGGTTCAGATTCCGATGAACGGAGAAGAGCCGCTGTCTCAGCTCATAAAAGAGATAGCCGATGAACCTCAGTGGGGGCTTCGGAACATTCCCATGCCGCCAAACGAAACGCTTACCCCTTCCGAATATTATGACATTCTGTCTGGCTGTTCTTCCGCTTTCGATAGTTGGGAAATAAAATATTATCACCCCCTTGCTGACCATAAAGCGTTGGTGGACTGGGTAAAGGGGACGAGACTGCGGCCCTACCTGGATTTCCTCGGCGATAAACGAGGAGCCGAATTTGAAAAGGAAATTGTCAACAGGTCAAAGAGAGCGTATCCCCTCACAAAAAACGGAAAAGTGGTTCTCGGCTTCCGTCGTTTTTTCTTTGTGGCGGAGAAATAACGCCGGGACAAGGCAGGAGGCCAACGGATTGTGTGATTTCAGCCTGAAGCAGGATTTGTTCTCTTTATTAGCAGAAAAAGGCGCAAAGCTAATCGGGGCTGCGGATTTGACCGGGATTGTCAGCAACGAAATGCAAACGGGTGTTTCGGTGGCTGTTCCCATTCCTAAAAGCATTGTGGAGGACTTGAAAACGGCGCCCACGCAAGCGTATTATGAAGCGTATTCCTCCATGAATGCAAAACTTGATGAGATGGTTTCCTGCGGTAAGGAGTTTCTGCGGGATAGAGGGTACCGGGCATTTGCCAATACCACTAAAGTTGTAAAGCAAGACGCTCACTGGTGTACGCGGCTTCCACATAACACCGTGGCCACACGGGCCGGGCTGGGATGGATCGGCAAAAATTGTCTTTTGGTTACAACGGAAGTGCCGTCCGTTTATCCAGCCTGCTGACCAATGCCCCCCTCCCCGTCGGTTCCCCCATAAATGAAAGCCGGTGTGGAAGCTGTACCGTGTGTGTAAAAAGCTGTCCGGCTCATGCTTTGACTGGAGTGCTGTGGTGCGTAGGTACAAAGCGGGAAGAGCTCCTCCATAAAGAGGATTGCAAACGAATGCAAATCATACGGATGAAACAGTCTACCGGTATCGAAACCGACTTGTGTGGACTCTGCTTTTCGGTATGTCCCTATACACAGAGATATCTGAGAAGGAAGCCTGACATGCGAATAAAAAAATGAATGTGTGTGACTGGCTGCCTTTTTGGCCGACCAGTAACAGCTGGATATGGGCCGCCCCTAGCTGCAAGTTTGCAGCTAGGGGCTTTGTTTTGTCTTTTTCCTTTGTCTCTTGTGCCTACCTAAAAATGATAGCAAACAAACAGGATTTTTCGCACAAGGGGGATGATGCCCGCTTTTTCGCCTCTTCGCCGCTATCCTACTTTCCCCAATCGAACGGGTTCATATAGCCGGGAATCGACATTTTGCTTGCTTTCTGTCGAATTCTGTGGTATTATAATCC
This sequence comes from Candidatus Avimonas narfae, assembly GCA_904395335.1. Classification (GTDB taxonomy): domain Bacteria; phylum Bacillota; class Clostridia; order Oscillospirales; family Acutalibacteraceae; genus Avimonas_A; species Avimonas_A narfae. The sequence goes on along the minus strand of CAJFNR010000028.1, from coordinate 21,588 downwards.
CGTTTCTTAATATTATATTAATATTTTATGTATATATAATAAAGATAAAATTTTAGAGGCCGATAGGGGGGATTGTCATGCTGTTCAGTTCTGCTACATTTCTGTTTTTCTTTCTTCCCCTTTCCATCGTGTTGCATTTCCTGGCCGGGCTGTTCCCCAAACGCGGGCGGATCACACTTCAAAATTTATTGCTCATCGGATTTTCCCTGGTGTTTTTTGCCTGGGCAAACGTGGATGCCGTTCGTATTCTACTCTGGCTCATTCTTTTGAATTACGGTATTGGCCTTATCTCCCTGCGCTTCCGAAAAATCCTTCTGGCGGGAGTTATCCTGAATATTTTAACGCTTTTCTACTACAAATACCCGAATACCGCCATGGGATGGTGGAGCGACCTGACTTCCACCACCCGAACCTGGGATATACTGGTCCCCCTGGGCATTTCGTTCATTGTGTTTCACAATATTTCCTATTTGCTGGACATATACCGGGGGAAAACACAGGTCAATAAAAATCCGATTGAGGTGGCACTGTACATTGTGTTTTTCCCCAAGCTGATCCAGGGACCTATCGCGAAATACTATGACATGGAGGGTGAACTGAAAAACCGGAAAACCACGCTTTCGGACATGAGCACAGGCGCGGAACGGTTCATCATCGGCCTGGCCAAAAAGGTACTGGTTGCCGATATTCTGGCCGCTACCACCGATGACATATTCGGACGGATGTATACCGGCATCGACGTTCCCACTGCCTGGCTAGGGGTATTGCTGTATGCGTTGGTCATCTATACCGATTTCAGCGGATATTCCGATATGGCCATCGGCCTGGGGCGCTTCTTCGGCTTTCATTTTCAGGAGAATTTTCGCTTTCCCTATTCCAGTCTTTCTGTCTCAGAATTTTGGCGGCGATGGCACATTTCACTGGGATCCTGGTTTCGGGAATACCTGTATTTTCCCTTAGGCGGAAGCCGAAAGGGAAACGTTTATTTTAACCTATTTGTCGTCTTTCTGATCACCGGCATATGGCATGGTTCTTCGCTGATTTACTGGTTCTGGGGAATTGCCCACGGCTTGTGTGTAATGATAGAGCGCTATATATCCAATAAAAAGTGGTATTCCCGAATTCCCAAGGCGATCAAATGGTTTTTCACCTTCTTTGTGGTAAGCATGGGATGGATTGTTTTCCAAACCGGCAGCTTTACCGACTTTAAAGGTTATATCAAGGATTTGTTGGGACTTAACCCTCAGCCCTTGACCTATCATTTCGCGTATTTCCTGTCCAACCGCGTATTGTTTTTGATTTTTATATGCGCTGTATGCCTTGTCCTCTTGGGGAGAAAGGGCGTACAAGAGAAACTGAAGAAATGGAACGAAACCTCCAAGGTATTCCAAGCAGTAAAATATGTGGGTCTTTGTGTTCTGTTTGCCTTATCCCTGATGGGCGTGGTTTCCAGCACCTACAGTCCGTTCATTTATTTTCAATTTTAAGGATAGATGACAATGAAAGTTTTGCAGATCTTATTTATATGTATCCTGTCCCTTATGATTGTGGTCCCTGTGTTTACCCTGACTACGGAAGAGGGCGCAGTTTCGGAAATCGACAACCGAACCCTGACGGATCTGAGTAGGGAAAGCGATGATTACTCCGACATGCTGGACTCTTACATCCAGGATCGCATAGGACTGCGCACCGAGATGATTACCGCTTTCACCACCCTGAACGATGTGCTGTTCAGCGAGATGATTCACCCAACCTACACTTATGGTGAGGAAGGCTACGTCTTTTTCGACTATACGGATGAAATTGTGGATCAGGAATTTATCGAGAGCTTCTGCCAATATCTCCGTATGGCGCAGGATTACCTGGAAACCAGGGGGATCCCTTTCCTGTATTGCCTGAATCCCGCCAAGACCACTGTTTATGCCCGCTATCTCTCGGATGGATATACTTATGAAAACAAATTCAATACAGCGATGCTGGAAGCCCTGGAGCGTTACGGTGTCAACTATATCGAAAACGTGAGCCTGCTTACCGAAAAGAGCATGGACGAACAGGTGTACAACGTCAAATACGATGCGGGACACTGGAATGATTTGGGATGTTATTACGGCACCAATCATCTTTTATCCGCTGTTTCTTCCTATTTTCCTGCGGTAACCACCTTGAGCATGAGTGATTTTGACATCGGTACAAAGCTGGAAACGACCCTTCCCGTCTCCCGGTTTGCCATACACGAAGAGGTACCCTATTTCACCAATACCCTCCTTTCCCAAGTCACGTATCTGACAGATGCCTATTTCGACCTTCAACTGAATCCCAGCTACCGAAATTTTGTTTATGCCGTCTATTCCGACAGCACCCTTCCGGATGTCCTGTTTTTCCATGGCAGCTATTATAACGGAGAACGCACGAAATTCTATCAAACCTCCTTCCATGAATCCATTGGGATACACAATTACGAAAATTTTTTGGATCTGGATTATTATGTCAACATTTTTGAACCGGATATGGTCCTGCTTGAAACCGCCGAATATGCCACTACCCGCGGTTACTTCAGCATAGAAACGCTGAACAGCAAAATACTCAACCCTCTCTATGAGACGGTGCAGGAGCTGCCCCATCAAAGCTATGCGCTCATGGAGTTGGATCCCCTCATATTTAGCGAGGAGGGGTCCGCTTTAACCAGCGCGGAGTTTGTTGTTGACCTGGACATCCAGTACGGATATGTCCTTATTGACGATAAGACATTTGACCTTCAGATCGCGGATGGTGTGGCGTCCTTCACGTTGAAGACCGAAAATTTCAGCGATACCGCCCAAATTGAGCTGTTTACCACCCGGGAATAGGAAGCCTGCCGGGTTGAACAGACTCCGTATGGTTCCTGGACACCACCGAAACTGCAAACAAATCGTTATACACTTTTTCCGAGGAAAAGACTCATAAGGCAAAAAGCCAACCGGACAGATTTTAATATAATCTGTCCGGTTGGCTTTTTGTCATTCTGGCAATTCCGATTGACCGGGCAGCAAATTTAACAGCTCGGTAAGGGTATGGATTTCCGGCACTCCCTGCGGATGCACCGGTGTGTAAAAGGGATTGATATAGACCGGCTTCATCCCGGCAGAAAGGGAGCCCTGGACATCGTTGACCGGATGGTCCCCCACATATACACAGCAGGAGCAGGGAATCCCCAGCCGGGCCGCCGTGCGGCGGAAAATTTCCGGATCCGGCTTGTGCACCTGCTCATCCCCCGACACCACCGCGATATCCATATACGGGCGTACACCGGATACATCCAGCTTGCGGTTCTGCTGTACGGAAGGGCCGTTGGTGATGATTCCCAGCCGGAATCCACGACGGCGCAGCTCCTTCAATACGGGCACCGCATCGGAAAAAAGCGTGGAGTACTCGGGAAAGCGAAGCTGAAACTCCCGGTAGATGTCCTCGGCCGGCGGGGCGTCGTCCCATTTCCACGATTCAAACAGGGAGGAAAAATACTCCAAATAGGCGACATAGCCACCGTTATTGCGCTGCAGCATCTCCTCCGCCCGTTGTTCCTTCTGTTCAGCAGAAAGTGCAGGAAAATATTTTTCTAAAAAAAAGTCCGTATACTTTTTAAAAGCCGCCGGCCGGTTCTGCAGGGTATCGTCAAAGTCGAACAACACCGCCCGGATGCCTGTCTCCCGGCCGCTGCCCAGCACAGCCGTCCGCGCCTCATCTCCATCCCGACGGATGCGTTCTTTCAGCTCCTCCAGGGAAGAAAATTTCCGCTCCGGACGCAGGAACTTCACCAGCGATACCGGTACCTCTTCCCCGTACAAATCCCCGGTAAAATCAGGGATCCATGTCTCCGTCAGCGGCTGCTCCACCGGGCCGCCAGGGCGGTCAGCCACGGTAGGACGCATTCCCACATTGGTGACGCCGTGGTAAACCCGTCCCCCGGTTTCCACACAGGAGGCATAGACGCCGAAGCGCGGGTAGACAAAGTCCGGCGGCAGCGGTTGATTGATGGTCGGCGTACCCAATACACGCCCCAGCTTTTGACCCGTGACCACGGGAAAATCGATACAGAAGGCACGCCCCAGCAGCCGGGAGGCTTCACGCACTTCCCCCTGCTCCACCAGCCGGCGGATCCGGCTGGAGCTGACTGGTTCCCCTTCGACTTCCACCGCGGGCACCGTCACCACCCGAATATCCCACCGAGCGCAGAGCCGGGCCAGCTCAGCGGCATCCCCTGCTCCTCCCCGTCCGAAACGGTAGTTGAAGCCGCAGCTGACCTGGCGGGCGTTCAGCAGCCCGTGAAGGATCTCCCGGACGAACTGCTCCGGCGTCAGGCTCCGCACCGCTTCAAAGTCCGCCTCCACCAGTTCCTCCACTCCCATGGACTGGAGCACCTGCTTCTTCTGAGCCGGAGAACACAGTTCCCCGGCCTTCTCCTTATAAAGAGAGGTAGGCGGCTGGAAAAAAGTATAGATACAGGAGGCCAGCTGGCAGCCACCTATCTCCCGGCCAATGGCCTGGGAAATCACCGCCCGGTGTCCCAGATGAATGCCGTCAAACAGGCCGAGAGCCACCGCGCGGGGCCTATCCGGGAGCCGTTCACCGCTGTCCGGATGATATACCTTCAGACTCTCAAACATTTTCCTTCCCCCGCTCTCGGGCAAAAAGGCGCAAAACCTTCAACTGCCCCTCCTCCGGACGCCCCAACCCCAGGAACTCCCCTTCCGGCGACCGCACCCGGACATCGCTGAGCACCGGTACGCGCAACCGGTCCAGCGACAAGGCCCCTCCATTGCCGAAGCGCACTGCCTGAGCCGCCGTCACCGTCACCAGAGGTAGATCAGCGAACACGGTTTCCACCGGCAGTAGACGGGAAGCCAGCTCTCCCTGTTCCGCCAGCCGCTCCGCCTCCTGCAAAGTTACACAGCAGGATAGCTCAAATCCCGCCGCCATGGTCCGCCGCAGGTCTGTCATCACCGCCCCGCAGCCCAGCCGCTTTCCCAGTTCCGAACACAAGGTACGGATATACGTCCCCTGGGAGCAGTGGCAGTCCAGTGTCAGCTCGCCAGTTTCTTCCCGGTACTCCACCGCATTAAGGGAATATACCGTGACGGTACGGGATTCCCGTTCCACTTCCTTGCCCTGGCGCGCCAGCTCATATAGGCGCACCCCGCCCTGCTTCACCGCAGACATCATCGGCGGCGTTTGACGGATCTCGCCCCGAAACAAGGGCAACGCTTCCTCTATCTGTTCCCTCGAAGGAAGCGAACCGCCTATTGCAGTTACCTTGCCCCAAATGTCCTCTGTGTCGCTGGTCAAACCGAAACGGAGGACAGCGGTATAGCGCTTGTCATGACGGGGCAGCAGGGAAAGCGCGCGGGTGGCCTTCCCCAGCAGCAAGGGCAGCACCCCCGTCGCCATGGGATCCAGGGTCCCGGCGTGACCGATCTTTTTTTCCTTCATCAGGCGGCGGACCACCGCACAGCAGCCGAAGGAGGTGATGTCCTGCGGCTTGTCCAGACACAATATCCCGTCCATGTTACGCTCCGAAAAAAATTACTATTAGTATATTTATCTAACATATTACAATATTGTAGAGAGTTTCCGCTCCTCTTTGATCCCCAGTGGATAGGATAACGGACCTCATTTGTCACCATAAGACAGTATGAAGCGATAATATTATCCAAACAGTATATTTCCTGTCGTTATTTCCCACTGTTGATACCGGTGCATAACGTTTCCCCGGTCCTCCCCCATTTTAACCGTACCGGAAAATCTAAGACGCTTGTGTATTTCCACAGGCAGTGGAAACCGCCGCCTGAAAAACATCCACGGATCCCAGCCATCAATATTCCACACAGGCACAGGGCGAAAGCGGACACCGGAAGGGCAATAGAAGGGATGGCCTTCCTCAGGCGATCCCCGGAACCGTACGGCGAATCGCCTCCAACATCTGCGCCGCCGCCTGCTCGTCAGAACCCTCCAGGGTGCAGCCGGCGGCGCGCACATGACCTCCGCCGCCCAGCACGGCACAGATGGCCGAAGCATCGGCATGGGTACCGGTACGCACGCTGACCTTATAGGTGCCGTCCGCCTTTTCCCGCAAGGTAACGCCCACCCAAACCCCTTCAATTTGCCGTGGGATGGGCGCCAGCCCTTCCATATCGTTTTCCCCGGCCGCGGCTTTTTTCACCATCTCGTTGGTGATGAACATGACGGCACAGCGGCCGCCGAAATAAAAGCGCATGCTGTCGAGAGCCAACCGTTCCAGCTCCACCCGGGGGCGGGATTTGACATCGAACATGGTCCGGTTGATCAGTTCGGCACGGATGCCGATATCCATCAGCTCCGCCGCCGCCCGATGGGTAGCGGACGTGGTGTTGGAATATTTAAAACAGCCGGTATCGGTGGCGATGCCGGTATACAGGCATTCCGCGATCATGCGGTCGGGCCGTACGCCCCATTCCCGCAGGAGCTCCAGGATGAGCTCCGCCGTGGCGGCGCTGCCTGCGTCTAGAAGGCGGCGCCGGGCATAGCCCGTATTGGAGCCGTGATGATCAATACAGAGCTCCACCCGGTCGGCGTAGACGGACAGCTTGTCCCCCAGCAGACGGGGATCCGCCACATCCACTGCACAGATCACATGCGGCTCGAACTCCGGCTGCTGATAGTCCTCAAACAGATAGTCGTATTTCTCCGGGATACGGTCCGAGCATTCCACCCGCGCGGTCTTGCCCAGCAGCTGCAGCCCGCGGCACAGCGCAAAGCCGGATCCCAGGGTATCCCCATCCGGATACTGGTGGGTCAGGATAAGGATACGGTCCCATCCCTGCAAAAGGGCAGCCGCTTCCCTGACGGTGATATCCTCACTCACGGCCGTCATCCTCCTTTTCCAGCTCATGGATTTTCCGCGCGATACGGGCGCTGTATTCGATGGAGTCGTCCGCCACAAAACGCAGCTCCGGGACATGGCGTAGCTTCAGAGCATGGCCCAGTTCCCGGCGCACATAACCCTGAGCACTCTGTAGCCCCTTCACCGCCGTGCGGGCGGCCTCCATCCCCTCCATGGCGCTGATATACACTGTGGCATAGGACAAATCGTTGGTCACCTCGGCGCGGACAATGCTCAGCATGACGTCCGTCACCCGGGGATCCTTGACGGTACGCAAAATCGCAGTAAGCTCCCGGCGAATATCCTCGCTGATACGGTCGATCCGATGGCTCGGCATGGCTTTTATCTCTCCTCTCCCGGCGGGGTCCGCCGTTGGGAAAGGCGGCGGAGCCACTGCCCGCCGCCCGTCCGCGCTTATTCAGTCGCGGTATTCCTCAATGATATAGGCCTCGTAAATATCGCCCTCGCGGATATCGTTGAACTTCTCCAGGCCGATACCGCATTCGAAGCCCTGGGCCACTTCCTTGACATCGTCCTTGAAGCGCTTCAGGGAGCTCATCTTGTCGTCGGCGATGATGATGCCGTCCCGCACCACCCGGATCAGGTCGTTGCGCATCACCTTGCCGTCCAGAACATAGCAACCGGCCACGGCGCCCACACCGGTGATCCGATAGACCTGGCGAACCTCCACCCGGCCGTGCATCACTTCCCGCGTCTTGGGAGCCAGCATGCCCTTCATGGCGGATTCGATTTCTTCGATGCAGTCGTAGATGATGCGGTACAGCCGCAGATCCACGCCGTCCCGCTCCGCCGCGGCCTGGGCCAGCGGGTCAGGCCGCACGTTGAAGCCCACGATAATGGCATTGGAGGCATTGGCCAGCATGACGTCGCTCTCCGTCACCGCGCCCACGGCGCCGTGGATGACGCGGACACGAACCTCGCTGTTGGACAGCTTTTCCAGAGACTGCCTGACAGCCTCCACGGAGCCCTGAACATCCGCCTTGACGATGATGCTCAGCTCTTTCATTTCCCCCTGCTTCATCTGATCAAACAGGTTATCCAGCGTCACCTTCTGATACTGGCTGAACTGCTCCTCCTTGGCGGCCTGCTTGCGCTGCTCCACCAATTCCCGGGCCAGACGTTCGTCGGTGACGGCGTTGAACACGTCGCCGGATTCCGGCACTTCATCCAGGCCCATGATCTCCACCGGCACGGAGGGACCGGCTTCCTCCACCTTTCGGCCGCGGTCGTCGGTCATGGCGCGCACACGGCCCACAGCCGTACCAGCCACCAGTATGTCGCCGGAATGCAGGGTACCGTTTTGCACCAGCACCGTGGCGATAGGCCCGCGGCCCTTGTCCAGCCGTGCCTCAATAACGGTGCCTTTGGCGGCGCGGGCCGGGTTGGCCTTCAGTTCGCGGATCTCCGCCACCAGCAGTACCGTTTCCAGCAGCTTATCCAGCCCCATGCCTGTCTTGGCGGAAACCGGTACGCAGATCACATCGCCGCCCCACTCCTCGGGAACCAGCTCGTGCTCCGTGAGCTGCTGCATAACCCGGTCAGGATTGGCCTCGGGCTTATCCATCTTGTTGATGGCCACGATGATGGATACCCCCGCCGCCTTGGCGTGGTTGATGGCCTCCACCGTCTGCGGCATGATACCGTCATCGGCCGCCACCACCAGGATGGCGATGTCCGTAACCTGGGCGCCCCGCGCCCGCATGGCGGTGAACGCCGCGTGGCCGGGGGTGTCCAGGAAGGTGAGATACTGATCCCCGCACTGGACGCGGTAGGCGCCGATGTGCTGGGTGATGCCGCCGGCTTCGCCCTCGGTGACCCGGGTATTCCGGATAGCATCCAAAATGGAGGTTTTTCCGTGGTCCACGTGCCCCATGACCACTACCACAGGATCCCGGGGCTGCAGGTCGGTATCGGTGTCCTCACTGTCGTCGATGATGCGCTCCTCGATGGTGACCACCACCTCGTGCTCCACCTTGGCATGGAATTCTTCGCCCACCAGGAAAGCGGTATCGAAATCCACCTCCTGATTGACGGTGGCCATGACCCCCATCTGCATCAGCTTTTTGATAACCTCAGCGGAGGTGGCCTTCAGACGGCTGGCCAGCTCGCCCACCGTAATGGTATCCCCTACCGTGATGGTCATATGCTTCTTCTGCCGCTCCATCTGGATGCGGCGCAGGCGCTCCGCCTCCGTCTCCTTGCGGGAGCGGGGCTTGCGGTACTGCTGGGACTTCTGGTTGATCTTCTGCTTCTTCACCGCGCCGCCGTCGCCGCGCACCCGGTTGGAAGTCTGGGCCAGCATGTCGAATTTTTCATCGTACTTGCCCACATTCACCTGGGGCGTGCGGGTATCCACGGTGCGGCGCTCGATCTGCGCCTTGGGCCGTGCGGGCTGCTTCTGCTTGGGGGCCTCCGCCTTGGGAGCAGGGGCAGCGGGCTTGGACGGGGCAGCCGCCTTGGGAGCTGCCGGTTTCGGCGCCTCCTTTTCTGCCTTCGTAGGGGCGGTAACTTCCGCCTTGGGGGCTGCCGGCTTTGCCGGCTCTTTCTCCGCAGCGGTGGCAAAGTATTCGTCGAAGCTCTCCACTTGGTGGCTCTGGGTCAGGGATTCAAAGACGATGTCCAGCTCCTGCTCTTCCAGCGCCGTCATGCTCTTCTTGGGCGTGTCGAAATAGCGGGCCAACAGCTCCGTCACCTCTTTGGTGGGAACGCCGAAATCCTTGGCCACCTCGCTGACACGGTATTTAATCATCATAAGCGAAACCCTCCTGTATGTCCCCGCCTGTCTCGGCGGCCCTTGTCTGTTGTTCTTCCGGCGTTTCCGCCGCTAAAGCCCCCTGCAGGGAGGCGGCGAAGCCCTTATCCGATACGGCCAACACCCCTACGGGGCGGCCGTAGCCCAGCAGATGCCCTAAATTTTCCTTGCTTTCCCCCAAACGGAGGATCCGGCTGCCACCCTTTTCTCCAGCGGCAAACCGCAGCTCTTTTTCCGTTTTGTCCGAAAGATCCGCCGCCGTCAGCGTCAGGTACGCCTTTCCCTCTTTGAGGAGGCGGACCACCGCGTCGAATCCGGCGGTCACCTTTCCCGCCCGCCGGGCCATACCCAGCAGGCCGGCGCTTTTTTTAGTCACCAGATGTCAGCTCCTCCTCCATACGGTCGTATACCTCGGCGGGAATGGCACAGGCGAAGGCCCGCTCCAGACGCCGCGCCTTACGCGCGGCCTGCAGGCAGGCGGCGCTGCGGCAGACGTAAGCGCCCCGCCCCGGCTTGCGGCCGGTGAGATCCAGGGAAATCTCCCCCTCCGGGCTTTTGACCACCCGGACCAGGTCCTTTTTGGGCTTCATCTCCCCGCAGCCGGTGCATTTGCGCAGGGGAACCCGCTTGACATGTGCCATGAACCTCATCCTTTCTCCACCGGGCTGAAGGCCGTAGCCTTATTCGCCGTAAAAGCCGCTTTCCGGACGGATGTCGATTTTCCACCCCGTCAGCTTGGCCGCCAGCCGGGCATTCTGTCCCTTGTTGCCGATAGCTAGGGACAGCTGGGCGTCGGGAACAGTGACACGGCTAGTCTTCGCCCCGTCGGGATCCACCTCCACCGACAGCACCTTTGCCGGAGCCAGCGATGCGGCGATAAACTTTTCCGGATCGTCGCTGTATTCCACCACGTCGATCTTTTCGCCGCCCAGCTCCTCCACAATGCTGTTCACACGAGCGCCCCGGGGACCGATGCAGGCCCCGACAGCATCCACGTTTTCGTCGTGACTGAGCACCGCCAGCTTGGAGCGGGAGCCTGCCTCCCGGGAAATGGACTTGATTTCCACCACGCCGCTAAAAATCTCGGGTACTTCCATTTCAAACAGGCGCTTCACCAGCCCGGGGTGCGTGCGGGAAATTAGGGCGCGGGGGCCCTTATCCCCGTCGCGCACATCCACCACATAGACCTTGATGCGGTCGCCCTCCTTGAGGACCTCCCCCTCGATCTGCTCATTTTTCGGCAGGACGGCTTCGGAGGAGCCGATCTCCACCGTGGCCGCTCCGGTGCGGGGATCCATGCGGGTAACCACCGCCGTCACCAGCTCCTGATTGCGGCGCTGGAATTCCTGCATCTGCTGGCCCCGCTCCGCCTCGCGGATGCCCTGGCGGATGACGTGCTTGGCCGTCTGGGCGGCAATGCGCCCGAATTCCTTAGTCTCCAGCGGGATTTCCACCGTATCGCCCACCTTGGCGGTCTTGGAATAACGGGCGGCCTCTTCCATGGTCATTTCCACATCGGGATCCTCTACCTCTTCCACCACGGTCTTATACAGCGAGACCGCAAATTCGGAGGTGGCGGGATCCATTACCACCCGGATATTCTCCTTCCCGCCGTAGTCACGCTTGACGGCAATAACGATAGCGGCCTGAATCTTTTCCATCAGGTAATCCGCCGGAATGCCCTTCTCCTTTTCCAGCAGCTTAACCGCCTCAAAAAATTCGGTGTTGCTCATTTTCCTATCCGCCTTTCCTCTTCTCCTTATATAGTAATAGTATAGGATTCTTTCATAATGATCCAGGGACCGGAATGCCGAATGCCCCGCGCGAAGCCGCACTTTCAGGCATCCTCCTCCGGCACGTCCTCCCACTCCTCCGTAAGATGGACGGAGGCGACATCCTTACGGGAAAACACATGGCGGCAGCCGTCCTCCTCCTCAATTTCCAGAGAGGCGGTTTCCCCGTCCCAGCGTTCCAACAGGCCGACAAACTCCCTCACGCCGTCCACCGGACGGATGGTGCGCACCTTCACCGGCCAACCCAAAAACTGCTCAAAATGCTCCGGCCGGGACAGTTCCCGCTCCACACCGGGGGAGCTGACCTCCAGGCAATAGGAGCAGGCGATGGGATCCGCCTCATCCAGCAGCTTATCCATCCGGCGGGACATCTCCTCGCAGTCATCGATGGTGACGCCGCCCTCCCGGTCGATGAAAAACCGGAGATACCAATCGGCACCCTCCTTAACAAAGCGCACATCCCACAGCTGAAGCCCCAGCTCTTCTGCCACCGGCTGAGCCAGTCGCGTACAAACCGCCACCGTGTTACCGGCTCCGGGCCCTTGTTTTTTCCCTCGTTGGCTCATGGCGTCCCTCTTTCTTCCTAACAAAGATAAAAGAGCGGGTCACCCCACTCTTCATCATCTCACTATCAACGGGTATAGTATACCACTTCTTTCTGTCCAATGCAAGCCGGTGGGGAAATTTTTTTGTGTTCAATCGTGATCAAAGTTCCCTTGACAAACATATTCATTTTGTCTAATATGGTTAATATAGGTATTTATATTAAGTTTAGGGGTGAATTTATGTTGAAAGCATAAAAAGGCTTTTCCTTTGTAGCTACCGGCGCATTGCTCTTTTCTATGGCTACAGGCAGTGCCGGTGGCGCACTGGCCGAAAATCCTCCTGATGGTACCCGGCTGGAATTCGAAAGCTCCACTGTGCTGGATACCGACGGGGTGACCGTCCTCCCCAACGAGCAAGCCTATGCTGATGATCCCTTTGCCAGCGGCGGCAAGGTAGTGGGCCAGACAGCCGGGCGAAGCTTTATTTTTGAAAATGTTCCAGAAGCCAATCATATCGCCATTGAATACTGCTCCGACTATCATTCCAGCACGGTGGACGTGTACGTGAAGGAAGCCGGAGGCAGCTACCGGCTGATCACCGGCATCGACTATCCCCATTCTTCCGGCTGGAGCATGGAACAGGGCCAGACCGCTAAAAGCGATGAAGAATTCTATATTCCCGAAAACGCCACCGTTAAATTTATTCCCCGTGCGGATATCAACATGGATTATGTGGATTTCAGCTACACTCCATTTTCCACTGAGGAGGAGATGGATTCCTCCGTGCTCCCGGCCAAGAATGCCGCGCTAAATGGCTGTAAAGCCGAGCAGGATAACATGTCCATCCTGGGTTCCGCCGCCCATCTGACCAAAGCGGGACAGTCGGTATCCTTCACCGTACCTGAGGGAATGGAGGGGAAAAATTTCTACGCTCTGCGCTATCGGGCGACAGCGGGTGCCAAAGTCACTTTGTCGGTAAACGGCATTTCCAAACGCGACCTGTCCCTTTCCGCCACTGACGCCCACCTCTATCAGACAACAGGCGGAAGCGCGGCAGGCCTCGTTTCCGGTTCCACCCTTCTCTTCACCCTACAGGAAGACGCCGACCTGTGGATCGACACGTTAGCTCTCCGTGAAGAATCGGTCACCGGTGGTGTGATCGTGGACTCCCTCCCCACCGGCAGTGAACGGCTTAGTGTCTGTCTGGATGGGGTTTGGGACTGCACGCATACTTCCTTTGTCTACGGTGACGCCATCCCCGTCCAGCCTCCCGTCACCTACGGCAATACCATTCCGGTTCCCGGTCTGTGGAACAGTGCCGCGGAGGATATGGGCAGTCATGAAAACCAAGCGCTGTGGTATCACACCACCGTGGATCTGGCCGAAGCCCCCACAGGGTCGGCTACCCTGAAAATCAATATGGCCAATTACGGGCGGTATATCTATGTCAACGGGCAATTTGTGGAGGAATACCCGTACAATTATACCTCCTCCTCCACCGATATTTCTGCCTATTTGCGGGAAGGGGTCAACGATATCGCCATCATGGTGGGCAACGCCCAGTATCAGAAGGACGATCCCAATTGTCCCGCCCATACAGGCCATGACCCTGAGCGCGACAACTACTACCCGGGCATCACGGACAGCGTGTATGTGATCTTCAACGCCGACCCTCAGGTTTCCGCCCTGCAGACCGCCGCAGACCTGGAAAACGGCCGGGTCCAGGTGAGAACCACGCTGCAGAACCGTTCCGCCTCCGATGTGGTAACCGATGTAACTTACCGGATTTATGAGCGGGGAGTATACGAAAACGGCGAACCCGTCATGGACAAACGGCTGGCCGGCACCCTCACCATATCCGGCATACAGGTAAAGGCCGGTGAGGAAATCACCCTGCCGGTTTCGGAGATCCCTCTGGATGGCTTTGATGAAAGCAAGCAGTGGACCCCGGACAATCCCTATCTTTATGAGATCGAAGCCGTAACCGCGGGCGACACCTATACCAGCCGTTTCGGTATGCGGACCTTCTATTACGATCCCGAGACAAAGCTGCCTATGCTCAACGGCGAAGTCTATTATTTGCGCGGGACCAATGTGGCCATGCACCGCTTTTATGAGGACCCGCAGCGAGAACAGCATCCGTGGGAGGAAAACTGGGCGCGCGCGCTGTACCGGGAATTCAAGGATGTGGGCTGGGATGTGCTCCGCTTCCATATCGGTTTCGCCCCTTCCCTCTGGTATGATGTTGCCGACGAGGAAGGCTTCCTGATCATGGACGAATTCGCCTGGTTCGGCGGATGCGACGACGGCTGTACCTCCGAAACACTGATTCCGGAAACGCTCCAGTGGATGGACGACCGCTGTAACCATCCTTCGGTCATCCAGTGGGATATGCAGAATGAGGATAAGAACGGCACCGCCACCGCCCCCACCATTCGGGCCGTCCGGGATCATGACCTGCAGAACCGGCCGTGGGACAACGGCTGGGCGCCCACACAGGCGGAAACCGATACCCAGGAATGCCATCCCTATCTGTTCATCGACAACAACTTCACCCTGTCTGATTTGAACATAACCTCCAACAATCAGATGAGAAGCAGCAACAAGGAACGATGGTACGGAGATTTCCCCCGCATCGTCAACGAATACGACTGGCTGTGGGTGGATCGCAACGGTGATCCCACCTCGCTTACCAAATCCTATTACGACCGCTGGATGACGGGTTCCACTGCAGAGGAGCGGCGGGAATTTTACGCCAAGGCAGTCTCCCAGCTGACGGAATTCTGGCGTGTGGGGCGAGCCTATGTATGCATTATGCATTTCACCGGACTGACCTATTCCATCCCCAACGGACAAGGAGAAACCAGCGACGTACTGATGCCCGACCTATCCACGCCAAAGATCCACCCGATCTATAAGGAGGCATTCCGTAACGCCTTTGCTCCTCTGGGTATCATCATCGAGGAATACACGGAGACGGTAGAAGCCGGCCAAACGCTCGCCATTCCGGTTACGCTGCTCAACGACCTCAACGAGGACATTGACGATTTGGCTGTGACCGTGACCCTGTCTCAGGGAAATACGGTGCTTTCCCAGCAAACCGCTTCGTATTCCGTCAAAAAGGCCGGTACCGCAGACGACGCCGACCGCCAAACCCAAACTTTTACCGTCGAAATGCCCAAGGATGCCGCCGGGGAATATGTGCTGACCGCCTCCTATACCCGCGATGAAGAAACCGTCACCAGCACCAGGGAATGGACGGTTGTACAGGACGACCGAGACGAAATTTCCAAAGGGAAACCCGCCACCGCCAGCTTGGAGGAAACGGACTATCTCGCCTCCTACGTCACCGACGGTGACCTGGGCACCCGCTGGAGCTCCTATGTGGAAGGAAAATCTGCCGAAGAGCTGGACGGGGCCAGCATCACCATTGATCTGGGCCATACTTACGACATCCATCAGGTGTCCTTAAACTGGGAGCTGGCTTTCGGCAAGGAATACCGGATTCAGGTATCCGATGACAACGTAAACTTCAACACCATCTATACCGGAACCGCAAACGGAGCTGGTGAACAGCAGTTCCCGGTGTCAGGAACCGGCCGGTACATTCGTATGCAGGGCGTCCAACGCGGCAGCGCTTACGGTTATTCGCTGTATGAGTTCCGTGTCTGGGGACAGGCGATCTGGGATACCGCTTCCCTGGAAGCCGCCATCGCCGAAGCCGAACAGGCGGAGCAGGACGGCCTCGTGGAACAGGCTGGTGCTGCCGCAGCCGAGCAGTTTGCCGGCGCTCTGACAAAGGCCCGAAATCTACTGGCAATCGCCCGGGAGGATGCTAACGCCACCTCTCAGGAGGAGTTGGAGAGCGCCGCGAATGCGCTGACCGCTGCCACGAAAGCCCTGGCCGAATCCCCTGCCCCGTCGGATACGGATCCCACCGACGCCGATCCCACCGAGCCATCTGACAACCTCACCGATCCCGGTAGTCCGTCCGATCCTACCAAACCGGATACAACGAACCCCACCGCTTCTTCTCCCACCTCAGCAGGCGGTTCTTTCCCCTCCACCGGTGAGGCAATCCCCGCCGCTCTTCTCTTAGCAGCTATTGCGGGAGGAAGTGTCTGCCTGGTGTTACGCAGAAAACAGCGACAATAAATCCATCGGCAAACTTATAAAACGCGGGAATGGGCACACGCTCATTCCCGCGTTTATGTCTGTGTTCCATCAACCGAATCCCGGGGAATTTATCCACCGGCTGCGTAAACGGCTCCGGACGGGCCATACTATCGCTGACACTCACTTTATCCGAAAGGAACGATGGTATGGAATTCAAAGGGAGCCGGACCGAAGCCAACCTGATGGCCGCCTTCGCCGGAGAGAGCCAGGCCCGCAATAAGTACACCTTCTATGCCGCCCAGGCGCGCAAGGACGGGTATCAGCAAATCGGCGATATCTTCGACGAAACCGCTCGGAACGAAAAGGAGCACGCCGAGCTGTGGTTCAAGCGCCTGCACGGCAATACTATGCCGGGCACCGTGGACAACCTGTTGGACGCCGCCGCGGGCGAGCGGTACGAATGGACTGAGATGTATGCGGACTTCGCCAAAACCGCCCGGGAGGAGGGCTTCAAGGACATTGCCGCCGCCTTCGAGCTGGTGGGAAAAATCGAACAGCGGCACGAGGAGCGCTTCAAAAAGCTGGCGGACAATATCCAGACGGGCAAGGTATTCCAGCGGGATGAAAACACCCTGTGGATCTGCCTTAACTGCGGCCATGTCCACCGCGGCGCACAGCCGCCCACTATGTGCCCCACCTGCAAATTCCCCCAGTCCTATTTCCAGATCCATGTCGAGGATTATTAAAGGAGGCTTTCTCATGGCCGAACAGGAGCCGGTCCATCATTACAAGATCCGTATCCGCCGCCCCCGCCTCTCTCCGGAGGCCCAGAACAGCACCGACACCATGGCACAGCAGGGTCGGGGGGAGGTCCATTCCGACGTGCTGGGCAGCTACACCGGCACAGCGGAGGACGATCCTGTCCCGGAGCAGGACGCGGACGATTTATGACAAAAGGCCCCGAATACCGCTGACAGCGGTATTCGGGGCCTTTTCTATTGTTCAGTTTTTCAGTCGATCTGCTCCAGGGTAAAGGACGCACTCTGGAAATCGCCCATCCACGGCAGGGCAATGCCGGCGTGCATCAGCTCGTCACCGTAGAATTCGCCGTCCATCTCCTCAATGCGGTACCGGGCATCGGGGTTCAACCCGGCCAGATACACCAGGTTCCGGGGCCAGGCAGGTACGCCCAGCTTCTGCACATAGACGGCCACCGCCCGGCGCTTGTCCGGGGAAACGAACATCCAGGCACAGCAATTGCGGTCAAAGGGGCTGATGAGACGATAGAAATCCCCTTCCGTCACCAGAGGCGCAATCTTCTTGTAGCGGGCGGTTTGATTCTTGATCTCCTCCCGCTCCTCGTCGGTAAGGTGCAGGGGATTCAGCTCATAGCCGAAGGAAGCGCTCATGGCCACCCGCGCCCGGGTGTCATACGGCGTGACACGGCCCATCTGATGGTTGGGGGAAGCGGAAATGTGGGCGGTCATGCACTGGGGCGGATAGGCAAAGGAGGTGCCGTACTGGATTTTCAGCCGTTCGATGGCGTCGGAATCGTCACTGGTCCAGGTCTGGGGCATATAGTACAGCATTCCCGCGTCAAACCGGCCGCCGCCGCCGGAGCAGCCCTCAAACGCCACGTCGGGGAAGCGCTTGTTGAGATAGTCCAGCAGAGCATACAGGTTGAGCATATACCGGTGGTAGATCTCCGGCTGGCGGTCCGCCGGCAGGGCGGAGGAATACGCGTCGGTGATGTGCCGGTTCATATCCCACTTGACATAGGAAATACGGTGGTTGGCCAGCACGTCGCTCAGGGCCTTCTTCAGGTATTCCAGCACCTCCGGGTTGGCCAGATCCAGCACCAGCTGGCAGCGGCCGGTGCAGAAGGGGCGTCCCTCCTTGTGGATCGCCCATTCCGGATGGGCGCGGTACAGGTCGCTATCCTCGGACACCATCTCCGGCTCAAACCACAGGCCGAAGGACATACCGTTTTGTTCGCACCGCTCGATGATGGGATCCAAACCGTGAGGCAGCTTGTCCTTGTTGACCACCCAGTCGCCCAGGGAGCACACGTCGTTGTACCGCTTGCCGAACCAGCCATCGTCCAGTACAAAGGTATCGATGCCCAATCCCTTGCAGCAGTCGATGATGCCGAACAGCTTCTCCTCGTCGAAGTCGAAATAGGTGGCCTCCCAGTTGTTGATGACGATGGGACGCACCTTGTTGCGGATGCGGGTATGGCCCAGATGATGCCGGAAGGCGTTGTGGAAATTCTGGGACATACGGTTGAGCCCCTGGTCGGTGTAGGTCATCACCGCCTCCGGGGTGACGAATTCCTCACCGTCCTCCAGCTTCCAGGAGAAATCAAAGGGATTGATGCCCAGCTGGAACCGGGTGGTGTCAAAGCTGTCCACCTCGGCGGAAATGACAAAGTTGCCGCTGTAGATCAGCGCCGCGCCGTAAGCGTCACCGGAAAACTCCGTGGTTTCACGGGACACCAGGGCGGCAAAGGGGTTGTGCTGATGGCTGGAAGCGCCGCGGCGGCTCTCCACCGATTGGATACCGTGGCGAAGGGGCGTACGGTCCAGCTGACGCTCCCGGATATGGGCGCCGTACAGACCGATCATGTCGAAATCCGCCCGGGGCAGGTCGATGCTGGCGCTCAGGGCGCGGGTCACCTTCAGCGGGGCGCCGGTTTTGTTGCAGATGCGGGCGCTGCGGGCGATGATATCAATTTTCTCAAACAGGGAGTAGCTCAACACCACCTCCAGGCCGGAATAATCGTCGCGCAGGGTCAGCTCCAGCGTGCAGTCCGCGCCGTCCAGATGCGGTAGGCCCGGCAATTCCGGCTTGCCCTCCAGCACCCGGTGGGAGTGGTATTTGAAATCCAGCAGACGGCTGCCGTCGGGGAACTGCACCTGCACAGCGGGGGAACGGTAGTCGCCGCCGCCGTATACCGGATATTCGGTGGGGATCAGGTCCAGGCTCCAGCTTCGGTCCACCGCACCCGGATAATTGGGGGAAAAACCGGAGGCATACACCTTCTGCAGGCGTGTCAAGTCCGCGTGATGGATGCGCTTTCCCCAGTATTCGGTCAGGATATAGCCCTGGTCGTACACCCGGAAAATGGCGCTGGTGTTATCCGTATCCAGATAAAAGGTCTGCGTTTCGGGAACAAACGTAATGGGCATGATGATTTCCTCTCCTTCCCCGTCGGAAGAACGGGTATTGTAAACGTCTTACAGCGTATTGACCGTCACCATTTGGGACCAGACATTGGGCTGGATGCGGATATCCTGCCCGTCGTCGTCCGGGCGGCAGTCGAAGAACAGGCGCTTCTGCTCCAGCTCGTCGATGGCCTCCACACGGCCGTCCAGATAATCGCGCACCGCCCGGGCCGCCTCCTCCAGCCGGGCGCACAGGCCGCCGTAGCGGATCTGCTGCACGTCCAGCCCGAAGCGCTTGTTATCCGTCAGCCACTGGTGGCGCACCGCCTCCGCCAGCGCCTCCACCCGCTGCACCGCCTCGGGGATATCGTGATCCGCCAGGGAGGCCAGTGCGGCGCGGTCGCCGGCGTCGTAGGCCTTTTTCAGCTTAAGGCCCAGCTCGGATTTCACCGCCAGCGCATGGCACAGCGCCTTCTGCGTCTCAAACAGATAGGCCCAGCGTGGATTTTCCGCCTGCCGTTTTTCCAGCACCGGCACATAGGAGGCATACTGCGCATCCGTCCCCTCCACAATCAGGCGGTCGAACAGGCCGGCCAGCGCATCCTGATACAGCAGGTAACGGGAGCAGTTGATGGATTCGGTGTCGTTGTCGTTCCGGTTGGGGGGATAGTTGGCCAGGTCCAGATCCAGGAAGCCCTCCAGATCCGCATCGGCGCAGGTTTTCAGCCGGCGGGACAGATGCTCATCGCTAAGATCGCCGGACCAGCAGCCCTCCGCATAGGTCTGCAGCGTGGGCAGCACCGCGAACACGGAGCATTCGCCGCCGTTGTCTCCCCAGGCGGTGACCATGACCTGATCCACTTCCTTGTCCCGCAGCCGCTCCAGAGCCACCTTGGCCACCTTCTGGCCGAAGTGGTTGACCGGGGTCAGGCCGCTCCATTTCCACGCGCCGCCCGCAAACAGCATGGGGTTGTGGAACCGGCGGTGCTGGTCGATCATGTGGTCGTAAATGGTGGGGTCCAGATGGTAATAATCCCAGAAAGTCAGCGTCACCTCCGGCGGCACCAGCTTGATGACCTCCTCCGGAATGACGGTGTTTTTGTCGTAATAGGCCTCAATGGGCGAGCTCATGCTGAAAAACATGTCGCTCCACATGATAGGCTGATAATCGTACTTCCGGCACAGCTCCACCACCCGGGTCAGGTGCTCCAGCATGATCTGGTGGTTGGAGCGGTAGCCGTTGCGGCGCAGATACTGGCCACGGCCCAGCATGCCGGCTTCGTCCATACCGATATGGATGCGGCGGCTGCGCACGTTTTTCGACATGGTGGCCAGCATCTTGTCGATGAGCTCATATACCCGGTCGTCACCCACGGTGAGGATGTTGTCGCAGTCCTTCAACCCGCCGTAAGCCGGCCAGCGCAGGATGGCTTCCAGGTGGGCCAGCGTCTGGATGCAGGGGACCAGCTCAATGCCCATCAGGGCCGCGTAGTCGTCCATTTCCTTCCAGTCCGCCGAATTAAAGCGGCCCCGCATATAGCCGAAGTAGGGCTCGCCCTCGATCTCGTACATATCCTCGGTGTAGAGCATCAGGGTATTGTACCCCATCAGCGACAGCAGACGGCAGGCCTTTTTCACCGTCTCCACCTTCATCACCGCGTTGCGGGAGTTGTCCAGCATGGCGCCCAGAGTGCGGAATGCCGGCGTTTCCTCCATGTCGTAATCCGTACCGGGATGGAGCCGGTCCTGCTCCACCAGCAGGCCCAGCGCCCGCATCAGCGCATTGCGGGTATCGTAGCGGATCGTGCGCACACCGCCGGCGCAGCGGACACCCAGGCCCTGCCCTTCCCGGCGGAAGGATACCGGAATGCCCCCTTCCCCCGTCTCGATGCGCAGCTCCGGCGCCGCTTCCTGAATCGCCTGCAGCTCCTCCGCCGTCAGGCCGCTCAGAGTGTATTTCGTCATTGTTCTCTCCTGCCTTTCCCCTGTAAATTCGGGTTTCTCTCCCTTTCCGGGCAGAGATTTCAGCAGGCTTATCATACAATGATTTGCACGCAAGGACAAGGTTTTCCCAACATTTTTTCCGGAATTCTCCGCGTTTTTTTCATCCCGTCCGAAAATTGATTTTGGGGCTTGCAAAACACCGGCAAACGATGTACAATAGAGGGCGCTCCTGTGGGGGCTATATACCCGCCCGTGGCGAAGCTGGATATCGCAGTGGATTCCGATTCCAAAGGCCGGGGGTTCGAATCCCTCCGGGCGGGCCATTGTCGAAAGAAGTCGATTGCTGTAAAGCGGTCGGCTT
>CAJFNR010000027.1 GCA_904395335.1 Candidatus Avimonas narfae | reverse complement strand
TATCTGCTTTCCCTGCCGCTGCCTGGGCTGCCAAACTAATCTGATGGGCCGCCTCCGCTTCCTCTTCTGCCGTTGCCGCCGCTTCTTCCGCCTCCTGAGCCGCCAGATTCGCCGCATCCCGCGCTGCATTGGCCCCGTCGATGGCTTCCGCCGTATTGGACAGTGCTTCATTAACCGATCCTGCCGCTTCATTTGCGGCGTCCGCTGCTTCATTGGCATTATCCGTGGCCTGGTTCGCTTCGTCCACTGCGTTGTGCATATCGGCGACAAGAGAGGATAATCCGTGATACAGCACCCTCATATCGCTGTCTGGGCCAGATGACCGGGAAGCGAAATACACTCTCCCCACGGCAGAAAATACCGTGTGCAGCTCATTGTTCAGTGCGTCCAATTCGGATATAACTAGCCTGACTTCTCCCGCTCCTCCCGCCTGTGTCCACTCGCGGGGAATAGGGACATTCACCATTTTCACTTCTGTACCCGTCAGTGGAAGGAATTCCGTTGTCAAAAACGCTCCCATTCCATCCGTAAATTCCACCCGGTATTTGTAGTTCTCAGACGCCAGTTTTTCGCTTAAATCAAAGGAGATAAGCGTAGAGTTGTGATCCCCCTGCACACCGGCATATTGCGGATCGCAGGGATTGACCGCGTTTTCCGTGACGGTGAAATGTACAGTCCTTTCATACGCCATTTCAATTCACCCCTTTCATCAGATCGTCAATGTATTTGTCCGGGTCCTGTTTGGCGTCCGCGAAGATTCGTGCAAGCACCTTCACCTTCTCCTCATCCGTCATTTCATTCCAGTATTTTAGATAGGTTCGCTGTTTCTCCTTGCCGTAAGCGTTTGTGTAGTTCTCCGTCAGCTTGATTCTGCGCTCGTTGTTCATCAGCTCGTCCAGCGCAGCCTTCGAGGCGGCTCCTACCCGCTTCTGTTCCTCCGTGATTTCCCGTACAGTTAAGGGCTTTTCCTCCGTGCTTTCAACAATGGACGGAAGAGCCTTTGTGTCGTCCGTCGCCTGAAACACCCGCATCATTTCCTGTACAGCGTCGTCATCCGTGTACAGGGCGTGAGACACATTGGACGGGTTCACAAATTGGTTAAAGGCGTTTTCGATCCAACTGTCTGCGTTGCTTCTCCTCACCTCTTGTCCGAATGCGTCAAGCTGAGGCTCCAGCATTGTACTGGCCCCTGGAATTTTCGACAGCAGTTTATTGATAGCGGTCTGGGTATCGGTGTCTCCCTTTGTCTGACGCTGGATGGGGTCTATCGTTCGGGCCAGTTGCCCAACAACAGTAGGGATCGCTTGCGACACGGCTTGTTGGGGAACGGATAAAAGCACCCCCGCTGCCGCCGTCAGCCTTTCTCCTCGCTCTTGGGCAAGTGCCTCTCCCAAACTTTGCATAAACGACTGTTCAAAGAACGTATCCATGCCGCTCATCAGGAAGCTGGTCAGGTTGTCCGCGTATTCAAAAACCTTTTGGTCTGCGGAAAGTTCTTTGCCTTCCTCGTCTTTTACATCATCCATCTCGGCAAATCGCACACCGGCCAGAACGGGAACAGCCGAAGGTTGGAGCCAGTCAAAAGATATGGAGAGATCGCCTATATGCAGCGCGTTTTCCTGGTTCCCTTCAATTTGCCCAGCTTTCCCACGTTTGCCTTGATATTCGAATTTTGAAGAAGCCAATCCGGAGTTCCCCAAATACATTCCCAGCGCAAATAAGCCGGTTCCCGTAATTGCCTTTGAGAGTTTGTTGATGATCTCCGCCGCTTCTACATTGCTTTTTCCGCGCAGATTCATAAACACATCCGCTGCCACCCGGCCAAGTTCAAACGGAGAATGTTGCAACGAATTGATTAGTATGTTGGACGGTGTTTCACTGAATGGCATAAGTACATCTACCACTGTATTTACACCCTTAAATTTCGTGTGCTTTAATGAATCAATCACCTCACTCATGCCGTTTTTTCCACGAAATACCGCTTCCATGCCTCTCTTCATAGCAAGGTCGTATACTTCATCTGTGACTTCATCCATGCCCCGTGCTGTCATGATCTGCCCCAGATTGTCCCGGAAAGCCCGCGTAAAAAATAGACTGTCCTCCGCTTCCAGAAGACGACTGTTCAGGCGAGATAGTTTGTTGATGGGTTGCAATATTTTAGACTGAAAGGGATCACGCGCCCGCAATATGGAACTGTTGGAGATGTCGAATTTTCCTACCCGTTGAAGCTCCATGCGCGCACGGTCCGTTGCTTCATCAACCACGTTGCGAATATTTCTGCCGTGTTCGGTAAAACTCCATCCCAACCTTCGAGTACGATTTTCCTGCTTTAGTCCTTTTTCAAGCAAGTTAGCAACAGCATCATCCGATTTGCGTGTAAGCATCATAGCGAGATTAGAGAAGAAGTTTTTGGCGTGGGTCTTAATATTGGACAGCATCCCAATTTTCCGAACCGAATTGAACTTTTCGAGGGCGGTCATGGGAACCTTTTTCGCCAGGGTTTCATAGATTTCCTCAAAGATGTCCGCCTGCTCTTGAGAATAGTCAACCGCCTCTCCCGCTCGCTTGGCCAGCTCCACCAGCTTGCTAACGGTATCCTCGTCCAACGAAGGAAGCCCGAGGGATTCTGCGAAAGTCGATTTCAAGGTTTCATTATCCAAAGCGCCCTGATCTATAGCCTCCACGATTCGTTCGGCCATTGACCGGGTATTCCCCTTTTTCTTAAACAGCTTTCTGAGCCTGTTATCCGTTATCTCGTCAATGCTGTCCTGAATCGCCCCTTCCACGCTTGCCACGCGGTCCGCCGTTCCTGTCGCCTGTTTTCCTGCGCCGGATTCCACCTTCCCGCGCACCTTGTCCGCGAAGTCGTCCAGGGCGTCCGACGCGCCTTTAAATGCCTTGTTGTCGATGCCCTGCCTCACTGCATCGTCAGCTGCACGGATAACCCCCTCGGGGCTTGTCAGGTCCTTAAATCCGTAACTGCGCAGCGCCCGTCCCGCTTCGGTACCGGTGCGGGATAACCCAATGATGAGGTTGGCGCTCTTCTGGGTATCCCCTTGCTTCAGATACTCTTCCGCCAGTTTCTTGACCGCCTCAACCTCTTCGTCATTGAGCAGCAGGGTTCCCGGCTTTGCGGACACCACCCGGTTATACAGATCAACCTTTTTCCGATCAGTGTCGATCAGCCTGTCGGCGTTGGCAAATTTTACGGCATCCGCTTTCACGGTGTAGGTTTCGGGATTCTGTCTCAGGTATTCCAGGATTTCATCTGTGCTGAGAGGGGTGTTCTTTTGAAGGATGGATTGCACAAAGCCGCGCGGCACCACACCTTCCTCCCCTTGCGCCAATTCCAGATAGGTCAGTTTGCGTTTCGCCGCGTATAACTGAGCGTCTATCTCAAGGGCTTGGGACGCTCCTCTTGACCGGTATCTTTGCGATACATTTTCTTCTGCAAATAACTGAATATTGACGGGCAATGTTTGGCTTCCGGTTGATTTTGTTTGATGCGCGGCGTTCCTGGACCCATGGACGCCGTTTCTTGCCTCGCCTCCCCTGCCGGAAATACGGCGTTTTATTCGTTCCAGATTCGATATCCGGCTTTCAAGTTCGGGTTTTGTGTCCGGAAAATTTGTATCCACCATGTCCGCGTATTCCGCAACAGACATGGTTTTCCCGCCGAAGTTAATTTTCCCCTTGGGGATATCCCTGGCCATGCTGTTATAACTGTTATAGAATTCCTCTTTGCTCATGGGGGCAGCATCGTCCGCTATGTCCCCCACGTATTTTTCAGCGGAATCGTTTAATCCGGTATCGCCTTTATCGGTATCCACAACATCGTCCGCAACTTTTGTTGCGTCCTGCAAAGCGTCCCCGTTTCCATTTTGCACCGCCTTGTTTATCCGAAGGGCATCGTCAAAGGGTAGGTTGCTTTCAGGGTCTACCGACACAGTCCGGCCGATTTCAACCCCGTCGGTAGAAGCCATTGCCTTCTTAGGATTGTCCTGTATCCATTTTTCAACATCCGCGTCAGTCGGAATCACTTCTGCACCGTTGTAATAGCGGTACGGATTTTTACTGAGGGCAGAAGGCAGACCGCTCAACAACGCTCCACCGGCAAGATTGTATAAAGCACTCGTTTTCAGATCATCGGCAATTTCACCGGCGTCCTTCCCTTTGGAGATACCGGTCAGAATATCGTTGGGAATATCATAAAGCTCGTTGTCAACGAATGATCCCGCCGTCTTTGCTGTCCCTCTGGCCACCCGATCCCACAGGCGTGCCGCCTTTCCCGCGCTCGCTGCGGTATCCGCTGCCTTTCCGCCTTTCATGGCGTTGTACACTGCATCGCTTACCTTGCCAGCTGCCGCAGACCCTCCTCCGGTAGTAAGCCCCAGCGTAGCCTGCTTACCGATTTCGCCTAATATCGTTCCCGCTCCTTCAGCTGCATTGTCCCAGAAATTGTCCGATTGGGGCAGTGCGAAAGTGGGCATCAGTTTGGCGTTGTTCCTTTGTTTCGCAGCCTGCTTCGCCGATTCCGGCATATCAGATGCGTCAATAATCATATTTTTTATACGATAGGGGAGATTCGCATTAGATCCGTAGTTCTGTATGAGGGAATTGGCAAATCGAACTATCGGGCTGTTAAGTTCGCTTTCTTCCCCTACGATAATCCTATTGCCCTCTTCGCTATTTGCGGGCTGCATCACAACTCCCTTTTCTGCATCCATCTTTGTTCCATCACTGGGATATGGATACAACTGCGCCTGTTGAATGGATTCATTTTGGGTGTTGGGGTCTGTAAAGCGGATACCTGGCATTTCTCTCAATTCTTGTAGCCGTTTTTCTCGGTCCTCTTCCACCTGCTGTTTATATTTGTTTCCCAAATCCATAAACAGTTCCTCCGCTAATTATATCTCGCCCATTTCATCCCATTTTCGAGCAAGTAATTTTGAATATACTCGTCGCTAAATCCTGCTTCTTTTGCTGTCTCAATAGCCCTCTTTGCCGCATCGCTTTGAGACCCGACGCTGTCTGATTTTGATAATGCGTCCTCATAAACTTGCCTGTATATGGCATCCAGTATCTCTTCGTCTGTCGCCGTTCCCTGGGCACGCATAAGCCGCGCCTGATCACTGTATGATGTAGGCTGATACCAATCTGGTACATTAAACGTTTGCGGGGACGGGCCTTGGACTGCACCCGTCCCAGAAGATGACGCGCTTCCGCTCGATCCGGAAGAGGTACCACTTCCAAACAGCCTATCAACAATGCTATCCGCTTGAGCCATGGCTTCTTCGGATGAAGCTCCTTGGCTGAGAAGTGCTTTATAAGCATTCATCCAATAGGATTGGACAACATCCGATTCCCCGGACGAACTAGACCCGCTATGCGTGGCGATCCATTTATTCATAGCCCGGTCAAGGGTGTTTTGTCCTCTCTCGTGCTCCAGCTGCTCTTTCTGTAGTTGCTGCTGCAATTCCCTCTCCGCCTGAGCAATGGCGGCTTCCTGCTGGAGCTTCTGGGCTTGCAGCCGTTCCTGTAATTCGCGTTCCGCCTGGGCAATGGCGGCTTCCTGCGCCATCTGCTCCTGAGCGGTGTTTGCCGACACGTTTGTGCCGTAAAGGTTAGTCGCGGTGTCCCGCGCCGAATTGTACAGGGAGGTCAGGTTATTGGCCGTGTCCACATCCGCCTGCTGATAGATATTTCCGGCATTCTGGAGCTTGTTGGCCGATTGCTGCGCCCTGTATTCATTAAGTGCCCGCGTCAGCTCGTCGATGGCGTTTTGCTGCTGCTCCCGCAGCCTGGCATCCGCATTGCCGCGCTGTAAGGTCAAGGCCGTCTGCTGCGTGCGGTTGAGGCCGGAATCCGTCATACCCATGTTGGCCATACGCTCCGCCACATTTTTCGCGTTGATGCGTTCTTGTACCGCATTGGCGTTGAATCCGGCCGCATATTGCTGGGGAACCTTGGCAATGTCCTGTTCATATCCCTCGATCACGGGCTTGGAGGCAATGTCGGCGGCCTGGTTGTACCGGTTGATGTAGTCCTCCGCCGCCTGTTTCCGCTTTGCCTCATATTCCGCCTGCTGCTGTTTGGTTTTCTCGTTGATCTTGGATTGGATACTGTCATAATCGACATCATAGGTTTTCGCCATTATCGCGTTCCTCCCAGCGGTTTGTATTTTAAAATCAAATTGCTAAGGGCAAAAGCGCCGTGCCCGCAAATCTTCATGCCGAAGCATTTGATTCTCACCATGTTCGGGGTCAGCCGGTATTCGGACAGATAGCGGTTGCGGTTTTCGTTTTCCTCCCCGAATTTGATTATTTGATACGGGTCTTTTTGCTCCCCGTGTTCCGTCAAATACCAGAAGGAGACTTCGCTTTGAGCCTTTCCGGAAAGCCCCACATATACCTGCAATACGTTTTTCAAAACCTCCGGCGAATCAAAATCCAGCACCTTTGTTTGCGCATAGCTGGATATTGGGAGATAGTCAAACACCACCACGCCTTCGTCGTCCTCCCGGAGCTTGGTGTCCTCGTCCCCCTGCATCACATAATAGGCATGCACCCGGCGCGATTCGGTCAGCTGTGTAACCCCGGCAAGCAGTACACCTTCACGGCCTCCCAATATCCTTGTGCATTCCAGATGATCGATGTCCCATGTATACCATTTGATTTTGCTGGTGTCTGTTTTGTACGTACCGTTTAAAGCCACATAAGTATAGGCGCTGTCGTTGTAATCCATCAGATATAACCGGTTTTGGATCAGCAGATAATAATACCCGTCGTAGATGCCCGCCGACGCGCCGGTCATATCGGTATAGGACAGCCCAGACAGCAGCGGCTCAATGTTGGCCGAAATCTCCTGCACGTTGGAATCGCTGTACTGATTGCGGCTGGTCAGCACATACGCCATTTTCCGGGAAGTAACCCATACCAGATGGTTGTTGCACAGGCAGATGGTATCGGGGCAATCGCATCCAATATCCGCCGACAGGGGCGTCACCGGGAAATAGGCGGCATTTACCTCGGTATCGAGTACGGAACCATTAACGAAGTCCTCCGCGTCCAATGTGTTGGCCACATATTCGGAATAGTAAATCTCTCTTTCCTTGAAGATGATCAAAGTATTCCCCTGTTGAGCCAGCGCCGTTACCGCCTGGGTGTTGTCTCCGATCCTGGCATAATTGTTTTCCGGCCAGTACAGGGGGTTGTTCAGGGCGCTCCACATGATGCAGTTGCTGTAATCCGGGTCGGTGTTGGCCGCCGCGAATAGCCGCGTACCGCGATTTAGGCCGCTCCGGTCCCCGCCGAACCACCGAAAGGTTGTCATCCTGGTAATCATGTGGCTGTTGGTGTGGTTGTCTGCCAGTTCTGCCGTTACTTCCAGATTATCCGTTTGTCCCGTGTAAATGGGGACATACGATCCGCCCTCCTGCGTATCGCTCTGGTCAAAGCGGATAAACCCTTTTTCCCGGTCTACATAGATATAGAATCGATCATTTACCTTCACCTTGTCGCTGCCCATTGGGATCACATACTCTTCCGTGTTGCCGGTACGGTAAGTGATGGAAACCTTGACATCGGAACGGGTGCTTAAATTTTGATAGGGAAGGTAAAACAAATCTATGTCATCCCCTGTGGTGAACTGCACTCGGAACCACCGGGAAAGCAAATTGATGGGTTCGTTCAAGGTGCCGCTAAAAGTTGTCAAATGATCGGCGTCGGAGTTTGAAACCCCTTTTCCTTCAGCCGCCACCAAAGGAATGTACGCCTCCTTATTCAACGATACCCATTCGCTGCCGCTTTCCGGAAGTCCATACATCTGTCCTTGATCCCACACGATTACGCCATCCCCGCGATATGTTTCTCCGCCTCTTTCGTACTCAACTGTCCCATACGGTATCAGTTGTACATATTGGGCAATTCCGTGGGCATACCCCATCAGGGATTGACCGTCCTTGCTGCGAAACGGACGGACTTCTCCGTCGTATCCCACAGTCTGAACCTCCTGCGCCGTAGAACCGCGCTGAGTATAAAACTGCCTCCCATAGACCGGGGCATCGGCAGGGGACGGGCACAGCACCTCGTGATCCCCATAGAACACGCTGTTTTGAAAGGTCAGTGCCTCCGATACGGAATTCTTTTTCGCCTGAAATCCGGGCCGTGTGCACAGAACCCCATCGTGCCACCACATGTTTGATGTGTCTGTCGGCTGGTTGTCCTCCACCGCCGAAGGAGAAGCCACCCGATTGACGGCACCATCCATTTGCGGCACCGTTATCCGGTATTGCCTGGCCGTCCCAATCGTTGGATATTTCATCCGTCAATCCCCCTCGGCAATACGTCCAGCCGCCAATTCGGTCCGTGTGGTACCGACATCCGTTTCTGGTTGTAAATGGCGGCCATCAGCGATTGATTGTCGCTGTCGCTCTCACTTTGCGCCAAAAACATAGCCACGCCGTATGGCATAACCTCCTGAACGGTCCGGGGAGACAGACGGACCGGCTCCGCCATGTTGCACAGCTCTTTCCAGCACAGGGGCTTTTTCCCCCGCTCGGGGTGCGTCTCGCTGTGTTCAATGTGCCACAGATCGGAATATACCTGGTTGAGGATCGCCAGGCCGCGCTTGTACAGTTCTCCGGACTGTTGTCCGTCTACCTCGCCGAAACGGTTGGTGTAGTTCAGCAGCACCAGCGCCCGATCCATCACGTCTCTCCCTGTCACCATTCGATTCCCTCCGTATCCCTGCGGGGGAACATTCCCCCGCAGGGTGCTTCACGGTTTACTTCCGTCGCCTTACCGGCTCCGGCTTCTTCTCCTCCGGCTGCTCCTGGGAAATGTTCTCTTCCCCTTCCGGGACGGAAGACGC
Organism: Candidatus Avimonas narfae; assembly: GCA_904395335.1. GTDB lineage: Bacteria > Bacillota > Clostridia > Oscillospirales > Acutalibacteraceae > Avimonas_A > Avimonas_A narfae. The sequence continues at coordinate 10,618 of CAJFNR010000027.1, read as the reverse complement.
TTTCGACGGTTCATCCTCCACAAGATGGAACCCGTCCCCCAGCAGCTGATCGCGCCGCGACACCGTGGCCGCGTACTTGTGGACATTCTCCTTTACCAGATGGTACATGCTCTATCCTCCTATCAGGCCCCCGCCGTGTAGGAATACGCAAACACGGTGCCCTCCATGCTCTTCTTAATGAAAGCATCATAGTACAGGCGGTAGTCCAGTTTGTAGGCATCCATGCTTTGGTTTCTATCCGGCTCGAAAATACGGATTTTCTCCGTTTTCTTCACCAGCGACGTGGCTCGCTTCGGCAGGATGAGCAGCCCCACATTTTTTGCAGAAGCCGCCGGGGCAAAACCGCCCGCCTCCTGATCTTCCGTGGTGCCATCATTGAAAGTGAACGCCGTCTTCATGCGGGCGTCCGCCACCGGGATAATCGCCACGTCGTTGAGCTTTTTCACTTTCGTCGAAATCTCACCCTTTTTGAAATCGCTGATCACGATCTGGCGGGACACTTCGGCGCTGGTCTGAAGAGCGCTCCACATGGCGCTGTCCACAAACGCCACCAGCTCTTCATCATAGCCGGTCACATTCTGGACCTTTCCCACCCCTTCGACAAACATCTTGTACGCCTGAGATGCCGGGGTGCCCGTGATGGTCTGCTTCTTGGTTTCTGCCAGGGTCGCCAGTTTGGACAAAATATAGGCATCCATTTCCGGAGCCACCTGCGTGCGGACGAATTCACCCATTACCTGACCGGCCAGGTTCGCAATGCCGGTTTCATCCTCGTCCTCACTATCCAGATGGAATGTGCGGGCACGGTCCTGGGAGAGGGTATATGCGTTGTGGGTCAAGGTCAGGGCGCCGGTTACAAAACCCTTGTCCCGGTCATAGTCTCCCAGGCCGGACATTTCCAGGGTGGGGATCAGTACCGTTTTGGCACCCACGAATTTGCTGCGGAACACGTTGTCGGCCATAAAGCCAGTAACCGATTTCTGTACCAGGGCTTTATCCAGCTCCTGAGACAGTTTCTCCGCAAAAGTCAACGTATTGATTGCCATGTTGTTTCCTCTCTTTCTTTCTCCTGTTTGTTAATTTAAGGCGCGGGACAGCCCCGCCATCAAGGCTTCCATAACCTCGTTGGGGGCGTCTATGTTGGACGCCATCGACCCGGCGGTATTCTTCGCCGCGGTTGCCGCGCTTCCCTCTTCCGCCTGCCGCCGTCGCGCTTCGGACCGCTCGAACCTCAGATACGCATCGTACAGCGATATGCCCTTCCCGACAGCAGTATCCACAACCGTCTGCGGCACATCCTTGAACTCCTTAAAGTCCGGCACTTCCTTGGACAGCTCCACGAATTCGCTGGCCAGCCGTTCCGTAAGCGCTTCCTTCTTTTGGGACACCGCCTGTTCCCGCTTCTGCGACGCGGCGGACACCTGCTCGCTGTATTTCCGATCTGCTTCTGCCTTACGGTAAGCGTGCACCTGTTTGGCCAGCGCTTCGTCCTGGTGACACTCCGCCAAAATGCGGTTGTATTCTGCTTTTTCATTGCTCTCCACCAGGGCGTCAATCAGGCCGGATACATCCTTATCACAGCTGGCCGCCAGGCGCTGGAGCTTCGCATAGCTATCTCCGAAGCTGTCCCACATCAACCCTTTTTCCACATAGGGGGCAGCCTCTTCTGCGGGGATTTCCCTCTCTTCGCCGTCGGGGTCGATGACGCGCAATACTGCATTCTCCCCCCCTCCGCTTCCCTTCTCATCCTCTTTCTCCTCCGGCTCGGCGGAAGGCGCTGCCGGTCCTGCCTCCTGTCCTTCTCCCTCTGCCGTCTTCTCCTCCGGTTCCTGACCTTCGGTATCTTTCGGCGCAGCGGCATCCTCCGGTGTTTCCGGCGCTTCTACCGTTTCTTCTACGGCAGATTCCACTTTTGTTTCCTCCATTGTTTTCATCCTTTCCTGTAACCTATAGTGTGGTGCCTGTCGGCATGGTTTCCGGCGTCCTCGCCGTATGAGATAGGACATTCTTAATCAAGGCCGTCTTTGCCTGCTGCGGCATGGAGTTATAGACCTCCTGCAAATCCGGGGACAATGCCGCCACAATGTCCTGTTCACTGGGCATGGCCGCGTCTAGCGCTCCTGGTTGTCCTCCCGCCCCTGCTGTAGCGGCCGTCTCCGGTGCTGCGGCCTGCTGCATTTCCCGGATCAGCCCGGCCACATTGGGCACCGTCCCTTTGGGCAGCCTGCTCAGGTACTGCACGGCGTCAATGACCTGCCGGTCAAACAGATTGTCCAGTGTGCGGATGGACTGGCTCTCGCTCCACAGGGTGGAGGCTCCCACGTCGATGCGGGCGTTGATTACCAGGTCGCGGTACCGTTTGGCTTCAAAGGGCATGTACCAGGTCCCGCTTTCATCCTGTACCTTCAAGCTCCGGTTGCCGTACATCATCACCCAGAATTCAGCCCAAATGCGGGCAACATCCTCACAGAAGCTGTAAAAGCGGTTCTGTACCATTTGCAACGGCATGGTGGCCGCTTCCCGGACGGCGATAATGGCGGAGGTGTTGTCCGGCCTCATGTTTCCCAAAGCCGCATCGTTGGCCCCCGCCTGGGTCATGGTCTGGGAAATCATGCTCTCGATATTCTCGTCAAATTTCGGGGAGAAGTTGGGCGGGTTAACGTATCGCACGGCCCCCGCCACATCCGATTCACCGCCGAACACTTTGATGACCTGCCCGGGATCGTTGGTGATGTCTCCGGTCACGATATCCCCGTTGGCTATCATGATCGGCATGCCCATGGTCATCACCGCCCACACCGAGGCGGTGATCATCCGGTTTATGGCAATCTGGTTGGGGATCAGATAGGTGATCTCACTGTCACCATACACGCAGCTGTGACGCCGCTCCCACGAAAACTTTGCCACCGGATACAGGCGGATGCCCATGTCCCATTCCTTGCGGATGGTCGCCCCCCGGCACACCTGCACCGCTTTAATCGTGTAGCCGGACCCGTCCTCATTCCACTCCTTCCACATCTTGGTTAGGACGGTTGCTTTCCTGGATTCCTGCGGCTCGTCTTCCCCCCGCTGTCCTGCCATATACTCAGTGTCCCTGTCCTCCGCTATCCTTTCGATCTCTTCCCGGGGCCGCTTGTTCCTCCGGGCCTCCCTCCGCAGCTCCTTGATGCTTTTTCGCTGGGCGATGAGGATATACGGCTGCCCCTGCACATCGTCCAGATTGGGATCGCCGAAATAGACATTTTCAATGTCCAGCACCTCACAGGCAATGTCTCCCTTAATGGGCGTCCTCCGCGAAATGTCGGCGTACAGGCCGGTTCGGATGCGGTCGTCCCACCAGGTGTACAGTATGCCGGTTCCGGTGCAATAAGCGTTGCGCAGCGCGGTCTCTTTCAAGTCGTCGAATTTCAGCCGTTCCGCCGTGGTGCGGAAGTAATCGGACATGGCCGACATGATCACGTTGATTTCGCTGTCCGTCGTCGGGCCTTCGCCAAACGGGGTGTTCACGCCGATTCCGTTTATCCCCTGCTCACCGATTACACGGTCTTTGAGCTCCCGTGTGCGCTCCTGAAGCTCCAGGGTATTGGGGATGCCGTCGGCGGTATAGTTGACCGTGATGGGGCTTGCCCCCACAACCGCCATTTTGTAATCGCCGATCCGCTTGATGACGTTGTACCGCACCAGTGGCCGGTCATCTCCACAGTTCACGCCATACCACTGATCGCCCACATACATACGTTCATTGGCCTTGTTCTGTTCATACAGCCCCTTTTTCCCCAGCTGGGCCTTGAACTGAGCTCCGGCTTTATATTCCGCCCAAACGCGGGACGGATCGCTTTGTTTGCGTTCCTCCACGGTCAATCACCCTCTTTTGGGTCAGGCCTTTCAAAGCCATCATAATTCATGAAGTTTTCCATCTGTTTGCGCTGGATGCGCTCCTCTTCGCTTTCACCGGATCTTTTTGATTTTACCGGACGCAGCCGGTTCCGGGCGGCTGGCGCCTGGTCCTTCTGCCCTGCGCTCCGCTTGCCCAATTCATAAGCGATCAGCACCGCCAGCATGCCAACAGCTGAACACACGAACTCCATCAACCGCCCCAACCTCCTCGGAAATCATCTGCGCGGATCCCCGGCGACATCGACCGTACACCGTGCCGTTTTACCTGTTCCGGAACGCCTGTCTTGGGGTTAATGCCAGGGTCCGGGTGGAAATACTTGATGTCCAGCATAGCGTACCGCAAAGCGTCCATCAGGTGATTGTCCGCGTCTACGGGACGATTGATCACGCCATCCCCCTTGTCCTGCTCCCAGACGTAGGAGGACAGTTCGGCAATGGTGTTTTTGCATCGGGGATGTACGATCATCTGGTATTCCTGCAGCCGGGAGATCCCGTGAATCACGCTGTCCGGCCCTTTCTCGGCAGGCAGCAGCCGGGAGATCCCCATGCGCCGGATATCTTCGTTGGATTTTGGCTCCGCCGAATCCGACCGGATGCGCTCTTTGGCGTACCCCTTTCGCTTGATCATTTCGGCAATATCGCTGTTGAGCATCCGTTTTTGATAATGCTCGTCATAGATGTACAGCAATTTATCTATAGGGTTCGCTGCTACGGCAATAAACGCCGTGGGATCGTTGGTATAGCCGTAGTCCAGCCCGAACAGGTGCTTGTATTTCCACTGGTCCGGCAGCTTCTCCGGATCAAACTCTTCCACGCGCCACCGGTCGTAGATCAGCCCTTCCGATATGCCCCATTCGCCTAAACCGGCGACAGCGTATTTCCGGGGATGGTTGATCCGCATATCCTCGTATGCTGCCCGGTCCACCTCATCCAGCCATTCGTTGCACAGGTAATTGGTGGTCATGGCCAGGACGTTGTCGCTTGGATTATCAAAAAAGCGCTTTTTCAACCAGCTTTTTTCACTCCAGGGGTTGAATGTCAGGGTGGTCTGCTTGAACAGCGGCTCCGGCACATTGCCTCGGGGAGCGGACAAGTCCAATTTGTCAAAATCCGCTTCGGACTGGATTTCAAACGCTTCTTCGATCCAGACCCAGCAAAGATACCCGGAAGAAACAGTAGTGGACGCCAGTTTGTCAACGTCATCAAATCCCCGGAACAATATCCGGTTGCCGTTGGGGGTGTATTGCATCTCCAATGGATTTTCGATACACCGCCAGTATTTGTCTACCTGGAACCGTTTCACCGCCCATTTGAGCTGTGAGTATGTCGAATCACGGTGTGTATTAAATACGTTGCGCACCACCAGCAGATTGGCCCCAGGATATTTCATCAGATGGTAGATGAACCACAGCGCCGCCGTACTGGATTTCTTGGAGGCTTTTCCTCCCTTGACCACACGGTAACGTTTCCGGCAGTTCCAGAACTGCTTATATCCTCCCCCGACTATTTCCGGGAGATTGATGGTGATTCTTTCGCCCATATCGCCCACTCCGTATCTTCAAACAACCCCAGCAGCGTCGCATTGGCCTGTGTCCCTCGCTGATAGATATAGGGGTTTGCTACCAACAGCGCCTTTCCTCCGACGCGGCATTTCGCCAGCACGCCTTTTTCCACCAGCCCGGCGATCCCGCGGTAGATAGACCGGTCGCTCATTTCCTTTCGGTACATCTCACACAGCCCGGCGGTGGTTACCTTTTTTCCGTTGCGGTATTCCAAAATCCCTGAATTTGTGGCAATCAGCGGCACCACCGCCATAGCCACCCACATTTCCACCGGAGATAACGCTTTGCACAACGGCTCAAAAATATCACGGAAGCATTTGACAAATTCCCGCCGTCCGTTGAGCGGGACATATTTTTCGGACAAGCGGCGGAAGCTCTCCACGCTCTCCCGGCGGACAATCCGGTCTCCTTCCCGGATGGTGAGCTCGGAGACTTCCCCTGTCTCCAACACGAAAGTTCCCAGCTCCCCCATTCTGTTGACAATACCCATCTCATGCCTCCGCATATTTCAGTACAGCGGCAGCGGCTTCCGCCATCTCTTTGATTTCCTGATCCAGGATCAAACACCGCTTTATGTAATCGTCATTGATCAAAACTCCCGGAGACGTTTTCGCCTCACGGATCAGTTTGTCACGCCTGGCCGCCAACACCGCGGCCTGTTCCCGGTATTCCTCCGCCATGCGCCTGTATTCATCCCGGTTCATGGCTTTCTCCTTTGAAACACAATGGTTTCCGGCGGAAGGTACGCCTCCCGTATCTCTCCCTGCTCAAAGGACAGACAGCGAATCTCTCTTTTCAGCGTGTCGCTGATTTCCATTGCTTTGCTGGTAAGCATCAGATCATCCATGATGTCTATGTCATCTACAATGACCCAGCAATCTATTCCGTCTTCCGCCTCGGTAATATAGAACTTTTCAAAGTCCCCCATGGACGTAATAGCTAAAACAGCTTTCAGCGCCGTTTTATCCAGCTTCTCGACAGAACCACGAGAAACACACAGCCGTTTGCTTATCTGTTTTCTGAGCGTTTTTTTCATAGGCATGGCGCTTACCCCTCCGCTCACTTTATCGCGTTAAATCGCTACGTTTTTGCCACCCGTGGCAAAAATCGGCCTTTTTTCTGCCATATATGGCAAAAACAAAAACGCCCTCAAACCCTTGCGGCTCTAAGGCTGAACCCCATTTTTTCGGGGTTCTGGCCCTTCTTTCTCTAATTCGTAGCCCATATTGCTTCGACCTGGCCCTCCCCCGCGCCAAAAACCGCATGATTCTGCGGGTTTGAGCCTCTTCCGCTCCCGACAACATCCTATAGCGCCAGCGCCGTCCTTTCACAGGGATATGACGGCTCTTTCGGCTCAATCGCTTTATCTAACTAAAGCGGCCTGGAAATCGAAAAAATATTGTGAGGGGTATCTCGTAGCACGCCCCCCGGGGGTCGCGGGAGCCTCCCCGCCCGCCCGCCAGCCGCCGCAGCCGGTGGAAGCTACATGGATACACCATTACCGCCGCCCATACACTCCCCCAGGTATCCCCGCCGCGCCTCGTCATAATGCACAAGGCCGGGCGCTGTATATGCTGTATCCGTGTAATAATCCGCGCTCAACTGCACCTGTCATAACGCACACACAATATATAGATAAGCCAAAAAGCTACATGCTATATATTGTGCTATAAACTATACTCAACAAACATTTAGTATAGTTGAGCGGCGAATCAATCGGGAAGCTGATCCTCTCCCTTGATGACAACCGGGAGAGCGCCGGTCAACTCCGCCTCGATCCTATCCCTGTATTTGTGGTTGTTTTTCAGCAGAAATTGCACCATGTGGAAGTCGTTTGTCATGCCATACTCGGCTTGTGACGCGGCGATTTCATCATACGCGCGCGAGATCATCCCACATATTGTGTGTGTATTCTCCCGCATCTCCTCGTCACAGTCTCCGCCGTTAGGCTCGCCCCTAGCGTATCTTATAACCGTTTCGCGATCCACGCCCAGCGCAACGGCCAAACGCTCCACAGTCATTGCAACCTTGTGATCCTGCGCCCATTGTCTCGCCTGGCCAATAGCTTCCTCTACTGCAACCGGGTCTGTTAGCTTAGGTCTTGCCATATAATCACCCCTGCATACAGCATAACACACTATATATAGTCTACTTCAAGTCAACCAGCGCCGTTTTTATACAATATTTTGTGATGCAAAAAAATAAGCCCCAAACGGGGCAAAAATTTTGAAAATGGGGGTTGACATGACGATAGCGTTATGCTATAGTATAGGCGTAGCAAGGGGCAGCGCCACCATCCTGACAAGGATTGGAGGTGGTGCCGATGGGAAAGCGAATAGTGCGATACATAATATGCGTGCTTACATTGCTTGCCCTCGCTGTACTGTTTTGCTTCCGGGCAAAATAAAAGACCGCTAGCCTATTGCGCAGGCTAACGATCAAGCAGCAAGCAACACTCACAGCAGGTGCTGCCTCTTGTCTACACTATAACAGATTAAGGAGGCGATGTCAACGGGGAAAGTGTCTTACACAGTCAGGAAAAGGTATGAGGATAAAATGTATAAACAGATTGCCTTCCGAGTGCCTATTGACCTGGCGAAAAGATTCCGCGAAGTTACCCACATGCGCGGAGACAGTCAAGCGCAGATCTTAAAAGAGGCAATCGAAGAGTACTTGCAAAAGATTGAAAAAGAATGAACGGGCCGCCACCCTTCCACAAGCGCGACCCGTTCAAGTCCACCACCAACAATCCAAGACTGTCGGGGCGTCATTATTATAACCATTCACGCCCTGGCTGTCAATGCCGGGGCGTTTTTGCGCCCCAAGAAAGGGGTAAGATTATGACAAACGATAAAATGAAGCAAAGTGCGTTGAAGGACGAATACAGGAAACTACTGGCTTCTGATGTTTGGCCGACATCTCAAAAAATGGTTGACTATTGTATCAAAAATGCCGCCCGCATCGTGGAGCTTGAAGGCGGCGGGTTAGTGGCCATTGAAAAGCCGCGTATGCAAAAGCACTTTTGTTTCGGATATTCATTGAATGGCCATGATAGCGATGACTTTGACCGCGCTAACAAAATGGCGGCTTACGCCGAGAAGAGCACAGACTATTTTATTAAGACCAACATGAAACAAATAGTTGATGCAATCAAAGATTTGCACGATGATCACGTATATATCGGTGTGAAATATTATACTAGCCCGGAGGATTCGCGAATTCAAAATGTTGTGTACTTAAACTATTGGGATACCCCACGGCAAGGTTTAAAGCCTATATCTGACAATGACCGCCGCGCGATGATTGAAGCATGGAAGATTGTCGGGCGTGATTTCCGTCGTAAAATTGATACCTATCTCAAGCGATATGGATTGTCAAAGGTACAAACATGGAGTTATTGGCAGGATGAATGAATAGGTTGACTTAAACCGGAATTCGAATAATATCGGCTGTCCTATCGGCTATACGGGGAGAAAGGGGTTAATATGAAAAGAATAAGCGTGGATAATGGAATGCACTGGGTATCGCCTGAAACGGCGCTAGAAACAATAGATATAGACACCATGGCCGTATACATGGACGATGACACCCGCGAAGCGGTACACCATGATATTGCCCCGTGCACAGATGCGGAATTTGTCGCCGAATATCTGCGCCGGGCCCCGGATGATCTGATTATCGGATAAATCGAAATAGCAAAAGGGAGGGGATAACCCCTCCCTTACTGCATTTTTTCGGTTAGTGCATCCAGCGCCATGTTATGGAGCTTATAGGCCCATTGCTTTGACTTTCCAAGCGTGCGGATGATCACCGGCCATTTGAGGCACCGCAAGTATCTCTGCGTAAGGACGGAAGCCAAACGCGGCGGAAGATCAGCCGATTTTAACCGCTCGTATACCTCAATACGCGCTGCTGCTTCAGCAGCCTGTAGCTCTTTCAAACGCTGCTCATACATGCCTGCATTTTCCGGCCCGCTATCCTTCCGCGCCTGTGTAAGCTCTTCCACTTGCCTGTGATATTTCAGGGGGCGGCTAATCCACGCTTTCACTTCTTGTCGGGTCATGTCTGTCCCTCCATCCGATAATTCCCACGGATACGGCAAGGCAGCGGTCTAGTGTTATCATTTCTTTTTCGGCTAGACTTCCCAATAGACAGCCTAGTTCTTTTTTTTCGATTGTCTCCACCCTGTCACATAATGCGCGAATCTTTTGTCCGCGCAAGGATATATCAAATTGCATAGGATACTTAACTTTAATTGATGGGATTATAAGAGGGACAACGATGACACGTGGAAAGTATGTATTGCTCGTGTTGTTTTGGATGATCAACGCTTTTTTGGGGCACGGAATTGGATCATCTTCCGGCCATTCTGCCCAAGGGTAAGCATAGATTTCGCCCTTTTTCATACTGCTCCTTTCTGCTGCGCGCGCGGCGTATAGATGCGGTTGTCTGTACGTTTCTCGGCTTTTCTGACCTCACCCAGCAGCTTTTCAAGCCCACGGATTACCGCCCTGTTGGATTCTATCCAGGTCAATATAGGGAGTGTTTCGCTCAACGTGTCTTTTGCTGCCCGGCGTTGCTGTCGTACCTTTTTCAACTCTTTCGACAACTTGGCGTATTCGTGGTAGTTGTGTTCTTGTAGTTCAAGGCTGTGCAGGATATCTTGCGTCATATCGTTAGCTTCCTGTTCGGAAGCTTCTGCTATATGGTATTGTTGTTCTGTTCCCCGGAGAAAAGCCAGGAATGTATCAATTCCTTCGCTTACCATTTGGTATGCCTCCATTCCCCTTTGCAAGGCCCTGATTGCCCTTGCGCTTGTCCGACGCGACTTGTATCAGGCACCCGATGAACAGTCCCAAACAAGCCGACAGGGACGCCGTGGCGGCCAACGACATGGCGAGAGCCCCAAAGGTGATGGTAATCATGTGTCGTCCTCCTTGTTCATGTGCGGATTTTCGATCTTATCATAAGCATCTGCCCATAGCTGGGTAATCGCTTCGTATGTATCTTTTGTGATATTGTATTGGCGGTTGGCCTGGAGCTCATTCCATCCCGGAATATCTCCGTCAATTATCATGTGTCGCTCCCCCCTTTAGTGGACAGCTTGTACAACTTGTTTGCGGCAAGTGCGCTTACGACACCTGTCAACACGATTTCGT
>CAJFNR010000026.1 GCA_904395335.1 Candidatus Avimonas narfae | reverse complement strand
GTGCTGTGTGTACAGGTCAACAAAGCACAGTGGCTGTGTCCGGTGAGATGTATGACGAAGGGATGGGGGACCTCATGCCCCATGGGGAGTATCGTCTGCTTTATCCACCGCCTGATGGCGGGCCTTGGCACCACTCTTGGACGAGGGTACCGTACCCAAAAGCTGCGCAATGATTTGGGCCAAGTTATCCATGGGAAGTCAAACGTATGGCTTCTTCCCAGATCAGTGGGAACTTCTCTTTTACAAATGGGGAAAGGGGATGCTCCCCCTTTAACAGTTCCAGACGCTGAATAGCACGGAGAACTATTCGCTTATCCCTTGCCCGTTGCTCCTCGGACAGCGATTCAAAATGATGGATCACCAAAAGGCCCTCTTCTTCGTATTGCCGTATCCGCTGATAAGCATCCTCCACGACATCTGTTTCCACAACAGGGACCGGCTCGGTGGAAAGAACAGCGCAGGAGATATTGGTCTTTGCATCGGTGGAAAAATCCGCCTGACAGGTATAGATATAGCCCCTGACACCGCCATACAATTCCTTCAGACCGTTTTTGAAGGATTCATTGTAGACGGGAAGCCCGTCTTCCCGTATTTCAAAGGTCATCCATTTGTAGGGACGATTCCAGATATAAATGGAGGCCAGGGCCTTGTTAGTAGAGAGGTACACACAGGGATAAGACAGGTTGGAGAGTGGGGGTTGGCAAAAGGCCGCAGGAGCAGCCGGAGATTGCCTACCGTTGTACCGTGATAGGCGATCATGTTGACTATGGTTGTTAGGATCTTTTTTTACGGGCAAAAATGAACCATTTGCTGAAGAAATAATTCATGATCATGACAATGACGTTGGTGGCGATTTTCGCCAACGTTTTATTGCTGGCCAGGACATCCACCAGCAGAAACATACACAGCTGGTCGGCAGCCAGGGAGAACAGCCGGGCAGCGATAAACAGGACAAACTCCCGTCCGGCAGCTTTCCAGCTGCCGGTTTTGCTCTGAAAGACGAACAGCTTGTTGACCACATAGGCAAACAACACCGAAACCACCCAGGCGATGGCATTGCTGGTCAAGTTGGAAATGCCGAACCCGGTGCAGGAGATCAGGTAGGTAACGATATTGACTACCGTGGTGAGAGCGCCGAAAAACACATAGCTAATGGTTTCCCGGTTGAAAATCTTGGGGAACTTTTGCAGGCAAAAGAAGAACAGGGCCAGACCGAAGGCCGCGATAGCGGCGCCGAGAAGGTCATATGCCCCGTGGGCAAAGGACGGTTGACGTCCGGGGAGAAGAAGCTGTAGGCTTTCATCCACGACAGCGATTATCAGGCAAACGGCAACCGTTGTCAAGGAGATGCGCCCGATCTCCCGGGCTTTTTCCTGCTGATTAGTCAGGCGAAGACTGGTCCACAGCAGCATTCCCAGAAGAAAATATCCGGCAATATGCAGCAGCGGCCCCGTCAAAGAATAGAGCGAGAGAACGGTAGAGTGGGATGCCGTGCTTTCTGTAATTCCATTCCAAAGGGAGATGAGCCCGTCGGAAATACGGTTTTGCCATCCGGTGATCCAAACGGCAGGCATACAGGAAAGGATAAAAAAGCAAAGGACGACAATGGCGGCGCCGGTAAAGGACAGCCATCTCAGCCGCTGTCGTGCCGCAGGACTTTTCATGGGCCTTATTCCTTTCATTTAGGGAAATAGAAGGATTAGGTGTTGTAGGTTAAAGGCTTGTTCAACGCAAAGTATATACAATATGTATACTGTTTCAGAATATAACGGAATTCCTACGACTTATGCCGTTTCTTCCGGGAGGAATCCCAGATTGCGCAGTGCCCCTGACACACCGCTTTCCTCACAGGTACCGGTGACAAAATCAGCAGCGGCTTTCACTTCATCGGGAGCATTGCCCATGGCCACACCGATCCCGGCATACAAAAGCATGTCCGTGTCGTTGGTACTATCGCCGAAGGCCACGCTGTCTTCCCGGGTAAGCCCCGCGTCTTTTAGAACCAGTCGCATGCCGGCGGATTTGCAGCAGCCCTTGGGCAGCACTTCCGCATAGCCGTCATTGGGTATCAGATCCAGGGATGCGGTGACGGCCTCCTCGATACCGGGCTTTCGCCGACCAAAAAGAGAGAATTTGTTCACCGGATAACGGGGGGCCAGCGTGTCGTAATCCGCCAAAGTTTCGATAACTGGCAGGTGAAAACTGGCATAGGCGTTTCCCATATGGATGAGGATCATTCCCGCTGCGCTTTCCAGAATACAGCCTTGTCCGCGCTCCAAAAAGAGGGCCACCAGAGGACGGAGCGTATCGCAGGGAATGGTACGGCAGAGCAACTCGCGGTCGCCTGCTGTCACATGGGTACCGGCCCCGGCGATGATCCCGTCAAAACCGAATTCCAACGCCTCCGGGAGCAGATAGCCCCGGGCACGGCCGGTACAGAGGAACAGGCGATGCCCCTGCTTCTGCAATTCCTTCAGGGCACAGCGGTCGGCGTGAGATACCGGGCGGTTTCCAATGGACAGCGTCCCGTCCCAGTCAAAGAAAAAGATGCGGCGTGAATTCATCGGGTACCCTCCAGAATGGCTAAGGCGTTGCCGCCCAGAATCGCGGACCGTTCCTCCTCTGTAAAGCCGAAGGTATCAAACAGACGGCAGGCGGCCTGCAAGGAATCTGCCTGATCGGTCCAGGGGGAATCGCTGCCGAACAGCACGTGGTCCACCCCCATTTTGCGGATGATACGGGCAAACTGTTCGTGCCTGTCCGGGTGATTGGGCAGACAGAAGCTGGTGTCGATATACAGGTCATGTCCGGGAAGCAGCTGTTCCACCTCGTCCCACAGACGGTAACCGCCCATATGGGCCAGGATCATGCGGGCGTCCGGGACAGCCTCCCGCAGACGGAGCACCCGTTGAGGTGTACAGTGGATAGGCGGGGCCATACCGATATCGGCCCCCGCGTGAAAGACCACCCAGAGCCCGCGAGAAGTGGCTTCCCGAACCACGGCCATTGTTTCCGGAGCATCCGCAAAACACCCCTGATATTCGGGATGCAGCTTGATGCCTTTGAGGCCCAAGTCGGCAATACGGTCCAGCTCCTCCCGGAACTGGGGATTGAGGGGATGGACACTGCCGAAGGAACGCAGCCCCGGCAATGCGTTTACCTGGGCGGCAAAATTGTTCAGGGTGGGCGAAGGCTTGGGGGAGGTGGCAATGGGCAGCACCAAGGAAAGGTCGATGCCTGCCTTTTTCTGGGAAGCCGTCAGGCCAACAACGGTGGCGTCGGTATGGGGCTTGGTCTCCCCAAAAGTGGAAACAAACGGCCGCGTATTTTCCACCAGTTTGTGCAGTACCCGTTCCGCCATGGCATCAGGAAACAGGTGGGTGTGTGCGTCGATGATCAAAGAAAGGACTCCTTTCCTTTGGCTATGAGAGCGTGTGTCGGCTGGGGAGAATGATTAGCGTGATGCAAGGGGATCTATCGTATCTCGTGTCAGATATACAGGGCGCTTGAAGCGCCCTGTATATCACGGATGCTTATCTGCGTCATCCTGTGGATGCGGAAAAGGCACTTAAAGAACTTTCTCCACGGGGAAGGTCCGGTTAATCTCCCAATGAAAATAGAAATTCATCTATTCCCCCTTTTTCGCAGGAGGTCCCTCCGGCACCTTACATCGGGAGGGAGGAGAAGAATACCAGCACAGGGCCAAATCCGGGGCGATAACCCCTACTACTAGGCCCCTGTCCTGGAGCTTTCACAGGACACCGTTAAACGATGGAAAATGAATCCCGGGCTATTCCGTCAGTGCCGCAAAGTCGTAAGTCCCCTGCGGATTATAAAGGATATACGAGGCGTTGTCCCCCGACACATCCGTGACCGCGCGGATCTGCTCCGTAATGTCACGGGAGGCGCAATCGTACGCCTGTAGCCAGGGGCAGATATAGGGGGCGTCCTCTTCAATGAGCCTTAGACGCAGTCCGATCTGATTCAGGGCTAACTTGACCGCGTCATAGGGATGGGCGGCCGGATCGGAGAGGGATTCCGTTCCCGCGTTCAAGGGATCCCCCAAAGTGGAGGGCATTAGGAAGGGACAGGCGCCGGTTTCCCCAAAGGTCAGGGGGTTGGCGTAATACGGAGCGGTGTCGTCACTGAATACGGAGAGGCCGGGGGAAGCCACCAATACGGCGCAGTCTTCCGCCCCTACCGACTGACGGAGATCGGAGACAAAGCGCGACAGGACCTCCCCCTTGCTCAGGGAGGAGAGTGGTCCGGAGCCGTAATAGGCCTGAGATTGCTGATTGGGGAACTGGACGCCGTCCAGAATCAGGCCGCGGAAGCCGGCGTCCTTCAATTCCACGCACAAGTCGGTGATGTACTGCTGCGCCTGTTGGGAATAGGGGTTGAGCCAAGGCCTTCCTCCAGCCTCCTTGCTGTTGTCCAGCCACATCCAGCCAGGCTGATTCTCAAGACCAATGCGGGCCTCCATCAGCGTGGAAGGAGCCGTATGATCCTTAAAGGCAAATACGCGGGGAAGTGGCGTGATCCCTTTGCTTTCCATGCGCTGTGCCAAGGTTTTAAGCTCCTCCAAGGTCAGGGCGTCATCTGCAGCGCTGCCGGCTTGTACCGCCAGATCTGTGGCGGAGACATAATGGAGCACACCGTTTTCGTCCTTCAGATCAAAGACAGCAGTATTGAAGCCCGCCTCGGCCGCCTCCTCCAAGAGAGAATCCAGGGTGGAGGTATTGGAGAGAACGGCGGCCGGCAGATAAAAGCCGCGGATGTTTTCCCCTGTCAGCAGGGAAGCGTTTCCGGCGGCGACTGGCGTTTCCGTGGTGGTGGTTGTCGACGGCGAGGTTGTGTCGGGCTCCCCAGCATCGGCACCGGTGGTTTCGGTGGAAGGGTTGGTGGAGTCGGTCTCCCCTGGTTCAAGGGTGGAGGATTGGGGATGCTCGGCAATGTATTTCATGGAGAAATAGCCGATCCCCACCAGCAGGACACAGCCGACGACTGTGGCGATGATGCGCCAGGGACCCCGGCGCTTTTTTTTGAACACCTGCGGTCCCCGGTGACTGATCTTCATTTTCATGCCCGATTCCTCCTGTTTGGAATGTTGATGACGGACTCAGATAAACGAAACGCCGGTTTTGAACCCGAGCAGCGCCAGCGCCATCAGTCCCAGATATACCAGGGCAATGGGTAGGCCGCGAAAGGCCTGGGGCACGTCGGGATTGTCCATGCGGTCGCGGGCCTCAGCCGTCAGCAGGGACAGCACCAGAAATCCCAGGCAGCTGCCTAGGGAAAGCCCTACAGCCCCGGCCAGGGAAACGGAAAATTGATGGTTGACGATCAGGGCGACGCCGATCACTACATTGTTGAAGGCAGCTAGAGGCAGGGTCCGGCGCACTCTCTGATAAGCAGGGGGAAACCGCTTTTTCAGGATCAGGGCCGCCCCGATATACAGCAGGGCGGCAATGACGATAAGCAGCACCGGACGGATCAGCTTGGCGTCCCAGCTGGTGCCGATGAGCAGATCCAGAGGATAGGCGATGAGCACCGTCAGCAGGGAAAAACCGCACAGCATGCCGCTGAACAGCAGGATATCCCGGGGACGGCGGGTGATGCGTAACAGGGTGGAGCTTCCGAAACCAGCGGAGAGCACCAGATTCTGTACGAAAGCGGCGGTTAGCAGATAAAACACCAGCTGTGAAAAGGCACTCATGCCGCTTCCCCTCCCTTCCGGGCGGAACGGCGTCCACGAATGCGGTGGGAAGCACGGCGGACGGCCGATTTAAGCCACTGCAGAAAAGCGGCCATAAAGCCGAGCATGATAAAGGCAGCATACGGCATCGCCGCCTCTGGTAAAGTATAGGGCAGATTCATGGGAATATTCCAAAGGGTTCCGTAAGAGGCCAGTTCCCGCAGGGCGGAGACAGCGCAGATGACGATCCCGAAGCCCAGTGAGGAACCCAGGGCGTCCACCAGAGCAGCCGCGGGCCGATTGTTGGTGGAGAAGCCGCCGGTGCGGTAAGTAAAGATGGTATTGACCGCCATCAAAGGGAGGAAAAGATACAACGCTGCGTATATTTCGTGAGAAATATACCGATTGATGAACCATCCGGCTCCCAGCAGGAGGAGAGAGGCCCCCACCGTATAAACCGGCGCCCGCAGCCAGTCGGGGATACGTTCCCTCAGAAGGGATATGCACAGACTGCAGGGAATCAGCACCGCGGCGGTGCAGACCGTCAGAGCCACCCCATAAGGAAGGGTGACGCCGACCGCCACGATGGGGCACAGGCCGATAGCCTGGACCAGCACGATATTGCGCAGCAGGAAGCTATCCATAAAAATACCGGTGAGCTTCCAGAACTGATGGGTGGTCAAGTCCTTTTTCATGAAACGATCCGCCTTTCTGTTACCAGCGCTGAAATTCGGTTCCGGGGGATGGGGAGAGAATTACGTCCTCCGGCGCCGGTGCAGGCGGCGGAGGTTGAGCAGCCGCCAGCAGAAGCGGTCCAGAAGCGGGGAAAAGGCATTGACAAGGAGGACAGCGAAGCAGGCCCCCTCTTCAAATTGACCGATATGACGCAGCGCCATGACCAGAGCGCCGGCCGCCGCACCGTATACAATCCGCGCCAGCCAGTGCCGGGGAGCGGTGACAGTGTCGGGGAGCAGGTAGATACCGCAGAACAGCAAATAGCCAGTACACAGTTCCAGCATCACGCTGTTATACCACTCGCCTGATACCCGGGGAAAAGCCATAGCGATTAGCGCGCACACCGCCAAATACGACAGTGTGATCAGCGGTGAAATTGCCCGCCTGGAAAATAGATACAGAGCGCAGGCGGCCAGCACCGCAATGGCGGTGGCCCCGATGGGGCCGGGAAAATCGCCGAACAGCAACGTGTTCCAGGAATACAGCGTTTGCCCGCCGCTGCTCAGTTGAGCGGCGGGGGAGCTTTCCGTAACCACGCCGCTCAGGTCGCCCAGAGGAAGGGATTGATTGACAAGCCCCGGGTCCGGATAACGGAACATGGTGTAAGTAAAGCAAAGCGTCACCACGGCAATTCCCGCAGCGGCAGGATTGAACAGATACCGCCCGCTGCCGCCGAAGGGCATTTTGGCCACGAGAATGGCAAACGCCGACGCGATAATGGGCAGCCAGTAGGGAGCAGCAGGGGGCATAAGGGCGCCGATCAGCCCGCCGATGACGGCAGCGCTGCCATCCAGTATGGTGGGCCGGCGCTTCATCATCAGACAGCAGAGAGTTTCACACGCAACAGCGGTGAGCATGCCGGTGAGCACGATTAGCATGGGCCGCAATCCGTAATAAACACAGGAAAATATACAAAGAGGAATTAATGTGATGAGTACGTCCAGATTTATCAGGCTGCAGCTTTCGCCCCGGCGTAGGTAGGGGGCGTGTCCGGTTTTAAGCGTCATCATCGTCCCCCCAATTGAGAAAAATAGTTCCGGCGCTTTCCCTGGCTTCCATCACCCGGGCGGCGAGATCCAATCCCGCCGGGCAGACATAGGAGCAGGCGCCGCAGCCGTCGCAGTGTTCCGGCAACAGACCGGACAGCCGTTCGTAGTGCATGTTTTCCAGCCGGCGGTAGATTTCAAAGGGCAGCAACCCTGCGTGGCAGGCCTGGACGCATCGTCCGCAGCCGATACAGGCACGGGGGACTGTCGTTTTCTTTTCCGTCAGCGCCAGCAGACAGGTGGAACCGGGCAGCAGAGGCAGATCCAGGGTGGATACCGCTACGCCGGTAAGCGCGTCACCCAGGATCACCCGCGTGGGATCGGTGGACAGACCGCATGCCAGCAGAACCTGGCGAATGCTTACGCCGAAGGGGATGCGCAGATTCTGCGGGGTGGCCACGGCGTCACCTGCTACCGTGATCACACAGTCGCCGTGACTTTCGCCGTACGCCACCGCCCGGTATAGGGCCAAACAGGCCTGTACTCCTACGCGGCCCACCACCACGTCGCCGGCGGTATGGGAGTACTGCTCGGCGGGATAGAGGCGGCGCACCTGAAAGAGCTGGCTGTTACGTAGGCGCCGGGATAGGGCACGGCGGCGAGCGGCAGGAAGCTTCACCGCAATGTGAGCGCCGGCCACACCGGTAGCTGTGACGGCCAGCTGCACCCCCTCCCACACCTGTTCAATGGCCTCGTTCAGCACTGCCCAGGCGCTGGAGGAATAGGGTTCCTGCTCCACACCGTCCGCCACGAGAAAGTGGCAGCGCCCTCCCTGCCAGGCTTTCAGCTTCAGATGCAGAGGGACGCCGTCGATTTCGTCAATGATGCCGGCCGTGCGGGCGGCTCCCACAATCTCCGCCGGCGTCCATTCCCCCTTGTGCGGGCGGGGGAGGGGTTCGGGACGGGCAGACACCATGCAGTCGAGCACGGCGCATTCCAGTTCGCCATATAATGGATGGATAAGGGTTTGCGTGCCGGACAGCACCCCCGTCACCGAGGCGAGCACCGGCGTGTCCTGCTCATCCTCGGGCAGGCCGATAACCTGTCCACGGATAACGGTGGAATAAGAACCGAGGGCAGGCCGGCGCGGCGAGGATTCCCCGCTGAAGGACAGCGGCAGCGTCACCCTAGTGACATTTTCCATTTCTTCGATGGGGCGAGAGGCCGCGGGCTCCTTCAAAAGTGGGAGAGAAATCCCACTTTTAGTAAATATCGACATCCTTTTTTCACCTCTTGCAAAGGGCTGGTCCGGATTATATTATGAGAATAAGGGGATGTGAGCCGGCCGGTTCCGCCCCACAGGGAGGGAGGTGCCGCCGTGCGGATGGAAATGACCGACAGCGGCTGTCTGAAGGTTTGGCTCAGCGAAGAGGATCTGGCGGAGCTGGGCCTGACATTTGAATCGCTGGATTACGAGGATCCCGTGACCCGGGATGCCATGAAACGAATTCTTGCCGCCGCTCAAAAGGAAACGGGGTTTCCAGCGGAGGGCGGGCTGATGGTGGAGGCACTGCCGTTGGACGGCGGGTGTCTGCTGCTGTTCACCCCGGTGGAAGGCCGCCGGCGCAGCCGGATGAAACGGGCAGTGGGGCCCTATGTGTATGAGGTGGAAACCGCCGACCAGCTGCTGGGCATGGCCCGCAGTCTCAGCCGGATTTCTGCGCCTTTGACGGGGAGTTCGCTGTACAGCTTCGGAAAAGGATATCGCCTGGTACTTTACCCCGCTGCGCCGTTGGCCAGGGGGGTGGGGGACCTGCTGGGGGAATTCGCCCGCCAGGCGGGAGAGGGAGACACCGCCGCCGCTTTTACCGCGGAGCACGGCCGTCCCATCGCGGTGGGCGATGCCCTGGCCCGTCTGTGTGCGGCCTCGAAAAAGCCGCTGGATAAGCGGAAACGCCGGGCTCAGCAGGACTGGATGTAACGCACCAGCTCCGCTGGATCGGAAGCGCCAAACAGGGCGCTACCCACCACCGCGCAGGTGGCTCCTGCCCGGGCCGCGTCAGCGGCGTTGTCCCGGTTGATGCCGCCGTCCACCTGGATTTCCGGAGACAGGCCGCGCCGCCGGGCCTCGTCCCGGACGGCGCTTACCTTGGGCAGCATATCCGCCATGAACTTCTGGCCGCCGAAGCCGGGCTCCACCGTCATGATCAGCACCATGTCCACCAGGGGAAGATAGGGAAATACCGCCTCCGCCGGGGTGCCCGGCTTGAGGGTCAGCCCCGATTTTAAGCCCCGCTGCCGGATATGGCGCAGGGAGGGCTCCAGCGGCGAACGACATTCCACATGGAGATTGAGACTGTCTGCCCCGGCATCGGCAAAGGCGTCCAGCAGCCGGTCCGGGTATTCCATCATCAGATGGACATCAAAAAAGAGTGGTGTCACCGGGCGCAGCCGTTGGATGATCGGTGGCCCGAAGCTGAGATTGGGCACAAAAACGCCGTCCATCACGTCCAGGTGGAGCCAGTCGGCCCCGGAACGCTCCACAAAAGAGGCTTCCTCGCCCAGCCGGGCAAAATCGCAGGTGAGAATGGACGGTGAAACTTTCATAAACGGATTCCTTTCCGCCCTTTGCGGGAAAGTTTTTCCCGGGTTGGGCCGGAGATCGAATAGATCCGGCGAAGACGCCGGTCCAGGGGTCTGCCGCCGAATGTGAAACGGTGGCAAAGAGCTCCGCTTCATTTTATCCCAAACAGGGCAAAAGGTCAACCGCTTATCCCTTTCATGCCGGGGTTCCCTTTGTGGGAATCGGCGGAAATCCTTTGGGAATGGACGGGAAAGCTTTGACAACTTGCGCCCTGTTCTTTTTGTCGAAAGAATGATATAATGTGCCCAGGGCCTCTATGTGTGATGGTAAACTACCTGGGAAGTCCCTGAGCCTGGAGAGATTGGTTGTCGGCAGGAGCAACCTCCTGCCACTACGTGATACCTGTCTGAGGAACAGGCAATTCCCCTTGGGGAAAGCCTATGCACATCAGCCGGTGGTCTCATACGGTGTGTTCCCGGTATCATGGCGGCGGCATTTCCCGGAAACGCCGCGGCATGGTTCGACGGGGAGAGCGTTCCTATTAACACGGCAAGCAGGCCCGGAACCGGGTCTTATGATAGCGGCGTTCCTTTCAGGAGGCCGTATATGCGAAAACGGAAAGGATGTCAGCCGATGGAGGATTCTCTGAAAAAGCAGCTGTCGATAACGGCAGCCCGCATCCGCCAGTACGTCATTGAGGGGACGTGCTGTGCCAAAAGCGGCCACCCTGGTGGTTCGCTGTCGGTGGCGGATCTTATGGCGTACCTGTATTTTGTGGAGCTCCATGTCGATCCCCAAAATCCCCGGTGGCCGGATCGGGACCGCCTGGTTCTTTCCAAAGGGCACACCGCTCCCGCCCTTTACGGTGCGCTGGTGCTCAAGGGATTCTTCTCCGATGAGGAGATCAAAACGCTGCGTCACACCGGCGCCATGCTGCAGGGGCATCCGGATATGAAAGGCACTCCTGGGGTGGATATGTCCACCGGTTCTTTGGGGCAGGGGATTTCCGCCGCCGTGGGAATGGCGCTGGCCGCCAAGCTGGACGGCGCCTCTTGGCGGACGTACGCTGTCATGGGTGACGGTGAGATCGAAGAGGGCCAGGTCTGGGAAGCCGCTATGTTCGCTTCTCATAAAAAGCTGGACAACCTCTGTGTCATCGTGGACAACAACAATCTGCAGATCGACGGAACACTAGAGGAGGTCAACTCCCCCTACCCCATTCCGGAGAAGTTCGCTGCTTTCGGCTTCCATGTGCTGGAGATCGACGGCAGCAGCTTTGAGCAGATGGAGTCCGCTTTCCGGGAGGCCCGGGAGACCAAAGGCCGACCCACCGCTATCGTGATGAAGACGGTGAAGGGCAAAGGCGTTTCCTTTATGGAGAATCAGGTGGGCTGGCACGGTTCTGCTCCCAACCGGGAACAGGCGGATCAGGCGTTGGCGGAATTGGATGCCGTGATCCGGCAGCTCCAGGCCGAATGAAAAGGGAGGGCAAACGATAATGGCGGATGTTATCAAAAAAGCTACGCGTGAGGCTTTCGGTGAGGGTTTGGTGGCCCTGGGTGCGGAGATGCCCAATCTGGTGGTGTTGGATGCCGACCTGGCCGCAGCCACCAAAACCGGCATGTTTAAGAAAGCGTATCCCGACCGTTTCTTCGACTGCGGCATTGCGGAGCAGAACATGATTGGCGTGGCCGCCGGCCTGGCGGCCGCGGGCAAGGTGCCGGTGGCTTCCTCCTTTGCCATGTTTGCTTCCGGCCGGGCCTACGAGCAGATACGCAACAGCGTGGGATATCCCCATCTGAATGTCAAGATCGGCGCCACCCACGCCGGGATTTCCGTGGGCGAGGACGGCGCCACCCACCAGTGCTGTGAGGATCTGGCCCTGATGCGGACCATCCCCGGCATGACGGTGCTGAACCCGGCTGATTATGTGGAGGCCGGACAGGTCGTCCGGGCGGCGGTGAAGATGGAGGGGCCGGTGTATATGCGCTTCGGCCGGCTGGCGATCCCCACCATTTTCGACAGTACTTACCGGTTTGAAATTGGCAAGGGCGTGCAGCTCACCGAAGGTACGGACGTGACCCTTATCGCCACCGGCCTGCTGGTGGGCGAGGCGATCAAGGCGGCGGAGCTGTTGAAAAATGAAGGGATTTCTGTGCGCGTGATCAACATGGCCACCATCAAGCCGCTGGATAAGGAAATCGTGGCCAAGGCAGCGGCGGAGACCGGGCTGATTGTCACCGCTGAGGAGCACAGCATTATCGGCGGCCTGGGCAGCGCCGTGGCGGAAGCGGTATGCGAGTCCACGCCGGTGCCGGTGGTGCGTGTGGGCGTGGAGGACGAATACGGCAAGTCCGGCCCGGCGGCGGAGCTGCTGGAGGTTTTCGGCCTGTGCGCCGCCAACCTGGCCGCCCGCGTCCGGGACGCGATGGAGATCAAACGGAAATAAAGCGAACGCGAATACGATAAAAGGCTCAGTGACCGTTTAAATGCAATGGTCGCTGGGCCTTTTATATTTGGAGTTATCTGTCGCCTAGATAATAGATAACGATACAAAAGGCCTGGAGAACATTTGGGGCTGCCATGGATTCAAAAAACGCATGCTTCTCCAGAAGGAAATCTCCCGCCACTCTTATTTAGGTGTAGGATATCTGCAAAGGTATTCAAGTTCCTTATATTGAATTGGTATGTCTCGTAAAAATAAAACTTTTATGAGATTTTATAAAAGCATAGGGAGAAATATTAGCTGAAACCGCATTTAGATATTATTAATATAAATAATTAATTATAAAAAATAAAATATTTATATTGACAACAAAAATCGAACTGTGATAAAATTACACCATAAAATTATTTCGTATGAATATCAAATTAGTAAAAGAGAGAAAAATCAATTATGACATTTAACATTTATATGGAGGGAAAGGTAAGTCGGGAGGATGATTTTTATTTTCTCCGTCTGTTCCATGAATATGGGGCAAGCGTTTCGGCACTCCCCTATCAATATCAATGGCATGACAAGCGACTACAGCAGGTGAGGGAATTGATACCTGCCACCGTATTTGAAAATACATCCAACCAGTTTGAACTTCAGAAGAAACTCATGTTTTGGGTAAACCGCAGTTTGCTAAGTGGGGAAGCCCCTCCGGTTCGGCCGATGAATACGGTGGAAATTTTAAAAAGTAGAAGGCTTAGAGAAACCCGGTCTACCTGCTGGACATATGCGGTCGTACTCAATGAGGTATACCTCTCATTTGGTTTTCGTTCGAGGATGATCCGATGCCTTCCAATGGATTTACGTCCGATGGATTGCCACTGCATGACCATGGTGTTTTCAGATTTGTACAACAAATGGGTCGCTTTTGATGCGGCAATGGGCACCTATTATACAGATGCGGAGAAATGCCCGTTGGATGTGCAGGAAATACGACAAATCCTTTTGGAGGGGAAGTCTCTGTGCATGCCCTATGTCCCTCGGAGTACGTCTGTAAATCTCAGATGGTATTTGTGTAAAAACATGATTCGCTTTTGTACTTATCAGGAAAGCGCTTTCAATATAGAGGAACCCGAACGAGATCGGACATTGTATATGCTGAATCCTGTTCGGTATCGGATGACGGATAAGGTAGTACCGGAAGGGGAACACTGTCTGTTCATCAAAAACGTATACAGCGATACAGATTTCTGGAACGTGTTTTCATAGGGGGAGGGATGACTGTTATGTATAAATTGTCGCAATTTGTTTTTCATACCGAAAGTGCCAATGGGAATCTGCTGCTGTACAATACGTTGATTGGCCGTGCCAGTCTGCTAAAGATCCGAAAACCGTACGACGAAATCATTCGAGAGGTTTTGTGCCGCAGAGAGAATCCGGAAGTGCTTCCGCAAAGGATTCGGAACGTGCTTATAGAAAAAGAGTTCCTGATACCGGAGGATTGGAATGAACGCCAGCAGCTAAAGGCACTTTATATCGACTGTATTGATAGTCCGATTCTCGAGCTTACTTTGTTGCCGACGGAGCAGTGTAACTTTCGTTGCCGCTATTGTTACGAATCATTCCCCAATACATATATGGATGAAAGTGTCCGGCAAGGTATTTTGAAATTTGTTTCACGTAATATATCACGATATAAGGGCCTGCACATTTCGTGGTTTGGGGGGGAGCCCTTATTGGGTCTGGATACAATTGTCACCCTGTCAGATCAAATGATGGATATTTGCCGCTGCCATCATAAGCCGTATACCGCCAGCATTACTACTAATGGCTATCTTTTGGATTGTGAAACCTTCCGAAAACTTCTCAGGGCCAAAGTGCTTTACTTCCAGATAACGATAGACGGACTGAAAAAAACGCATGATTATCAGCGCCCTTTGTGTAACGGAGAGGGTAGCTTTGACCGTATTCTCTTCAATTTGGAAACGATTCGTGATCGAATAACCTCCTCCTGCTTTCGGATTACCCTGCGGACAAATTTTTCACGGGAAATGATAGCGCATATCCCTGCATATAAGGAGTTTTTTGGTACACGTTTCGGACAGGATCCCCGTTTTCAGTTTTTCTTTCGTCCGGTCATGGATTGGGGTGGTGACCGAATTGATGAGTTCCGGGATTCCCTTATTGGTGAACGGCTGATGACGGATATCTACCAAACCGCGATGGATTACGGACCAAAGCTGAATTTTATCTACGAGGATTTTTTAAACCCTGGAGGAAGCGTTTGCTATGCTGCTAAAAAAAATGCCTATACCATTACCCCAAAAGGGGAGATTTATAAATGCACCTGTGAGTTTTCCAGTACACCCCAGGCCAGAGTGGGAGAGATAAATGCAGAACAGGGAGAGAGAATGGATTCTTATCGCTGTGCACAATGGCTTTGCCAGCCCGATCACTGTGACAATGACAAATGCTTCTTTCTTCCGAATTGCCTGGGAGAGTGCTGTCCTGCGCAGCGTGTACTTCAGCGTCCTGCTCAAACCAAGTGCCCCTTGGAAAAACGGAATCTGGCGATGACGCTGCGGCTGCTGGATTCCCAGAACAATTCGTTTGAGGAGGTATTGTGATGTCAGAGGAGTTTATTGCCTTTCGTTCCCGCGTCATTGAAATCTTTGCTCAGTCTGGGGTTATGGCGAAGAATCCGGGTCCTGAGGAGGATTTGGACCTGAGGGAGTATATTGAAGACTCCATTCAGTTCATATCCGCTGTTGTGGAGATCGAAAACCAATGGGATATAGAGCTGCATGACGAGTTGCTGTCACCAGAGAGCCTGGCGTCCGTCAATGGATTTTGCAAAAGCTTGTGGGAATTGCTGCCGCATAGATAACCTTGAATGACCGGATGAAACGAGATGCTTCGTTTCACATATCATTTGAGTTTTGGGGAGGTGAAAATATGAAAAAGCTGGTGAAGAAGACCTCGGAAAAGAAGGTTCGTATGGTCTCCCTGTATGCCAATGAGGGCGGCACTAATAAACAGTGCTGGGGTTGCTAGTCAAAATTTCCTGAATACGGAAGAGAACAGGAAAGAACGGTGAGAAAAGGGACGGTTTCGAGTAGAGCATCCTGTTGCGGGCCGTCCCTTTTTTCGCTTTATCTGTTGAGGAGGGGCTTCGTTTTGTTAAAAGTAAAGAAGACGCTTTCCCATTTGGTCTTCCTGTTGCGCTATTCGTGGGGGATCAGCAAGCGATTGTTCGCCGCCAGCGCCATCAGTATCGTGCTAGATACGGTGGAACCCTTTGTTCTGCTGATCCTGCCGAAATTTATTATCGACGAACTGACAGGGCTGAAACGATGGGATATCGTTTTGCACTATATTCTTCTTTTGATCGGAGTGACGGCGCTCATTCGGGCGGTCAGGCTGCTGTTTTCCGTTTTTATCAACATGTCTGTCAACCGGGCGGATATGCTGACAGGGATCCACTATTCCCGCTTTTTTCTCTCTATGGATTATGAAAAGCTGGAGGACGGAAGCATTCGGGATGCCCAACAAAAGGTGTCTCAAAACGTGCGTCCCAATGCCTTGATCTATGAGGATCTGCGGGGATTGCTCACCAGCCTTTTTCGACTTTTGGGTTATTCGTATCTGATCTTTTCACTTCATCCGCTGGTCTTGCTTTTGGTGGCGGCTGTGGTGGCAGCCAATTATGTTTTAAGCCTGCGGCGAGAAAAAAATCAGTACGAGTTTCAGAAAAATATTGCTTCTAATACACGGAAATTCGACTACCTTTTCCATACCATGATTGATTTCCGCTTCGCCAAGGAGGTACGGATCAATCGGGTTTCACGTTGGCTGTCCGGAAAATTTGAGGAGGTTTTGTCCCAATATGCCGGATCCTACGCCGGTTTTCAGAGACGTCAATGGCTTTACAGTGCCGTCGCCTCCCTGATAGGGTTTTGTCAGACGGTTGTCATGTATGGCTATGCGGCGCTGCAGGCAGTCCGGGGAGCGATCAGTATCGGCGATTTCAGTGTGTATCTGGGCGCTATATTCAATTTTTCGGGGTCCTTTGTGGATCTTTTTGCCCGCCTAAGCCATTTACTCTATCTGTCCAAGTATGCAGCGGACTATCAGAGCTATACAGCATTGGCGCGGCCTGCGCACTTAGATAAAGGAGTGATCCGCCTTCCGGAAAAGGAGAGCCGACACGAATTTGAATTCCGCCATGTCAGCTTTCGCTATCCGCATACGGAAAAACTGGTGCTCAGCGATATTTGTTTGACCATTGGGACTGGTGAAAAATTATCCATCGTAGGAATGAACGGTGCAGGGAAAACCACGTTGATTAAGCTGTTGTGCCGGCTGTATGAGCCCACGGAGGGGGTGATTCTGTACAACGGTACAGATATTTCCACCATCCGGCACGAGGATTATACTCGTTTGCTTTCTGTGGTGTTTCAGGATTTCCAGTTGTTTTCATTCTCCGTTGCCGAAAATGTTGTACTCAGCGGGAAAAAGGATCCGGAAAAGGTGCTGGACGCCCTACGAAAAGGAGGCCTTGAAGACAAGCTGAGTACCCTGCCGCACGGAGTGGATACGGCGGTAAACAAAGAATTTGAAGAGGACGGTGTTGAGTTTTCCGGAGGGGAGGGGCAAAAGTTGGTAACGGCGCGAGCTTATTATAAAGATGCGCCGGTGGTTATCCTGGATGAGCCAACAGCCGCGTTGGACCCGCTGTCGGAAAACGAGGTGTACATGAGATTTCATGAGATCATGCAGGGAAAAACGGCGATTTTTATATCGCACCGACTGGCCTCCACCCGCTTTTGTGACCGGATCGCTGTTTTCGCTGACGGCCGGATTATAGAATACGGTACCCATGACCAGCTGATGGCGTCCGGGGGACTGTACAACGAAATGTTTTCCAAGCAGGCGGAATATTATAAGAACAAGGAGGCATCCGTATGAAAAAGACCGGCTTGCTTTCCAACTGCCTCTTTATAGTTCAAACGGCCGTCCGTTTAAATCCCACCCTGCTTGCCGCCCGGATTCCCCTGGTGCTGGTTAACGCGGCACAGCCTTTTATCCCCATTGTTTTTTTGAGGCTTATTTTGAATGAGATCACGATGGATCAGGATATGCGCCGCATTTTGTGGTATGTGCTCAGCATGGCGGCAGCAACGCTGGCGGCGGAGCTGATTTCCGGTGCACTGGGAGCTTGGTCTGCCACACTGACGGAAACCACGCTGCGCAGGATGAGAAATCGGCTGGGCGAGGCCATTATGGAAATGCCGTTTGCACTTGTGGAGGAGCCGCGCGTCCGTGACTTTATTTCTCTGGCGAAAGAGGAGGCAAAATTTTCAGAGATTCTGGACAGCCTGGCTTCGCTGGTTACCTCCCTGCTGACTGTGATCGGTCTTGTTTCCATTATTGTTACGGTCCAGCCGCTGATCTTTTTATTGGTGCTGGCGGTGGTTGCGGTACGCCTGCTGGCGGATTGGAAGAATCGTAAACTCTGGGATAAATGGAGGCCGCGTTATGAACCCATCATGCGAAAGGTGGGATATTTCTTCCAAGTCATGAAAAACACCGCCTATGGAAAGGAGGTGCGCCTGAATAAACTGGAGGAGTGGTTGTATGAGAAGGTCAACCACCATAGCGAAACCTATATCCAGGCGTCCACGCGCCACAATACCGAACTGCAGAAAAACAATGCTTTTGCGGAACTGACTGTCATTTTGCAGGAGAGTGTCGTGTACCTCCTGTTGGCATACCGCGTGGTGTTCACCGGCATGCCTATCGGTGATTTTTCCATGTACATGACTTCGATCAACACTTTCTCTACCAATGTTCGGTCGATTGTTTCAGCTATATCCGCACTTCTGCAATACGGGCTGTTTGCTAAGGAATTCCGCTACTGCCTGGAACAGTCGGGGAATTCCGAACAATCGTTGCTTCCTCCGGGCGGGAAACTGCCTGCGTTGTCTTCTCCGCTGGTGCTGGAGTTTCGACGCGTATCGTTTGCCTATCCGCATACCGAACGCCTGATACTCAAAGATGTTTCTCTGACGCTACGGGAGGGAGAATCCCTGTCGATCGTGGGGATGAATGGTGCGGGAAAGACCACGTTTGTCAAGCTTCTTTGCCGTTTGTACCAGCCGACGGAGGGGGAGATCCTTCTCAACGGGATAAATATCGCCCGTATTCCCTATTCGGAATATCTTCGTTATCTCGGTGTGGTATTCCAAGACTTTCAGCTGTTTGCATTTTCCATGAGGGAAAACATCACCCTGCAGGGCAGTGAAAACGGTAATACTGTCGAGGCCTGTGTTGAAAAAAGCGGTCTGACGGAAAAGCTAGCTTCTCTGCCGCAGGGGCTCGAGACCAACCTATCCAAAGAATTTGACGAAAACGGCATCGAGTTTTCCGGAGGAGAGGCGCAAAAGCTGGCCTTGGCCAGGGCCCTGTATAAAAACGCACCGATCATGGTGCTGGATGAGCCCACTTCCGCTTTGGATCCTTTGGCGGAATATGAGGTTTATCACCGATTCCACGAATTCGTCAGGGGAAAATGTGCGGTTTATATTTCTCATCGGCTGTCCTCCACGCGTTTTACCGACAAGATTGCGGTGTTTAGCGAGGGGCGTCTGGCGGAGTATGGGAATCATGAGGAGCTGATGAAGATTGATCAGGGAATCTATGCGGCGCTGTTCCGTATGCAAGCACAATATTATGTATAGGGAAGTAGGCAAGCACTTTCATGAAAAAAATAAAAATTGTAATTGTTGATAGTGGCGTTCGAACTGACCATCCAAAGTTTTGTGAGGATACTATTGTGGGGTTCCGGTACCGAGAAGATGGCTGCGTTGAAAAGGGATTGACCGATGATTATGGACATGGCACTGCAGTTTATGGCATTATCCGTAAAGCGCTGCCGTATGCCGATATCCTTAATATTCAGATCCCTGGCATTGAGAATGGAATTGAGGAAGAAACGCTTTGCCGATTATTGTATTACTTAGCGGATAAGGTCCCGGCTGATGTGATCAATTTGAGTTTAGGGCTCAGTCTGTGTGGAAAGCGATCGGATCTGTATAACGCCTGCCGCCGTTTGGAGCACAGGGGTACGGTTATTCTTTCCGCTTTTGATAACGGAGAGGCGATTTCTTATCCTGCGGCTTTTTCCAATGTAATCGGAGTGACATCGGGCATACTCTGCCGGCGACCGGAGGAGTTTGAATATCAGGAAGATTCGATTGTCAATCTGGCGGGGAAAGGATCCATACAGCGATTGGCATGGACATCCCCTGACTATCTGTTAATGGGAGGAAACAGCTTTGCCTGTGCTCACGCTACTGTTCAAGCGGCTGCCTATATGGCAGAGGGGGCCCGGACAAAAGCGGAGGTGTTGGAACAATTTAAAAGGGATGCTGTCATCCGGAGAGAGACCTTGCCGCAGCGGGAGCCACCACCGCTTTTCTCTATTTCTCGGGCGGCGCTGTTCCCCTTTGGAAAGGAGATGCACAGTCTTCTCCGGTTTCACGACATGTTGTCCTTCCGGATAGCCAAGATATACGATGTAAAGTACACGGCGACGATCGGAGCTTCTGTCCGTCATTTGATGAAGGATACACGAATTCCGGACATCATCATTGAAAACATAGAACGGGTGGATTGGGAGGATTTTGACACAATTATCCTTGGTCATATGGGTCAGCTGGCGCAATTGGTAAAGCAACCGGATTTAGCAATGGATCTTGCCCGAGAAGCTCTCTTACGAGGGAAAAAAGTAGTTGCCTTTGATGATCTGCGAATTGTGGAGACCGGTTTGCCGATGGATAAAGTATACTGTCCTGTCGTTAGGAAGGAGCATATGCCAGGGAATCGATTTGGGAAGCTATACCGTTGCCCGAAGCCTGTCCTGGGGATTTTCGGGACAAGCTCCCGCCAGGGGAAATTTACGCTTCAGCTTTATCTGCGAAAAGAACTGATGTATCGGGGTTATCGCGTAGGACAGCTGGGAACCGAACCCAGTTCTCTCCTGTTCGGCATGGATGAGGTGTACCCCATGGGGTACCATTCTTCGGTCTATATTCAGGGGTTTGATGCGGTCCGCTATCTGAACGATTGTATGAATCGCATAAGCGAAAAGGAAAACGACCTGATATTGGTGGGGTCGCAATCCGGAACCCTTTCCTATGACACCGGGAACATTGCATATTATGCTCTCCCCCAGTATGA
This sequence comes from Candidatus Avimonas narfae, assembly GCA_904395335.1. Taxonomy (GTDB): domain Bacteria; phylum Bacillota; class Clostridia; order Oscillospirales; family Acutalibacteraceae; genus Avimonas_A; species Avimonas_A narfae. Next base: position 19,530 of record CAJFNR010000026.1, on the reverse strand, counting down.
GTTGCTGATGGGAACGCTGCCCGATGCAGTCGTTCTGTGTGTTAATCCATTTGACGATAGGGATTATATCCGGCGGACCATCCAGTTTATTGAATCTGCCACGGAGGGAAAGGTAATCGCGCTGTGCCTTTTCCCTATGGAGTTGAAATCGGAAACATTGGGAGCATACGGCGGCAAACGGCCAATTGCGTTGGAAAAACGGGATGTTTTAAGGCAGACATTGCAAGAGGAATATGCGCGGTCCGTTTTTCTTCTTGGAGAAGAGTCAGATATAAGGGAATTGACGGATAGCGTCATCAATTTTTTTGCAGAAAATTAACCAGAGGAGGAATCCGGAATGGGGAAATTTACCCTCCCGGTTGTTAAAGACCCGCCGATTAATACCTATCTGCATTACGCCTTTCCTTTCAGCCTTTTGATGCTGAACAGTTATTATAATGACTGGATATTGAATAACTTTATTCAGGTAGCCTATTCACCTCAGGATAAGTGCCCTTTTGATTATCATGAGTTTTTTTATGACAAATGGCCTTGCCTGACGGTATGCTGTATGAAGCCAGATATGGTAAGGGAGCAACCCAATATTTTATCCTTTATCCGGCGGATGTTGGAGGAAGGATGGTACTGCTTTGCCTGGGTAGACTGCTATTTTATACCGGGTACTCCTTTGTATAAGAAAAGAAGGGATACAGAGGGGCTTCTGATTTACGGATATGATACGACATCCGAACCATATTTTCAGGCTCTCACATACAAGGTGAGGGGGAAAAATCTAAAATATGGGGATACCGCTGTAGCCGTTCATGACTTTTGCCGTTCGCTGGAATCGGAAAAATTTGACGATCTTCAATTTGTCAAGGTGAACGCAGCATGTAGTGTTGACTATAATATCCTACGGATCCGCAAAAAGCTGATTGCCTATCTTCATTCACAGAATTTGGAAATAGACAACATGAAATATCACAAGCAGGAAGAGATTACGTCGTTTGGCGTTCAGGCCTGTGAGGAAGCGATAAGCTACCTGGAAGGATTAAGGCCTGCCGATATTTTAGATCTGAGGATTCCTCATTTGTTTCGGGAACACAAACGGATCATGATGTTCCGGATTGACAAGATTCTGGAGAGCTATGCGATTCCGGGATATCCCTTTACCGCAGATGATCGGAAGTTTATGATACAGATGGCGGATGAGCTGCTTTATTATTGTATGAAGTGCGGCATGAGAGGATATAACGATCCACAGACGCTATCCCGCATTTCAGATGTCGCTCACCGTCTGCTGGAGATGGAGAGGGAGATGCTTATTCCCATTATCGAATTTCCCTGGGAAGAGCTTTTGGCCCGGTTATAAAAACCCCCGCCTTCCTACAGGAAGGCGGGGGTTTTATCAAACAGGCCGATGTTACATATTTTCTTCGATATAGGAAACCAGCTCGCCCACCGTGCGGATATGCTCCGCCTGCTCGTCGGGGATTTCCACATCAAATTCGTCCTCCAGAGACATCAGAAGATCCACTACGTCCAGGGAATCCGCATTCAAATCGTCCGCAATATTGGTTTCAGGGGTAATGGAGTCCTCTTCCACGTCGAATTGGCTGCTGAGAATCGCCTTTACCTTTTCCAGTACCATCCAACTCATCCTTCCACAGTATTCGTTATTGGCGAGGCGCTGCCGCCTCCGTCGGCTCCTGTTGGACAGGCAGAAGTCTTTGTGCTATAGTAGACACGCCCAGGGGCCAATTCCATCCCACATATTATAAGCATTCGTTCCGTTTGTCAATCACCTTTTGGAACAATTTTTTTATCTCCGCTGGGATGTATCGGAATAGATATAAAATTTTGCGGGCTGTCCGGCCCCGAATGACAGGAGGAAATTGCAATGCCGTATGGAAAAGAAAGCGGGCAGTTATCCCCCCCTTCGCCCTTTGATCGATGGGATGCAGGGACACAATTTTGTCCTGCCCGACTGCCTGAAATTTCTTCTGGAATGTATGGGGGAGGAGGAAAGCCTGGATTTCTGGGACATTGCCGCCCTCACGGGGGATACGGTAGCGCAGGTATATGACCGTTTCCCCTCCGACCGCCGCGAATACTGTGTGTCCGGCTATCTGGCGGGACGCTCGTATATGGCATATGTGTTCGATGTTCTGGGCTACGGCCTCGAATACGCGGAATCCCGGGATATCGCCGCCGATCCGGCCCGGTACCGTGAGAAGGTGGCGGCGTTCATCGACCGGGGGATCCCCGTCCTGGCGGTTACCAATCTGAGAGCGGTTCCCGGCTGGGAATCCGATGTGGGCACCCATGCCCTTGTGGTGGGGTATGCGGACAGCGGCCGTATCCTGAAGTTGCTGGTGAGGGATACGGTGGTCATCGACTATGTGATGCCGGAGGAGCCTCCCCTGGAGCTGGCTTTTATCGGGGAGAAACAGAGGCAGGTATCCTTAGCGGCGCTCTACCGGGCGGCAATCCTCCGCATGCCTTATTGGCTGACCCTGCCGGAACGCGAAGGGAAATGCTTCGGACCGGCGGCATACCGGGCTTGGGCAGACGATATCGAAGCCGGGCGTTTTGAGGACGAAAGCCTTCCCCTGTGGGAGAATTACGGCGTATATGTATGCAATCTGGCCACCAGCGGCGGCTTGCCAGTCTACCTGTTTCGAAGGCTGGCGCAGGAGGATCCCGCCCTGGCGGAGCTCTCGCGGCTGGGGGAAGAAATAGGGAAGCTGCTGCCCACGGAAACACCTGCGGGTGGCCGCAGCCTTCTGTGGATTCGCCTAGAGGAGCTGGGCGGCGGCATGGATATGCAGCAGGTGCGGCTGACCATGGGCGATAGGAAGAAACGCGCCGCCGTGGCCGCCACGCTGCGGGAATACGCCGACCGGCTGGATCGGGTGCTGGAGCTGCTGCAAGAGGGCTTGTGCTGCCTCGCCGGGGAATCGGAATAGGCTTATCTATACGAAAAAGCACAAATGCCGGAGAGACCGGCGGAAGGGAGCGTTTTTGATGCCGTTACATTATGGGCTGATCGGGCACCCGCTGGGGCACAGCTTGTCGCCGTTCATCCACCGCCGCCTGTTTGCGCTGCAGGGGCGGGAGGGGAGCTATACCTTGCAGGATCTGGAGCCCTCCCGCCTGAAGGAGGAGCTGCCGGCCCTGCTGGAGCAGATGGCGGGGCTCAACGTGACCATCCCCTATAAGCAGGAGGTTCTCCCTTTCCTGGATACGCTGGAAGGCCGGGCGGCACTGTACCGTTCCGTGAACACCATCGCCGTGACCGGGAACCAGGGACGGCCGGTGTACACGGGCTACAATACCGATGCCGACGGCTTCCGCCTGTCGCTGGCTGCGGCGGGGATTCCCTTGGCTGGAAGGGTGGCTCTGCTGGGCTGCGGCGGAGTGAGCCGCACTTTCGCCTGCGAGGCCGCTCTGGCGGGATGCGCGGTGGTGGATGCGGTACGGGATCCGTTATCTCCTCGGGCCCTACAGCTCCGGGAGGATGTGGAACGGCTGGTGCCCGGCGCCTCCTTCGAGCTGGTCTCCATGGGGGGGCTGTCCGGTGATTTCGATCTGCTGATCAACGGCACGCCGGTGGGCATGACGCCCCATCCGGAGGGGTGCCCCGTGGGCCGGGAGGTGCTCTCCCGGACGGCGGCGGTGTTCGATGCCATCTACAATCCCGCCCGCACCCGCCTGCTGCAGCTGGCGGAAGCGGAGGGGGCCAGGACACTGGGGGGCATGCCCATGCTGGTGTGGCAGGCAGTACAGGCCCATACCTGTTGGTACGGAGCCTCCTTTCGGCAAGAGGATATCGAGGCTCTCTGCCAGGAGGCGGAGGAGGAGCTGGCCCGCCGTTTTGGCGGGCCGGGGGAGGCACGCTGATGGAACAGGGACGCAACATCATTCTGTGCGGCTTCATGGGCTGCGGCAAGACCACGGTGGGAAAGCGGGTGGCCGCCCGAACGGGACGCCGTTTCGTGGATATGGACGAGTTTATTACCCAGCAGGCGGGAATGTCTGTTTCGGAAATATTTGCCCGCTTGGGCGAGGCAGATTTCCGGCGGCGGGAACGGGAGGCCTGCCGGGAGCTGGCCGGGGAGCGGGACTGCGTCATTGCCACCGGCGGTGGCGCACTGACCTTCCCGGAAAATGTGGAAGCCCTGGCAGGTTCCGGCCCTATCGTGCTGCTGGATGTGGCGCCGGAGGTGCTGCTGCTGCGGCTGGCGGGGGACAAAACCCGGCCGCTGCTGGCCGGGCCGGACCGGGAGGAAAAATTTTGGTCTCTGTACCGGACCCGGTTGCCCCTTTACCGCCGGGCGGCGTCGGTACAGGTTTCCATCGGGCGGGGGGTATCCCCCGCAGCGGCAGCGGAGCGGGTGCTGACGGCATTAAAGGAAGCCGGCCGGGAAGAATCCGCCAAAAATCCGATGGAACCCAGACAAAATTCCTCTCAAAAAACGGTTGACAAACGGGGATGACTCCTTTATCATGAAACAGAGCAGAAATGCAGGAGGATTCTTTATGAGCCTGACCGCCGCGCAAAATCGATTTACCGGTTTCTTTGGCTTCAGCTACTTTTACGGCTGGGGCTATTTTTGCTGTGGCGCTGCGCAGACTGTGAAGAAACCGTAACAGCCGGAAACCGAAGCGGGATTTGGGCGGGATTCACAGACGGGCAGCGAAGGCCCGTTTGGGAATCCCGCTTTTTTGCGTGCAGGACGGCAAAGAAAGGATGACAACCCGATGATTATCGTACTGAAGCCGGGAACCTCCCGGGAGCAGGTGGAGCATTTTTCCGCCGATTTGGAAAAGCGCAACGGCGTAAAGGTCAACGCCTGGTATGGGGAGCATTCCACCGTTCTGGGGCTGTTGGGGGACACTGCCGGCGTGGATATCGAGGCCATCCAGGCCAACGAGCTGGTGGAAAGCGTCAAGCGCGTCCAGGAGCCGTATAAAAAGTCCAACCGGAAATTCCATCCGGACGACACCGTCATCGATTTGGGACACGGCTCCGCCATCGGCGGGGGACGTCTGGCCATAATCGCGGGCCCCTGCTCGGTGGAGAGTGAAGATCAGATCGCGGATATCGCCCGGGAGGTCAAGGGGGCCGGTGCGGCTTTCCTCCGCGGCGGCGCTTTCAAACCCCGCACTTCCCCCTACGCCTTCCAGGGCCTGCGGGCGGAGGGGCTGGAGCTGCTGCGCCACGCCCGGGCCAAGACCGGTTTGCCCATCGTCACCGAAATCATGTCCCCGGCCCATTTGATCCTTTTTGAGGATGTGGACATTATCCAGGTGGGGGCCCGGAATATGCAGAACTTCGAGCTGCTCAAGGAGCTGGGCAAGTGCGACAAGCCCATCCTGCTCAAGCGGGGGCTGGCCAACACCATCGAGGAGCTGCTTATGAGCGCGGAGTACATTATGGCCTCCGGCAACGACCGGGTGATCCTGTGCGAGCGGGGTATCCGCACCTTTGAGACCATGACCCGCAACACGCTGGACATTTCGGCGGTTCCGATTCTCAAAAAGCTGTCCCACCTGCCAGTGGTGGTGGATCCGTCCCACGCCTCCGGCCACAGCTGGCTGGTGGAGCCGCTGGCCATGGCCGCGGTGGCGGCTGGGGCCGACGGCTTGATCATCGAGGTGCACAACGATCCGCCCCACGCCCTGTCCGACGGCGCCCAGTCGGTTACCCCTGACGAATTCCGCCGCATCGCCTCCCACGTGGAGGAGGTGGCGGGCGTCTTCGGTAAGACCCTGTCCCGCCGGGACGATCAGGAATGAGCGGTGAAGCGGAGAGAACCTCCGTCTTTATTCTGGGGCTGGGGCTGATCGGCGGGTCCCTGGCGTTGGCCCTGACCGCCAGCGGACACTACCGGGTAGTGGGATGCGACCGGGACGCCGAAACGCTCCGCAAGGCGCTGGCCGCCGGAGCCCTGGCCGGAGAGGGCACGGAGGAGGCGCTGGCGCAGGCGGAGCTGGTGATTCTGGCTGTACCGCCGCAGGCAGCCGCGGCGTTTCTGCGGGAGCAGGCGACGAATCTCCGTCCGGAGGCAGTGGTGACGGATGTGTGCGGCGTCAAGGCTTCGGTGGTGGAGCAATGTGCTCCTCTGTGCCGCCGGGCGGGGGCTGTTTTTGTGGGCGGCCATCCCATGGCGGGCAAGGAGGTCAGCGGCTTTGACGCGGCGGAGGCAGGGCTGTTCCAAGGGGCCAGCTATATTGTAACGCCGCTTCCCGATACCCCGCCCGCTGCGGTAGAGACGGTTCGCCGGATGGCGGAGGATGTGGGTTGTACCCGCGTGACCGTCACCACGCCGGAGCATCACGACGCCCTGATCGCCTTCACCTCCCAACTGCCCCACGTGCTGGCGGGGGCCTACGTCAGATCCCCTGTTTGTCCGGAGCACAAGGGTTATTCGGCAGGCAGTTACCGGGATGTCTCCCGGGTCGCGCCGGTGGATGAGGGGCTGTGGAGTGAGCTGTTCCTTCTCAACCGGGACAACCTCTGCAGGGAGATCGACACCCTCATCGGGCACCTGCGGGAATGCCGGGAAGCGGTGGCGTCCGGTGACCGGGACCGCCTGCGCCGCGTGCTGCGGGAGGGCCGGGAAATCAAACAACGGGTGGACGGCGGCGGCTGTTCCCCGAAAGGCGGGATGATAGATGAAACGCATTGAGGTAAACACCGGCCGGCCCTACGCTGTCCTATCCGAGCCGGGGCTGCTGTCCCGGACAGGGGAGCTGTGCCGGGAGATGAACGGCGGTAGCCGGGTGCTGATCGTGTCGGATACCCATGTAGGGCCGCTGTACGGGGACCGCGCCGCCGCCTCGTTGGAGGCGGCGGGCTACGCGGTGTCCCGGTATCTCTTCCCCGCAGGGGAGGCCAGCAAGCGCCTGGACACCGTCCGGGAGATGTACAGCGCCCTAGCAGCCGGCTCCTTTACCCGGTCCGATTTGATTGTGGCCCTGGGCGGCGGCGTGACCGGCGACATGGCGGGCTTTGCCGCCGCCACCTATCTGCGGGGCATGGATTTTGTGCAGATCCCCACCAGCCTGCTGGCCATGGTGGATTCTTCGGTGGGGGGAAAGACCGGCGTGGATATCCCGGAGGGGAAAAACCTGGTGGGCGCCTTCTGGCAGCCGCGGCTGGTTATCGTGGATACCAGCACCCTGGAGACTCTGCCCCCTGCCTTTTTCACCGACGGGGTGGGGGAAATCGTCAAATATGCCTGTATCCGGGATCGGGAGCTGTTTGACCTGCTGGAATCCGGCGAGGCGCTGACCCCTGCCCGTCTGGAGGAAACGGTGCTGCGCTGCATCGACTGCAAGCGCGGGGTGGTGGAACGGGATGAGCGGGAGGCGGGGGAGCGCAAGCTGCTCAATTTCGGTCACACCCTGGGTCACGCTTTGGAGCGCTATTATCACTATGAGGGCCCCACCCATGGCTGCGCTGTGGCGGTAGGGATGGCCCGTATCACTGCGGCGTCGGAGGCCAGAGGCCTGACGGTCCCCGGCACGGGAGAGCGGCTGCTCCGCGTACTGAAGCGGTGTGGTCTGCCTGCCGACGATCCTGCGAACAACGCCGCATTACTCCCCGGCGTATCCATGGACAAAAAGCGGGACGGTGTGTCCATCGACCTGGTGATCCTCCGCGAGATCGGGGACGCCTGTGTTTACCGCCTTCCCCTTGCTTCCCTGGCGGCCTTTCTGGCCCAGGAATCCCATTAGATCAGGAGGCGATCACCCATGAGCGATGTCATCATTTCTTCCTTTGCCGTCACCGGGGCGGTTTCCCCTCCCCCCTCCAAGTCGGAGGCCCACCGCGCCCTGATTGCTGCGGCGCTGGCGGGGGAGGGAACGATTCAGGATCTGCCTCAATCGGCAGATATCGAAGCCACTCGAAGGGCCGTCAGCGGACTGGGCGTGTGCGTGGAAGATATCCGGGAAGGGGTTTCCCTGTCCCGGCGGATTCCTTCCCTTGCAGGGGAGGCGGAGGTGGACTGCGGCGAATGCGGCACCACCCTGCGCCTGATCCTGCCGGTGTATGCGGCCCTGGGCATCCCGGCGCGCTTTACGGGCAGCGGGCGGCTTCCCCAGCGTCCCCTGTCCGTGTATCAGGAGCTGTTGCCGCGGCACGGTGTAACGCTCCAGACCGAACCGGAGGCCGGGGCGGGGGACTGCCTGCCCCTGCGGCTTTCGGGCAGGCTCACCGGGGGCGAATATTGCCTGCCGGGCGACATCTCCAGCCAGTTTGTTTCCGGTCTGCTATTGGCCCTGCCTCTCTGCCGGGAGGACAGCGTTATCCGTCTGACCTCTCCGCTGGAATCGGCGGGTTATGTTCGCATGACGCTGGAGGCCATGCGCCGGGCGGGCGTTCAGGTGGAGACGGAAAAGGACGGCTGGCGCATTCCTGGCGGACAGGTTTACCGGCCCTTCCGCTATACGGTGGAAGGGGACTGGTCCCAAGCGGCCTTCCTTTTGGCGGCGGGGATTGTGGGCGGTGAGCTGATCGTTCCGGGGTTGAATACTGCTTCTTTCCAGGGAGACCGGGAGATTTTGGATCTACTGAGGGCTTTCGGCGCGGACATCAGCGTCGACCGGGCGGGCATCCGCTGCCGCAAAGCGCCGCTGTGCGGCATCACCATCGATGCTTCCCAGATCCCCGATCTGGTTCCCGTTCTGGCGGCGGTGGCCTCCCTGGCTCAGGGGAGGACGTATATCCTGGGGGCGGCCCGGCTCCGTTTGAAGGAGAGCGACCGCCTCGCCGCCATGGCCCGGGGGCTCAACGCCCTGGGGGCAGAGGTGGAGGAGCGTCCGGACGGGCTGATCGTGTACGGCAAGCCGCGGCTGACGGGTGGAACCGCCTCCGCCTGCAACGACCACCGGGTGGCCATGAGCCTGGCGGTGGCGGCGCTGGGGTGCCGTGAGCCGGTGACCATTGTGGGGGCTGACTGCGTTTCCAAGAGCTGGCCCCTGTTTTTCCACGATTTTATACGAATGGGAGGGGAAGGCCATGTCTTCCAGCGCGGGTGATACTGTTAAACTGTCTGTATTCGGCGAGAGCCACGGCGCTGCCGTGGGCTGTGTAATCCAGGGCTTGCCGGCGGGGGAGCCGCTGGATGAGGAGGCCATTGCCCTTCAGATGGCACGCCGGGCCCCCGGCCGGGACAAAACCGCTACTCCCCGAAAGGAGAGCGACACCCCTCGCATCCTCTCCGGAGTGCTGGACGGCCGGACCACCGGCGCCCCGCTGTGCATGGAGATCCTCAACGAGGATCAACGCTCCGGGGACTACGCCGATCTGGCCCGCCTGCCGCGGCCCGGCCACGCCGATTATACCGGCCACGTGCGGTATCACGGCTACAACGATATCCGGGGCGGCGGTCATTTCAGCGGGCGTCTCACCGCGCCGCTGGTGTTTGCCGGGGCGGTGTGCCGTCAGATCCTGCGTCGCCGGGGCATTGCCGTGGGCGGCCATGTGGCGTCAGTTCACGGAATAGAGGATGCCCGCTTCGATCCCATGAATGTGAACGCGGAGCTGCTGGACCGGCTGGCCGCCGTGCCCTTCCCGCTGCTGGATCCCGGAAGCGGGGAGCGGATGCGGGAGGAGATCGAATGCGCCCGCCGCGACCTGAACAGTGTGGGAGGTGTGGTGGAGGTGGCCGCCTGCGGGTTGCCTGCCGGGATAGGTTCCCCCATGTTCGACGGTATCGAAAACAAGCTGGCCGCGCTGTTTTTCGGCATTCCCGCGGTTAAGGCGCTGGAGTTTGGCGACGGTTTCGGCTTTGCGGGCCTGCGGGGCAGCCAGGCCAACGACCCCTATACCTACAATGAGGGCGGCGAAGTGGTCACCACCAGCAATCACAACGGCGGCCTGCTGGGGGGGATCACCAACGGCATGCCGCTGATTGCGCGCCTGACGGTCAAGCCCACCTCCTCCATCTCCCAGCCCCAGCAGACAGTGGACCTGGTGACGGGCCGTCCCGCTACCCTGCAGGTCAAGGGCCGGCACGATCCCTGCATCGTGCCGCGGGCGGTGCCGGTGGCGGAGGCTATGCTGGCCTACGGTCTGCTGGACCGGCTGGTATCCGAAGGGCGGCTGGACGGGTGAGCCGTGCCGATTTACAACAGAAGGGCAGGGATGGACGTGGAGGATCTCTCCGCAATCCGTCAGGATATTGACAAAATCGATCAGGAGCTGGTGCGGCTTCTCTGTCAGCGGATGGACTGTTCCCGCCGGGTGGCGGAAACCAAGCGCCGTCAGGGGCTGCCCATTCTCAACCAGGAGCGGGAGGACGCCATTCTGGACAAGGTGGCGGCCATGGCCCGGGACTGGGACACGGAGGGGGACGGATATGACGATGTGGTGCGCCTGATTTACGGTGTTACCATGGATGCCTCCCGAGCCGTCCAGCACCGCCGCCTGGCGGCTGGTGAAGGGCTGCGCCGCCATCTGGCGGCGGCCCACCGGCAGCTGCCGGCTCCGGCGTCTGCCCGGGTGGTGTGCGCGGGCTGTGCCGGCGCCTATGCGGACGAGGCGGCGGGCCGCCTGTTCCCCGGCTGCCGTCCCCAGTTCGTGGAGGGCTTCGCCGATGTGTTCCGTGAGGTGCAGGAGGGCCGGGCCGATTTCGGCATCGTACCGGTGGAGAACTCCTTTACCGGTTCGGTCCACGAGGTATACGATTTGGTGATGAAATACCGCTTCACCATCGCCGGCGCCACCGAGGTGCCCATTCGGCATCATCTGGCGGCTCCCAGGGGCGCCCGGTTGGCGGGGATCCGTACGGTTTATTCCCACCCCCAGGGTTTGCTGCAGTGCAGCCGGCGCCTGACGGAGCTGGGGGCGGAAACCCGCACCTACAGCAATACCGCCGCCGCCGCCCGTATGGTGGCAGAGCTGGGCGATCCCACCGTGGCGGCGGTGTGTTCCCGCCGGGCGGCAGAACTATACAATTTGGATATATTGGAGGATAATATACAAAACACAGATACCAACCGTACCCGGTTCCTGGCCATTACCCCCACAATGGTGATTCCGGCCGACGCCAACCGTATCAGCCTGATTTTTTCGCTTCCTCACGTCACCGGTTCCCTGTATCGGGTGCTGGCCCGTTTTGCTGCCGCCGGGCTCAACCTGACCAAGGTGGAGAGCCGGCCGGCTCCGGCGGAGATGGCGCAGCAGCTGGGCGGCGGCGACGGCAAGTTCACCTATGTGTTTTATCTTGATTTTGAGGGGAGCCTATCCTCTCCCGGCACAGTGGATATGCTGTGTGCTCTTTCGGATGAGCTGCCCTTGTTCTCCTTTTTGGGAAATTATCACGAGCAGGGGCCGGAGGAATAGGGGGAATTCCATGGAGAGACGGTACATCCGCCGCGTGTTTCTGAACCGGCCGGTTCCGGAGGATTCCTATCTCCGCCGCCTGCCGGCGGTGCGGTACCTTCTGGAGGGGAAGACGCTGGATTTCGACAACGATGTCACCTTCTTGGTCGGGGAAAACGGCACGGGGAAGTCCACGCTGCTGGAAGCGGTGGCGGTGGCCTACGGCTTTAATCCCGAGGGGGGCACCCAGAATTTCCGTTTTTCCACCTGTGCCACCCATTCGCCTCTGTACGCTTATCTGACGCTGGAAAAGGCCGCCTTTGCCAAGGATGGTTTTTTTCTGCGGGCGGAAAGCCTTTACAACGTGGCTACCAACATTGACGAGATGGATCGGGAGCCTTCCTTCAGCCCGCCCGTGATCGACAGCTACGGCGGTGTTTCGCTGCATGAGCAGTCCCACGGGGAGAGCTTCCTTGCGCTGGTCCACCACCGGTTCGGCGGCCGGGGGCTATACCTGCTGGACGAGCCGGAGGCGGCGCTGTCCCCCTCCCGTCAGCTGACGCTGATAGCGGAGATGGATCGGCTGGTGAAGCAGGATTCCCAGCTGATCATCGCCACCCATTCCCCTATTTTGATGGCGTTCCCCAAGGCGCGGATCTATCAGCTGACGGCGGAAGGGATTGAGTCGGTTTCCTATCGGGATACCGAGCATTACCAGATTACCCGCAGCTTTCTGGAGAACCCGGAACGGCTTTTGAAAAGGCTGCTGGAAGAATAAGGATTCTTGCCGGTATAACACGGGAGCCCCCGCATCGTGATGAGATGCGGGGGCTCCCGTGTTGTATTTATCGGGATAGGACATATTCCAGCGGGTAGTCCTGAGGTTCCCTTTCCCCATGCTCCGGCTGGTATTCCTGTGCTTCTACACAGCCCATGGCCCGGTAAAAGGCCTGGGTTTCGACGGCGGGATGGGATGAAATATATAGCTTTTCCACCCCTAGCGTTCCGGCAAATTCCACGGCTCTTGTGAACAGCCGCCTGCCGATGCCTCTGCCGCGCATCTCCCGGGAGACGTGCAGGCTCGACAGGTCCCCATATTGCCGCCGGTTGCCAAGAGGAATGCCCTCTACGGAGACAAATCCCTTGAGAACGCCTCTTGCCTCTTCCGGCGAGGATAGAAACGCCCCGCAAACCCAGCCTCCCGTGGCAAGGGTATGCCTAAGGCAGCGAACCAACTCGGCATAGTCCTCCCGGCTCCAATCGTCGACAAACGGATTTTCTTTAACCATCCATTTCCCGTTTTCTTTTTGCCAGCAATGCGTTACCGCCTGCCGGCGCTGGAATTCCTGAAAGAGCCGGATGTCCATATCCTCCGGTTTTAATTTTCGATACACGATCACGGAGACGCTCTCCCTTTTCGTCCGTTTCGGAGAGGGGTGTGATTCGGGCTATTCCGGGTAATACAGCTCGGTGGAATCACAGACCTCTCCGATTTTGTCCCGCAGCGCCAGGAAATCCGCAAACCCGTCCGGCTTCTGGCTGGGATTGCGCAGCAGGGCGGCGGGGTGGAGGGTCCCCATCATCCACACGCCGTTTTTCAGGAAAAACTCCCCGTGCTGACGGGTGACCTTGAAGTCCGGGGTAATGAGGCGGCAGGCCGCGATACGGCCCAGGCAAACAATGATCTTGGGGCGGATCAGGGCGGTTTGTGCCTTGAGCCAGTTGATGCAGGCCTCCTGCTCCTCCGGCTGCGGGTCCCGATTGCGGGGCGGACGGCATTTGACGATATTGGCAATGTAGATGTTCTTTTGACGGGACAGGCCTACTGACGCCAGCATTTTGTCCAGCAGCTGGCCTCCCCGCCCCACAAAGGGTTCCCCCTGCAAATCCTCGTTTTCACCGGGTCCTTCGCCGATGAACAACACCTCCGCCCGGGGATTGCCCACCCCGAATACGACGTTGTGCCGGGTCGCGGCCAAGCCGCAGGCGGTACAGTTTTTGCACTGGCTTTCCAGTGTTTCCCAGGTCCATTCTGCCATGACTTTGGTTCCTTTCCTTCCGCGGTTTAGGTTTGTCGCTTTGCCCTTTACTCTACCATATATCCATCCCCTTGCCTAGCCTTTCATGCAAAATCCGGGCCCCCATTTGCTGGGGGCCCGGATTTTAAAAGGATAACCTCTAACTTCAGGAATGGGGAGAAACCCATACAAGCGGCGGAAAGGTTCCTTCCGTCAGCATTTTTAACGGGTTTCCGCTTCTCAGTATAAGCGATATAATTTCAAATTGCAATATTTTCGCAACCATTTGTTCACGAAAAATTCATTTCCCGCGCAAAAATCCGACACAAGGATTGACAGAATATCCAAAAAAGAAGTATAGTAAAAAAGAAATCAATAAAATCCGTGCAATTTTTCTTTTTGTGACAACGGTCTGTCGAAAAAAGAAAGCAACGAGAAATGAGGAGAACGTATGAAAAAGCATTGGAAGAGAAAGCTGTCCTTGCTGCTGACGGCGGGGTTGGTCACGGTATCGCTGAGCGGCTGTGTCCAGCGCCTGGAGCCGCAGCCCGATCAGACAACGCCGTCCACCACCGAGCCGGCCCCCTTGACCGAGGACGAATGCTGGCAGCAGATGTCCGCCGCCGCGGATAAGCTGTTGGATCTGGATCAAATGGATTTGTCCATGAATAGGGAGTACCGTTTGACCGGGGCAGAGGAAAGGCCAAGCATACAAATGGATATGGCGATGAATATGAAGCTGCGTGTCACGGATTCGGAGCAGATCGCTTCCGGTGACATTGTCTCCGATTTCCTCGGTGTGAACATATCGATGGATTTCTATTATGAAAACGGCAAAATGTATATCCAGATGGGGCAAAGCAAGATGTGTGTGTCTCAAAGCTTGGAAGAAGGCTTGGGTGGCACTTCGACCCAGAGCTCCCTTCCTCCCCGGGAGGTGGTGGCGTCCCTCACCAGCGAGCGGAAGGACGGCAGCGTCACGGCAACGTTGCAACTGGATCCCGATAAGGCGAAAGAATACATGAACGATGTAGTCGCCGGAAGCGGAGGAGAACAAGGCGTTTCATTGTCAGAATACGATATTCCCGTCGCAACCGTTACCGTATCCTGGGATGAGGAAAGTGGATACCTGACCTCCTATCAGATGGATCTGCAAGTGGAGGCATCGGATGAATCGGGCGAGACGGCCACCGGACGGGTGGTTGTGAAAATGAATTATAACAACCCCGGCGAGCCGGTTACGATTACACCTCCCGATGATTTGGATACCTATGTGGATATGGGCGACGATTCCTCGCAGCTGGCCGCCTAACCGGACAGCGCCTGCTAGGAAAAGCCGGATTGATGAAGGCGTGTTCTCGCTGATATCGGGAGGAAAGAGACCGTATGTTAAGAACGAAAATGTTGGCGTCGGTATTAGCGGCAGGATGCCTTTTGCTAGGCGGCTGTTTGCAGACGTCGGACACTGGCACAGAAAAAGAACTTGAGACAGCTGTCACGACGCAAACCGTCCCTTCCGCCACTGCGCCGGCGGCGCTGACGGCAGTACAGCAGGTGGAGCGGGTTCGCCAGGCAATGGCATTGAATTATTTTCAGGACGATATCCGCCAGATGACAGAGACGGAGAGCCGCGTGTATCAGGATGGTAAGGAGATTATCCTGCGGCAGACGTCGGATACTCGCATCCTTATGCTCCATACGTCCCCCATGCTGCTTACGGATACGGAGACATTTTATCTGGGGGAAACGACCGCGCAAAGCTATTATTATGCGGATGGAATGTTTTATTGGAAGAGCGGGGATATAAGGCTTCGTCAGCCGGCGGAATGGGATACGGTATTTCAGATGGGCGAAGGCATCCCTGCCGACGTGGTAACGTCCGCTGAGGAGGAGGAAACGGAAGAAGGAACGAGGATCACCTTTCAGCTGGACAGCGCACGATGCGGGGATTGGATACTTCAGCAGGCAAAAGGCAACGAGAACGCCAACCCGCTTGACGGCCTGAAAATAAAAGAGGCCCGTCTGGTGGCGGAACTTTCAAAAGAGGGGTATCTGCTTTCGCAGCAAACAGAGGTTGTCCTGACACGGGAGGAAGCCGGTGAGGAGGCGTATTCCCAGACCGAGACGGTCACGGTAACCTATCCCGATGTGGGCCGGCCAGTGGAGTTGGTTCCGCCTGAAGGCCTGGACCAGTATACGCTGGTGGACGGCGAGAACATTCCGGATCTGGTTCTGTAGGAGGATAGCGATATGGCGGTAAATAACAAGAGGGCTGTTCTCCGGCTGGCGGCAGGGGCGCTGTCGCTGCCGGCAGCGTTTCTTCTGGAAGGCTGTTCCCTGCGTCTACCTCAGGGAGAGGCGGCAAGGGAACCCGAGCCTACTACTACGATGGCGGCGCCTCCGGTTTCGGAGGAACCGCTGAGTGAGGAAGAGCGGTGGCAGCAGCTGGTTCAGAAGGCGTGTGAGATTACCTGGAGTGATGGAAAGGATCTGGATGCAGAGCTTCACCGGCAGATCACCTTTTTCGGTGACTGCGGTCGATTGGGGTATTACGAAACAGAAACATTTCTTTACTCCGAAAAGGGAGATCCCTGCTATTCTCTGGACCGCAACACCTATCGCTGGCAGGATGGGGGGAGCTCCCTCAGCTATTCCGACCCGTACAACCATATATCGTGTTACAAAGTCAACGGCTGTTTGTATCAGCAGGACAGCGAGGGCAAGCATGTGTATCTAGACGGGAGTTTTTTTCCCTATAATGTTGTCAGCGGTCACATCCCGGTGGATTTTACCGGGGAGCAGATCGCCGGTGAGATAGACGGAGAAGAGCTGGCAGGGCAGTACCGCATCCATATGATTGTTGATCCGGTCGATGCCGCCCATAAGCTGGCACCTTATCGCGCCACAGGGAACGGGCTGGTTACGGAAAATCAGACGGTGACCTCACTGACAGTGGAATACCATATCGGCGAGGACGGACTGTTGCGATCCCAAACGCTCATGGTGGAGGGAACCGGGAATCTGAAAGCGAGCGACGATTCCTCCTGGCCGGTCCAGTATCGAGAAACAATACACATCCGCTACCCCGCCCAGGGCGAAGCGCTGCGTTCACCAGTGGAGCCGCCGGACAAGCAGGAGTACGTTCTCGTCGAGTGAGTCATCGGGAGGTGTCCGCTTATTTTTCGGAATCGCGCCCGGGTGCTTGCAATTTCCAGACCAGCGGTATATACTGATAACAGCGGAAGATTCCGCCAAAATTAAATAGCTGTCTTCGGGGCGGGGTGCGATTCCCCACCGGCGGTGATGCGGCGGCGCAGACGGCGTCCGCCGACAAGCCCGCGAACCGCGTTCAGCGGCCGACTCCGGTGCGAATCCGGGTGCCGACGGTGTATTTCCCATAGGGAAAGAAGTCCGGATGAGAGAAGAGGCGCGTTTTCGCGTCTGTTTCAGCGCCCTGTGAAGGTGTATCCTTTGCAGGGCGTTTCCGTTGCACAGCCGCGAAAGGATGATTGTCCATGTCCGCACGCACAAAATCCCAGCATCTGCAGGCCCTGGTGGCCACCGCCATGCTCAGCGCCGTCGCCCTGGTGCTGATGCTGCTGGAATTCCCATTGCTGCCTGCCGCGCCGTATCTGAAAATGGATTTCAGCGATGTGCCCGCCGTGCTGGCGGGGGTGCTGTTCGGCCCGGTTTACGGGGTGCTGACCGAGCTGCTGAAAAACCTGCTGGAAATGCTCATCAAGGGGATCGGCACACAGATGGGATTCGGCAACCTCCAGAATTTCTTGATCGGGTGTTCCTATGTGTTGCCGTTTACCCTGATCTACCGGAGAGGAAAGAAAAAAGGAACCCGCGCAGCCGCTTCCCTGGCGCTGGCATCGGGCGTTTCCCTGATTTGTATGCTGGTGGTGGGCTTTCTGAGCAATCTGGCGGTGGCGCCGCTGTTCTTTTCCGTGTTCATGGGGGATCCCCTGGGGGAAGGAGAGGCTCTCGCGGCGGCAGTGATTTCTCTTCCCTTTAATCTGATCAAAGGGCTCCTTCTTATCGTGATCAGTCTTCTTCTTGTCCGCCTGCTGCTTCGGGCAAAACCGCTTCAGCGGCTGGCACAGTGAAGGACGGGAACGAAGCCTTTGGCCCATGCTCCGGCGAGAAAAAGTGCCGTTCCGCGCACAGTGATAAGCCCTATTCCGTGGGGAATACGGCACTCGTTTTTCTCGCCAGTCAACGCTGCCCGTTCCCTTAAAGCCCCGGTACGCTGCCGGCCTATATTGGAGAGGATGCCTTTGGATTATCTCTTGCACCATTTTCTCAGGAGGCAGCGACATCCTGATTCCGTTCCGCAAAAAAGCCAGGCATTGGAATTGACCAATGCCTGGCTTTCTATGTTGATGAGGGAAAATGCCGTAATCTGAATCCTTAGAAGTTGACCGGCGTGCCGTAATAGCAGCACTTGAGCAGGTCGGCCATCTGAGCCGGGGTGATGGAGCGGGGGTTGGAGCCAGTGCAGGCGTCGCCTACGGCCAGCTCGGCTACAGAGGGCAGCTTCTGGAGGAACTCCTCCTCGTTGACGCCGAACTCCTTCAGGGTCTTGGGGATGTTCAGGCGCACATTGTAGGAGTCGATCTTTTCGCACAGCGCCTTGACCAACTGGTCATCGTCCCCAATGAGGCCCACGGTGCGGGCGATGTCGGCATAGCGCTGTTTCGCCGTGGCGTCCTTGGCGTTGTACTGGATGACATAGGGCAAATAAATGGCGTTGGCACAGCCGTGCGGAATATGGCCGGTGCTGTAAGCGGCGCCGGTCTTGTGCGCCATGGAATGCACGATTCCCAGCAGCGCGTTGGAGAAGGCCATGCCGGCCATGCACTGGGCATAGTGCATCTGCTCCCGGGCATTCTTATCGCCGTTATAGGAATCCGGCAGATATTCAAACACCATGGAAATTGCCCGCATAGCCAGCGGATCGGTGAAGGGGGAATTCATGGTGGAGACATACGCCTCGATGGCGTGGGTCAGCGCGTCCATACCGGTATGGGCGGTCAGGGTCTGGGGCATGGTTTCGGCCAGCTCCGGATCGACAATAGCCACGTCCGGGGTGATGTTGAAGTCAGCCAGCGGGTATTTAACGCCCTTCTGATAGTCGGTGATGACGGAGAAAGCGGTTACCTCGGTGGCGGTGCCGGAGGTGGAGGGGATGGCTAGGAAGCGGGCCTTCTGCCGCAGCTCCGGGAAGGAGAAGGGCTGAATGATCTCCTCAAAGGTGGTGTTGGGATATTCATAGAACACCCACATAGCCTTGGCCGCGTCGATGGGGGAACCGCCGCCGATGGAGACGATCCAATCGGGCTCGAATTCGCGCATGGCGGCCGCGCCCTTCATCACGGTCTCCACAGAGGGATCCGGCTCCACGCCTTCAAACAGGCGAACCTCCATGCCGGCCTCTTTCAGGTTGTTGCAGACCTTGTCCAGGAAGCCGAAACGCTTCATGGAACCGCCGCCGACCACCACGATGGCCTTTTTGCCTTTGATGGTTTTCAGAACGTCCAGGGATCCTTTTCCATAGTAAAGATCGCGGGGCAGAGTAAAACGGGACATAAACAAGACCTCCCACATCAAATAATAACAGTTTGGAGACGAAAAACGTTCGGCATAAACCGCCGTTTTCCGAACTCAATCCCATCATACCCGCTTTTTTTGCGAAAAACAAGGGGTTTTCAAAAATTTTGATAAAAATTTAACAATTTAAATTTTGACGGCTTCTACAGTGAAAGAAAACAGAGACCAGCCGGGAGCGGACGCTGTCCGCTCCCGGCTGGGGAAGGAGAAAATAAAATGAAAATCGCACTCCCAGGGGCTGGGAGGAGCAAGCGGTGTTTCTCCGCCTTTGCGGCCAAAGGACGGAGAAACGAGAAAATGAGGAGGTTCAAAAGCCGTCGGAGGTCATGCGGCCGGCCTCCGGGGCTGTCTTTAGCATACCCTTTGCATGTGAACATTGCGTGAAAACTTATATGGGGTTTTGAAAAGAAATCGTGAGCAAACCGTAAAAGGGGGATGTTTTTCGCCCCGACTTCCGGGAAAGGACAGGCAAAATACGCATCTTTTCCCGCCTTCTGTAGGACTACAATACATATTGGACAGTTGAATAAGAAAGAGATGAAGGATAGGGCCACATCGGTTATAGTTGAAGTTGCGAGC
>CAJFNR010000025.1 GCA_904395335.1 Candidatus Avimonas narfae | reverse complement strand
TTTTACGCGAATTTCGGCACGGAAGGAGGTAGTGCAAGGCTGACGGATGGTTTCGTCAGAATCACAACAACTAAACTAAATGAATATTTAGTATAGTTGAGGGGACGGTCATTCGTTATCCCTGTCCGTTTGAGGAATATATGCCTTGTGCAAGAGAAAATTACCATGGACAAACATTATGCTCAGCAGTGCTTTCCCATACTGCGTACCTATTTGGGATATATGGAAAATATCAAGGGGCATTCGGAAAAAACCGTCGATGGATACTTTGTGGATCTGCGGACCTTTTTTCGCTTCTTAAAACAATATCGCGGCCTTGCGGATGAACAACAACCGGAATCGGCAATTGCTATTGACGATATCGATCTGCCCATGCTGCAATCGGTTACACTTAATGACCTGTACGAATATCTCAATTACGCCAAACGGGATCGTCACAACAACAACAAGACTTTGGCCAGAAAAACCGTTTCTCTACGCATGTTTTTCCGACATCTGACGGATCACGAACATTTGTTGGAGCATAACCCCGCCCAAAATCTGGAAACTCCCAAAACGAAAAAAGCCCTGCCCAAATATCTCAGCCTAGAACAAAGCAAGGAGCTGCTGCAAAGCGTAGACGGCGAATTTGCAGAACGGGATTACTGCATGCTGACATTGTTGCTGAACTGTGGTCTGCGCCGGGCGGAAATTGCCGCCCTGAACGTGGACAGCGTGCACAGCGACCACACCCTTACTGTTCTGGGCAAGGGCAATAAGGAACGCTCGATTTATCTGAACGAAGCCTGTCAGGAAGCATTGGAGCGTTATCTGAAGGTTCGTCCAGTGGACGGAGTCCGGGATAAAAAGGCGCTGTTTCTGAGCCGGCTTAAAAAGCGCATCAGTGTCCAGGGAGTTCATTATGTGGTAAAAGGCTATCTGGAAAAAATACCGGGGCTAGAAGAATATTCCACCCATAAGCTTCGCCATACCGCTGCTACATTGATGTATCAGTATGGCGGTGTGGATATACGGGTTCTAAAGGAAATCCTCGGCCACGAAAACCTGGGGACCACGGAAATTTATACCCATTTGTCCTCAAAACAGATCCAGGAGGCGGCTGAAAAAAATCCTTTAGCTCATCTTTCGCCTCCCAACGGTTCATCCGCTCACACTTCGCAAAAATCCGCTAAGGGTGAAAACGGTGAAAGCTCCGATTTTAATGAAAAAAAGGATTAAAAACCACTGAGGACATCCTCTTTAAATAATGGAAAGGAACACGAATACATATGCAGGAATTTACGTATCTCAGCTCGGACGGGAAAACGACGTTAGGAGCCTCGCTGTGGCTCCCGCAACAAGAACCTTATCGCGGCATCGTACAGATATGCCATGGAATGGTCGAACACATGGGACGATACGAATGGCTGGCCGGGCAACTTACTGACAAAGGATATATCGTTTGTGGCGACGATCACCTGGGACACGGGCGCTCGGCCGATAATCAAACCTTGGGATATTTCGGTGAGCGGGACGGATGGCGTCATTTGGTGGAGGACGAGCACTTGCTCCGTCTGCTGATGCAAAAGCAATATCCCTCCATGCCTTATTACCTTTTGGGGCACAGTATGGGATCCTTTATCACGCGGGAATACATTACCCAGTATGCTGCGGGCCTGAAGGGCTATATTTGCTGCGGTACCTCCGGCCGCAATCCCCTTATAGGCTTTGCTCTGGTACTATCCAACGTTATGGTGGCCTTGCAGGGTGGAAAACATATCGGTAGGCTGCTGAACCGGTTGGCTTTTCAAAATTATAACCGCCATTTCGGCGAAGTGGTCACCGGCGTCGAATGGCTTTCTCGCGATGCGGCTCAGTACCTTCCCTTTGCCAACGATCCCAAATGTCATTTCACCTTTACCAACGCCGGTTTCCGCGATTTATTCCGCTTGCTCCATCGCGTCAGCGGGAAGCAGTGGAGCAACCGTGTGCCAAAGGAATTGCCGATCCTTATCTTGTCCGGTGAAGAAGATCCTGTGGGGAACTATGGAAAAGGCGTGCGGCAGGTATACGGTTGGCTGAAGAAATCCGGTATCCACGCTCTCCAGCTCAAGCTGTATCCCGAAGCGCGGCATGAACTGCACAACGAACTGAATCGGGATGAATTTGTGGAGGATGTTTTTGCTTTTCTGAGCTGTCACAGCGGAATAGAAAGCTGACAAAAAGAACCCCTCAGTCCTAGGACTGAGGGGTTCTTTTTGTACTTACTGCATGGGATTACACCTTTTCGTGATTGTTTTCCTTCTTCTCCGTCAAAAACGGATTTCTTACTTCATGGGACTCAGCCTTTCTGTTTACAAAACGAAAGATAAGATCCATTACTTGAAGAAAATACAATCTATATCAACTATTCGATTGTCGATGCCGACAGGGTTTCCAATTTACGAGCGGCATCGTGTAGCAGCAACACAGTGAGGGGACACCAACGAGCCCTTCCTACATGATCGATGGTGAGTTACTCGCCGCAAAGAACATCCCCTGCCCCCCAACAGAAATATTTGCCGGAGAAACAGGTCACGGCGGTTATCCTCCCGCTTTCCCGTCTGTTCAGCGAATCTGAACACAGGCGATCCCCCTGTTCACTGACTGCTGCGGTTCTGTTCCTTCGTACACGGGAATCACCCCCTTTTCGAAAATCTGGTCTTCTTTTGACCTTTCTCTTTGTTGATTTTATTATATGCTCCATCCCTGTAAATGTCAATAGTTTTTTTGATAAAAGATTTGAGTATATAGGAAAAATATACTTCACTTTTCCCGCCTTGACGAATGGCGCCGGACAGGATACAATAAGTATACGTCAGCGGATCGGTTTCGCTAGGCGGAAAACGAAGGAAATTGGAAAGGACGAATAGATCATGTCCGATGAATATGGCGCCGATTTGGTATCAGTTGTGGATGACGAAGGTAATCGTCACGAATTCGAATTGGTGGATGCGATAGAAACCGACGATGGGCGCTATGTGGCCCTGCTCCCTGTGTATGACGATCCCGCGGATAGCCTGAACGACGACGGCGAGCTGATTATCCTAGAGGTAGTGGAAGAGGAAAGCGGCGAGGAAGTGCTGGCTCCCATTGAAGATGACGAGGTATTTGAAGAAATTGCCGGCATTTTCGAAGAACGCCTTTCCGATCTTTATGAGATTGAGGAGGTGGAAGGCGAACCGGAAAAATAATCCAGTTCCCTTATCCTAAGCGTTGCATATACTAGAATATCCCCTGCCCTGTTCGCGAATAGCGGCTTTTTAACCCTACTACACTGTGAAATAGGGAGCCTTGCTCCGAAACCGGACTGCAGACCTCCCCGCTTCGGCGGGACGAAGGGAGCGCGAACGTTTTGGGCGGCGCCCACCTGCTGTACGATTGGTAGCAGGTTACTTCAGCCACTTTACGGCATGGCGGGGATCCTATGAATGAGTTTTCGTTATAGCGATATAACGGAACAAGATAAAAGAGGAGGTGGCTTATTCGTCCGCCTCCTTCTTTTATCTATGCCTATCTATCTGCAAGAATCATCTTCATATATCCATCACGGTACCGATAAAAACGGGCAGGCCATAGGTGTCGTCGACAATCATATAGACAAATGGACGGTCCAGCGTCACTTCGTATATTTCGCTGGGCGCCGCCGACCGTGCGTCCATTTCCACTACGGTAGCGGCCCCTGCCTCGGTTCCCTTTTCTCCAACGGAGATGAAGGTTTTGTGCAGGACATCACCAATGCAGATATTTCCATCCACCGACGTAGCCATAGCGGAAAAGTCGGCGTTCTCACCATCAAACGCCGTAGGCATCCCCATGGCTGTCAACGCATCGTTCATTTCGATGGAACAGTCATATTGGAATTTCGGCAGCTTGCAAATTACAGTCTCCGCACGTTCATTTTGTATAATGGAATACAATGTTTCCCCTGTAAGGGAAGCAATATAATCGTGAATATCGACACCTTCGTTGGGAAGGAGCGCAGCAAAGCTGTACCCGTTTTTATAGGATTTTAGGAACCCCGTTGCCTGCCCGTCGTCCAGGTATCTTCCTTCTGTCGATGTCATCATGTCCACGGTCTTCTCTTCCCCGCTGATGGTGGTAAAAGCCCCTTTTGCCAGGTTGATTTTGGTATACGGGGTACTCCATTCCGCATGAAAGGCCAGGGTATTGATCAGATACAGCATGCTTTCGCTGTCGATTTCTTGAAGGATTTCATCCACCATTCCGTCGGTATTATCGCTGGTCCATTGATTGATTTCTTTCAGGGTGTTGTCATTGAAGGGAGTCTTAAACGCATCGGCTTTATAATAATCGGCATTTTTCTGCAAAAAGTCTTTTTCCACCGTCAACCGGTCCTCCTCGTCCCGGAACCAGATGGAGTTGGCGATGTGAAGACCGCTGTCCTCACCGCCTGAAAGGACCTGAATATACTGGTAGAGGTATTCGTTGAGATCCTCCAAAGGGATATCACCGCCCAGCACGGTTTCCATTTCCGTTTTTGTCTGTCCCTGAGCACCGTTGGCTGTCATCGACAAGGCCAGCATCATGGATAAGGGAGATACTAGGGTACTGCCGTCCCCGGCTGAGGTTTGCTGGAACAACTTTACGGCAAAGTCTGCCTGGGAGACGAGAAAGGCTTCGTCGGAAACTTTGCCGGTTACCCGACCGGGCGTGATGCTTTCCATAAGGCTCTCCGCCTGAGCCGTCATCTCACAACCGGTAAAGTTCAAAGCGATAACCGCCGCCAGCAGCGTGCTCAGCAGCACCGACCATGTTTTCTTTTTCATCTGCTTCCCCCCTGACAGGTATGATTTCTTATATTATACGTCAAATGGTACAAAATTCAAGTATATGTGTATTTTATTTATGCTTTTATTCTTTTCCTGCCATAAAGATAGCGGCGCATCCTTCCAAAAACGATGCGCCGCAGTTTTTATGAGAGGCTTTTCTCAAATTGTGAATGGTACAAGCGGCTGTAAAAGCCGTTTCTTTCCAGCAGTTCTTCGTGGGTTCCCTGCTCCACCACATTGCCCTGATCCAGTACCAGGATGCGGTCGGCGTCCCGTATGGTGGATAGGCGATGGGCAATGATAAAGGTGGTTTTGCCGCTCATCATCTTCCGAAAAGCGCGCTGGATTTTCAGCTCGGTGAGAACGTCCACCGAGCTGGTGGCCTCATCCAGAATAAGCATGGGTGGGTTGAGCAACATAGCGCGGGCGATGGTGAGCAGCTGCCGTTGTCCTTGAGATAGATTTCCCCCATCCTCGGAAAGCTGGGTCTGATATCCCTCGGGAAGTCGGCGGATAAACCCGTGAGCATGGGCGGAACGGGCCGCCGCCTCCACCTCCTCGTCCGTGGCATCCTCACGACCGTAGGCGATATTGTCGCGCACGGTTCCGGAAAACAACCAGGTGTCCTGTAAAACCATGCCGAAGCAACGGCGGAGGCTGTCCCGCGTCACATCTGTGATTGGCGAATCATCCACGGTTATCTGGCCCCGATCCGTTTCGTAAAACCGCATCAGCAAATTGACCAGGGTGGTTTTTCCGGCGCCGGTGGGGCCCACGATGGCAACCGTTGTGCCCGGGGAAACCTCCAGGGAAAAATCACGGATCAGCGGCCGCTGCGGCACGTAGGAAAATGAAACTTGTTCAAAGGCCACTTTCCCCTGTACTTCGTTCAGGGTTCGGGCGTTCTGAGGTTCCGGCGTCATTTCCTCCTCATCCATCACCGCAAAAATCCGGCGGGCAGAGGCCATGGCCTGCTGCAGCTGCATGGTGATAGCGGTGATGTCGTTGAAGGGCTTGGAATACTGCGCTGTGTAAGTCAGGAAGCTGGCGACACCGCCCACGGTCAGTGTATTCTGCAGGACCGCCAGAATGCCGAAAACCCCCACCAGTACATAGGCCACATTGTTGACAAAGCGTGTGGAGGGATTGACCAGTGCCGAAGCAAACTGCGCGCGATAACCGCATTCATACAGTTCGGCATTGATGCGTCGGAACCGATCCACCGCCTGCTCCTCATAGCCGAAAGCCTTGACGGTGTGCTGGCCGCTGATCAGTTCCTCCGCACATCCATTCAGCCTTCCCAGTGCCTGGGACTGCTCCCGGAACCGGCGGCTGCCGTAGCGGGTAATAAAGTATCCTACCACAAAGCAGAGCGGGGTCACCAATACCGCCACCAGCGCCACCATGGGATTCATCGCCAGCATAAAGCCCAAGGAAAGCAAAACCGTGATCACGCCCGACACCAGCTGTACAATCCCTTGATTCAGTCCGTCGGAAATCGCATCGATATCGTTGGAAAAGCGGCTCAGGATATCCCCGCGGGAATGGGCGTCAAAATAGGGAATTGGCAGCTTGCCCAGCTTTTGAAACAAATCGTTGCGCAGCTCGCGCACTGTCCGGTTAGCCACCAGGTTGGCACAGATTGAAGTCAGCCAGGTGAGGAGAGAACCGCCAATATAGCACAGGGCGATCCATCCCAACATAACCAGCAGCGAACCGGCATGTCCCGGCAAAATCAAGTCGATCGCTTCACCCACCAGACGGGGAGCAATCATCAGCAGGGTATTCCCTACCAGGGCGAACAGCAAAACTCCCAGCATCAAATATCGTGCTTTTCCCACGTATTTCATCAGCCGAAAAAAGGTTTTGGAGGAGGAATCCGATGCTTTTTTCATGCCTGAACCTCCTTTCCCTGTGACTGGGGTGTTTGCACTCGGTTGATTTCCCGATACGTTTCACAGGTTTTTAGCAGCTCGTCGTGGGTTCCCACCCCCGCCAGAGTACCCTCGTCCAGCACCAGAATCAGATCAGCGGATTCCACGGCACTGACTCTCTGGGAAACCACCACCAGCGTCATATGCTGACATTCGTCCCTCAGCGCCCTGCGCAGAGCTGCGTCGGTGGCATAGTCCAGAGCGCTGGAGGCGTCGTCCAACATCAGAATCTGCGGATCGCGTGCCAGGGCCCGGGCAATGGCCAGCCTCTGCCGCTGGCCACCGGAAAGATTGGCCCCTCCCCGCTCCACTGGAGACGCCAAACCGTCGGGAAGGCGCTCGATAAATTCCGCCGCCTGAGCCAGATGCGCCGCCCGAAGCAGCTGTTCGTCGCTGGTCTGAGGATTCCCCCAACGCAGGTTGTCGGCGATGGTTCCAGTAAACAGCTCGGTTTTCTGCGGAACCAAGCCGATGCGCCGCCGCAGTTCCTTTGGATCCCATTCCCGCACGTCCCGGCCCTCTACCAGCACCTCGCCCTGGGTGGCATCATAAAAGTGCTCGATCAAATGCAGGACTGTGGATTTACCGGAGCCGGTCCCTCCGATGATCCCCACCATCTGGCCGGGATAGATGCGGAAGGAAATACCGCTGAGTTGTTCACCACCGCCATAGGAAAAGGACACCTGGCGGAATTCGATCTCCGGCACACTTGGTTCGGTCGCGGCCACCGTGCCGCTTCGCTGTACAAGAGAGGATTCCGTATCCAGAACCTCTGCCACCCGTCCGGCGGAAGCGTATGCCTTAGTAAAAGTAATCACCAGATTGGCCACCACCATCAGCGCCAGCAAAATTTGATTGACGTAATTGATGAAAGCGATGATCTCACCGGTGGTCATGCCCCCCGCCTCCACCCGCACTCCGCCGAACCACACGATGGCCAGGATCGCCAGATTCATAATCAGCTGTGTGGCGGGGCTCAGCAGCGCGGACAGCTTGCCCACCCGGATGGCGGCCCGGGTATGTTCATCAACGGCGTCGCCGAAGCGTTCCTCTTCCCTTCTGGTGCGGGAAAACGCGCGGATAACCCGAATGCCGGACAGATTTTCCCGAAGCACCAGAATCAGCCGGTCCAGACGCGTTTGAACCTTCTGCTGGAGAGGAATGGTTTTGCGCATGACAAGGGTGATCACGACCACAAATAACGGAACCGCAATGATGATTACCAGCGACAACGGCAGATCGATGCTCATGGCCATCACAATGCCTCCGATGCACAGAAAAGGGGCGCGAACCACCAGGCGTATCAGCATGGCCACGGCGTATTGCAGTTGATTGACATCATTGGTTACACGGTTGATGAGAGACGGCGTGCCCAGGCGATCCATTTCCCGGTGGGACAGCGACTGGATATGGGAAAAAAGGGCGTTGCGCACTTCGGTTCCAAAGCCCTGGGAGGCGATGGATGCCACATACTGGCATACCAAGGCGCACAGCAGACCGACGGTGACGACACCCAGCATGATGCCGCCCATACGGAGAATATAGCCGGAATCCCCTGTCGCCACCCCCTGGTCGATGACACGCGCCATGATCAGGGGCAAATACAGCTCCAAAATGGCCTCGATCAACTTGAATACAGGGCCGGCGATACAATGCTTCCGATACGGCTTTAAAAAAGGAAGCAGCCGTTTGATGGATTTCACCTGATTTGATCCTCCTCTTGCCCGATGCAGCCTACAGTACTCGGCGAATGTGTTCCATAGCCCCCAACGCCACGATCCGCTTTTCATCATGGGGATGGGCGATGAGACAGGAGGTGCGGAAATCCTCCAGCGTGTAAGCATTCACAGCCTCCTGAGCGGCTTCCAGATAGCCGGGATAGGTGGCGGTGCTTCCTCCGACCACCAGGACATCCGGATTGAACAGATGGATCACGTTGGTCATCGCAATACCGAAATAGCGACCGGCCTCTCGGATCAGCCCTTGTGCCTCTTTGTCTTCCGACTGCAGGCGGCGCCACAGCTCCTCCGGAGAACAGCCCGCCTTTTTCAGCAACGCGGCCCCTCCGGCCAGCCTGCAGAATGGCTGTATACCGTCCGGAGTATCGGTAACGCTGTACCCCAGTTCGCCGGCAAAGCCCCGTCCTCCTTCAAAGGGGATTCGGTTCTGGCATACACCCAGGGCAATCCCTGTCCCCGACATGATAACGGCGACCGTTTTATCTGCCGGATACTGGGCAGCCTCCGCCAGCACAGCGGCTTTCACATCGTTGAGAAAGGTCACCGGAAAGCGTCCCTTGCCGAAATCTTCGGTGGTCACTCCCGCCAGCAGTGGAAGCACGTCGGAGAGCTGCACGCGGTTGCCGTCCACCAAGCCGGGAATCGCCACCCCTACTCCCCTCGGGCGGTAGGGCAGCTCCTGCAAAAAGGTCTCCCATTGCTGCAGAATCCGTTCCGGAGGACAGTCCCGCCCGGTGAGAATCCGCCTTTCTCTATATCCGTCCCCGCAGGGAGCGCACATCAGCATTTTGGTTCCGCCGATATCGATGCCGACTAGCTGTTCCATACATCGTTCCTCCCATCTGTTTACCGTTAGTTAGTATACCGGATTTCAAGGGGAGCTACAACCCTTCCAGCGTCTTTTCCCTTTTCTCGCTTGTATTTTGTCTCTCCGGCGTGTATGATAAGGGGGACAATGGCAAGACCGACGGGAAACGGGGTGTTTTTATGCGCGGAATGCGCAACAGCAAACGAAAAACCACTTATGAAAAAGCGCGGGACATTCTGGCGCAGGGGATCTATGGCGTTCTGTCCTGCCACTGTGACGACGGCCTCCCCTATGGCGTGCCGTTGTCCTATGCGCTGTCGGGCAATGCCCTGTATTTTCACTGTGCTCTGCAGGGCCAGAAGCTGGACAACCTCGCTCACGACGACCGCGTCTGCTTCACGGTTGTGACGGCAGCGGAAAACTGCCCGGATGCACTCACCTTCCGTTACGAAAGCGCTATGGCCTTTGGGACGGCCCATTTGGTTTACGGTGAGGACGAGCGACGGGCGGCGCTGGAGCTTTTGTGCCGTAAATATGGATCGGAACGCCGAAAACGGGAGGGGTTGGATGCCGCCTGTCCCATGCTGATCCACACCGCAGTTGTGCGGATGGACATCGAGTATCTGACGGGGAAATCCTCGTGTCAAGCATCCCAAACCCCAGAAGAAGGAGTAAACGGATAGCGATAAACAAAAGAGTTGCCGGAACATGCAAAGCGGCCCGTGCTTTATAACACGGACCGCTTTTTCGTGTTAGGCTGTGCAGCAAATTTTTCGCATGAACGCCGGCTCCTGAAGGCTTTTAACCTGTTTCTTGAAATGCTTTTTCCCTCCAGCATGGTTGCTCCCGGCTCCAGCTGAGCGATGGTCTGCTGCGTTCCCGAAAATCCGCTTCCACCGTGGGTATTGAAAGGCACAATGGTTTTTCCGGAAAAATCGTAGGTTTCAAAAAACGTATAGAGAATATTCGGCATATCGGCGTTCCAGTTGGGGTAGCCCACAAATACTACATCATAAGAATCAAAATTCTCGATTGTTCCTTCCATTTCCGGGCGGGCATCCGTCCGTCTCTCCTCCTGTGCCGCCGCTAAAAGGGCGTCATGATCTGTGGGATAGGGCACTGTTGGCAGAATCCGGAAAATATTTGCTCCCGTGTTTTCCTGAATCACATACGCCATATACTGAGTATTGCCCAAACGCTCTCCGTCCACTTCCACATAACTGTTATCCAAGTTATCGGGAACAGAAAAATAGACAACGAGTGCCTTGGCGCTCTCATTTACCGGGCGTCCGGTGTCATCTTCCGGATTTTCCCATCCCCCTTCGGGTGGTTCTGCGGGAGTACTTGAACAAGCCGCGAACGATACAAGCATAGCCATGCTCAGAATCAAAACCAGGAAAAGGGATACGGCCTTTTTCATTTTACACTCCTCCCATTCTTTACGAAATAAGTCAGATGTACCACATCACCCTCAAGCATCTCAGCTTTTTTCAGGCGAAACTCTACGGGGGCAACGGGAGCAAGCTGCTCCATACGCTCAAAGACGGTAGCGGTATGGGGACTGCCGTCCGCCACAGGGGACAGCACCAGGCTGAGTTCATCCACCACACCCTGCGCCAGGAAACTCCAGTTCACTGTTCCGCCGCCGCATATCAGCATTTTTTCAATGCCAAAGAGGGATTTCAGCTTCTGCGCAGCCACTTTGCAATCCAAAGCATCCGTCCCGGCGAGGATGTAAGAAACGCCCTGCCTTCGCAAATAAGCCCGGTACGCCAAAGGCGTGGTTTCCGTCAGAATCTCAACGACATGGGAATCCGGCCTACCCGCTCTCTGATAAGTTCCGGATTCCCAGGCGATTTCCCCGAGGGTATCCAATGAAACATAATATAAGCCGAGCTCCGTTCCCGCAACATAGTCGCCTTCCGGTACCTCTCCGGTCAACTCCTCCACGGCAGGCTTTTTGAAACCGGTGAATTCTTTTGTTGTGGTCGTACCGTACAGCCAAGCCTGTGCCTGATACTCTCCCCGGATGCGCCCGAATTCGTTACTTGCCTTTCGGTTCGCTTCGGTCTCCATAAAAGCACCGGTAATTTTTCCGTCCAGCGCACTTAAAATGTGGCAAATAATATGGCCTATCCATTGTCATCCTCCTGGTTATTCTGCAAATCCGTTTTCTGTCAAATATGTGTAAATGCCATCCGTGTCTGTGGCTCTTACAAACAAGCCGTCGTGAACAGTGGCTCCTGCCGCGTTCTCCCGCACAAACTCCATAGAGTTTTCAAACTGCTCGGTATCCATCGAAGCCGACTGCGTAAAGGGATAGACCTCTACACCGGTAAGATCATAGCTGTTCAGAAAGGTCCCGATAATCATGGGGGCCGTATGCCACCAGATGGGATAACCGATAAAAAGGGTATCGTATTCCTCAATGGAATCTGGTAAATTCGCGATTTCCGGACGGGCGTTTTGGTCCCGCTCCTCCCTGGCCACATCGCCGCATTCGTTGTAATCGGTGGGATAGGGGTTCAAAGGCTCGATTTCCAAAATATCTCCGCCTGTCCGTTCTTTTATCGCAGTGGCCATTTTTTCGGTATTACCCGAAGAAGACCAGGAGAAATACACGATCAGGGTTTTGCCCTCTTCCACCGATGCAGTTGCTCCCGTTTGTTCCGCCTCGCTTTGCTGAGCGCCCACTGTATCAGAAGGCTCCGTCTGCAGCGATCCGCTGGAGGAGGGTTCCGTTTGGTTTCCATTTTCGGATACTTGTCCGCAGGCGGAAAGAGAAAAAATCAGGAAAAAAACCATCACGATACTGATTGCTCTTTTCATCCTTTTACTTCCTCCCTTTTTACATACACTCTATGAGGATTTCATAAATCTCGTCCCGGCTGAGCTGGCGGGGATTGCACTTGATGATCGTGCAGGTATCCGCCACCTGACGCAGTAACTCCGGCGTAATTTCCACTTTGGATTTCAATTCTCCCATTCTGGTGGGCAGACCGCATTCTTTGATGAAATTGGCCAATGCCTCCACACCTGCTTCAGCGGTGTCCACATCAAAGACCGTTTTGGCAAACCAGTTGAATTTTTGAGGGGCATCTTTCAGAATATGGCGGTAATAGGCGGGATGGATCACCGCCAAGCCCTGACCATGGTTGCAGTCGGTATAGGCCCCCAGCTGATGCTCTATCTGATGTGCCTGAAAATCCGTCAGGCGTCCGCATTTTAAAATACCGTTTTCCGCCATAGCCGAATCCCACATCAAATTGCTTCTGGCCTGCAGATCGTTCATATCCTTTAACAGGCGGCGCATATTGACAACGGTATTCCGCATCACAGCCAGCGCCACCTCGTCGGACACGTTGTCCTGATCGGAAATACCGAAATAGGTTTCCATCGCATGGCTCAGGGTATCAAATGCACCGGAAAGAACCTGGGCGGACGGCACAGACAGGGTATATGCCGGATCAAGGACGGCAAAAGCAGGGGCAATGCCAAAAATACCGCCCTTCCACTTTTTTTCTTCATAGGTGATCACCCCGCCGGCATTCATCTCCGCCCCGGTGCCGGAAGCGGTAACGACTGCGCCCACCGGTATTCCCGCTGTCGGAAATTGGCCTTTCTCGTATTCCATACTCCAAGTACCGACTGCGCAGAAAGCACCTTACAACAGTCAATGACGCTTCCGCCTCCAGCCGCCAAAATAAAATCCACGTGATGTTGACGGACAAGAGCGGCACCCTCCTGAACTTTTGCATATGTGGGATTGGGCATGATACCGGAGAAATCTACAATACTCTTTCCCGCCTGTGTGAGCAGATTCCGGATTTCATCATAAATACCGTTTTCCTTGATGGAGCCGCCTCCGTAAGCCAGCATAACCGTTTCGCCAACCTTACCGAGCTCCGCAGGGAGGGCTTCTTTTGCGCTTCCTTCACCAAAGTATACCTTTGTAGGGTAAGAATAAATAAATTTGTCCATCGAACATACCTCCATCACGGTCTGGTGAAATTCGTCAAGATCTTTTCGTTGTCGGGATGGTCGATTCCCTTTTCTTTTCCAAGGGCCAGGCATTTCAGCATCCACGCCATGTTTTTGCCGATGTTATACATGGTCATAAGCCCTTCCTTATCCTCGGCCACCTGCTCCGGTTCCGTACCGTAAACGTGATTCCAGTAGGTGGAGGATACCACCGGCATAGAGCATATAGTAAAATATTTATTGATTACATCAAAGGAAGCAGTCGTTCCGGCCCGCCTTGCCGAAAGAACTGCCGCCGCCGGCTTAAAGCAGAACGCCGTTCCGCCGGAATAAAAAGCTCTATCCATGAACGTGAGCAATCGGCCGCTTGGATGAGCAAAATAAACCGGAGAGCCAAATACAAAGCCGTCTGCTTCCTTGGCCTTTGCCACAAATCGGTTTACAACATCATCGAAAACACAATGGCCAAGTTCCCTGCACCTGCGGCAGGCAATACAATCCGGTAACGCCTCATTCCCGATAAAAAAGGTTTCCGTCTCGACCCCATCCTCCTGCAGGGCCCTTGCCACTTCGTTCAAGGCAACACTGGTGCAGCCGTTTTTTCGCGAACTTCCATTGACAAGCAGGACCTTCATTCTGATAACCTCCTCTTTCCTTTTACTTCTTTTTGTGCTATAATCCGATTGCTTCAATCGGTTGTCACAACCGATTATAATTTGCGGTTGTTACTATCGGTAAATACCCTTTGCAAAATAATTTTTTGAATTTTTTATGAACAGCAGGAGTGATGACCATGTATACCATGATGCAGGTCTGCCGGGAATTGGATATGACTTACCAGACTTTAAAATTTTATTGTAACGAGGGATTGGTTCCCCACGTCAAACGGGATGGCAACAATCGCCGGGTTTTCGATGAGAAGGATGTCAAATGGATCCAAGACCTAACATGCCTCAAAAAATGCGGGCTGAGTATTCAGGAAATGAAAGAGTATCTGGATCTATGTCTCGAGGGGGAATCCACCATTCTTTTGAGGAAAGAAATGCTGGCAAAAAAGCAGGAAGCGTTGCGTGCTTCAATAAAAGAACTGGAGGACAGCGTTGCTTATATCGACTGGAAGCAGAATTTCTATGACGAAGTGCTTTCCGGCAAACGGCCGTATGTCAGTAATTTGATACGGATAGATGGATGACACAGCCACAGAAAGAAACGGAAAATGGTGCTTCGAATGACTCATTTCCCGTTTTTGCTTTGCGTATACCATGTTCGGATTGGCAGTCGCCTGACTCAAACAAAAGTGAAAAGCCAGCGTCTAAATGACGCTGGCTTTTGTCACGGCTTTGTAGGCCGCTCCCTATGTCCTCCTAAGAGGAAGTGCGGCTTGTTTTCTAATTGTCCGAGTCGGAGCACCCGCAGTTACTGCCCCGTCCCTCATCCTGGGGCGGAAAGAATTCGTCCACTGGAAAGCTCATCTTGCGGAAGAGATCACAGGGATTGTCGCTGGCCGGGCAGCTGCATTCCTTGCTCGGTACACAGAAGTCGTATACCGGCACCAGCATCTGAACATTCCGGATCAGCTGGACAATGGTGAAAATGCCGATGGTGACGTAGACGATCTTTCCATCGTTGTCGTCGACAAAGTTTCCTCCGTACCGATTGCAGATACAGGTCGGTATGTTGGAGCAGCCGCAGCCACAGTCACAGCCGCATTTGCAGCATTCGCAGGCGTCACAGAGATGAGCTGCCAGCACGATAGGCTCCGCTACCTGGACACTGCAGCGCGGCAGATTGCGGGTAGGTACCTCTTGCACATCGTGGTGATCGTCACGGAATTCGCTGTTGAATACCTTGACACTTCCCTCGCTGCCATACAGAATCACACGTTTCTGGAACACGCTGACGCCATAGACTGTGGTGCAAGGCACTGCATGACCGGAATAGACATCCATCTGGACCTCAAAGAAGAAGGTCAGATCGCAGGAATAGTATCCACGGTTGAAGGGCAGCGCCTCCACATCGATGTAAGTGGTAATAACCTCGACGTTGCGCGCCCTGACGCTGACCGCGTGGTTGATCACCATCTGGTCCCGTTCGGTGAAATACACCCGCAGATCTTCCAGACAATCCTTGTCGCTGCAGG
Source organism: Candidatus Avimonas narfae (assembly GCA_904395335.1). GTDB lineage: Bacteria > Bacillota > Clostridia > Oscillospirales > Acutalibacteraceae > Avimonas_A > Avimonas_A narfae. The sequence goes on along the minus strand of CAJFNR010000025.1, from coordinate 58,099 downwards.
AATCATAAACGCGTCCCGCATCGATGCAGACCGCTTCCTTACAGCCGGTCCCGTTGAGAAAATTGCTGTCAGGCATCGTAAATCCCCCTGTTCTATTGTAGTGGAAGTTTGGCTTCATTACATAGTATGTTGCCGGGGATTTTGCGTTACCGCCAGTTTTTACAGCTTTTTAGCCGTCCAGACGTTTGAGCCGGGCAAAATTGGCCATGAGCTTTTTCCTTCCCACTTTGTCAAACTGAATATCCAGCAGGTGATCGTTGCCCATGGAGGATACCGACTGAATGACCCCTTCACCAAAAGCACTGTGGAACACACGATCTCCCGCCTGCCAGGAGCAGGATGCCTCAGCAGAAGAAGGCGGCGCCTGCAGGGCGCTGATTTTCTGCTTTGCCACCGCGCGGACAGGCGATGCCGTCCATTGTCCGGAGCTCCTGGCCGACGCAAACGAAGAGGCAAAGCCTTTTTCGTCTCTCCGCGACGTGTCATACGAAAGCGGGCGGGCATACTGGCGCTGACAACGGTGCTCCTCTATGAGCTCCGGCGGAATATCCGATAAAAAGCGGGAGGGACGGTTGCGGGCGGTGGCGCCATACAGCATGTGGCTGAGGGCATTGGTTATGTAGAGTTTTTCCTTGGCCCGGGTAATCGCCACATAACAGAGACGGCGGTCCTCCTCCATTTCCTGCGGATCGAAAAGCGTCTGCATTCCCGGGAAAATGCCGTCCTCAAAGCCCGGAAGAAAAACGACAGGGAATTCCAGCCCTTTGGCGGCATGCATGGTCATCAGCACCACGGTATCGGCATCGGAATCGTAGTTGTCCACATCGGTCATCAGCGCTGCTTCTTCCAAAAAGCCCGCCAGCTCGGGGATGGCCTCCTCGCTGTTCCTTTCATAATCCTGTATGGAGGAAGCCAGCTCATTGAGATTTTCCACCCGGCCGGCTTCCAGCTCCCCTGCCTGTTCCCACATCGACTGGTAACCGGTAACCGTCAGCATTTCGCGGTATAAAGCATGGATGGTGACATCGGGGTCATCGTTTTGCTCTCTCAAACGGTCCATCATTTCCGTAAAGGCTTTCAACTTGGCGGATGCCCGTGCCAGGACCGGGTATTCCTCCGCATGGGAGATCACCTCATACAGGGAGATTTCCAACCCCGCCGCGATATCCGCGGCGTTGTCTATAGTCGTGTCACCGATCCCGCGCTTGGGTTCGTTGATGATGCGCCGCAGGCTGACGCTGTCCTCCGGGTTGCTGATGACCCGCAGATAGGCCATGGCATCCCGTACCTCCTTGGTATCAAAAAAGCGATGTCCTCCGATAATACGATAGGGGATCCCGCTTTTGACCAGGGCGCGCTCGATGGCATTGGACTGGGCATTGGCCCTGTACAGCACGGCAAAGTCGCTGTAGCGTCGTCCCTCGGACACACCGTCCAGAATGGTATCTGCAATAAACCGGCTTTCTTCATCCTCGTTTTCCAGTGTATGCAGCTGGAGCAGGTCTCCTTCCGGATTTTGTGTCCATAGGGTTTTGCCCTTGCGGTTTTTGTTTTTGGCGATAACCTCATTGGCCGCCTTCAATATGTTTTGGGTGGAACGGTAGTTTTGTTCCAGGCGGATGGTAATGCAGCCGGGGAATTCCTCCTCAAAATTGAGGATGTTCTCAATGGTGGCACCACGAAATTTGTATATACTCTGGTCATCGTCCCCCACCACACAGAGGTTGCCGCTTCCCGCTGCCAGCAGGCTGATCAGCTGATACTGCGCGTGATTGGTATCCTGGTACTCATCCACCAGCAAATAACGATAGCGCTGCTGATAATGGTGCAGGGCGTCAGGACATTCCCGGAAAAGACGCACCGTCCAGTAGAGCAAGTCGTCAAAATCCATGGCGTCGGCTTCTTTCAGCCGCTTCTGGTATAGGGAATAGCAGGAGGCTATCTGCTTGAGCCGAAAGTCGCTTCCCGCCTCGGCGGCAAATTCCGAGGGGCCTATCAGCCGGTCCTTGGCACGGCCGATTTCACTGAGTACAGCTTTGTGAGGCAGGTTTTTTTCCGGAATATTGAGTTCCTTCATGCACTGCTTCATCAAACGGCGGCTGTCATCGGTATCGTAAATGGTGAAGTGCGTGGTAAATTCCAGCCGTTCCGCCTCCCGGCGCAGGATCCTGGCACAGAAGGAGTGAAAGGTACAGGCCATTACCTCGCGCCCTTCTTCACCCAGCAAACGGGTGAGCCGGTCCTTTAGCTCTCCCGCGGCTTTATTGGTAAAGGTAATGGCCAAAATCCGCCAGGCAGGGCAGGGATCCACTGCACAGAGCCTCGCCACCCACTCGTCCGCCGGATGTTTCCCGTCCGCGCAGTCCTGAAGAAGCTGTATTTCCTCCTCGGTTGGCTGAACCTCCATTTCTTCGCTGAGATAAGCGCGACCATACTTGATTATATTGCCGATACGATTGACCAGTACGGTGGTTTTTCCGCTTCCAGCGCCCGCCAGAATCAGCAGTGGCCCCTCCGTGTGATATACCGCCTGTCTCTGCCGCGGGTTCATGCGCTGAAATTCCCGGTCAATAATTCTCCGGCGCAGCTCCAAAAATTGCGTTTGATATTCCGGCAAGACCTTCACATTCCTTTCGCAGTCATACTATTTCATGGAAAAAGGGGGACAAGCCAAGCTGTCCCCCTTTTTGTTTCTGATCCGATATTAACCAAACAAGCTCAGCAGCACCCCGGCCGCCACAGCGGAACCAATGACGCCCGCCACATTGGGACCCATGGCGTGCATGAGAAGGAAGTTTCCGGGATTCTCCTTCTGCCCTACCTTTTGTGACACACGGGCAGCCATCGGTACGGCCGATACGCCCGCGGAACCAATCAGCGGGTTGACCTTGCCACCGGTAACCGCGTACATTACCTTGCCCAACAGCACACCACCGGCAGTACCAACCGAAAAAGCGATCAGTCCCAGGACAATGATGAGCACTGTACGGAAGCTGAGGAATGTGTTTGCGTTCGCGGTAGCTCCTACTGTAATGCCCAGGAAAATAGTAATAATATTCATCAATTCATTCTGCGCCGTCTTGGAAAGCCGCTCCACTACGCCGCTTTCGCGGAACAGGTTACCCAACATCAGCATACCAATCAAGGGGGCAGCGCTGGGAAGCAGCAATACACAGATCAGGGTAACAAAAATCGGGAACAGAATTTTTTCTGTCTTCGAAACCGGGCGGAGCTGCTCCATGACGACGGAGCGTTCCTTCTTTGTCGTCAGGGCACGCATGATCGGCGGCTGAATAATGGGCACCAGAGCCATATAGGAATATGCCGCCACGGCAATGGGGCCAAGTAAATCCGGTGCCAATTTGGAAGTTAAATAGATGGCAGTCGGTCCGTCCGCACCGCCGATTATGGCAATGGATGCCGCCTCCTGCGCATTAAAGGAGATGGCCTCGATACCAGTCAGTGAAAGGGCACGGGCACCAAAATAGGTAATGAAAATTCCCAGCTGAGCCGCCGCACCCAACAAAAAGCTCTTGGGATTGGAAATTAACGGACCAAAATCGGTCATACAACCGATCCCCAGAAAAATCAAAGGTGGGTAAATGCCGAACTTGACGCCCTGGTAAAGATACCACAGCAAACCGCCGGTTTCAAAATGCTGCCAATAATAGACGCCGTTCATATCGAAAACCGGATAGTTTTGATCGTATTGTCCGGCTAAAAAATGCTGCAATTCTTCCGGTGACAGTGCTACCAGGGAATTCGTGGGCGAATTCATTACACCGCTTAAAGGTAAGTTCACCAACAGCATGCCGAACGCAATCGGCAACAACAAAAGAGGTTCAAATTGCTTTTTGATTGCCAGATACATCAGGACACAGGCAATGGCAATCATCACGAGGTTCTTCCATCCGCCCTCCGCAAAGTTAAATAGCCTAGCGAATCCGGAGTCGTTCCAGAGACCCTGGATAGCTTCCCAAAAGCCGCCCATCCGCCTCATTCCTTTCCAACAACATTTCAGGTATTACCGGGGAAATACGGCTGATTAAAACGGCCGCGTGCTTTCAGCCAAGCCGGCTGCTGACCAAACCGGCCGCTGACCGGAAGCTGTTCCCCCGGCTTTACGCCGAATGCTGCGAACAGCATACTGCTTGCCTTCCGCTTGTGAAATCGCTGCCACTGCCGCAGCAATCACCGCCGCGATTTCGTCGTCATCCTCCTGAGGAACGGCTGTCACCGAAGCAGGGACAATTTTTGTTGCAGCAGGCGCGGCAGCGGAACTGTCCTCTTTTTTTCCGCCGGAACTTCCCACCACACCAAACAGCTTGAATACTCCTGTCAAAAGCAACAGGACGGCAAAAACCACTACCAAACCGATGATAATTGTCATGAATGCGTCGCTGAATACTTCGCCAGCAGACGCCGCCGCCAGAAAACAAGACTGGAAACTCATGCGCAAACCCTCAGCTTTCTATTCTCCATGGGGAAATCACCATTTCCTCCCATGTTACAAATAATGGTGTTATTATATCTCAGCCAAAGCAAAATTTCAATTGTTAACGGGAAATTTATGAACAAATTTTTACTGTCGGCAATCCCCTGTCTTTTTTTCTTTTTTTGTGGTATACTGGCCCAGGGCCTCTATATCTGATGACAAACTATGGGGGATGTCCCTGGGCCTGGACCCTCCCCTCGGGTCGGTTCCCTTTACCTGCAGGCTATCCTGCAGGGATCTCCAACCATGGGGGAAATTCTCGGTGATTGTCGGCCGAAACTCTGTCTCCTGTCACTCCATGGCAATATTGACTTTCTCTTTACTTGCACTGGTTGCTCGGAGGGAGCTTTTATGCTCTCAAAACAAATTATATATGGGGAGGTTCAAACCTGGAGGGAGAATAATAGAAGATCTCTCCAAAGCCTTCCCTTTAAGGGGAAGATCCCCGCGTAGCGGGGGATGAGGTGGCAAACTGCGATTCATAGTTCTAAGATCTTTCTTCCAAAAAGCTTTTGGTGCATCAGGAATTTGGGACTATGGCAGTTCGGAATCCCCACATGACAGAGAATTTATAAATAGGATGTGAGCTTTTCAATGAAATATGTGGTTTTGCTTTGCGACGGAATGGCGGATACCCCCTGTCCTGCCCTGGGAGGAATGACACCCATGGAAAAGGCTCATAAGCCCGCCATGGATTCCCTCGTGTCCCACGCGGAAATCGGCCTGGTCCGTACCGTACAGGAGGGGATGTCCCCGGGCAGCGATGTGGCCAATCTGACGGTGATGGGTTACGACACCCGACAGTGCTATACCGGCCGCTCTCCGCTGGAGGCAGCCAACATCGGCATTGAGCTGTCGGACGAGGATGTGGCACTGCGCTGCAACCTGGTAACCCTGTCCGAGGATGAGCCTTACGAAGAAAAAACGCTTTTGGACTATTGTGCCGGCGATATCTCCACGGAGGAAGCGGATCAGCTGATCCGCGCCGTACAGCAGGCGTTCGGCGGCGGAGAGTTTGATTTCTACACGGGAACCGCCTACCGCCATTGTCTCGTCTGGCATGGGGGAAAAAGTGAGTTGGGAAAAGTTACTCCTCCCCACGACATCACCGGCCGTGTGATCGGCTTTTATCTGCCTCATGATCCGGCAGCGGCGTCCTTGCTGGATATGATGAAAAAAAGCATGGAAATCCTGCAAGACCATCCCGTCAATCAGGAGCGTATGCGGCGCGGACAGGCGCCCGCCAACGCTATCTGGCTGTGGGGGCAGGGACGCCGTCCCCGATTGGAAAATTTTGCTGCGCGCACCGGCAGGACAGGCGCCGTCATCTCGGCAGTGGATTTGATCAAGGGCATCGGACGGCTAGCGGGGATGCAGGTGTGTGAGGTCCCGGGGGCTACCGGGTACATCGATACCAATTTTGAGGGGAAACGCGAAGCGGCGGTACAGGCTCTGCGCAGCGGCTGCGATTTCGCCTACATCCATGTGGAGGCCCCCGATGAATGCGGCCACCGCGGCGAAGCGGAAAACAAGGTATTGGCCATAGAGGAAATCGATCGCCGGATTCTGGCACCGCTACTGGAAGAGCTGAAGGGCATGGGGGATTTTCATCTTCTGATCCTTCCCGACCACCCTACTCCCCTAGCTATCCGCACCCATTCCTCCGATCCCGTCCCTTATTTGCTGTTCCGCAGCGAAAAACCGGAGAAAAATGACGCCATCACCTTTACAGAAGCCTCCGGCAAAGCCGCCGGACGGTATGTGGAAGAAGGATATACCCTGATCGACCGGTTATGGAAATAAACGAAATATCAAAAAGCGTCAGGCTTCTTACAGTAAAGAAGTCTGACGCTTTTTGATGTTCCACTGCAACAGCAGTGTATTTCTAATGAAGCACTGCCGCCACGGTCTGAAACATCAGGCGGATGTCGTATCCAAACCGATACTCTCTCAAATATTCCAGGTTATATTTCATTTTCTGAGGCAGGATTTCCTCCACATAGGCGCGATCCGCATCATCGGCGTTTTGGAGCAAGGTATCCTCATCCTTGAACTCGATGCTGGCCAGTGAGGTAACACCCGCAGGCAGGAGCAGCGTCGCCCGCATTTCCTCCGTGTATGCCTGTACATACCGGGGTACCTCGGGCCTTGTTCCGACAAAGGACATTTCCCCCACAAAAATATTGAACAGCTGCGGCAGCTCATCCAGGCGGTACTTTCTCAAAAAGCGTCCGCACCGCGTCACCCGGCTGTCATTGCTGACGGTCACCTGGGAGCCCAGGCTTTCCGCATTGCTTACCATGGTGCGAAATTTAAAAATGCGGAATACCCGGCCATATGTGGTAACCCGTTTCTGACGAAAAAAAACGCCGCCCCGGGAATCGCATACAATCACCAGAGAAATCACCAGCAACACCGGCGACAGCAGTACAATCAGAATGGCGGATAGAAGCACATCCCCTGCCCGTTTGGCTATCAAACCGGCTTTCTTTTTCTGAAGACGTTCATAATACGGCCGGACAGCCGGTGTACGCATGTCTTCCGGAAGCTGTTCCCAGGATTTTAGCAGCATATATAATCTTCCTTTACTCAGTTCAGATGGGCCTTTGTCTATGCCATTATACGGAATAATTCCGCCGGGTACAACCCCTTGATAAAGCATAGGCGGCTTTTGCCCCGCTCATTCATTTCAAAGCCTGTGCGTGGGATTTTCCGGGGAAAATCCCACGCGCTTTTTATGGTTATTTCCGATAAACCGCTTTATGAAACGCCTTTTTCCCTTTCTTCAGGACCACATACCCTTTTTCAAAGGAAGTTTCCGGCACCGTCTCATCGATGGCGGTCACTTTTTTGTCATCTACCGAAACCCCGCCCTGCTGGATCAGGCGGCGGGCTTCTCCGCGGGAGGGAGCCAGCCCTGTCAGCATCAGCAGGTCGATGACACTGACAGCCCCTTGGGCGAACTGCTCAGCCGGAATGTCGGTAGAAGGCATGTTGTCGCTGACCTTCCCGGCGGCGAACAGGGACCGGGCCGCCTCTTTGGCTTTGTCCGCTTCTTCCTGTCCGTGGATCAGGTTGGTGACTTCCCAGGCCAACCGCTCCTTTACCTCGTTAATGGCACTGCCCTCCGCCTTTTCCAGTTCACGAATTTCGTCCATGGGGAGGAACGTCAGCAATTTCAGGCATTTGCTTACATCCGCGTCGCCGATATTGCGCCAGTACTGGTAAAAATCATAAGGCGGCATTTTATCCGCATCCAGCCATACGGCACCCTTTTCCGTTTTGCCCATTTTTTTGCCCTCGGAATTGGTGAGCAGGGAGAAGGTCATACCATAGACCTCCTTACCCTCCTTGCGGCGGCACAGCTCCACCCCGCCGATGATGTTGGACCACTGATCATCTCCGCCCAGCTCCAGACGGCAGTCATATTTCTGGTTGAGCACATAGAAGTCGTAGCTCTGCATCAGCATGTAATTGAATTCCATAAACGACAGCCCGCGCTCCAAACGGCTCTTGAAACACTCCGCCGTCAGCATCCGGTTCACCGAAAAGTGGACGCCCACCTCCCGCAGGAACTCCACATAGTTGAGCTTCATCAGCCAATCGGCATTGTTGACCATCAGAGCCCGCCCCTCGGAAAAGTCAATGAAACGGGACATTTGCTTCTGGAAGCAGTCAATATGATGGGCGATGATCTCCGGGGTCAGCATGCGGCGCATATCCGTTTTGCCGGTGGGATCGCCGATCATACCGGTGCCGCCGCCCATCAGGGCGATGGGGCGGTGCCCCGCTCTCTGCATATGCGCCATCACCATCATCTGCACAAAATGCCCCACATGCAGGCTGTCCGCTGTGGGATCAAAGCCGATGTAAAAAGTGACAGGCCCCTTCCCCAACAGTTCCCGTATTCCCTCTTCATTGGTGGTTTGAGCGATGACGCCCCGGTCCTTCAGTTCATCAAATACGTTTTTCATCTTCTTCCTCCTAACAAAAAAGCCCCCTGCCTTACAGCAGAGGGCGAAATGACTCGCGGTACCACCTCTATTTACCGGCAAAGCCGGCCTCCGGCGTCCAACAACGCCTTTGGGCTGTAACGCGCCCACACGGCTTCCCTACTGATCCCCGGCACACAGGGAATTTCAGGTCGCAGCTCCGGGATGTATTTTCCCCTGCCGTCAGACCGCCTTACACCAACCGGCGGCTCTCTGCGCTGCCCGAACAGGAGTACTCGTTCCCTTCACAGCTTTATGGGAAGGATTAAAACACACTTTTCCAAAAATGTCAACCCCTGTTTTCCGTTTCTTCCGCTTTTGCCAGCATCTCCCGCGCCGCCTGAAGGTTGGCGGGCGTGACCTCGCCACCGATGATGCGGGCCAGCTCCTCCTCGCGTCCGGAGACATTCAGTGCCGCTACCTCCGTATAGGTCCGGTCCTGCCGCACCTCCTTACGGATCAGCAGATGCTGATGCCCCATGGCGGCAATCTGTGCCAGATGGGTCACGCACAAAATCTGCCGATTTTCTCCCAGCTGTCGCAGCCGAAGCCCCACTTTCTGCGCGGCGCGGCCGCTGATGCCGGTGTCGATTTCGTCGAAAATCAGGGTGTCGATATCGTCCACACCGGCCATCACTGATTTCAGCGCCAGCATGATGCGGGACAGTTCGCCTCCGGAGGCGATACGGGCCAACGGCCGCACCGGTTCGCCGGGATTAGCGGAAATCAGGAACTCCACCCGGTCGGCACCCTGGGAAGACAGCTCCGCCGGCTCCACCGCCACCTCCAGCCGCACCCGCGGCATATCCAGAAAACGCAGCTGCTCCCCCACCTGCTCAGCAAAATGAAGGGCAGCTTCGCGTCTGGCTTGCGTCAGCCGGGCCGCTTTTTCCTCCGCCCGCTCCAATGCGGCGGCACATTCTGTATCCAGCTGGGCGGCCCGTTGGTCGGACAGTTCGATTTCCTCCCATTCCGCCTGAGCCTGTTCCAAAAAACGCAGCACCTCGGCCTCTGACGACCCGTATTTGGATTCCAGACGCTTGATCAGCTCCAACCGCGTTTCAATACGGTCCAGCTCCTGGGGATCGTATTCCAGGCCGGAACCGAAACCGCGTAGGTCGCCAACACATTCCTCCAGTTCATACAGCAGTCCCTGGGCCCGTTTGGCCAGCTCCTCCAACTCGGAGACATAGCGGCCCGCATCCGTCAGCGCCTCCACTGCCCCTGTCAACCGGGCCAGGGCACCGTCCGATTCCTCGTCACCGGTCAGCGCCTGTTTGGCCGCCGCCACGGATTCCGCAATCCGCTCCGCGTTGCGGTACAGGGAACGCTGCTCCATCAGGTGCGCCTCTTCCCCTTCCTGCAGAGCGGCTGCCTCGATTTCGTCGATCTGATACCGCAGCATGTCCATTCTGCGCGCTTTGGCGGCTTCGTCCATATCCACCTTCCGGCGCTCGGAACGCAGGCGGCACAGCTCCGTATAGGAAGCTCTGTAATCCTCCCGCAGCGGGAGCAGTCCTCCCATCTGATCGAGATAATCCACATGCCGTTCCGGATCCAGCAGCGACTGATTGTCGTGCTGGCCATGAATGTTGACCAGCGAACGACCGATCTCCCGCAGGACGGCGGCGGTGGCCGGCTGACCGTTGATGCGGCAGCTGCTTTTCCCCTCCGCCCCGACGGTACGGCGGATCAGCAGACAGCCATCCTCGTCCGGGGCGTAGCCCTGCTCCTCCAGCGCCGCACAGGCCGCGCCGGAGAGATCGGTGAACAACGCCGTAACATCCGCCCGTTCGCTGCCAGTGCGGACAATTTCGCGGCTGACCCGCTCCCCCAGCACCGCATTGATGGCGTCGATGATCATGGATTTGCCCGCGCCGGTTTCACCGGTCAGCACATTCAGCCCCTTTTCAAAGGCGATCTCTGCCTTTTCAATGACGGCGATATTTTCGATGTGCAGTCGTGTAAGCATGCCTCATTGCCCCTTTTCCGCCCGCTCAACGGGTTTTCAGCAGCTTTTTGAGCTCCGTCACCAGTTCCACGGCCCGCCCCTCGTCCTTGGTGATACAGATAAAGGTATCCTCTCCCCCCAGCGTTCCCACCACACTGTCCCAGTGCAGGGAATCCATGGCGGCACAAGCCGCCTGCGCCATGCCGGAAAGGCATTTAATCACCACAATGTTGCCGGCGTAATCAATGTTGACTACCGCATCGGCAAACAGGGAGTGAAACTTGGAGGACATGGTATCGTTCTCCAGCTTGACGGTGGAATACCGGTACCGTCCGTCGGTATCCAAGGTTTTGATTAGACGCAGCTCCTTGATGTCCCGGGAAACCGTGGCCTGTGTCACATCGAATCCGCTTTCCTTTAGCCAGCGTAGCAGTTCCTCCTGGGTATCCACTGGTCGGGTGCGGATAATTTCCAGGATTTTGGCATGACGCTTGGTTTTCATTCAGTCTCCCCCTTTCCCGCCGGACGGCGGCGGTCCATCAGTTTCTGATTCAGTATGTCGTAAAAATCACCGCTTTTGATTTTGATCAGCCGCACCACCGTATCGGCACGAGAAATGTGTACCTCCTCGCCGGGGTGCAGGGCGGTTCCTTCCTCCCCGTCCACGGTCAGATAGGTTTCCCTCTCCTCCAAGAGAGGGCGAACGGAAAGCCGGGCCCCGGCACTGAAAATGTAGGAACGGGCGTAGAGCGAATGAGGACATACAGGAGTCATCAGCAGGCAATCCACCCGGGGATCAATAATCGGTCCTCCCGCCGACAGGGAATAGGCCGTGGAGCCGGTAGGAGCAGCAATGATCACACCGTCGGCGCAGTACCGCACCACCGGTTCCCCCCCGCTGTACACCTCCAGCTCAATCATGCGGGAAAAGGATCCACGGGAAACCACCGCTTCATTAAGCGCCAGATAGGCACGGGCTTCCCCGCCGTCCCGCAGGACTTGAACACGCAGCAGCATGCGTTCCTCAACGGAATACTTCCCGTCGATGAGGGCGGAAAGGTGTTCCAGCTCATCCGCCTCCAGACCGGCCATAAAGCCCAGATGCCCGCAATTGACACCCAGAACCGCCCGGTTACAGGCGGCGGCGCGTTTGGCCGTGTGGATAATGGTGCCGTCCCCTCCCAGGGCCACCACCACGTCACTGGCGGCGATAAGCTGATCAGCGTCCTCCGGAGGGAACCGCCCCGCGTCCCGGGAAAGCAGAACTTCGGCGCCCAAGCGCTCCAGTTCGCCGCGGACCGCCAACGCCGCCTGCTTGATCCCTCTGGTTTTCGGATTGCATACCAAAGCAATGCGCATGCTTCTTCTTCCTTTCCCCGCGGCACGGCTAGCCCCGGCCGCCCAGCTCCCGCCAAGCCTTCTCCACCACTTCATCAACAGTAGTCCGGATCGTTTCCTCCGCACCGTTCTTCCTCAGGACGGTCAGATATTCCACATTGCCCTCCCCACCGCGGATAGGTGAATGAGAAAGCCAACAGACCCCGTATCCCTGGGAATAAAAAAAGGCACAGGCCTTTTCCAGCACCCGGACATGATCACTTTTTTGGCGGACGATGCCTTTCTTTCCCACCGCGCCGCGTCCGGCTTCAAACTGCGGCTTGATCAGCCACACCACAGGAGCTGCCGGAGACAACAGGGAAAAGACAGCGCTCCCCACTTGCTCCAGCGAGATAAAGGAGACGTCCACTGTGCAGAAGTCCGGCCTGCGCCCGCCTAAAAGCTCCATCATACATTCGGTTCGGCGGATATCTGTTCCCTCCAGAGAGTGCACCCGGGTATCCTGTCTCAAAGAAGGATGCAGCTGATCGTGTCCCACATCCACAGAGAACACCTCCGCCGCCCCATGCTGAAGAAGACAGTCGGTAAAACCTCCGGTGGAGGCCCCCACATCCAACGCCGTCAGGCCTCGGACATCCAACCGGGCCTCCCTCAGGGCCTTTTCCAGCTTTTCACCGCCGCGGCCCACGTAGCGCGGCGCTCCTTTGCGGCAAATCACCTCATCCTCCACCGTTACCGGACGGGAGGGCTTGAGGGAAACCACCCCGTTAACCGAAACCAGCCCGGAGGCAACAGCCTCCTTGGCTCGTTCCCGGCTGGGCTGAAGCCCCTGTTCCACCAGAAAGACGTCCAGCCGCTTTACCAGAAGCTTCTCCGTCATGGAGCTTCATCCTTTCCCTCCGCCTCCTCCGACTTCTCCGAAACGGAACCCGGACGGCGTTCCGCCGCGCGCACCGCTTCCCGGATGCTGTCGGTATCCAAACCGCACAAGCGCAAACCGGAAGCCGCCTTGCACACGGGGACAAAGCCATCAATGGCATGGATTTCATAATATCCCCAATAACCGGCCTCCGTCAGCCCGGTGCCGAAATGCTCCCCGGCGCCGCCGATCCGGCTGCCTTCCTCAAAAAACAGGACGCGGTCGAAGGTACGGGCCAGACGGTAGCAGTCGGGGTCGATAGGCCGCAGGCGGTTCAGCTTGAGCACCGAAACCGGTAGTCCTTCCCGCGCCAGCTGTTCCGCAGCCTCCAACACGGAGAAGGTGATCCGCCCATAGGTCACCAGCAGAATCCGGGCGTTGCGTCCCCGGAATAGAGTAAAGGGCTTGTAGTCGGGCCGGTAACCCTCGGGGACCGGGAATTCCTCCCCTTTGGGATAACGGACCACAGCGATCCCTTTCACGTCGTAAAGCGCCTGCTTGAGGTGAATCCTCAGCTCCTCAAAACTGGCGGGAGAATAAATAGTAACGCCGGGAATGGTATACAGAAAGGGGACATCAAAAATTCCCTGATGGGTTTCTCCATCGTCGGGGACGATGCCGGCACGGTCCACCGCCAGCACAATATGCTGTCCCAGAATCGCAGTGTCGTTGAGGATCTGGTCATAGCATCTCTGCAGAAAGGTGGAGTACACCGCAAACACCGGAAGGACCCCGTTGCGCGAAAGCCCGGAGGCAAAGGTGACGGCATGTTCCTCCGCAATTCCCACATCAAAGAAACGCTGGGGAAATTCAGCCGCAAAGCGGGACAGCCCGGTCCCCCCCTGCATGGCCGCCGTGATAGCGCAGATGCGGGCGTCCTCCCTGGCCAGCTCGCACAGCGTATCGCCGAATACAGCGGAAAAGCTGGGACCGGAAGGAGGGGTCTTGCCCGTCAGGGGATCAAAACCCGACACCCCGTGATAGGTATCGGGGCTTTGCTCCGCATAGCCGTATCCCTTTCCCTTCACCGTTTCCACGTGCAGCAGGACCGGACGGTCGATGTTGCGTGCCGCCTTTAGAGCCCGGATGAGATCGGACAGATTGTGGCCGTCCACCGGCCCCAGATAGTAAAACCCCATGTCCTCAAAAATCGGGCTGTTTTTGTACAGGGCGTTTTTCATCTTGGTCTTAAGCTTTAGCAGAAGAGCATAGGTGCCCCGGCCAAAAAGCGGGATTTTTGCCACCACAGAACCGAACCCGTTCTTAAACCGCACATAGCGGGGACGGGAACGCAGGGCGGCCAGATGCCGGGCGACAAACCCCACGTTGCGGCTGATGGACATGCGGTTGTCGTTGAGGATCACGATGAGACGATCCTTGCTTCTTCCCGCATTGGACAGGCCTTCGTAGGCCATTCCCCCGGTCATGGCACCGTCCCCCATCACCGCGATGACGTAGCCGTCGTCCCCTGTCAATTTCTTGGCCTTGGCCATTCCGTTGGCGGCGGAGACAGCGGTGCTGCTGTGCCCCACCACAAAGGTGTCGTATTCGCTCTCCTGCGGACAGGGAAAGCCAGTGAGCCCTCCCTCCCGGCGCAGGGTATGAAAACGGTCCGCTCGGCCGGTGAGCAGCTTGTGTACATAGCATTGATGCCCCACATCCCAGACAATCTGGTCGTGAGGCGTATCGAAAACCCAGTGCAGAGCCACTGTCAGCTCCACGATTCCCAGGTTGGAGGACAGATGGCCGCCGGTTTCCGCCACTGTTTCAATCAGGGTCTCCCGCACCTCGCTGCAGAGCTGCCGAAGCTCCGGTTCCTTCAATTGTTTCAGATCCTTGGGGGATTGAATATGGGAAAGCAGAGGATGCTCTGCCATGAAATACCGCCTCCCGGTATGGTTTGAGCCGCTTTCACTCAGGGGATGAGGATCCCCACCAGAATTCCCAGAAGCACGCCGCCCAGCACCTCCAGGGGCGTGTGGCCGATGAATTCCTTCAGCTCGATTTCGTCCACCTCACGATCCGGCTTGCCGTCTCCGTCGGTATCGGCGTTCTGAGCCTCCAGCTGGTTCAGATATTTATTGAGCAGTCGGGCGTGCAGGCCAGCCTCCCGCCGCACTCCCATGGCGTCGTACATGGTGACAAAGGCAAACACCACTGCCAAGGCAAAAGCCGGGGAATTGATGGAATAAAAGCGCGCCGCGGCAATGGTCATGGCACACACCATGGCGGAATGAGCGCTGGGCATGCCGCCTGCCCCCCACAATCGTTCCAGCTTGAGTCTCCGGGTGGCGATGGAGGTCAGGATCAGCTTGAGCACCTGAGCGAGAAACCACCCGAGAATGGCCGCGAAAAGCACTTTATTTTCCAAAAAGCCCTGAATCACAGTAAGCATGGCGTTTCATGCCTTTCTACATTCTAATTCTGACGGGTCAATAAATTTTCTGCCAGCAGCCGGAGGGAATCCGCTTCCTTGCCGAAGACAGAAAGGGCCTCCACTGCCTGATCGGTGCGGGAACGCGCCATCCAGCGCGCCTGGTCCAGTCCCATGAGGGAAACATAGGTGGCCTTACAGTTCTCCTCGTCACTTCCCGCCGGTTTCCCCAGTGCCTCGGAGGTGGAGATGACATCCAGTATATCATCCACGATCTGAAAACTCAAGCCGATCCCCTCGCCAAAGCTGTCGGCGGCGCGGATCCTGGCGCTGTCCGGATGCTCATCTGCAGCTAGGCAGCCCAGCACGCACGCCGCTTTGAGAAGAGCCGCCGTCTTTCCCTCCTGCAGGCGCTCCAACGTTCCGATGGAGATGGCCTTTCCTTCGCTCTGCAGGTCGATGACCTGCCCCCCCACCATACCGCAATCCCCGGCCGCCCTGGCCAGAACGTATACCGCCTCCAGAGCGGAGCGGGGCGCCATTTCCTTCCGGGCAGCATCTGCCATCACCTCAAAGGCTAAGGTGAGAAGCCCGTCGCCGGCCAGCAGCGCCAAACTTTCGCCAAAAGCGGCGTGAGCGGAGGGGCGGCCCCTCCGCATAGGGCTGTTGTCCATGCAGGGCAGGTCGTCATGGGCCAGCGAATAGGAGTGAATCATTTCAACCGCCCAGGCAAAGGGCAGCGCCTGCTGAGGATCCCCGCCGCAGAGACGGCAGAATTCCAGCGTCAGTACCGGCCGTATCCGTTTTCCTCCCGCTTCGCAGGCATAACGCATGGCGCGGTTCAGTTCCAGCGGGACAGCCTCGTCCGTTCGCAAAAGGAAGCGTTCCATGCTTTCCTCGATCAGCCGGCGATGTTCTTCCAGCCGGGTGTCATATAAGGACGGTGCCATCCGCTTCGCCCCTTTCTTCCTTTTCCTCTCCTTTTTCCTCTTCGGATGTTTCCGCTCCTCCGGAAGAATCCGCCGCTCCGGAATCTGGAGCGGTTAGCTTGAGGATTTTCTGTTCTGCATTTTTTAAAAGACGGCTGCAATATGCGGTCAGACGGGTCCCCTCTTCAAACAGCTTGAGGGAATCGTCCAGGGTACACCGCCCACTTTCCAACGCGGCCACGATCTGTTCCAGTCGCGTCATCGCCTTTTCAAACGTCCATTCCGTTGCCACGGTGCCTTCATCCTTCCTTTACCGGTCCTCCGGTTCGCTTTGATTTTCCTGCGTGGGGCTCAGGGTAACACGATCCACCCGGCATTCCACCTGTCCGTCGGCATAGCGCAGTGCCAGCTGCTCCCCCTCCCGCGCGTCAGACGCACGCTTGAGCACCTCATTTCCCCGGTAACCGATGGCGTAGCCGCGGGAAAGCACCTTCAGCGGACTGAGAGCGTCCAGCTTTCCGCCCGTCTGGGCCAGACGGCGGTCCGCCGCCGTCAGCGGCACCCGTGCCGCCGCCGCAAAGGAGCGCACCAGGTAATCCAGCCGCATAGACTGCTCCTCCACATAAAAAAGAGGCGTGGCCAGGCACCGTTTTTCCCGGAGCGCCTGCAGCCGCTTTTCAGAGGTATCCCAACAATGCCGCACGGAACGCAGGGCGGCCGTTTTCATTTGTTCCAGCCGCACCAACAACTCGGCAGAGGAGGGAACCGCCAGTTCCGCCGCCGCCGAGGGGGTCGGTGCCCGCAGATCCGCTGCGAAGTCGCAAATGGTAAAATCCGTTTCGTGTCCCACGGCGGAGATCACCGGGATAGCGGAGGCCGCCACCGCCCGGGCCACCCCTTCGTCGTTGAAGGCCCACAGTTCTTCGATGGAACCGCCGCCGCGTCCGATGATGATCACATCGGCGGCACGCCGCCGGTTGAGTTCCGCCAGGGCAGCGATTAGCTGGGGCGGCGCTCCCTCCCCCTGCACCAGCACCGGAACAAATACCACCTGCGCCAAGGGAAAGCGGCGGCCCAGCACATTGAGAATATCCCGCACGGCCGCCCCGGTGGGCGATGTGATGACCCCCACCCGGGAAGGATAACGGGGCAGCGGACGTTTCCGCTTCTCGTCGAAAAGCCCCTCCGCCGCCAGACGGGCCTTGAGCTGCTCATAGGCGATCTGCAGAGCCCCCACGCCGTCGGGCTGCATTTCTTCGATATAGATTTGAAACGCGCCGTCCTTTTCATAAAGGGAGACCCGGGCGCGCACAATCACCTTCATACCATTTTCCGGCTGAAATTTCAGCTTTTGGGCATAGGCGCGGAACATGACCGCCTTGACCACTGCCCCCTCGTCCTTCAGCGACAGGTAAAAATGGCCCGACTTGTAGTGATTGGTGAAGTTGGAAATTTCGCCGCTGATGTACACCGACAGCAGGTTCTGGTCTCCCTCCAGCAGGGAACGCACATACCGGTTCAGCTGGCTGACTGTAATCACGCGAGCAGGCATGACAAGCCCTCCTCCTTTACGGCACCAAGCAGCGCAATACCGCAGGCGTTGTCCGCTGACAGCTCCGGCGGGGCGAACCATCCCCCAAATCGGGATGCAAGACGCTGCCGTAGCAACGTATTGGACATCACGCCCCCCGCATACACCAGCGGCAGCTTTCCGTATTGTTCCTGAAGCGCCTGGATCATTCCTTCCAAGGCCGCCGCAATGCTTAAAAGACAGAACCGGGCGATTTTTTCCGGCTCTTCTCCCTTTTGCAGCAGGGTGCGGCATTGATTCTCCACGCCGGATAGGCTGCAGTTGGCTCCTTTCAGGGAAGGACGGGGCAGCTTGTCCCCCTCGGCGGACCCACCGGCCAGCTGGTCCAGAGCAGGGCCTGCCGGAAAAGGAAGCCCCAGCAGACGCCCCACCCGGTCGATAAGCTGTCCCGCCTTCAAGTCCAGGGAAGAAGCCGCTTCCCCGCATACGATTACCTCATCCGCATCGGGACGGATCAGCAAGGCGTCGGTGGTTCCGCCGGAGACATGAAAAGCCAGAAAGGCCCCGGCCAGCAGCTCGGCATGTCCCGACCCAAAAGCGGCCGCCGCCACATGCCCCTGCTGGTGGGTGAAGCGGTAAAGAGGGATCCTGAGGACCTCTGCCAGCTCCTCCGCCAGCCCCCATCCCGCCAGGAAGCAAGGCATATAGGAGCCCTGCGTCTGCCGGGGGCGATCCGAGGCAGCCACCGCGTGAAGCGGTCCTTCATATTGTTCCCTCAGCCTTTTGATCCTTTCCGGCAGCTGGCGGACATGATGGAAAACCGCGTCGCTTTGACGCAAACCCAGCTCTCCCTCTTTAACGGGCAAAAGCTTTTTTTCACCATACAAACGCCGCTCTTTCGTATCATAAACAGCAGCGGAGGTGGTATAGTTGCTGGTATCCAGCCCCAGGATGCCGGCCACGCTATTTCCCCTCCACCGCGGCGGGCTCCATTTTCCGGGCGATTCCGCCCAGCACGCCGTTGACAAAGGAAGGGTCGTCATCGCCGCCGTAGGTTTTGGCCAGCTCCACCGCCTCGTTGATAGACACGCTGACCGGGATTTCGTCCTGATACTTCATTTCGTATACCGCCAGGCGCATGATGGACAGCGCCACACGGGATATGCGGTTTTTGCTCCATTTGTGGGAACAGGATGATATCTCCCCGTCAATCTCTTCCCAGTGCTGCTCTGTCCCCTCCGCCAAAGACAGAGCAAAGGCGTTTTCCTCCACATCCCGAGCCTCCCCCGCGCTGAGAAGGATTTCCTTCACAGGGGCATCCTGAAAGCTCTTTTCGAACAGGAGGATAAACGCCAATTCTCTCGATTCATGCCGCGTCATCTGCATCAAGCCTTTCCGCTATTTCACGTCCGTTTTTCCTATCTCCGATGTAAAGGTTCGCCTGACAAGGAAAGAAACCCTCCGCTGACCGGCGGAGGGCGCGCCTTTTCCTGTCTCCGATGGAGTGGTTACGCCTTATCGTCTTCCAGACTGAGGCCCACCACATGCACATTTACCTTGGTTACCGGCTTGCCGGTCATGGACTGCACAGCCACCTTCACGCTTCGCTGCACCTCGCCAGCCACATCCGGAATCCGGGCGCCCTGCTTCAGATTAATATATACATCCAAAACGGTCTCGCTGTCGTTGTTGAGCACCCGCACCGCCCGGGCCGCCGCCGAACCGATAATGCCGCGGATATCCGCCGGGCGCTGCGCCATGCCGGCCACCCCTGGAACCTCCACGGCAGCAGCACTGGCAATGGAAGAGATAACCTCCTCCGAAATTACGCAGCTCCCATCCGTACGACGAAATTCTTTTTCTTCCATGTAACGGCCTCCTTATCGTCCGGCCCGCAGCAGCACGGCCGGTATCCTTTTCCTTAGTCTGCCATAAATGAAGGGGAGACATACCCGCCCCCCACAAAATTGGGAATCCCCAAAAGCCATCCCTCTCAATGGGAAGCAAGGAGCGGAAAGGGGCGGCTCCTATCGCCGTCAACAGGAAAAGCGAATCCTGTTTCACTCGCCTCACTGAAGACCGGCCCTGCCGCAAAAAGCCCCTCCGATTGGCGAAAAGCCTTCGGGCCTGGGTTCCTTTTTCCCCTGTATCTATAAAACCCTAGGCCTATTATACCAACAAAACGGAAGCGGAGCAACCACTTTTTCTCATTTCACCGGGACAATCTGAATGTGAGAGGCGGCAATGCCGGTTTGTGTGGTGACGATCTCCGTAATCTGGACCGCTTCCTGTGGCTGCAGGCTCTCCGCCTTAACCACCAGCTGGCACTCCCCTTCGGTCAAATAGGCCACGCAGTCATCAAAGCCTTTGGCCTTTACCAGGCTTTCGATGGCGTTTTCCTTCTCCACAGCGGAGGCAATGGCGGCGGCCTTTTCCAGCGCCGCCTGACGGGAAGCCTCGTCTCCCTTAACGTCGTTCATCGCGTCCTTCACAATATCCAGCGCCTCCTCCCGGGCTTCTTCCCGGCTTTGCCGCGCCTGGGCAAAATAATCGTCCCCGGCGGGTTCGGTTGCTTCCGTCTCCGAAGGCGTGGTGGAGGGGTTGTTGACATATTGGGCATCTCCCAGATTTTTTCCGTCATCCGCTTCGGAGGCGGTGGTGGTGGTCGTATCCGCACCGGCCTCCAGCACGTCCGGCTGCTGAACCGAAAAATAATAGTTGAGATATACCGCCACTCCCAGTGCTGCCACCAGTACCGCCAAAACGGCCTGCTTTTTTCCGAAGATACTGCTCACCGACAATCCATCCTTCCTAATAATCGTTGTGCTGCTGCATTCTTTATCCCGCCGGGGATACGCATACCCGTTTGGAAGATATGTTCAGGGCCGTTGTCACGGCGGAGACAATACGCTGTGCCACCTCTTCCTCACCGCCCCCCTCACAGACCACCACTACACCGCGGACCGTGGGTTGCAGTTCTGTGACCAAAAGCCCCTCTTTTCCGTTTTCCGTTTCCACCATGATGACGGATTGTTCCGAATCCTCCTTTTCCGACAGCTTGCTGGAATCGGTCCCAGTATCCTCCACCCGGTCGCTGTTGATTTTCTGCTCGCTGGCATAGACATACTCCACGCCGTTTTCCAAGGTCACCATCACCTGGCACTCCCCCGCGCCGGCAATATGCCCGATCAGTTCGCTCAGGCGCTTTTCCGTCTGTTCCACATACTGCTCCGCCGTCACGGAGGATGCGGTTTTATCCGGGGATTCCTGTACCGTTTCCTGTTCCGGCCAGAACTGGGATACCAGGATCAGCGCCATACCGGCCAAGCCGGCTACCACCAGGAATTTCTGGCCCTTTCCCCCTTTCAGAAGCTCCGCCGCCCGTTTCCAGCCCGCTTCCTTTTCCATAAGGCTTCACCACTCTTTCTTCCTTCAACCGTCCCATTCTTCCACAAACACCTCCATTCCCAGCCGTTGTTCCATCACTTGCTTGGCTGCTGCAGCCTGGGAAATATTTTGTTTGTCCAGATAAAGGGTAATTCTGGTAATGTATATGCCGCCGTCCTCGGAAGTATCCGTTTGCGCGGAGATTTTTGTCATCTCGATCCCGTAATTGGAAAGAACGGTTCTAGCGGTTTCCCTTAGGGCCGTGTCGATCTGACGTTCCAGCTGCTGTGTCACTGTCTGTTCCAGCGCCTGCGCCTGCGTGCTGGAGGAAAGCTCCGGGAGCTCCCACTCCTCCAAAGCGGTCAGCTTCATCAGAGGAGCGGCAAAGCAGCAGACAAAAAACGCCGCGATGATCAGATGGATCAGCTTGCCCATTCCTCCTTTTGGAGCCAGCATTTTCAGTAAAACGCAGCCCATGGAAACAGCGCACAGGCCGGCGGCCCACGCTTTTACAGCATCCATATCCCCTTGCCCCTTTCTATACGGCGGCGCCTCCCGCCGCAGTGACGACGGCAGTGGTCACAATCATAAAAAGCGAACAGGCGGCCAGCACGGCAATCAGCGTTTTGACCACCGCCTGAGCGGATCGGAGCAGGGCACTGATCTGTCCCAAACCGAAAAGCTCTGCCGCCGCCGTACACAAGGCGAGCCCCAGGGACCACACAGCACACTGCAAAAGAGGCGGCAGCACAATCAAAGCCGTCGCCAGCATACCAAAGCCGCCTACAGTGGATTTGAGCAGGCCCAGGCAGCCCTTCACGGCGCTGAATGCTTCGCTAAGCGAGCCGCCCACCACCGGCACCATACTGGAGAGGGAAAACCGAAGCGCCCGGCTGGACAGGGTATCCGCTGCCCCTCCGACAATCCCCTGAAGGGTCAGCAGTCCTACAAATAGGGTCGTGGTGATTCCCAGCAGCCAAGCGGCCCCCTTGTTGATCGCCGAACTCAGGGAATCCAACCGCAATCCCGTATCCAAGGAACCAGCCATCCCCAGAGCCAGGGACACCGTAAGCAGGGGGACCAACAAATGGGTCGCCAGCAGGGTAATCAGCTCGGCCGCAAAGAGTACCACCGTTTGATAGGAAGCCGCCGTCACCGCATGCCCCGCGGTTACCAGAATTCCCGCGTACACCGGTACAAAACTGCCCATAAACACCGAGGTGCTTTCCGCTGCCCGGCATACCGCCTGCACGCAGGAGGAAAGGGGAACCAACAACGCCGCGCAGGCAGCCAACACACACACCACCTGAAAAACCGGAGAGGCGCTCGGATCACGCAGGGTCTGCTTCATTCCCTCCATCAGAGCACAGAGCAGCACCACCCCCAACACCACGCCAACTGAGCGGAGCGGTCCCGACGCCTCCTGTCCCGTCAGCTCCGCCAACGCCTTCCACACCCCCTGCGGTTCCAGGGAAGAAAATCCCTCCGCGTCGATGCTGGTGATCCCCAGCTGATCCAGCAGCTGGCGGGTCTCCTCCGGCAGATTATCCGGCAGGTCTCCGGCACCGCTGGCCTCCGCCTGTTCCTGATACAGCTCGTCCCATTCCGCTGCCCCTCCTTCCGCACCTGCCGGCAGACACATCACCATCGTCAGCATAATCATCAGCAGGAGGGAACGGAGAAGCCAAAGCACCTTTTCCCGTTTCATCCGCTCACCGCCTGTCCGTTCATCAGCGAAACCGCCATTTCCGCCACTTTTTCAAACAGCGGCAGGGCGATAAGCAGCATAGCCAGCTTGCCTGCCAGCTCCGCCTTAGCCGCCAGCGCCTTTTCCCCCGCATCGGAACAGGCGTCGGAGGCCAGCTGGGTCAACAGACAGACCCCCAGCGCCTTAAATAAAGCGGCGCCGTATTCCGCCGGAAGGGAAGCGGCGTTCAGAAGATCGCTGAGGCTGCCCAGGGCCGGGGCCGCTTTGCGCAGACATACGGCCAGAATCACAATACCCGCCATCAGTCCCACCGCCAGGGCAAATTCCGGTTTGTGTTGGCGAAGGACCACTGCCAAAAAGGCCGCCGCCACCGTCAATCCGGCTATGGCCGCTATTTCCATGGCATCCGTCCCCCTTCCGGATTTTCTTTCCTCGTCTTTACAGTCCGAACACGGATTTTACCATGCTGAACAAATCGCCGATTTCTCCCACCAGCAGGGTCAGCACCACAATCAAACCGGCCAGAGTGGTCAGCATCGCCTGTTCCTCCCGCCCTGACCGGACCAGCAGCTGATTGAGCACCGCCACAATGATGCCGATGGCGGCAATTTTAAAAATCAGATCCACATCCACCGCGGCTTCCCGCCTTTCTCTTCGATCCTGGTTTCTATATCAGCAGCAGGGAAATTCCCGCCCCGCCCATCACTCCTAGGGAAATATACAGCCGTCCTTTTACCGCCGCCTCGGTTCTGGCTGTCTGTAGCTGCTCCTCCAGCCGTTCGGCAAAATACCGGCAGTGCTGCTGCTGTCCCTCCACATCGGTAGTTCCCAGCCCCGCCCCAAAGCCTGCCAGCAACTCCCTGTCCTGTGGGGAAAGCCATCCGCTTTTGTCCTCCTCCAGTGCTTTTTGCCAAGCGGAAGAAGGCGGCATTCCCCGGCAAAGACGGGCTTCCGTCTGCGCAACAAAGGAGAGCCGGTCAAATTCCGGCTCGTTTTTTGCTTCCCTTATCAGCTCCCCTACCGGGGCCGCTGCGTACCGGATACGGGTTTCCATCCATCGGATCAGACGACTGCACAGTTCCAATTGCTCCACCCGTTTCCGGAGGGAAAGGGAGGCATACACCCCCGTTCCCAGTCCTGTCAACGCAATCAGAACCAACCCCAACAGGCGGATCACGGCCGATTCCCCCATCCGGCGGGAACGGAAAAGCGCCGCCCCAGTCCCCCGTCGGAAACGGAATCGGTGTCTTTCCACCGAAGGACATCGTCCGCAGACAGAATCCGCGCAGTTTCTCCCGGGTGCCTGCGCCCCTGCAGCAATACCACCTTCTCAAAGGCCCCCTCTTCCAGGGCCATACGGATCTGCGGGCGGCGCAGCAGGGAGCCGATGTCCCGGCAGTGAGCTGTAGCTATGGCAGCGGCACCCGCATTTAGGCCCGCCAGCACCGCCTGCGTCTCCTCCCGGCTACCCAGCTCATCGAATAGCACCACCTCGGGGGAAAGGCAGCGTACCGCCTGTTGGATTCCTTCCGCTTTGGGACAGCCGCGCAGCACATCACACAACGGGAGTTCGCCCGCACCGGACAGCTCCCCACGCTCGTCCACCACCGCTACACGCCGGATTTCACCATAGTCCCCGGAGGAAAGCCCCCGCGCCAGGTCGCGCAGGAGGCTTGTCTTTCCGCTGGCGGGTTCACCGCAGATCAACGTGCTGTAAAGCATGGAAGCTTTCCCGCCCGCAGCGGAATGCACCAAGGAACGGGCCAGTTCCCTGGCGCAGCCGTCATGCCGGCGGGCCACCCGCAGACACAGGGAAGTGATGCTACGGACGGATTGGATCCGGTCGTTTTCCACCACCGCAGTCCCCGCCACGCCTGCCCGACAGCCACCGCGTACAGCAAGGTATCCCTGCCTCAGCTCCTGCTGATGGGTATGTACAGAAAAATCGCATAGGATTTGAAAAGCATCCGAGAGCTGCGTACGGGTACAGAAAAGGGTATCTTCTGTCGCGCGCGGCGTTACCCGTCCCTCTCTTGTCACGAACCACTCCCCCTGCGGGGTGGACAGCATTACCGGCGCCTCCAGGCGCAGACGGATTTCCTGTACCCTGTCGCCAATTTCCCGGGGAACTTTCTGCAGCACTTCCCTGAGCGGGGCAGGCAAGCCCATGACGGCCTGAGCATATTCGTTCATTCGCGCACATCCTTTCCCTTGACTTGTCCCGGTATGTCCATATGTATGACGGGTTTTGGCACGATAGAACCGGCCTGTCCCGACTTTCCCGCCGTTTTCCTGTATAATCCGAAAAGAAAGCCGCAAACTAAGCCTGTCCGAATTCCATTCTTCTCTTGCATTGGATAAAAGGAGGCTTTTCTATGAACCCATCGCCCTCCCCGGCGGGAGGACTGGAGGCGTTGCTGCGCTCCGATGAGGAGGCGGCCCACTATTATCAGTCCCTTCCGGGATATATTCAGGATACGCTGCGCAACAGCGGCGCCCGCATCGATTCTGCCGACGAGTTGAGACGGCAGGCGGAAAACGCCATGGAGTGTATGTAGGAGGCGGGATATGACAGACGACCGCCAATACCGGTTAGGCCTTTCCGACCTGCTGGAACAGGATTTGTCCAGCTACGAGTTCTTCTCTTCCCTCCCGCCCCATCTCCAGGCGGAGATCGCCGAGCAGGACCTGGCTTCTCTCCCGGAAATACAGGAATACGTGGCCAAGCGAGGACGTGAAAAAACGGAATAAAACCGTATAAAAACCGGCTGGAAGTTTCCAGCCGGTTTTTATACGGTTTTGTAAGTTTACCCGATCTGAAAAATCACTTTCAGCACCAACAGAGTGATGACGCCGGGGATTCCCAACACCAGGCAGCACAGCCCGGACAGCAAATTGAAGCCCAGCGAAACGGTAGTGAAAGCCCCGGCCACGTTGACCGCTGCCAGTGCACAAATCCCCTGAATGCCGGAGCTCAACAGGCCACGGACCGGACGTTTGGATTTTATCAGGGCGATTCCCACCGCAACCACCACCAGGATTCCCAACGCATAGACAAATATCTGCAACCCCAGGCTCATGTTCCTTCCCCTTCCCGGTAATAGGGAAGCCCTTCCGCTTTGACTCCCCGATTTTTGGCGGTCCGGAGCAGATAGCGATACCGCGCCCGCAGCGATTCCATCTCGTAAATACAGGCTTCGATCAGATCGCTGTCGCTTTCCATCTCAAAGCGCCTGTTCACCATATCCAGACGGGCACATACCTCCCGAATGGCCTCATGAATCTCGTCCGGCTTCTGCTCCGATTTCAACAGCGCTTTTCTCAAAGCGTCTCCCATCATCTTCCCGCCTTTCATCGAATGGATATGCTGAGTATGGACCGGATATTCCCCGCTTATTCCGATTTTTCTTTTTCCAGCATACAAAATTCTTCGCAGAGCTGTTTGAAGACATCTGAAGTATGAGCCGCGGATTCATCGGCGTCCTCTTCCAACACCACTATGACATACTGGGGATCCTCAGCGGGATAATAGCCGGCGATCCAGCTTTGGATCACCTCCTGCCCATCTTCCTCCCAGCCGGTTTCCGCCGTACCGGTTTTGGCACCGGCGCCGCCTTCTATGGGCTTAGCTTTTGTACCGGTTCCTTCCTCAATGGTATAGGCCATCATCTGGCGTAGGATGGCGGCCGTGTTTTCTGAAAATGCGTGCTGAGGCGCCGTAGGCGCCGCTTCCTGGAGTATGCCGTCCTTATCCACGGTTCCCCGGTACAGGGTGGGGCGCACCAATTCCCCGCCGTTGACCACCGTGCCCACCAGTTGGGCCATATGCACGGGTGTCGCCAAAAGGGAGCCTTGACCAAAGGAGAGGTTGGCCACCTCTGCCGGGGATCGCAGGTCTTCTTCCGTAGGAAGCACGGCCCGGGCGGTTTTCAGTCCCTCCGCCAGAACAATAGGCCGGTCAAAGCCCAAGGTTACCGCCATATCGTACAGCTTTTCCCCTCCCACCTGCTGCATGAGGTTGATAAAATAGGGATTGCAGGATTTTCCGAAGGCCTGGAGCATATTCAGCTGGCCATGCCCCAAACGGTTGTGGCAGTGGAAGTTCAGCTCCTCAATGCTATATTTTCCCGTACAGGTGTAGGAATACTCCGTGGATACGCCCGCCTCCAAGGCCGCGGCCGCCGATACAATTTTGAACACGGACCCGCAGTTATAGTTGCACAGGGCACGGTTGAGAAGAGGGCTGTCCTCATTTTCCAGACTTTCGGCCACCGTATCTGGTTGATAGTCCGGCAGACTGACCATGGACAGGATCTGGCCGGAGGAGGGCTCCATCACCAGGACGGCCCCTTTTTGAATATAGTTTTTGGCTACTCTTTCGGTGATTTTCTGGATATCCGCATCCAGGGTCAGGACAACTCCCGCCTTGGCGTTGTCCAGGGTATTCACCAATTTGGGATCCGTATCCTGCAGCGGCTTGCCCATGGCATCCGCGGAATAGGTGACGGTGGCTTCCCCGCCGCAGGCATTGAGCCAGTCGTTATAGGCCTGCTCGATTCCCGCAGCTCCATTAATACCGTCTCCGGAAAGATAGCCCACAACATGAGGAGCCAATACCGTCTTGCCGTAGCGTACCGGCGCACTGACAAGGGAAATCCCTTCGGTAGGGGGTGTCAGGCCGCTCAGCAGCGCCACGGCAGGCTGCCCTTTCTGCAGTCGGTCCAGTACCGTTTCCTGCTGTGATTCCATCAGGCAATCACTCAGGGCGGCCACGGCTTCGGAAGTGGGAGCCACCGCTGCCCTATATTCCTTTTCCGTATTAACCAGTGGCACCAGGTTCCGGTCGTAGATGGTGCCGCGTGCGCTGGCTACTTGTACCGTCATGCTGGCCTGCTGGTCCGCGGCCTGCGCCAGAGATCCGCTGGTCAGCTGATAGACCCGTAGCATTATGCCGCAAAGCATCAAAAGCATGGTGGAAAACGCCACGACGGTCCGTTTTTGCATTCTGCCTTCACACCTCTCTGCTAAAACGATTGCTTTCCTTATTCTGCCCGTCTTACGGCGCTTTCATGCCGAAGATTCCAGGATGAAGGCATAAAAAAACGGTGCAGAAAATTCTGCACCGTTTTTTAGAAGAAAGATTATTCGGCGTCGACCTTCGCCATATGAGCGATCAGATTGAGCACCTTGTTGCTGTAGCCCCACTCGTTGTCGTACCAGGAAACCAGCTTGAAGAAGTTGGGGTTCAGCGCGATACCGGCAGTGGCATCGTAGATGGAGGTGCGGGCATCGCCGTAGAAGTCGGAGGAAACCACCGCATCCTCGGTGTAGCCCAGAATGCCCTTCATGTAGGTCTCGGAAGCTTCCTTCATGGCGGCATTGATCTCTTCCATCGTGGTGGCCTTCTCCGTGCGGACGGTCAGGTCAACCACCGAGACATCCAGGGTGGGAACGCGGAAGGACATACCGGTCAGCTTGCCCTTCACTTCCGGGATAACCAGGGCACAGGCCTTGGCAGCGCCGGTGGAAGAGGGGATGATGTTGCCGGCAGCAGCACGGCCGCCTCTCCAGTCCTTGGCGGAGGGGCCGTCCACCGTCTTCTGAGTAGCAGTGGTGGAGTGAACGGTGGTCATCAGGCCTTCCACAATGCCGAACTTGTCGAAGATAACCTTGGTCATCGGGGCCAAGCAGTTGGTGGTGCAGGAAGCGTTAGAAACCACCTTCATGTCCTTGGTATACTTGTCCAGGTTGACGCCGCAAACAAAGGTCGGGGTCTCCTTGTCCTTAGCGGGAGCGGAGATGACCACCTTCTTGGCACCGCCCTGCAGGTGGGCGCTGGCCTTCTCCGTGGTGCAGAACACGCCGGTGGATTCCACCACATACTCGGCGCCGCAGTCGCTCCACTTGATATCGGCAGGGTTCTTTTCCGCATAAACAGAAATCGCTTTGCCGTTGACAACCAGCTTGCCGTCCTTCGCCTCGATGCTGCCATCGAAATGGCCGTGGATGGTATCATACTTTACCATGTACACCATGTATTCCAGATCGATGAACGGATCGTTGATGCCCACAACCTCAAACGTTTCGGGCTGAGCCACCGCCGCGCGGAAAACCAGACGGCCGATACGGCCAAAGCCGTTGATGCCAACTTTGATAGCCATACTGCAAAACCTCCAAACTTTTTATTCGCTCCCTATTTTAGACCGTTTCCCATAAATTATCAAGAAGTTTGTTTAACAATTAACGACTTGTTCATGATTTTGTGAGGTTCACCAAAAGTGCTGATATTTCCCGGGGATGGAGGCATAATAACGCCAAACACCACCCATAAAAGGAACGATGCAGCATGACGACTCATAAGGAACCGCTCTTTCCTTTTGCCTTTGAGGAAGGACGCGCCCGGGACTGGCTGGCAGATAAGCTTCTATCCCTGCCCGCCCTGGAGGAATGTACTGCCGAGGAAACGGAGGAATGGCGCCGCGCTCTGGAGCTGCTGTGGGAAACGGAAATCCGCTCCGTCCTGCAGTGCCGCGGACTCAACCGCCCCCTGCGGTACGGCAACCTCGGCGAAATGACCTATTCCGTGCTGGAGGCCTCCCGGCTGGTTTCCCTGTCGTTGGGCTGTCCCCTTTCTTACCGGATGAACCGCTGCTGCGTCTGCTCCGCCTTTGAGCCGCGTCTGCTGCAGCTTTCCATCGTCGGTTTGCTGCGCTCCCGGTTCCTGTCCCGCCCAGGTGCCGGAGTCAACGTGCAGGTGCGATTCACCGCACGTCATCTGTTGATACGCGTTTCGGGAGACGCCCGCTGCTGGGATAGCGATACCATAGCGGTCACAAAAGAAACCGCCCGGCTGCATCACGGCAGCCTGGCGGTTTCCGATCACACGCTTGCATTTTCGCTTCGCCTGCTGGAGAAAAGCGATAAGGAAACGGTAGAGAGCCTTCAGGAACCGTCCACACCGGCATTTCTTTTGCGCCAGCCGCTGTCCTGCGTCAATGTCGGCTATCGTTCTCTGAATCCGTCCCTTTTCCCTGCTGAATCTCATTGATCAGGCTGTCGATATCCATGGCATCCTCTTCTTTTTCTTCCGAAGAAAAAGCCGGAGGTACATCCGATGCCGGCACGGGCACTTCCTCGTTCGCCGGAGCTGGTGTCTCCCCTTCCGCAGGGAGCGTCTCTTCCTCGGCGATGCCGCCGGGAAAGGCCAGCGAATAAGCAAAGATCAGGGCGAAAAGCCCGATCATAAAATCGCTGAAGCCCGCCAGCTCACTGGACGTGTAGGCCATGCTGTCCTGCATCAGATACATGGCGAGCCGTGTCAGCGTTCCGGAAAGACTGAACAACGCCGTACACAGGGCAAAGCCCAAAACGGCACGAGGACTCCTACCGCTGTTCACCCCGGATACATAACGGGCAAAAGAGAAAAGAAACAACAGGGTAAAAATCAGCATAACGAAGTCATAGAAACTTTCGGTGACATCGGTAGCGCTGGCATAGGACATTTCATAGCGCGCCAGGCGCATCCACACCCACAGGGAGGGAGCCAGCGCCCACAGGGCAAACACCCCGCGTCTCATTCTGCCCTGTGCGGCCCAATGAAAGCCGATCCGCACCAGGAATGCTCCGCCCAGTAGGCCGAAGGCCAGGGTGAGGACCAGCAACACGGCATCGAATTTTCCGATAACATACGCATTGGGGGCGGGGGTCTGCTTGGTTGTCACCCAGATATACAGATCGAACAACGTGGAAACCACCAGTACCGCGCCGGCCGCCACCGATGCCATGGAAACCGGCAGCACCATCGGCCGTGCAGCCACTCCCACCGGCCTACGATCGGACAGCACCAGGATCAGGATCGCCACGACAGTAAGGGCCATCACGGCAATCACCCAATAGCTCAAATGGAACTGCCCCGTTTCCGAGTCCTGCATGAGAGGTGTCAGCAGAATACGCATCAGCAGCACTACCGCTGTCATCACCGTCGCCAAAACCGTTGCTATTTTCCTTCGCATGCTTCATCAAGCCTTTCCCGCTCCGCCGCAATTCCCGGCAGGCTGTTTTTATCGATCTGCAAGAGGCACATACGGCAATGGCCGGGCCACTGCCTTATAAGCCGGCCGGATGATGCGCCCGCCGGTCAGAATTTCCTCAATCCGGTGTGCGCTCCAGCCTGCCATACGCGCCACGGCAAACAGCGGCGTGTACAGGTCTTTGTCGATCCCCAGGGAGCGGTAAACCATACCGGAATACAGGTCCACATTGGCACACATAGCCTTGTCGTTTCCCTTGACCTTGGCAAATACCCCGGGAGTCAGCCGCTCCACCGCCTCCAACAGGCGGAATTCTCCACCAAAGCCCTTTTTCTCCGCCAGATCATAGGCGTATTTCTTCAGAATCACTGCCCGAGGATCCGACAGCGTATAAACAGCATGGCCCATACCGTATATGAGTCCGGAGCGATCCCCTGCCTCCCGGAGGATAAGCTTTTCGAGAAAGCGGCAGATCTCCTCGTCGTCTTCCCAGTCCCGGACACCCTCCTTGATGTAATCCAGCATCTCCATCACTTTGATATTGGCGCCGCCGTGACGGGGACCCTTCAGGGAACCGATGGCCGCGGCCATGGCCGAATAGGTGTCGGTGCCGGAAGAGGACAGCACCCGGGCAGCAAAGGTAGAGTTATTTCCTCCGCCGTGCTCCGCGTGCAGCATCAGGCACAGATCCAGCAGACGGGCCTCCTCTCGGGTATAGGCGGAATCCGCGCGAATATTGTACAGGATCGTTTCCGCAGTGGACAGACCCGGCTTTACCGGGTGAAAAAACATGCTCTCCCGGTCATAGTGATGACGCTTGACCTGATAGGCGCAGGCCATCATGGTGGGCAGCATGGCCATCAGCTGAACCGACTGGCGCAGAACGTTTTCCATGGAGATATCGTCCGGGTTTTGATCATAGGAATACATAGCCAGGACCGACCGGGCCAGCTTGTTCATAATATTGGGGGACGGCGCTTTGACGATCATATCCTCCCCGAAATAGCCCGGCATTTCCCGGCAGTCGGAAAGCAGCTGGCAATAGCGGTCCAGCTGCTCCTTGGTGGGCAGACGGCCGAACAGCAGCAGCCAAGCGGTTTCCTCATAACCGAAGCGATCCTCTGCAATACAGCCGGACACCAGGTCCCGGATATCCACGCCACGGTAAGTCAGACGTCCTTCCTCCGGCGAGCGCTCCCCCTCGTTGATCACGTAGCCGTGCACGTTGCAGATCAGTGTGAGTCCGGCCATCACACCGCTGCCATCCTCGTTGCGCAGTCCGCGCTTCACCTGATATTTTTCAAATTTCTCCGGTTCAATCCGGTTATTTTTACGAAACTCATCGCATAAGGATGTTAAAGTATCCTGTGAGATGGCGGCATTGATGTACTCCACGGAAACACCCGTCCTTTCAGATAATCCATTATATCGGCTCCCGTTTTCAAAGTCAAGGCGCCCCTTTTCCGAGGGCCCCGCTGACAGGGGGTATTTGCAAGTATAGCACAGCATTCATGCATAATCAATGGGGAATTCCCTCGATTTTCCCCTATTGCTTCCATTGAATTGAAAATATTTTGATGAAATAATGCATCAGAAAGAGGCAGTACGAAGGAAAGGTGAAAAACGATGATGAAACGTATGCTGCTCTCAGCGATGGCTCTCTATCTTCTGCTGGTGCTGCTCCCTCTTCCCTCTCTGTGGTGGAAGGAAAGCGGATCGGATCAGCAGGAAAAAACGCCGTCCGCCGGAACAGATGGGACCGCCTCGCTTTCCGAAGGGACAAGCAGCGAGGAGGATGTCGCCGTCTTTCGGCTGTATAACGAGGAAAGCGCTTCGATCCAGGAGGTTTCGGAAAGAGATTTTCTCATCGGGACACTCAGTGCGGAAATGCCGGTATCCTATCATCTGGAAGCACTCAAGGCCCAGGCGGTAGCGGCCTATACCTATTACAGTTACCAGCGGCAGGCCTCCCGTGAGCATCCGGATGAGGCGATCCAGGGAGCGGATTTCTCCTCCACTCCCTGGGGATTTCCCATTTATTATTCCGCCGAACAGTTGAAGGAAAAGTGGGGGGACGCCTTTGATTCCACCTATGAAAAATATGCTGAGGCCGTGGATGCCGTCCTGGGAAAACGCATCTGCTACGACGGTCAGCCCATCATGGCGGTCTATCACGCCATCAGCTCCGGAACCACGGAAAGCGCGGAAGTCCAGTGGGGAACGGCATATTCATATCTGGCGTCGGTTCCCAGCCCGGGCGACAAGCTCTCCCCCTCCTATGAAAGCACAGTGACAAAGACGGCGGAGGAGCTGTCTGCCGCCCTCACCGCTGTCAACGGGGAGTTGGCGCTGGAGGGAGATCCCGCTGCTTGGATACCCGGTGCTCCCAGCCTGTCCTCAGCCGGAACCGTCCTTTCCCTGACGGTGGGAAACCAATCCTTCACCGGCAATCAGCTGCGGGAGGCCCTTGGGCTACGCTCCGCCTGCTTCACCGTCGGATACGCTGAAGGCACTTTTACCTTTACCGTACACGGATATGGACACGGCGTGGGAATGAGCCAATACGGCGCCGATTATATGGCCCGCCAGGGGGCGGACTATGAGGAAATATTGAAAGCGTACTATACAGGCGTGGAAATTGTCTAGCAGCATTGTCATATGGAAAGAAATGGCTGGTATCCAATTTTTCTGTAAGAAATCGTTGCCGTTGGCGGTATTTTAGAGTATAATGGCCCCTGAGCTCTTTTGAGCCAGGGGCTCTTTTCGTTTTTCCTTTCCCAATGGATTTTTCATTCGTATGGTAAAAATAAAGAAATGGGCTCTTTTCGAATCATTACGCTAAAGGAAGGTTGACATGGCCGGCAGACGTACACAGAAGAAGACAAAGAAAAAAGGGTGTTTGTTGCCGATTCTGGCATCGGTCCTTGTTCTTTTCGCCGTACTGTTCTTAATTTATCATTTTACCAGACCACAGTCAGAGGACGGCGGAGGTTCTCAAGTTACCTCCCCGTCTGATGCCGTCACCACAACAGCAGAAGCTCCCACCACAACCACCGCTACAACAATCGGCACGGTGGACAATATTCCGGTGAGCAGCGCCATTACCGCCTCGGGTGTCGTATTGTTCGATAGCACCCACAACACAGTGCTGTACAGCGTCAATGCGGACAGCCGGTGCTATCCCGCCAGTCTGACCAAATTGATGACTGCCGCCGTCGCCTCCCGCTACTGTTCCTCCGATACAGTATTCACTGTCGGCAGTGAAATTTCCCTGGTCCAGTTCGGTTCCAGTTTGGCCCACTTGGAGCAGGGGCAGCAGCTTAATTTCTCCGCCATGCTGGATGCCCTGCTGCTTCCCTCCGGAAACGATGCCGCCTATGTGATTGCTGCGCGGGTCGGTCGCCTCGCTTCCGGGGACGAATCTCTGGACGATACCGCCGCCGTATCGTATTTCTGCGACCTGATGAATGACACGGCTCAGGAAATCGGCGCGGTCAATACCCATTTCGCCAATCCCGACGGATTCCATGATGATAACCATTATACAACAGCGATGGATATGGCGCTGATCTCCCGTTACGCCCTCACCTTCCCCAATATCCGGTTGACCGTTTCCAAACCCGCCGCCAGTGACTTACTGGTGAGCGGCGAAGCGGCCCCCGCCTGGCAGAACAGCAATTCCCTCATCAAAGTGAGCAGCAGTTTCTATTACCCTTACGCCAACGGACTGAAAACCGGCTTTACCGATGAGGCAGGCTACTGTCTGGCGGCTTCCGCACAGAAGGACGGTGTGGAGCTGATCGCTATCACCATGAATTCCCCTGAACCCAATGACCGATGGACCAACTCCATTGCTCTTTTTGACGCCGGCTTTTCTTATCTGACAGAAAAGTAGTCTTTTACAGTGTCGGCAGTCCCAACGATATTGTGCGAAGTTATAATGCGTCCCCTATATAACGCTCCATGAAAAAACGCGTCTTCCATTCCCTTGTAAAGGGAACACGGAAGGCGCGTTTTTTCCTCGTAAAGACAAAAGACCGTTTCTGGCCTGATATCTTTCTTTTTCTTCTAATCTATGTAACTTTCCTTTTTGATACCAAACAAACGGCGGAGAAATCCCGCGAACAGCTTCGGACTCTTCACAGTGACAATTTTCAACGCGACCGACCTCCCTAACGATTTCGTATCAGACATAGCCCCATGAGCACCAGAACCGCCGCCACGATAATCAGCATAAGCTTTGTCGGACATAAAAAGGCCGTCAGCATACCCGCCCCGAAGGCGGCAAAGCACATTCCCGGATTTCCGCGTCTCATCCCTCAACACCGTCCTTATGCACGATATCCCACGGGCGTTTCCGTGTTCAATACAGCATATGACCGGACAGGAGAAGAGGTGTCAATCCCGCGATAAAAAAATCTGGAGAAAACCGGAACGGAATCGGATTTTTGCCGGCTTTTCTTCAAATTCATTGCTGACGCCGATAGGATTATCCGTGGTAAGTGTCGCTTCGGTCAGCGGATAGCGCACCTGACGGAGCGTCACACCGGAAACCGGCCCTCCGTAGGCCAATAAAGACAGTTTCCAGCCCGGATGAGGAGCAATTTCCCATTCTCCGGGACCGACAAGCATCAAACGGTTGTGTTCATCCGCCAGCACCGCATGTCCCCCCCGCCGAGCGATCCACTGCATGACACACAGCGCCCCCATCATATGATCCAGCCTGCCTCCGGTACAGCCGAGAAGCAGAAACGAGCGATACCCCAGCTCAAACGCCTCTGCCGCCGCTTCCTGGGTATCGGTGGTATCCTTCTCCTGAGGCAGGGTATGCAGCCGGACTCCAAGGCGCTCCGCCTCCTCCCGACTGCCTGAGTCAAAATCCGCCACGATCAGATCCGGACGGACACCCAATTTTTCGGCCAGACAGACGCCGCCGTCTGCGGCCACAATCCAATCATCCTCCCGCAGCAGCGGTAGCAAAAGCGCCGGTTCCTCCACCGGACCGGCCGCTAAAATCACACATCTTCTCATCCTCGTTCCCACTCCCGGATCTGTTTGGCTTCCTCATACATGACTGCATAATTTTCCTGACGGGAAGCGGCGATCTTTCCCTCCGCCACCGCCTCCCGTACTGCACATCCCTCTTCCTTCGTATGGGTGCAGGAAGCGTAGCGGCAGCGGCCTATGTAAGGGGTAAAATCCCGAAAACATTCCGCCAGCTCTTCTTTGCGAATGGGCTCCGCTCGGGTGGTATCCAACGACGAAAAACCCGGCGTATCCGCCCAGTATCCGCCGCAAGGCATGTGGTACAGGGTGGCACTGCGGGTGGTATGCCGTCCGCGTCCCAGTTTGCGGCTGATATCCCCTGTAGCCAAATTCAACTCCGGAGCCATTCGGTTGAGCAGGCTGGATTTTCCCGCCCCGGAGTTTCCTGTAAAGACTACCACCTTACCGGATAGACAAGACTGGAGCAAATCCACCCCACTCCCGGTTTTGGCACAGACACTGTACACCGGAAAGCCCGCCTGCCGATACAGCGTTTCCAATGGAACGGGATCCGCCAGATCTGTTTTGTTCAGGATGATAACCGGCTCAATCTCCTTGTGTTCCGCGACGGCAATCATGCGGTCCAGAATCAGAAGATTGGGCGCTGGTGCCGCCAGGGAGACCACCAGGGCCAGTACGTCCACATTGGCCACCGGCGGACGTATCAAAGAATTCCTGCGAGGCAGAATCTCCATGATGGTGGCGCTGTCCCCGTCGCAGTACACTGTGACCTGATCCCCCGCCAGCGGCGTAATCCCTTCCTTACGGAAAAGCCCCCGTGCACGGCACTCCATAACGGTATCAGCGGCTTCTACCAAATAGAAGCCGCTGATACCCTGCAAAATCAATCCTGTGATATTCTCTGCCATACTTCCCTCCTGAAACCCGGAAAGTCAGTCGTCTTCCCGGTCATTCGGTCTGGTGGTCGTTGTGGGCTCTCTTGTGGTTGAATAAGGATCCTCATACGGGTAAACCGTCCCGTCGATAATCTCTCCCGTGTTGCCGTTCACCCTATAGGAAGCAAAGCTGGCATACCGGTTGGCCCCTGTTGGAGAAATCTGTACGGTAACGGAATATTCCGCTTTCTGGACATCCTTGATCTCCAGATTAAGCGTCTTAACATCGCTGGGCAACAAGCCGGTCTTGGACAACTCCTGATCCAGCGTACCGTCCACATACACCTGGATATCCACGCCAGTGGTCGCTTCCATGGGCAGCGCCAGAGGAATGGTGAGATCCCTATAACCGGAACTGAGGGTCAGTTTTACTTCCGTTCCCGGACTGACGGAGGTTTCCCCTGCGGGAGACTGATCCACCACAACTCCCCGGCTGGTATACGTGTTGCTGTTGACATAGGTGTATTCGCTGTCCACTGTCAGCCCCAAATCCGTCAGCTGCTTTACCGCTGTTGCCACATCCACGCCCTTCATGTTGAGCACGGTGACATCCGGCACCTGTTCTTTGCCGGTGCTGACAAAAATGGTGATCACTTCGTCCTTAGACACTTTGTCCGGATAAGCGGGGCTGGTTTTGATCACATTGTCCGCTGCGACGGTATCACTGGACTGCCTGACCTCTCGAATGTTGGTAAAGCCTGCTTTTTCCAGTTTATCTCGAACCGTTTCCCGATGTTCGTTTTCCGAAATCTGAGGAATTTCAATCTCTCTGGGGCCACTGCTGACCTCCAGTTTAACAACCGATTTCACCTTGACCATCTGCTCCTTGGGATCCTGGCTGATGACCAATCCTTCCGCCACCTCATCGCTGTTAACATATTCCACGTTGAAGCTAAGGTTATCGATGTATTCCTGATTATTGGCGATTTCCTGCTCATAGTTTCGGCCCACGAGGTTGGGAACATAGTACTCGTCTTTTTGGCTTTCGGGTCCGACTACCCCCAGCATAAAGACCACGCCGGCCAGCAACAGCGCCACCAATACAAAGGCACCGGCAACCGCCGCCAAAATTGGAATCACGGGAGGCCCCTTTTTCTTGACAGCCTCTTCCTCAGGGGCCTCTTCCTCCTCCGGCGATTCCCCCTTGACCCGGGTGATGGCCTCCACAAAGCGGGTAGGCGTTTCATCGACAAAATACTTATATTCAAAATGGATGCTGGGATTGCGCTTGAATTCATCGATATCGTACAGCATCTCCGCCGCCGACTGATACCGCTTGGCCGGATCCTTCTGCATAGCCTTCATGGTGATCTCTTCCAGGCCTTCCGGAATCTGCGGATTGATCTCGCGGGGGAGCTTGGGCTCCGACTGCAGCTGCATGATGGCCACGGAAACCGCATTGTCCGCCTCAAAAGGCAGGCGGCCGGTCAGCATCTCATACAGCATGACCCCCACTGAATAAATATCGGCCTTTTCGTCCGTAATTTCGCCGCGAGCCTGTTCCGGGCTGATATAATGAACCGACCCGATGGCTTTGGCCTGGTTGCTGGTAGCCCGGATATCCGTGCGGGAGAAGCGCGCGATGCCGAAATCTGTCACCTTGATCGTGCCGTCGGCCAGCAGCATAATGTTCTGCGGCTTGATATCCCGGTGAACGATCCCCTTGTCGTGAGCGTGCTGCAGGGCACGGAGGATCTGCACGGTGAAATGCACCGCTTCCTTCCACTTGATGTCCTTTTGCTGATCGATATATTCCTTAAGTGTGATGCCGTCGATGTATTCCATGACGATATACTGCAGCCGCTCGCCGAAGCTGACGTCATACACCTTGACGATATTGGGGTGGGACAAGATGGCAATCGCCTTGGACTCGTTCTTGAACCGGCGGGTGAACTCCTCGTTGGCCAGAAATTCGTCCTTCAATATTTTGACGGCCACGGTACGGTCGTCGATGTTGTCATAGGCCTTGTAAACATAAGCCATTCCGCCGACGCCAATCAATTCCTTGATCTCGTACCGACCATCCAAGCGCTTTCCAATATACTTATCCATGAAATCCCATCACTCCTGAATCGCTTATTGCGTCACTACAACAACGGTTATGTTATCGCTGCCTCCGGCCATATTGGCCGCGTTGATCAAACGGGCGGGAATGTCCTCCCGTTCACCGGCGCGCACCAGTCGTTCTATCTCATCGGTCTCCACCATGTTGGTCAGGCCGTCGGTACAAAGAAGCAGAATCCCCTCTTCCGGGAAGGAAAACTCATTGTAATCGCATTCCACCGCTTCTTCCACGCCCAAAGCGCGGGTTATGAAATGTTTGCGGGGGTGGTTCTTGGCCTCATCGGGGGTCAACTGCCCTTTTTCCACCATGGACTGGACGATGGAATGGTCTCGTGTGATCTGTTCCATCCTGTCCTCCGTCAGCAGATAAGCCCGGCTGTCGCCCACATGGGCTATATGCACCTTGCCTTCGGTGATGAGCACGGCCACCACGGTGGTTCCCATTCCCCGAAGATCATTGTCCGCCATGGCGGTATCGAAAATCTCCACATTGGCCGCCGCAATGGCGCTCTCCAGCAAATTGTGGATGGAATTTGCCGGCATATTTTCCCGGTACACTTCTAACAAACGATCGGAAATCACCTTGATGCCCAGAGCACTGGCCACATTTCCGCCACTGGCGCCGCCCATTCCGTCGCATACTACGGCAAACACGCCTCCTCCCGGCAGATAGCCGGATACAAACGCATCCTGATTGGAAGAACGCACCCGGCCGGTATCCGTTCTGCCAAAGGCCTTCATAGGTATTTCCCCCTTTCAACGCGGGCAGGCGCCCGGCTGTCAGACCATCTTTCCCTGCTGTTCCTTCCGCCTCAGCTGACCGCAAGAGGCATTGATGTCCGCCCCTAGGGTCCGGCGGACAGTGACGTTGATTCCCTGCTTGGCCAACCGATTCTGAAACTCCCGAAGCCGCCGCGCAGAACTGCGCTGCAGTGGGGAGCCGGCCACATGGTTGGCTGGAATCAGATTGACATGACTGACCGTCCCTGACAAGAGGGCTGCCAGCTGATCGGCACAGGCATCGGTGTCGTTGACACCGTCGATCATGGCATATTCATACGAGATGCGCCGCCCTGTCACACGGAAATACTCGCGGCAGGCTTTCATCAGCTCGGGAAGCGGCCAGCGCCGGTTCACTGGCATCAGGCGTGAACGCAGCTCATCATTGGGCGCATGCAACGATACGGACAGCGTCAGCTGCAGGTTATGCTCCATCAGCCGGTAAATACCGTCCACCAGACCGCAGGTGGAAAGCGAAATGTGGCGCATCCCGATCTGCACGCCTCCCGGCGAAGCCAGTTCCGTCACAAAGCGGAGCACCTCATCAAAGTTTTCCAGCGGCTCCCCCATGCCCATCAGCACCACTGAGGACACGCGGATACCGTTGTCTTCCTGCGCTGCCTCCACCTGAGCCAGCATTTCCGAAGCGGTCAGGTTACGGACAAAGCCGCCCATCCCCGTCGCGCAGAATACACAGCCCATCTTACACCCAACCTGAGTGGAGAGGCACTGGGACCAACCGTGGCGGTACTGCATGAGCACCGACTCCACTGTCTCCCCGTCCCGCAGGGCATAAAGATATTTTACAGTATTATCCACCTGAGATACAAGCTTTTTTTCAATATTTACCCCGAAAACATCGAAAGTTTTGCGGAGCTCCTCCCGAATGGACTGCGGAAGATTGGTCATTTTGTCGGAATCCAGAACTCCCTTCTCCAGCCACTGCCGGATCTGGGCGCCGCGGAAAGCGGGCCATCCCCTGGATTCAGCGAACGCTTTCCATTCCTCCGCTGTCAGGGAGCGCATATCTCTTTTCAAGTTTTCCATCTGTAAAGCCATAAACTTCCCTAATTCCTTTTTTGAAAGGAGGCGATAAAAAAGCCGTCACAGTCATGCACCGATGGAAACAGCGTCACGTGATGCGACGGTTCTCTTTCCGCCACATCAAACAGCGGTTGCAAAGCCGCTGGCAACAGCCGGGGACTGTATTCGGGGTGGGCGGACAGAAACCGTTCCGCCACCCCTTCGTTTTCCGCCGGGTTGAGCGTGCAGGTGGAATACTGCAAAACTCCCCCGGGACGCACCATTTCCGCACCCTGCTCCAATATTTTTAGCTGTAAAGCTGGAAGACTGTCCACCTCTTCCCGCCAGCGGTACCGGATCTCTGGCTTGCGGCCAATCACTCCCAGACCGGAGCAGGGCACATCGCAGAGCACCCGATGGAAAGATCCTTTCCACACATCCTCACAGGGAGCCGACGCATCCCGGCAGACCACCTGGGAAATCGTGATACCGAACTCCTGAAGCCGCTGCCTCAGAATCCGGCATTTGTGCTCATGGATATCCCCGCTGATCAGCAACCCCTCATTGTGCATGGATTGGGCAATGGTCAGGCTTTTCCCTCCCGGCGCCGCGCATACATCTGCCACCTGTTCCCCCGGGAGGACATTCAATGCGGCACAGCACCACTGGGAGGCTTTGTCCTGGGCGTAATACGCCTGACGGAAGGGCGGTTCCAGCCCTCTCAGCTCCTGAGGCCGGGAAACGCACAGGCATCCCGGCAGGCCGTCCTCCCAACGGTGATCAATGTTCAAACGGTTCAGCTCATCCTCCCACCGCTCCTGTGTGAAATGCAGCAGGTCCACCCGGAAAAAGGCTATTGGTTCCCGGTTGATGTCCTGAGTGAGCGCCAAGGCCTGTTCCACTCCGTAGGCCCGTTGCCAGAAAGCTGTCAACTCCCGGGGGCAGGAATACAGCAACTCGGTTTTTTCGTCCCCCTCCGGCAGTGCCTCGATTCGGGACATCCCCTGGCGGGACACCGCTCTCAACACGACGTTGACAAAGCCAGAGGCCTGTCCCACCTTCATAGACCGAGTCATCTTGACCGACTCGTTCACGGCTGCCGAAGCAGGAATCCGTTCCATAAACAGCAACTGATACAGGCCGGTGCGCAAAATTTCCCGAACCGCTGGCTGTAGCTTTTTCACCGGCACCCTGGAATAACAGTCCATGAGATAATCCAGGGTCAGCCGCCGCTCGATGACGCCCCAGAAAATTCGGGAGGCCAGCGCCCGATCTGCCGCCGTCAGATGATCCGTTTCCAACGCGTTTTCCCATACGATATGGGAATATCCGCCATCCCGGTGCACATGCAGCAGCGCCTCCACCGCCGCGCGGCGGGGATTTCCGTTGCCAGCCCGGTCCGCCATCAGTTGTTCCGCCTTCCCCGTCCGACTACAATCAATACCAGCCGCAGCAGGTTCATCAGGGAAACCAGCATGGCGGCCACATAGGTCAGTGCTGCGGCGGTCAGCACCTTTTTGACTCCGTCCAGCTCCTCTTCCGTCAGAATCCCGCCTGCCCGCAGTGCTGCCACAGCCCGGGTGCTGGCGTTGAACTCCACCGGCAGCGTTATTAGCTGAAACAGGAAGGAAAGGGAATAAAACGCCACCCCCAGATAAGCCAAAAAGGAGATGGAGGCGACAAGCCCCACCAAAATCAGCAATGGTGAAATAGTGCAGGCGAAATTGGTGACCGGATAAATGACGGTTCTCAGCTTCACCGGCGCATACTGATCCCGGTATTGCAGGGCGTGGCCCGTCTCGTGAGCCGCCACTCCAATAGCGGAAATGGACGCTACATCCCCTACCGTTTCCGACAGACGGATCACGTTGCCTCTGGGATCGTAATGGTCCGTCATAGAGCCCGGTGTCCGCTCAATGGGCACCTGCAGACCGTTTTCCCGCTGGATGGCCTCCGAGGCCTGCCTTCCGGTCATGCCGGAACGGGTTCCGACCTGGCTGTATTTCTGAAAGGTGGACTTGACCTTGAACTGCGCCCAGATGGATACCAGCAGGGCTGGAACCACCAGGATCAGGTACCAGTAATCCACAAAAAAGAAGGGCATATCCTCACTCCTTTATTTTATTCGATTCCATCACCGATCCCACCGTCATGGGATGGCCGCGTAGAAACTCCGCCGCAGTCATTCGTCTGGCACCCTCGTACTGTACCTCTTCCAAGATGAGGGAGCCCTGCCCGCAGGCCACTGTCAAGGGATCCAGGGACAACACCGTTCCGGGCACCGCACGGCTGCTGTCTTCGCCTGTTACTCTGGTTCTGTGGATTTTCAGCCGTTTGCCACGGAAGGGCACCGTTACCGAGGGCCACGGGTTCAGCCCCCGTATCAGGTTGTGAAGCTCGGACGCCGGTTTTGTCCAATCCATCCGTCCCAAATCCTTGGTCAGCATGGGAGCATAGGTGGAAAGCGCGTCATCCTGCTTTTCCGGGCGCAGTTTACCCGTTTCCAGTTCTCGGAGCGTCTGCGCCAGCACCGCCGCCCCGTCCTGAGCCAGCAGATCGTGCAGCTCACCCGCCGTCATCTCCGGCGGTATCTCCCGGGACCTCCGCAGCAACATGTCGCCGGTATCCAAACCGGCCGCCATCTGCATACTGGTCACGCCGCTTTCCGTTTCCCCGTTGATCACTGCCCACTGGATGGGGGCGGCACCGCGGTAACGAGGCAACAGGGAGGCGTGGATGTTGATGCAACCGTATGGCGGCAGGTCCAGCACCTTTTGCGGGAGAATTTTGCCGTAGGCCGTCACCACAATCAAATCGGGCTTCTCCTGTGCCAAACGCTGATAGGCCTCCTCCGATTTGAGGGACACCGGCTGAAAAACCGGCAAATGATTCGCCAAGGCATACTCCTTTACAGGTGGGAAGGCCAGCTGATGCCCACGCCCCTTGGGTTTGTCCCCCTGGGTTACCACCAGCGACACCTGGTGCCTCTCCTGTAACAGGCACTGCAGGCAGGGAACGGCAAACTCCGGCGTCCCCATAAAAATAATGTTCATCTGCCGCTCCTCGCTTTCCGCTATTTTCCCTCCGGATCCAGCATCCGGATCACATGCTCCTTGAAAAGGATTCCATCCAGATGATCCGTTTCATGACAGATGCAACGCGCCACCAGGTCCTCCCCTTCCATGGTGAATTCCTCTCCGTGACGGTTCTGTGCCTTGAGCTTGACACGGCGGGGGCGGCGGGTAATACCGAATTCCCCGGGACAGGACAGACAGCCTTCTACATCCTCCTGCTTTCCTTTGCGCTCCACAATTTCCGGGTTGATCACCTCAATGATGCCGTCGCCGAAGTCCATGACAAACGCCCGGCGAAGAATCCCCACCTGAGGGGCTGCCAGCCCGCAGCCATCCGCCTTATGCAATGTCTCCGCCATATCGTCCAGCAGCTGCCACAGCCTCTCGTCAAAATTGGTCACCGGGCGGCAGACGCGATGGAGAGCATCCTCCCGTTCATTCAAAATGTTTCGGATCGCCATCTCAACAATCTCCTTTCATTCCAATACCATCTATCGTCACAGCATAGAAGCCGGGTTGATATCCACAAACATGCTGACACCGCGGTTTTCCGGTGCCCGGCTAAAGGCGTTCAACAGGCTGCCGATCATTTCCCGGGTTCGGGTATGGCAAACCGTCTTCACCAGCAGCTTATACCGGTATTTTCCCGCCGCCTTGAGCACTGACGCGGGAGAAGGATCCAGCGCGATCAGCGGAATGCCCGCATACCGACCGGTCGCCGCTTCCCTTAGCATGCCCAAAAAACGGGTGCAGGCCGCACGCACGCTCTCTTCCTTTTCCCCTACAAAGCCGAACAGGCACAAATCGGTGTAGGGTGGGTATTTCATCATTTTCCGGGCTGCAATTTCCGTTTCATAGAACGCGGGATAATCCTGACGCGCCGCCAGTTCGATGACGTAATTTTCCGGGGTATATGTCTGGATCAGAGCCTTGCCGGGCCGGTCTCTCCGGCCTGCACGGCCGATGACCTGTGTCAGCAGGGAAAACGTAGTCTCAAAGCAGCGAAAATCCCCACCATACAGGGACTGATCCGCCGACAGCACGCCCACCAGACGCACACGGGGAAAATCCAACCCTTTGGCCACCATCTGGGTGCCGATCATCAGGCCGTATTTTCCTTTGGCGAAGTCCCCGAACTTTCTCTCATAGGCAAAGCGGGACATAGTGGTATCAGTATCCATCCGCAAAACCGATTCCCCGGGAAATAAACGTTCCAGCTCCTGTTCCACC
Organism: Candidatus Avimonas narfae; assembly: GCA_904395335.1. Taxonomy (GTDB): domain Bacteria; phylum Bacillota; class Clostridia; order Oscillospirales; family Acutalibacteraceae; genus Avimonas_A; species Avimonas_A narfae. The sequence continues at coordinate 13,332 of CAJFNR010000025.1, read as the reverse complement.
CGCTGGGTACCCAGCCCAGCATAGCGAATTTTATCCGAACCACATTCGGGACAAACCGAAACCGGCTCCCGGGAATACCCGCAGTAATGGCACATCATCCGCCCGTTGGCCCGGTGATAGGTCAGCGACACGCTACAGGAGGGGCAGGTGAACACGTAGCCGCACTGGCGGCAGGACACCGCCGTGTGGTAACCGCGCCGGTTCAGCAGGAGAATCGCCTGCTCCCCGTGACAAAGGCAATTGTCAATTTCCTCCTTTAGCCGCAGGCTCAGGGCTCCCCCCTCCACTGCCGGCGGCTCCGCACGCATATCCACCACCTCTACCTCGGGCAGGCTGGCGGCGCCGTAGCGGGAGGACAGCGTGTGCAGGGTATACCGCCCGGATACCGCCGCGTGGTAGCTCTCCACCGAAGGAGTGGCGGAAGCCAGCAGCAGCAGCGCGCCATTCTGGGCACAACGGTATTTGGCCACATCCCTGGCGTGATAGCGGGGAGAGGATTCCGATTTATAGGTATGCTCCTGCTCCTCGTCCAGAATCACCAACCCCAGATTTTCACAGGGAGCAAAAACCGCCGACCGGGTTCCCACCACGATCCGGGCGTCCCCCCGGCGCACACGTTTCCATTCGTCCAGCCGTTCCCCGATGGCCAAGGCGCTGTGCAGCACCGCGACCCGGGAACCGTAGCGGAGGCGGAACAGGTTCATCATCTGCGGCGTCAGCGATATTTCCGGCACCAGCACGATAACCTGCCGCCCGTCCTCCACCACCTGGTCGATGAGATTCATATACACCTGCGTTTTGCCACTTCCTGTGACGCCGTAGAGGAGGGAAACCGCCGCACGATGCTGCCGGTATAGCTGAAGGAGCTCCTCAAACGCCTTCTGCTGTTCCTCATTCAACCGAGTGGATACCAAAGGCGGACAGTCCCTTTCCCTTGTCGGGGAACGCAGAACCTCCGCCTCATAATATTCCAGAAACCCCTTTTTTTCCAATGCGGCCGGCACCGAAGGCGTCACCGAACAAAAATAACACAGCTCTTTCACCGAAGCGCACCCCACCTCTTCCAGAAGGGACAGAACCGCTTTTTGCTTCGGTGTACATTTTTGAACCGCTATTTCCTCCCGGAGCTGGTCTCCGGTAAGCAGCAGCCGGACCATCTGCAGGGTAGCATCCCCCACCAGTCTGGCCGCGGAGTCCAGCTTGTGCAGCCATCCCTTTTCCACCAATTGATCGGGCAGAGGATGATCAGAGGACAGCCCCAAACGCTTAAGCAGCTTCTCCCGGTCAATTCCTTCTCCGGATTTCGCCACTTCGGCAAGCATTCGCCGTTCCTCCGGCGTACAGTCCGCCGGAAAAGGATTCACCGCCAGGCGGTAAACCGGCCTGATCCGCATATACAGGCCCGTTGGCAGCATGGCCCGAACAGCGTCAAACGCGCTGCAGAAGGTGCGCTCACGCAGCCAGAGCGCCAGCTGAAGCATTTCCGGGCTGAGGAGCGGTTCCCGATCCAATACCGCCGCTATCGGCTTGAGCCGGTCCACCTCGGCAGTTTCGGAAAAGCCCACTACCAGCCCCTGACGCTTGCGGTTTCCTCCACCGAAGGGAACCAACACCCGGCAGCCGGGCTCCACCGGCTCCAACGCTTCCGGCAAGCAGTAATCGTAAAATTTATCAAAGTGAAACGCCGCCTGCTCCACGGCCACTTTGGCAATTTTGGGAAGGCGCAAAGCGTTTCACCTCGTTTTCCGGCGCCGTATCGGTTGGGGCAATTATTCCTCGTCCACTGCCTCTTCCTCTTCTTCCTTGGGAACAATCAGCTTATAGTCTCCATTCTTGAAGTCGTTGATGGCCAGGCTCACCGGCTTTTCAATCAGTATCTCCCCGTGGGCTTCCGCCTCCTCGGCGATCTCCCGGGCGCGTTTGGCAACCCCCACCACCACGGCATAGCGGCTCTCCTTTCCGCGGATGTCTTCGATATCACTGGGCTTGAGCATCGTTCATTACCTCCAAAATCAAATCTTCCATATACGCATAACGCATTTTTTCCGCCTCGATAATGGTTTGAATTCTCTCGACGGCCCGGTCTACCTCATCGTTGAGCACCACGTACTGGTACCGGAAAGCGCGGGACAGTTCCTGACGGGCTACCTGCAGGCGGCCTTGAATGGATTCCTCTGTTTCTGTCCCCCGTCCCCGCAGGCGCTGCTCCAGTTCCTTCATCGAGGGGATGGTGATGAAAATCGACACCAAGTCGGAACGGTGATTCATCACCTTTTCCGCGCCCTGAACCTCGATCTCCAGCAAAACGTTTTTTCCGGCTTCCAGCCATTTTTTTATGGGGGGCTCCGGCGTTCCGTAGTAGTGGCCGTTGTATTCCGCATATTCCAGCAGGGAACCCTCGGCGATCATCTCCTCCACCTGTTTCCGGGTACGGAAATAGTAGTGAACGCCCTCTATCTCCCCGGGACGCGGCTGACGGGTGGTGACCGAAACCGACAGCACCGTGTCGTCGCGCTGCTCAAGCAGCTTTTTAACCAAGGTCCCCTTTCCGGAACCGGAAGGCCCTGAGAGCACAATCAACACGCCCTTTTCAGGCCTCATCCTCCAGCTCCTCCTCTTCCTCTTCGTCGCGATCGTTCAACCGGTTGGCAACGGTCTCCGGCTGGACAGCGGACAGGATCACATGGTCACTATCCGTAATCAGGACAGCCCGTGTCCGGCGTCCGTATGTGGCGTCAATCAGGGAACCCCGGTCCTTGGCATCCAGAATGACCCGCTTGATGGGGGCGGATTCCGGGCTGACAATGGCTACCAGACGGCTGGCCGACACCATGTTCCCGAACCCGATGTTTATCAGCTTCATCTCTTCTCCTCTTTTCTCCCGCCTGCGTTATCCGGCACTATTCTATGTTCTGGATCTGCTCGCGGATTTTCTCCACTTCCGCCTTGATATCCACTACCAACCGGGCCAGTTCGATGTCCTGAGACTTGGAACCGATGGTGTTGGTTTCCCGGTTGATCTCCTGCACCAGAAAGTCCAGCTTGCGTCCCACCGGCTCGTTGCTGTCCATCAAATGCTCCAGCTGCTCCAAATGGCTGCGCAGACGGACCGTTTCCTCCGCCACGGCAATTTTGTCAGCGAACAGGGCGGCTTCTGTCAACAGGCGCTGCTCATCCACCGTAACGGTGCTCAGCAGATCCCGCATCCGGGCCTCAACCTTCTCCATGTGCTCGCGCACCGTCTGGGGAGAACGCTCTTCCACCCGTTCCACCGCCTTCAGGATCATGTCCCGGCGGGAAAGAATATCCTCTCTCAGCCGGGCACCTTCCTTTTCTCTCATGGCGATGAACCGCTGAAGCGCCTCATCCGTCACCTCACGTACCGCCTGCCAGACCGCCTCCTCATCTTCCTCTTCCCGGTGAACGGTGAGAATATTGGGAATGCCGGCCAACGTGGAGGCTGTCAGATCATACTTCAGCCCGTAGCGTTCCTCCAGCTCCAGATAGGCTTTCATATACCCCATAGCCAGCGTGTGGTCGATCCGTACCTGGCTGGCAGGGGAATCCACGGTTTCGATCCAAACCGAAGCCTCCACCTTTCCGCGGGACAGGGATTGCTGAATATGGCTTTTGAGCTTTTCATCCAAAAATCCATAGGCACGGGGCGTGCGGGACGAGAATTCATAGTATCGGTGATTGACGGATTTGACCTCCACGGTAATATCCATACCGTTTTTGGTGGCTTCAAACCGTCCGTAGCCGGTCATACTTCTGATCATCCGAGGAATGCGCCGCCTTTCTTATCCGGGGAACGGGCGTTCCCTGTATTTATTGTTCTTTTGTCATAGGGTAGATGGAGGTGGATAAAAAGAATTCCTAATCGCAGCAACGATGTCGTTCCGACCGACAGCCAACTTCCCCGGCCCGCGGACACCCCGCGTCGTTTGCAATGAGACCATTATACCATGAACGCCGCCTCATACAGTAGTTGTGCATAGACTTCCCTTGGAAATGTTACAGTTACCAAAGGTTTCTACCCATCATCCCAACCTGCCTCTATTGTACCGTCCGGCACGATGCCTGTCAACAAACGGAAAATGAACAAGGGATGACAAACCTGAAACTTTTCCAAGCAAAAGGAAGTCCCGCACGGGACTTCCTTTTTAACCCCCGGGAAAACGGCACGGAGAATCCATCTGGCTTCTTCTCCCCCTACGGGACCGGTGATCAGACCGGATGTACCTGTTCTTCCGTATTCAAATGCTTGCCGTCAATGCCGTATTTTTTATTCCGGCGCTTTTCAAAAAACTTGACCGCCACTTGGCCGAAGAGAGCGTAGGTGAGGACGTCCTCCTCCTGCTCATACCACTCGGCCATTTCCTTACGGGTCTTTTCCAGCTCCGGCTCCAGCATATCGGCGGGACGACAGGTAATGGGCGTTTCATCGCCGATGATTTTTTTGACAAATTCCGGATCCATGGGCACCGGCGTACGGCCGTACTCGCCGCGCACCAATCCCTTGAATTCCTTGGTCACCATCTTGTAGCGTTCCCCGCCGATGATGTTGAACACTGCCTGAGTACCCACAATCTGAGAGGAGGGCGTAACCAGCGGCGGATAACCGGCATCCTTGCGGACACGCGGCACCTCCTGCAGCACCTCTTCCAGCTTATCCTCTTTGCCGGCTTGCTTGAGCTGGCTGACCAGATTGGACAGCATGCCACCCGGCACCTGATAGATCAGTGCCTTGGTATCCACTTCCAGCATCTTGGGATTGAGCAGGCCGTTCTGCAAATACTTGTGACGCAGCTCGGTAAAATGACGGCTCACCTCATTGAGCTTTTTCAAATCCAAGCCGGTATCATAGGGGGTTCCCGCCAGAGCAGCCACCATAGACTCGGTCGCCGGATGCGAGGTGCCCTGCGCCAGCGGAGACAACGCCGTATCAATCACATCGGCGCCTGCTTCAATAGCCTTCATCATCACCATATCCGAGATACCGGCAGTGAAGTGGGAATGGATCTGGATCGGGATTTTAACGTTTTCCTTCAGCGCCTTCACCAGGTCGTAGGTATGATACGGAACCAGCAGACCCGCCATATCCTTCAGGCAGATGGAGTCTGCCCCAGCATTTTCTACCGCCTTGGCGTAATTGACATAGTATTCAATGTCGTATACCGGTCCGGTGGTATAGGAAATCGCCACCTGAACGTGAGCGCCCTTTTCCTTTCGGGCGGCATTGATGGAGGTTTCCAGGTTGCGGATATCGTTGAGCGCATCGAAAATCCGGATGATATCGATACCGTTGGCCACCGATTTCTGAACGAAATATTCTACCATATCGTCGGCATAATGACGGTATCCCAGCACATTCTGGCCGCGGAACAGCATCTGCAGCTTGGTTTTAGGCATATGCCGGCGCAGAATGCGCAGCCGCTCCCACGGATCCTCGTCCAGGAAGCGCAGACAGGAATCAAACGTCGCGCCGCCCCAGCACTCCAGAGAATGATAGCCGATATCATCCAGCTGTTCCAGTGCTGGCAGCATCTCCTCCGTCGTCATGCGGGTAGCGATCAAGGACTGATGCGCGTCGCGCAGTATCGTTTCGGTTATTCCGACCTTTGCCACATTAATCCTTCCTTTCTCTGTTGGAAAGGGCCCTACAGGGCCGCCGCCAGCTTACTGAAGAGAAACCAGCAGCTTGCCGGAATCCACGCTGTCGCCCTTGTTGACATGTACACCGGCCACGACGCCGTCGCGGGGAGACATGATTTCGTTTTCCATCTTCATCGCTTCCAGGATCAGCAGCACCTGTCCCTTGGTTACCTGATCGCCGGCCTTGACCTTGATATCCAAGATGTTGCCAGGCATGGGGGCATTGATGGTCTCCGCACCGGCGGGAGCCTCCGCAGAAGCGGCCGGCGCAGCAGGAGCCGCCTCAGCCGGGGCCGCCGCTTGCGGCGCAGGAGCGGCAACAGGTGCCGGGGCCGCAGCAGCTGCCGCCGGTGCAGCGGGAGCGGAAGCCCCCACTTCCTCCACCTGAACGTCATAGACCTTACCATTTACCGTAATATTGTAGCGCTTCATAATTGTCATCCTTTCCGTCGATTATCAAATCGTTTATTAAAGCGGCAGGTTGGAATGCTTTTTAGGCAGCCGGGACACCCGCTTGCCGGAGAGCATTTCCATTGCGGCGATTAGACGGGAACGGGTCTCCTCCGGACGGATCACATCCGTCACTGCCCCCTGAGCCGCCGCTTCCAGCGGAGAGCAGTTCTCCGCCGCATATTGTTCCGCCAGCTGCTGACGGCCCTTGACCGGATCGGCCATTCCCGCCAGCTTATCCTTCCAGAAAATATGGATGGCCGCCTCAGGATTCAGCGGAGAAATCGCCGCTCCCGGCCAGGCGTAAACCACATCGGCTCCGGCAGCTTTGCCCGCCGCAGCAATATACACCGAACCATAGGCCCGGCCGGTAATGACAGTGATTTTGGCCGTGGTCGCTTCCGCATAGACATGGGATAGCTTAGCGGCGCCCTTCAGACAAGCAAAGCTCGCCGCGTCCACAAACGTGAGAACCGGAAGGGAAAACGCATCGCAAAGACGGACAAAGCGCGCGATGCGGGAGGCTGCGCATCCCTCTACCTTATCGCCGGAGAGGGTGATCATGCCACAGGACTGGCCGCCCACACGACCCAGGGCGGTTTTGCAGGCGCCATCTCCGCCCATCACCAGAAGGGAATCCGGATCCGCCACCGCTTCCAGCACGGTGTCGATTCCCTCGCAGGCCACGACAGAAGCGCCGTCGAAATCATAAGCACAGGGAGCCGCCAGATTGTTGGCGGGCAGCAAGGCAATCAGTTCCCTGACCTTACTCAGCGCCTCTTCCTCATTTTCCGCATACAGGGACGCCGGGGCGGATTCGTCGCCGGGATTGAGATAATAATCGGTCTCCTTGACCGCCACCGTCACATCGGCATTGGCGGCAATCAACGCTGCGGACCCGACACAGGGGCCAGCGATCACCGCGATCTGGGGTACTACGCCGGAAAGATTGTTGCAGGCCAACAGGATGTCCGCAATGGCATCCATGGCGTCGATCCCCTCGCCCAGCTTGGCTCCGTCGCTGTCGAACATACCTACCACCGGAGCACCGTTCTGAGCTGCCATATCGTAAATCTTGCGAATTTTAGACGCCTGAGCGCGTCCCACCGCGCCGCAGCATACCTCGCGGTCCTGTGCGTACGCATAAACCGGGCTGCCGTCCACACAGCCATATCCCGCCACCACCTCGGCCGGGTGATCTCCGTCGCGGGCCAGCCGGTCGATTTCTACAAAGGTATCGGCGTCAAAGAATTGCTCCAAACGCCGGCGTGCCGGGGAGTTGGCGCCGGCCGCTACCGCCGCGCCGAGCTTTTCCAGCTGAGTGTGCATGTCCATTTTCCAAACCACGCCTTTCGGAAGTGCCGCAGGGCACCAAATTCTACACGTCTTCCTTTCGGCCTGACACAAGCGGACGAGGCTACCGGAAAAGGCACCGGCGCTTTCAGCTCCGTGCTTTTCCGCGAATCAGGCCATTTATATCAGATTATATCCTATCCCATTACAAATGACAAGGAGTTTTTACCGTTCCTGGGAACATTTTCGGGCAAAAAATTCCGCTAGCAGGACTGCATACCCCTCTCCTTCCGGTACGAAACAGAGCTTCCGGGCCCATTCGCACCATTCACCACCCTGACAGAAGGCCTCAGCAGCCCCCTCCCGCCACCCGGCGTTAAGAGCGGCCCGGATCAGTCCCTCCCTGTTAGTATGGCCATCGCCGTTGAGCTTTAACAGAATAACGCGCCTTCCCTCCAGGCGGTACAGGATGCTTCCTTTCACGGTTTCCCCATCGCGCAGCAGCATGGCGCGGTCGGATTCCCCGCAGCAAAGCGCCGCTTTCTCAAAGAGAAGGCGGCGCTCATATTCATCGGCGGGCAGAATGGCGATCATTCCCTTCCACCCTCCTTTGTCTGGTATAGCGAAGCGCTTCCTTGGATTTGATATTGGCCTGCGTCATCAGGAGCTTGACCTCCTGCGGTTCCAGGGGCCGCCATTTTCCCGGCTGCAGCATCCCTAGGCGAACCCCGCCGATGGAGGTCCGCCGCAGGCGGATGACCTCCAGCCCCAGTGATTCGCACATCCGCCGGATCTGGCGGTTGCGTCCTTCGTAAAGAACCACTTCCGCCACTGTACGGGTCGGCTCCTTGAGCAAAATATGGAACTCCGCCGGGGCCGTCTGGCGCCCGTCAAGCAGCATACCGGCACAAAAACGGGCAGCCTGTTCCTCCGTCACGTCCTGCCGGATGGTGACCCGGTATACCTTGGGCACATGACTGGAAGGATGGGTCAGGGCATTGGCAAATTCTCCGTCGTTGGTCAGCAGCAACAGCCCCTCGGAATCCCGGTCCAGGCGCCCCACCGGAAACACGCGCGCCCCGGCTCCCGTCACCAAATCCGCCACGCATTTTCGCCCCTGTTCGTCCCGGAGCGTGGTGACAAATCCCCGCGGCTTGTTGAGCATCAAATAGAGTTTTTTCTCCGGTGCCGACAACCGTTTTCCTTCCACGGTGACGGTGTCCCGCTTCAAATCGGCTTTATCCCCCACCTGGGCCCGCCGTCCGTTGACCTTCACTTTGCCGGCGGCAATCAGCTCCTCCGCCCTGCGGCGGGAGGCAATCCCGCATTCCGCCAGGATTTTCTGCAGTCTTTCATCGCTCATGATTTTCCCATCCTTGTTATACGTCCAGTCCGGCCCATACTCTCAGCATGGCGGTCAGCATCCGCATAAAGCGTTCGCCGTACCCTGCCACCGGACGGGCGGGCGTTCCTTCCGAAACCGTCAGGGTCACCCGTCCGATCTCTTTTCCGTCAAAATAATACCGCGCCTCGCCCACCACCGTTCCCGCTTCCACAGGGGCCAGCAAAAACGAGGGCGCGTATACCCGGCAGGTCACCTGATCCGCCTGCCCCTTGGGGAGGACCGCCGACGGAGGCCCGGACGCCGTCAGCGATAGCTGCCCGCACTCACCGCCTGCCACCGGCAGCTCAGGCAACTCAGGTACCGGCAGTGTCACCGACTCCACCTGCTGGAAGCCGTACTCGTACAGGCTCATATGATCGTTCCAATAATCGCCGCCGTTGAGCGTCACCGCAATCAACAACACGCCATCCCGCCTCGCCGCCGAAACCAGACATTTCCCCGACTTCTTTGTAAAGCCGGTCTTGATCCCTATCGCATCATCGTACAGCGACAGCAGCTTGTTGTGGTTGCGCACCGTCACTTCCCTCATGGGATTGCCGAAACGAATCACGGCGGTTTTGAGAGAACAGATAGCGGCAAAGTCCTCATTCTTCATAGCTTCCGCCGCCAGCAGAGCCATGTCGTAGGCGGAGGAGGAGTGCTCCCCCTCGTCCAGCCCAGAGGGCGTGACAAACGTAGTGTCCTTCATACCGATCTCTGCCGCACGGGCGTTCATCCGCTCCGCAAAGGCGGGAATCGAACCATCCAACACATAGGCAATGACGTTGGCCGCATCGTTGCCGGATTCCAGCAGCAGGCCGATCACCAGATCCCGCATGGAGATGGTATCCCCGCCCCGCAGTCCCAACGCGGAGCCCTCCACCCGGACGGCTTCCGCCGGAACCGTAATCTCCCGGTCCAGATCCCCCTGCTCCAACGCCAGCAGGCCGGTCATCACCTTGGTAGTGCTGGCCATGGACCGAGGCGTATGGATATCCTTTTCATACAGAATCAGCCCACGCTCCGGCTCATACAAAATGGCGGAGGCGGAGGAAACGCCGAAGGGCTCCGCCGCTGATTGCCAACCGGGCACCGCTGTCATCAGCAGCACCCATACCGACATCCATGTCCCGAACTTTTTCCAATGCTTCAACAATGTTTACCACCTGCCCGCTTCATCCCTATGCAAAGAGGGGCTCGGCCTATGCAGGGCGGAAAAGCAGGTGAAAAAACTTCTTTTATGCGTTTATTTTTTCTCTGTGATCTCCGTTTCCGTGACCGTCACCTCGTCCGGAGTGATTTCCGTTTTGGTCTGGGTGGCCTTTTCCTTGTTTTTGCTCGGGAAAAGAGAAGCGATCTTATCCACCAGATCCGGCACCATGTTGACGATCTTGTCACCGGAATCGGGCTTGGATACCACATGAAGCATCCGCACCTCGTCCTCCCGGATCACGATGAACGCAATGGGCGTGATGTTGATACCCGCCCCGCTTCCGCCGCCGAAAAGGGTGGCATTGCTCTTGGAGGGCCAGTCGGAACCGCCGGCTGCAAAGCCGTAGGCTACCTTGGAGACCGGAATCAGTACCGTTCCCCCCGGCACCGTGATCGGTTCGCCGATGATGGTGTTGACATCCACCATCTGCTTAATCTTATCCATGGAGACACCGAGGAGCCCCTGGACATCGTTATTTTTTTCTGCCATTATCTATCATCCTTTCCCCGGCGGGTTCCGCCGTACCATCAGTGGAAGTATGGACCAAAAATCTCATCAGCAGTCGCAATCCCTGCCACAGAACCTTGATCAGAATCACGTGTGCCCGGAATTCCAGACGGAACTCCGTCTTTTCCGCGATAAAATCCGGCTGGACAGACAGCTGCTCCCGGCGTACCCGGACCCGGCTTTTGATCAGCGCCAGCACCGGATACAGCACCCCGCAGGCCTTCCCGTAATCGGTGGCAGTGATATCAGCATCGCCGGAAGCCACCCTCAGCTGGATATTCAGCCGGTCGATGACCAGAATATCCAAAAAGCGCTGAAACGCCTCCAGAAGGAAGGAGGCCATCCGACAGAGATAGGACAATGCCGCCTGCCATCCCTCCTCCTTCCACAGTCGTTCCAGCTCGGAGGCGGCGCGTACCCCCTCCTCCTTCTTCGATTTTTTAGGCGGCTTTTCGTAGGAGATTTCTTTTTTCTTTTTCTTCTTTTCTTCTTTAGGCGGATACAGACGGAAAACAACCGGACCGATCCCCGCCCTGGCCTGAAAAGAGCCGTCAAAGGTCACCGCGATATGAGCCGGCAAAAGGAGAAGAAGGAAAAGAAGCACTACCAGCCCCAACAAAATATACACAATAATCAACGGATCACTCCCCCGAACGGCTTTCGTTTTCCTCGATGACATCGTCCAGCGTGGTTTCCTCCATTCCGTTTTCCTCCTGCTGAGGAAGGGGCGGCAGCTCCTGCAGTCCCGTGATGCCGAAGCAGCGGAGGAAATCCGGCGTCGTCCCATACAGCAGCGGCCGTCCGGGCAGCTCCAAACGTCCCTTCTCCTCCACCAGGCTTTTGCTCACCAATCCTTGCAGCACCGCCCCGCAGTCCACGCCACGGACCTGCTCCACAAAGGCCTTGGTCACCGGCTGGTTGTAGGCGATGATGGCCAGCACCTCCATCGCCGCCTGGGAGAGAGGCGTATTCCGGCGAATGTCCAGCGCCCGACGGACATAGGAGGCATATTCGGTTTTGGTACACAGCTGATACCGGTCCTCCATCTTCACCATGCGGATACCCCCGGTTCTCGTATTGATTTCCTGGCGCAGGTCCTCCGCCAGCTTCCCGGCGGATTCCTCGTCCAGCTCCAATGCCTCCGCCAGCCGGGACAGGGGAACCGGCTCCCCAGCGGAGAACAGCACGGCTTCCATCGCCGCCTGGTATTGTTTAATTTCCAATGGTATTCTCCTCCTCCGGCTCCTCATCCTCAGCTTCATCCGCCCGCCGCATGCGCACCTGCTGGTCGGCCTCCTCTCCTTCTACCCAGATGCGCTTGTCCTTAATCAGCTCCAGCAGTGCCAAAAAGGTGGCCACCATTTCCGAACGGCTTCGGGAGGCTTCATACAGCGTGCGGCAGGTCACCTGGCGCCCCTGATACAACCTCCCCAACACATAGGTGATGCGGGAGGATACCGAAACAATGGTGCGCGATACAATACCGCTGAACGCCTTTGCCGGCGGCGGCAGCTTGCGCCGTCCTCTTCCCGCCGCCGCCAGATACGCATCCAGCAGCTCCTCCGGTTCATGCCGCCGGCGGTAGGTGGTGTCCGGCTCCCGTTCCTCAGGCCCACGGACAAACACATCTCCGCCGATATAGCGCTTTGCCAGTCGCCGGGCGGCCTCCTGACAGAGCTGGTATTCGATCAGTTCGCCGGTCAGCTCCTGCCGGAGCCGTTCCGCCTCCTCCTGCCGGGGCAGAAGGAGCGAGGACTTAATTTGCACCAGCCGGGCCGCCATCTCCAGGAACTCGCTGGCCACCTCCAGGTCGGCTTCCTTCCAGCGCTCGATGGCCTCCAGATATTGCTCCAGCAGCTCCGCGATGGGAATATCGTAGATATTAATTTTGTTTTTCTGCACCAGATGCAGCAGAAGATCCAACGGCCCCTCGAAAACCGGAAGCCGGTACGATATGGTTTCCATAGGTGTCACGCCAGTCCGAACAGCATAAGGATGCCCCGGAAAATGAAGTTTGCCACGAAGGAAATCGGTGTGCTGAGCACCCCCGTAAAGATCAGGAACATCACCAGAATAATCAGATAGTTCTCATATCGACCGATGAGGTATATCCACCGGTCGGGAAGAATAACACTAAGAATACGGTATCCATCCAGCGGCGGTATGGGAAGCAGGTTGAAAACAGCCAATCCCACATTGACACTGGCAAAAACCAAAATCAGCATCCAATACAGAATGGAATTCACGTAAGCTGAAGTTATAAAAAAGGAAAGCAGGCGGTACAGCCCCACCGCCAGGACAGCCATCAACAGATTGGAAACCGGCCCCGCCAAGGCTGTCAAAGCCATACCGGTTTTTGGATTGCGGAAGTTATAAGGGTTCACCGGCACCGCCTTGGCATAGCCAAAGCCAAGCAAAAAGATCATCAGGGTTCCGATGGGATCCAAATGGGCCAAAGGATTCGGGGTCAGCCGTCCCATATTTTTGGCGGTGGGGTCCCCCAGACGGTACGCTACATAGCCGTGGGCCATTTCGTGCACCGGCAAAACTACCAGAACAATCAATGAGAGGGTGATGAACTCAAGCAGCAATAAAGGCAGGGACATGTTCCCGCTAAGAATATCTTGCAGCATCACAGGCATCCTTTCCTCAATCAGTAGAGGTTTTATTATACTGGATAGCGGAGGAAATTACAAGATTTCCCGCCGTGGGATGCCGAAATCTTTCCGGTTTCCCGTTTTTCAAAAAATGTAGGTTTGTCAAACATATTGGACAGCGAACTCAAGAGGAGAAAGCCAACCGAGCGGTCTCATGGGGAAGTTGTTTGAGC
>CAJFNR010000024.1 GCA_904395335.1 Candidatus Avimonas narfae | reverse complement strand
GCCGGGATGGTGCTGACGGGTGTGTTTGCCTCCCGCGGGGCGAACTATGCCGCCGATATCATCAAGCGGCTACAGGGAGCCAAGACAAGGGAAACAAGCGAATAGGCAAAGAGAAAGCCGGGGCATCCTAATGGGTGCTCCGGCTATTGTGAAGAAAGCACATACGGAATAGCAAACGATAGTTAATCGTATAGGTTACTGCTATTTGACGGAACCCGTTTACGAGTAGTAGGTTGTGTGATGAAATAGTATTTTCAGTGCCTCTTGAGGGGGAAGAGGTACCTGTCCTTCCCAGAGCAACTGTAAGCAAATAAATACTATAGTATTTTGTTTTCAACCCTTAGAAGCGAAATTAACTGCGATCTATCCTTTAGGAAATGTTGACAGGGGAAAAAGCCGACGATAAAATGAGGTTCGTGATTCGTTTGTGATGTTAGAATGGGGGGATAAAATGAAAATCTATGCTCATCATGCCCATGTATTTCCCAAATCCGTCCGGGAGGACGGAACTGTTGACGCACTGCTGAACGTGATGGATGCCTGTTCCATTGAAAAAGCGGTGGCATTCGCCACCTTCTCCAACTTTTTAGGGCCGGGGGATGAGGAACCCAATCAGGCTCTGGCGAAGCGTATCCGGAACGAAGACCGGCTGAAGGGGTTTGGCGTAATTGATTTTTCCCGGGAGGATCTGGAGGATCAGGTGGAAGCCATTTACCAGCTGGGATTTCCCGGAATCAAGCTGCATCCCGCTTTTCAGCATTTCCGCATCGATGAGGAAAAGGCCTTTCGGGTATATGCAGCGGCGCAGAAACGGGATCTATTTCTGACCTTCCACACCGGTATCCATTGGCACCGCATTTCGGATTATAACGTGCTGCTGTTTGACGAGGTCGCCTATCATTTTAAAAATCTGCGGTTCAGTATGGAGCATGTGGGGGGATACTGCTTTTTTCTGGATGCGGTAGCTGTTATGCAGAACAATCAGAAAGATCCGCCGCGTATTTATGCCGGGCTGACCAGCGTGTTTGACAAAGAGAGCAATCGCTTTTGGTATCAGGACGACCAGCGGATCCGCGATCTTCTGTGGCAGACTGGGGAAGAGGCTTCCATTTTCGGCCTGGATTTTCCCTACAATAATGCGCAGAAGATACAGGAAGCCATTACCCGCGTTCAGGGACTGGAAATTCCCCAAACGGCAAAAGAAAAAATCCTGGGCGGGAATCTTCGCCGGGTGTTGAGTTGGGACTGAGCAGAGGAGGATTTCAAATTGGCGGATTCATCCATGACGATTCGCTGGATCTCCGGTGACGATAGTCAGGAGGACGCTTTTTGTGTCCGGCGGGAGGTGTTCTGCCGGGAGCAGGGGTATGAAGAGGTCGAGGAATTCGATGCCATCGACCGGGAGGCCCAGCATGTGGTGGTGTACGAGAACGGACAGCCGACAGCTACCGGACGCCTGTACCGTACTGAGGAACCGGGCACCTGGCGGATCGGTCGGGTAGCGGTGCGAAAGAGCCATAGAGGAATGGGACTGGGCGCCGTGATTATGGAACAGATGTTGAAGCGGGCCGGACAGCTGAAGGCGGAAAAGCTGGAGCTGGACGCACAGTGCCGGGCTATGGGTTTTTATCAAAAATTTGGTTTTGAAGCGGTGGGGGATGAGCATATGGACGGTACCATTCCGCATAAAAAGATGCAAAGAATACTAAAATAACCCAAAATCTTATTGACAACTGATAAAAATGCTTCTATAATAAAGAACATATGAGCGGGCTGAACAGTCGCGTGGACGGGGTATCCCGTTCATGAGGAAAGTCCGAGCTTCACAGGGCGGGATAACGGCTAACGGCCGCCGGGGGCGACCCCAGGGAAAGTGCAACAGAGAGATACCGCCGGCCTTGGCCGGTAAGGGTGGAAAGGCGAGGTAAGAGCTCACCGGCGCATGGGAGACCATGCGGCCCTGCAAACCCTATCCGAAGCAACGCCGACTGAAGCGATCCATTGGCCCGATGGGCTTCGACGGGCGGCTTGAGCCGTACGGCAACGTGCGGTCGAGATAGATGACTGTTCACGACAGAACTCGGCTTACAGGCCCGCTCATTTTATGAATGAGATCCGGGAATTACCTGGTTATAACTGGATAAGAAAAAGCGGCATGCGGGGAAAGGCGCTTTTACACGTGTGAATTCTATCGGAAGACACGCTGTAAAGGCGCCTGCTCTTCCTTATGACCCTTTAGAGGAAGGACCCGCACCGTGTAAGGGGGGATACCATGACTCGTTGGGGAATCGCGGGGTGTGGCTTTATCGCCGGGCGCATGGCGGATGTGCTCAAGGGGCGCAGGGATGCACGCCTGACGGCAGTCGCGGCCAGGGAATTGACCAGAGCACAGGATTTTGCTCAAAAGTGGGGAGTGCCGCGAAGCTACGGGAGCTATCGGGAGCTGGCGCGGGATCCTCGGGTGGATGCAGTGTACATCGCTACGATTCATCCGGCCCATGCGGAGATAGCGCGACTTTTTCTAGAGGCCGACAAAGCCGTTCTGTGTGAAAAACCGCTGGCTATGAGCGAGAGGGAAGCGCACGGGATGTTGGAACTGGCCGCGCAAAAGCGTTGTCTGCTTATGGAGGGGATGTGGACCGTTTTCCTGCCTGCCTGGCAGGAACTTAGGGAGCGTCTGCGCGGCGGTGAGCTGGGGAATATCCGGGCAATGACGGCGGATTTTTCTGACGTAACTCCCTATGACCCCCATCTGCGTATCTTCGACCCGGCCAAGGGAGGGGGAGCGCTGCTGGACCTGGGGGTGTATTGCCTCCATACCGCTTTCTACCTTCTGGGAACGGAATACCGTTCCCTTTCGGTGGGGGGAAGGTCCGCACCCTCGGGAGTGGACAGTTTCGCTTCTCTGACGCTGGCGTATCCCGACGGAGCGGAGGCTTATCTCACCTGCGCCAGCGATATGGTGGGAACCCGGGACGCCCGCATCATGGGGACGAAGGGATGGGCACAGGTTCCCTCCTTTTTCGGGGCGACTGAGCTGACGCTGCACGTCGGGGAAGGAAAGGTGCAGTGTCGGTTTGCACAGATCGACGGGTTTCATTATGAGGTGGAGGAGTTTCATCGCCTTTTGTCGGAAGGCAAGGATCACAGCGACGTGGTGCCGCCGGAGACGACCCTGGCGGTGCAGAGGGTGATGGATCAGGCGATGAAGATGATTGTTTCCCGGAAATGACCGCCCTTCGTGGGGAAACGAAGGGGATCGGAAAAGGGAAGATGATGAAGAAAGGCAGGACAACATGAAGGAATATACCTTTCTTCCCCGGCCGGCACGGGCCGAACTGAAAAAGCGCGGCATTGAGGAAGAGGCATTGCGGGCCACCGCCAGCGCCGACATGACGGCGGAGGGGGATCTGCGCAATGCGTATCTGGCGCTGACGGACCGGGAGCTGATTTTTATGGTTTCCTCTGTCAGCGGGAGTGCGTCCCTTTCCGGGACGGCTTACCGGAAAGGCGGACGTATTCCCTGGGAATCGGAGAGCATCGAGGAGACGTATTCCTTTTCTTTGGATCGGCTCTCCGAGCCGGAAATTTTGAACCAAGTGGTAGGCGGTTTGCTGAAGGTCCGGGTGGATGGCGAGGAAACGTGGCTTTGCCGCTTTTCCGGCACCTGCCTTCCGCGTATGGCCCGGCTGTGCCGGCACCTGGAGGGACTCCTCAAGGGCGAGACGGAATTCCATGAGGAGGAAGAGCGGGAGGAGGAGCTGCGCTGTCCCAAATGCGGGGCGCCTTATCCGGAAAAAGGGCGGGCTGTCTGTCCCCGCTGCATGGAAAAGCGGACCATTTTCTGGCGAATTCTGCGTTATTTTAAGGATTACAAGGGCCGGGTGGCCATTATGCTGCTGGGGCTGATGATGTCGGGCCTGTTCAATGTCATTTGGCCCTATCTCACCGGCACTTTGTTGTATGACAAGGTGTTGGGAAAGGACGGGGATCTGGCGGAAAAGCTGGGGATACCGGGAAATTTTGCCCTGATGCTGCTGTTGTTGGTGCTGGCGGCCGCCGGCGCTCAGTTGATGCTTCATGTCACCAGCGTCATCCACGGACGGCAAAGCGCGTATATTGTGCCCGGCGTGGTGTCCAAGCTCAAGCAAGCTGTGTTTGCCTCCCTGCAGCGGCTATCCATCGGTTTTTTTACCCGGCGGCAAACCGGAAGCCTGATGCAGCGGGTCAACAGCGACGCCAACGAAGTGATGAGCTTTTTCATCGACGGGCTTCCCTATTTGTTGTACAATATCGTGGTCTTTTTGTTCTCTTCCGTGATCATGTTCACTATCGACTGGCGGCTGGCTATCCTCAGCCTGATTTCGCTACCACCTCTGTTTTTCATAAGCCGTTGGATGCTGCCCCGGTTCTGGCACGCTCACGGGCGGCGCGCCCGGACCAACCGGCAGATGTACTCCCTGATGCACGACAGTTTTGACGGCGCCCGGGTGGTCAAGGCCTTTGGCCAAGAGGAGCATGAAAACCGTCGGTTTGCCAAAGTTAACGGCAAGGCCCGGGAGGCCGAAATGCATACGGTGTGGTACGGCAGCCTTCTGGATATCGCCTTTACCATCGGAGAGGAGCTGCCTGTGCTGCTGGTATGGGTGCTGGGCTCCACACTGGTGCTTCATTCTGCAGTGGACTTTTCTTATGGTATGCTAATGACCTTTATCAATTATCTCACCATGCTGCAAGGGCCCATGTCCTTTTTCTCCAATATTTTCCGTTTCTGGACCTCCAGCATGAATGCGGCCCAGCGCGTGTTTGAAATCGTGGACGCCGTGCCGGAGATTACCGAAAGCCCCCATGCCAAGGGTTTGGCGATCCGGGGAGAGGTGGAGCTGCGCCACGTGACCTTCAGCTATGAGACCAACAAACCGGTGCTCAAGGATATTAGCTTTCGCCTTCCGTCCGGAAGCATGCTGGGTATTGTAGGCAAGTCGGGTGCGGGAAAATCCACCCTGGTCAACCTAATTTCCCGGCTGTACGACCCGGACAGCGGCGAGGTGATGTTAGACGGCGTCAATGTCAAGGACCTGACCTTTGCTTCCTTGCGAGGGGCGGTGGCCATGGTCAGCCAGGAAACCTACATTTTTATGGGGACTATCGCGGAGAATATCGCCTATGCCCGCCCGGAGGCCACCCGCGCGGAGATTGTTAGGGCGGCCCAGGCGGCCAGCGCCCACAGCTTTATCTGCCGCCTGCCGGATGGCTACGACACGATCATCGGAACTGGTGGACGGCAGCTGTCCGGTGGGGAACGGCAGCGGCTGTCTATAGCCCGAGCCATTCTGGCTGATCCTCGGATTCTGGTGCTGGATGAGGCCACGGCCTCTGTGGACACGGAAACGGAGCGGGCTATCCAGGATTCTCTTGACCGCTTAATTGAGGGGCGTACCACCATATCCATTGCCCACCGCCTGTCCACCCTGCGCTCCGCCGATTACCTGATCGTGCTGGATGAGGGGCGGCTGGTGGAGAGCGGGACCCATCTCGAGCTCATCAACCGGCGCGGTGTGTATTACAAGCTGCTGCAGCTGCAATCCAAGGCGTTGGCCATGCGCGGCATCGGTGACTGACAAAAAGGAGGGAGCACGTTGGAGGAACACAACACCCTTTTGGAACAGGAAAAGCGGGAGGCGGAGCGGCTGATTTCCGTTCGGCCTCTGACAAGGGACAACGCCGTCTTTCATCGGACGGAGGGGGGCTTTATCAATCTGGATTACACGGACCCCGAGGGGGAGACCAAAACCTACACGCGGGTAGCGGTACACCGGTGTTTTCCATTCTCCGATCCGGATCATTACATTTCCATCCGGGAATCCACCGGAGACGGACGGGAGATTGGGTTGGTGGAAAATCTGGACGACCTGCCTGAGGAGGCGCGGGAGATGCTCCAGGAGCAGATGGCGCTGCGCTATTTTGTACCCAAAATCCGGAAAATCCGCAGCATTAAAGAGGAATACGGCTATTCTTACTGGGATGCCGACACAGACCGGGGAAGCATCCGCTTTACCGTGCGCATGGGCGGAGGCAGCGTCTACGCCATCGGAGAGGGACGGTATCTGGTCAACGATATCGACGGGAACCGCTTTGAAATCCCCGACGTGAAGCAGCTTACCGCCAAAGAGCTGCGGGAGCTGGATCTCTTCATCTGACGGCCGGCTGTTCGAGGGAAAGATGAGGTGAATTATGAATCTGAAGTATACGCTTCCGGACAGGGAGGCGGCGGCGCTCCGTCCCCTGCTCCGAAAGGAAAAAATGGTGTACTGCATTCCCTGCGATATGACGCCGGACGGTCAGGCCGCGGCGGACCGCTGGACGGTAGTGACGCCGGGGAGGCTGTTTCTGCTGACTGGCGGCGAGGTGACCGAAACCGTGGCCTTGAAGGACGCGGAGGAGGTGGTCTGCAGCCCTCAGGTGGCTTGTGGGCTGCTGCTGGTGAAGGAAGGGGACAAGGAACGGATGCTGTGCCGGTTCAGCATGCGGTACATGGTGCAGTATTCCTATCTGGCCCGGGGAGCCACGCTATTCTGCCGCGGGGTCCAGCGGGAAGTGAAGAGCCGGGAAAGGGAAAAGCACTGTCCCGTCTGCGGCCGGGCGCTTCCCGGCACCAATGTCTGTGTGCGCTGTAGTGGGCGCTGGCAGGCTTTCAGCCGGCTGTGGGATCTCTGCAGCCGGTATGCGGCGCCGCTGCTGCTGATAACACTGTTCATGGCGGGAATCTCCGCCCTTTCCATGGCGCAGCAGTCGGTGATCCGTCACTTTATCGACGATGTACTGGTGCCGGTCAGCGGAACGACCCGGCAGATCCTGACCTTCGGCGGTGTGATGCTGCTGATTTTGGCGGCCAGGATCGGCCTGCATGTGGGGAAAACGCTGTGGAGCAACAGTCTGGGGACCCGCATGGCCCGCGACCTGCGCTATCGGGTGTTCCATAAAATCAACGCCCTGTCCATGAGTTTTCTGGGAAGCCGGGAAACCGGAGAGTTAATGAATCGGGTGGTAGAGGATTCGGCCCGTATCCGGGAATTCATGGAGCAGGCCTTTGCCGATATGTTCACCCAGCTGTTCATCATCATCGGTGCTCTCATCATGATGTTGGCAATCAACTGGAAGCTGGCGCTGCTGACCCTGGCCTTCGTTCCCTTGGCGCTGCTGCTGGTGCGCCTTTTCCGCAATAAGGAGCGGCGCCTGTGGCGGCAACAGTGGCGGTTTAACGACAAAATGAACGGGCGGCTGGAGGATGTCATCTCCGGTATCCGGGTGGTCAAATCCTTTGGACAGGAAAAACGGGAAACGGAGCGGTTCCAGGAATACGTGGAGCGCCAGACGGAAATCCAGAGGCGCAACGAAACCTTCTGGGCCACGCTGTATCCCTTTGTGACCTTTATCATCACCTGTGGAACCCTGTTTGTGGTGTATTTCGGAGGACTCAACGTACTCAACGACACCATGACGCCCGGCCAGCTGGTTCAGTTCATGGCCTATGCCAACATGGTTTATATGCCACTGCAGTATCTGAGCCGCCTTCCCCGGATGATCATGCGGGTATCCACGGCTCTGGAGCGTATTTACGATGTGCTGGATGAGGAGTCCGATGTAAAAGAAGCCGACAAGCCTCAGGCTCACCGGATCCAGGGCGAGGTGAAATTTGACGATGTCACTTTCGGCTATCATTCTTATGAACCGGTGCTGGAACACATCGACCTGACTATCCGGCCGGGCGAGATGATCGGGTTGGTGGGAGCGTCGGGTACGGGCAAATCCACCATGATCAATCTGCTGATGCGGCTGTACGACGCCGATGAGGGGCGCATACTCATCGACGGCATCCCTATCACGGAATATGAGAGTGACTGCCTGCACAGCCAGATCGGTGTGGTGCTGCAGGAAACCTTCCTTTTTACCGGGACGATTTTCGACAATATCCGGTACGCCAAGCCGGATGCCACCAAGGAGGAGGTTATCCGCGCAGCGAAAATGGCCAATGCCCACGAATTTATCATCAAATTCCCCGATGGTTACGACACCTATGTGGGAGAGCGGGGGACAACCTTATCCGGGGGGGAACGGCAGCGGGTGGCCATTGCCCGTGCCATTCTGCACGATCCCCGGCTGCTGATTCTGGACGAAGCCACCAGCAGTCTGGATACTGAAACCGAATACCAGATCCAGGAGGCGATGAACCGGCTGGTGAAAGGGCGGACCACCATCGCTATTGCCCACCGCCTGTCCACTTTGCGGGAGGCGGATCGGATCGTGGTACTGGATCGCCACCATATCGCCGAGGTGGGAACACACAACGAATTGCTGCGGCGCAAGGGGATCTATTACGGCCTGGTGATGGCGCAGCTGGAGATGCACAAGGTACGGGGGGCGTGAGCTTTCCTGGATCGGAACCAAAAGGAGAGGAACGATTCCTCTCCTTTTCTCTACGGAAAAAGAGGGAGAAACTCTTGCAGTCATCGGGGGATTTCGGTACAATGTGCTATGTGCTAAGACAAACGATGTGAGGAGTCCCTGGGCCTGGAGAAATTGGCTGTCGGTCGGAACGACCTCCTCCCGCTTCGTGGCACCGCCACTTCTCCCTCTACGCTTGTATAATAAAGGACGGGAGAAATGCGTTAGCATTTCTCGGGAACGCTATCGATAAACGTAGGATGAGAACCGCATGGGGAAACGTTCATGATATAATGAAGGTTGGGAGAAATGCGTTAGCATTTCTCGGGAACGCTGCTGTTAAACATAGACTAAGAACCGCATGGGGCAGCGTTCATGGTATAACGAAATTGTGGATGGAGATGGGACTGGAAAAGCCTTCCCCTTGAGGTGCACTTTCCCTTATGTGAAAGGATACCCGCGAAGCGGGGGATGAGGTGGAGAGCTTCGTTCGGATGCTTTTTATTACGAGAAAGTCGCCTTTTTCCTCCTCATCCGTCGTCGCGGCGCATTGGCACGCATCTGCCCACAGTGTAGGCACTTCCCCGTGGGGGAGCCCTTGCGTATCTTTTGTGCTTCTCCTATTCTTTCTGATATATTGTGTCAAGAGCTTTCTATTCCGGGCAAATCGATACAATCTTTTTCTTTGCCTGGGGAATATGCTGACGGTGGGAGCGTTTATTTTGCTGCCTTGCTTTGTGTGCCTGTATGCAACGTTATGAAAACAGGGAGTGATTCCATTCATGTATAGTACGATATTGGAGGCGGTGGGGCATACCCCTCTGATCCGCCTGAATCATCTGACTGGTCCGCAGGATGCGGAGGTTCTTGTAAAATTCGAAGGAGTCAACATCGGCGGGTCCATCAAGACGCGGACAGCGCTGTACATGATCGCCTGCGCAGAGGAAAAGGGCTTGATTGGCCCGGAAACGCGGATCGTGGAGCCCACCAGCGGAAATCAGGGCATCGGTCTGGCCCTGGTAGGGGCGGTGAAGGGATATCCCGTCACCATCATCATGCCCGATTCCGTTAGTGAGGAGCGCCGGTATCTGGTATCGCAGTACGGAGCTCAGGTGATTCTGGTGCATGACGACGGCGATATCGGCGCTTGTATAGCCCGCTGTATGGAACTGGCCCAGGAGATGGCGCAGAAGGATCCCCGGGTATTTATTCCCCAGCAGTTTGTCAACCCCGACAATCCGGAGGTGCACCGCCGCTTTACCGCCCGGGAGATCCTGGAGGAGGCGGAGGGGCCTATCGACGGCTTTTGTTCCGGCGTGGGCACTGGCGGGACCATTTCCGGTATCGGAGAAGTGCTACGGGAACAGAATCCGGGGATGACCATTTGGGCGGTGGAGCCGGAAAATGCCGCCATCCTTTCGGGAGGCAGCGTGGGCACCCATCTCCAGATGGGCATCGGTGACGGATTGATACCGGCCAATCTCAATACCGCCATCTACGATGAGGTATGCGTGGTCACGGATGAGGAAGCGCTGGGGACGGCCCGGAAGCTGGCCGCCCGGGAAGGGATTCTCTGTGGGATATCCAGCGGTTCCAATGTGGCGGCGGCCCTGCGCCTGGCCCGGAGGCTGGGGGCGGGGAAGCGGGTGGTCACCGTGCTCCCAGATACCGGAGAGCGCTATTTTAGCACACCGCTGTTTGTACATTCCCAAAACGGAGAATGAGGCCGGGCTTTCCCGGCATACTACCTATCGAATAAGCGAAATGACAGGGAAAGGATGGGATTGTATGGAAAATGAAGCGCGGAGAAAAATCGACCTGAAGTACAAATGGCGGATCGAGGATATCTACCCGACAAAGGAGGCCTGGGAAAGGGAGCTGGAGGAGCTGCCGTCTTTGGTGGAAAAGGTTTCCTCCTTCCGCGGCCGGTTGGGGAAGGACAGCGCCTCCTTCCGGGAAGGGATGGCGTGCTATGAGCACATGTCCCGCCAGCTGGAAAAGGTCTTTCTGTATGCCAAACTGCAAAAGGATCTGGACAATGCCTCCCCGGAATATCAGGCCATGAACGAGCGGGCGCTCAGCCTGCTGTATACGGTGCAGGAGGCGGCGGCGTTTGTTCTGCCCGAGCTTACGGCGGTAGAGCCGGAACGCCTTCGCTCCTGGGTGCAGGAGGACGGGCTGCAGGACTACGCCCATATGGTGGACGACATCATCCGCAGCCGCGCCCATGTGCTGCCGGAACGGGAGGAGCAGATTCTCGCTATGGCGTCCCCGGCGCTGGAGACTATGGACAACGCTTTTACCATGCTGGATAGCGTCGATTTGAAGCGGGGCGAGGTGACAGACGAGGAGGGGCATCGGGTGCCGCTCACCGACGGGCTGTACAGCCGTTTGCGGGACAGCCGCGACCGCCGGGTGCGTGCCGAAGCCTTTGAAGCCATGCACAATGCCTTTGCCTCCATGGGGCATACCATTGCAGCGCTGTATGCAGGAAGCGTGCGCTCCGATGTGTTCCATGCACGGGTAAGGGGTTACGAGAGCAGCTTGGATGCTGCTCTATCGTCGGATAATCTCCCCCACTCCATTTATACCGGCCTGATTGAGGCAGTGCACGAGGCACTTCCCGCCTATTATCGCTATCTGGAGCTGCGCCGGAAGGCCTTGGGCGTGGAAAAGCTGCATATCTATGACTGCTATCTGCCTATTGTGGAGGCTCCCGAGGAGGAGTACACCTACGAAAAAGCGTGCGATATGGTTAAGACCTATCTGAAGCCGCTGGGTGATGCCTATGCCGCGGATTTAAACCGTTTGCTGGCCGGCGGATGGGTGGATGTCTATGAGACGCCCGGCAAAACCACCGGCGCCTACGCCTGCGACGTCTACGGGGTGCATCCGTATATGCTGCTCAATTTTGCCGGTACCCTCAACGATGTGTTTACCGTGGCTCATGAAGCGGGACACTGTCTGCACAGCTATTACTCCGACCGCCAGCCGTATATCAACCGGGATTATCCCATTTTCTTGGCGGAGATCGCCTCCACCGTCAACGAAAATATCGTCATGCGTGAAATGATGGCGGAATGCGACATGCAAACCGAGGAAGGACGCCGGCGCCGTGCCTATCTCATCAACCGGTATCTGGAGGAGTTCAAAGGCTCGGTATTCCGCCAGACCATGTTTGCGGAATTTGAGCTGAAGGCTCATGAAATGGCCGAAAAAGGCGAACCGCTGACCCCGGAATCCCTCTGTTCCCTGTATCATGGACTGCTGGAGCAGTATTTTGGCCCGGCGGTGGAAATCGATCCCTACATGGATTGGGAATGGGCGCGTATTCCTCATTTTTATAGCGCCTTCTATGTTTTCAAATATGCCACTGGCTTTTCCGCCGCTGCCGCCATCAGCCGCCGTTTGCTGGACGGCCAAGGACGGGACAGCTATCTGGCCTTCCTAGGAGCGGGCGGAAGCGATTATCCGGCGGAAACCCTCAAGCGCGCCGGTGTGGATATGTCCACGCCGGAGCCCATGCGCATTGCTCTGAAGGAATTTGCTTCGCTGGTGGATGATTTGGCTGCCCTGATGCCGTAAACAGGTGGGTTTTTTCGCAGGGCCTTTGACTTTGGGAAAACGGCCGCCGATTTTTGTAGGTTGTGGATGCAGCAGACTTTTTAAAGCCTTCCCTAAGAATGAGAAGCACCCGTTTCGTAGACGCGGAGGGGGTGAAAGGCTATGAGAGAATCGCTGCCGGAATGGGGAAACGTTTTCTATCCACCGCATCAGCCGGTGCTCGCAGTTTCCTTTGCGGTCTTGCATACCGCTGGCTTTCTTATTAGCTGTAGGCTTATTCGCATGTATAGAAGGCAAAAGCTATCCGATGGGATATCCGCATAGGAAGGATATTTGAAAGAGATAACACGGTATTAACGCAGGGAGGTTACTATGAAAAAATGGCAGTTAACGATATTGGCCTTGATGAGTGCGGCGGTAATGCTCCTGGCGGGATGCGGCGGTGAGCCGCCGGAGGAGGAGCCGGAGCCTGCGCCTGAGGTTTCCGTACCGCCCGTAATTGATGTGGATGTTTCGCAGCTTTTGCCTGCGGAAGAGGTGGCCTCTGCTCTGGGAGTGGAAGCGGTGACGGTGCAGATATACGAGGATGGACTGTGGGTGCACTATGCCACCGAAGACAATCTCACCACTGCGGATGTGCATATTGACAAATGTGAACGGGAATATTTCGATATGCTTCTGACCCAGTATACCGAACTGCAGGAGGCACCGAATTTGGGAGAGGCGGCTCAGTGGAGCCCGGAAACGAAAGAGCTGTTGGCCTATGGTCAGGGGTATATGGTGGTGGTGGTCAGTGATATTCCGGAGGCTTCGGACGATACACTGCTGGTGGCCTCCCGGCAAATGGTGGCCCTGCTGCTGGAAAATCTGGCAGATTAGGCATTAAGCAAGCGGGATAGGTTGTGTGCCATCCAAGCGGTTAACAGCGGGAAAGGGGGATACCCTTCCCGCTGTTTTAGCCATACGAGCAACGTTTCCTTGTAAAAGTAAAAGGGCCACAGCGGGGACCGGTAAGATCCTGTTTAGGATAGGGTGCTGGATCTCATGGAAAGGACCCGCTCAGATGAAATGACGTCTTCGGAGGAATGATACATGATTGCTTCTGTTTGTGATGAGGCCTTTGCTCCCTATGGAGATGTGCTGGAGGGATATGACACACAAGAGTTGTGCCGCCGGCTGCAGCGGCGGGCGACGGGAGAGGGGGTCCGTTATCAGGCCAGCCTGCCGGAGCTGGAGGCTTTACCACTGCGAACGGCTTTGGAGGACCGGGCCTTCGGCGGAATGCCGATTCAGATCGGCGTGTGCGAGGGCCGCAACACGCGCCTGAACTGTCTGGAATATCATCAATGCAGCGAAATCAACATCGGCGCGGACGATTTTATTTTGCTGGTGGCGCGTCGGGAGGAAATACGGAACGGGCGGCTGGATACTGGAAAGGTGCGGGCATTCCAGGTTCCCGCGGGGATGGCTGTACGGCTGTATGCCACCACCCTGCACTATGCCCCCTGCCACCAGAGGGGGGAGGCAGGCTTTTGCGTGGCCATTGTGCTTCCCCGGGGCACCAACGCAGAAAAGCCGGCGATCTGTCCGGAAACCTTGGAGGATCGCTGGCTGTGGGGACGAAACAAATGGTTGCTGGCACATCCGGATAGCGAAGAAGCGGCTCAGGGAGCCTATGTTGGGCTGGACGGAATCAACTGGGATGTCCGCGAGATGGGCTGAGATGCGGATAGGATGATAAAAGGCAGCGGGGAAATCCTGGTGTGGTTTGTCTGCATGTTTTGCAGATAGGTCTATTGGGCAATGGGCGAAATCTTCAGCTCATGATTATTCCGTATACAAAGGAATCCTTGCACGTGGAGGGAAGGGAGCTTATAATAATACGGAAAGTCAAGAGATAAGGGATGAGACGATGGCCATTGGATGGCAGCATGTGATAGGCATTGCGCTGGTGCTGATTTTGATTGCAGGCGTGGGCCTTCTTTCCGGACGCCGGGTCAAAAATGCGGCGGATTTTACCACAGGAGGAGGAAAAGCAGGAGCGCTGATGGTGTGCGGCACCATTCTGGGCAGCCTGCTGAGCGGCCAGGCGACGGTGGGGACGGCGCAGATGGCGTATACCTACGGCTTGTCTGCGTGGTGGTTTACTCTGGGTGCGGGACTGGGGTGTCTGGTGCTGGCGGTGGGATACGCCGTGCCGCTGCGCCGCGGAGGACAGTGTACCCTGCTCCAGGTGGTCAGTGAAAAATACGGGGCACGGGCCGGCACGCTGGGGTCCATTCTCTGTTCGCTGGGGATTTTTATCAGCGTGGTCTCCCAGGTGCTGGCCGCCTGTGCCCTGCTCACCACCATTTTTCCCATGAACACGGGAGAGGCGGTGCTGCTGTCTCTGGCGCTGATGACGGTTTATGTGGTGTTTGGCGGCGCCTGGGGTGCCGGTATGGGCGGCATCGTTAAAATGGTGCTGTTGTATGCCGCCGGAATGCTGGGACTGATCCTGGTGCTGAGCCAGGGCGGTGTGGGCGCCCTGCTGGACCATGTCAAGGCTGTGGTGCTGGACGCGGGCGTGGGAGCCGGCAGCGGCATCACGAACGAGGGGGCTTTTTGGCACCGCTTTACCCATCTCTTTGCCCGGGGAGTGCTGCAGGATGCCGGTTCCGGTCTGTCGCTGCTGTTGGGGGTACTATCCACACAGACCTACGCCCAAGCGATCTGGTCCGCCCGCAGCGACAACGCCGCCCGGAAGGGGGCGCTGCTCAGCGCCTTTCTAATGCCGGTGGTGGGCCTTGCCTGCATAGGGATAGGGCTTTTCATGCGGGGGCATTCGATCACGGAGGAGGAAGCAGCGGCGCTGATTCAGGCGGGACAGTCGGTGCCTGAAGGGTTGCTGGTGATCGGCGGGTCAGCACAGGCCTTTCCGGCTTTTATCGTCCATTACATGCCCGGCCTGGTGGGGGGGATAGCTCTGGGCGCTTTGCTCATCGCAGTGGTTGGCGGCGGAGCGGGTCTGTCGCTGGGGGTCGCAACTATCCTGGTCAACGATATCTATACCCGGATATCCCCTCGAATGCGGGAGCCGCGCCGCAATCTTATTGCCAGCCGGGCAACTATTGTGGCAGTACTGGCGGCGGCGGGGGGAATCACCGCAGTGATCCCCGGAGCCATCATCAACGATTTCGGCTTTTTGTCCATGGCGCTGCGGGGTGCAGTGGTGTTTGTCCCGCTGACGTTTGCACTGTTTTATCCTCGCCAGGTGGATTCCCGGTTTGTGTGGGGCGCTATTGTGATGGGGCCCTGCGCGGTGTTGGCGGGCAAGCTGTCCGGCGTACTGCCCTTTGACCCGTTGTTTTTGGGGTTGGCAGTCGCCCTGTTTCTGATGATTCTGGGGGCATTGGCTGTGAATAGGAGAGGGACAGGAAATGAAAGAAATTCCTCTGTGTGATTTCCAGCGGGAAAACGATGGGGAGACGTGGGCGGCGGCGCTGGAATATGCCCGGCAGCATCCGGGAACGACGCTGCGGGCGGCGGCACGCGTCTACCATTTGTCCACTCCACTGGCCAGAGCGACGCGGGAACGGGTCCTTTCGGGAGAATTGGGTGAAAATCCGGAGCAAGCAATGTTTTCGCCGGATTTTGCTTTTGACCGGGGACTGTCCCTGTTGGGACATCGGGGAACCAAAATTCTGGCTTCCGGTGCCGTGCTGTTGATCGACGGCTTTATGGAGCCGGTGTCCCTGCGGGATAGCGAGGATATTCTTCTGGAGGGGCTGACCATTGATCATGTCCGCCGCCCCTTCAGCCGGGGAGAAGTGGTAGCAGCACGGGAGGGCGAGATTGTCGTGCGTTTCGGACCGGAGTATCCGGTGACGGCCTCCACGCCCATGCCCCGCCTGTGCCTGTATAATGTGCCGGAAAAGCGGTTGGCCTATGACGAATACGGCTTCACCGGCCGGCGCTATGAGGGCGGTGGTGTGTTCCGCTTTGCCGGGCGGGGATTGGACGCCTTTATGAAGGGGTGGCCCCTGTATGCCTGGCACACCTTCCACTATCGGCCGGGCATTCTCATCGAAGGCTGCCGCCGGGTGTGCTTGCGCGATGTGACCATTCACAGCCAGCCGGGCATGGGTATCGTCGGCCATCGGTCGGAGGATCTTCTGCTGACCAGACTGCGGGTTGTTCCCGCTCCGGGAGAGCATATGTCCACCAATACCGATGCCACCCACTTCACCTCTTGCAAGGGGATGCTGCGGATCGAAGACAGCGAATTTGAAGGCCACGGCGACGACGCCACCAATGTTCACACGTATTATCACAGCCTGATTCCCACGGGAGAACGCCGCTGCCGGCTACGGCTGGATTCGCCCACCTGGACCCATTCCCAAACGCTGGATTATCCCGATCCGGGGGACAGGCTAGAGCTGGTAAGCCGGGACAGTCTGCGAACCAGGAGGACATATAGGGTGGTCACGGCGGAGCCGGATTTTGCGGCGCGGGAGACCTCTGTTACGCTGGACGGTCCGCTTCCGGAGCATCCGGAGCGGTATTATCTGGCCGATGTCACCCGGCTGCCCCGGCTGGAATTCGTCCGGTGCCGGGCGTCCTCCCATCTGGCACGCAGTGTACTGATCAAAACGCGGGAGGCGCTGGTGGAGGATTGTACGTTCACAAATGTTGTGGGCACAGCGATAGAGGTGGCGGCGGAGAGTCCCTGGAAAGAAGGGGTGACCTCTTCCGAGGTGGTCATCCGTGGTAACCATATCCGGGATTGCGCCCGGACACCGGGTACCCGGATACGGGGAGCGGGAGGAATCTGTGTCACCGTGGACGCTCCGGAACCCCGGGGAGCCCTCCATGGTCAAGTGGTGATCGAGGGCAATTCCATCGACTGTCCAGCCGCGGAACATGGGATCTGCGTTACCCATGCCCTTCGGACGGTGATCCGGGGAAACACCGTTCACTGCCGGGAAGAACCGGTAGTGGTTGAGGAGTGCGGAAAAAGGCAGGCCGATTGAGGTGTGCCCTGGGTATGTAAATTTTAGGGCCGGGGTAGTGCAATTTTCTGATAGTTGCCCCTTTGGAGAACGCACAAACGGCAATGCCTAGACTTTAGGATACATAAAATAGAGGAAGCCGTTTTTTGAGGGCCCTTGGCGAAAAGAAGTAGTTTTAGGCGCCAGCCGCCAGACAGGAAGGAAGGGAAGAAAGAAGATGACGGTAGTTGTCCGGCGATACACCGAGGCCGATTTGGCCGCGATGTGCCAGGTTTGGAATCAGGTGGTGGAGGAGGGCAACGCCTTTCCCCAGACGGAGCTCCTGACAGAAGAATCGGGACGGGAATTTTTTGCCGCTCAAACCTATACGGCGGTAGCGGAGGATACCGACACCGGATCAGTGGTGGGGCTGTATATTCTCCATCCCAACAATGTAGGGAGGTGCGGGCATATTGGCAACGCCAGCTATGCGGTGGACGCCTCGTATCGCGGGCAGCATGTGGGAGAACGCCTGGTCAGGGATTGCCTGGCGCGAGCCGGCGAACGGGGGTTCCGCATTCTGCAGTTCAATGCGGTGGTGGCCACCAACACCGCTGCCCGCCGTCTGTATGAACGGTTGGGATTTCGGCAGCTGGGCGTGATTCCCGGAGGCTTCCGTATGAAAGACGGCAGATACGCGGATATCTGTCCCTACTATCGGGTTCTTTAAGCAAGTGTCGCCGCAAGCTTTCCCTGTTTGGGGAAAGCTGCCGCCGAATACAAAACACCCTGCCGGAATCAAAACGCGGCAGGGTGTTTTATGCATTTTATCAGCTGGCGGAGACGACGGAGCAGGAATCAGGCGTTTTCCTTCCAGGCCAGGTATTCGTCGTAGGGAAGAGCCTTGTCGATGAGGCCGTCCGGGGTAAACTCCATGATCCGGTTGGCTGTGGTCTGGATAAACTGACGGTCGTAGGAGGAAAACAAAACAACGCCCTTGAAGTCTATCAGTCCATTGTTAACCGCTGTGATGGACTCCAGGTCCAAGTGATTGGTGGGCTGATCCAGCATCAGGACGTTGGAGCCGCCCATCATCATACGGGAGAGCATGCAGCGAACCTTTTCTCCTCCGGATAGGACGGATACCGGTTTAAGCACATCGTCGCCGGAAAACAGCATTTTTCCGAGAAACCCGCGCAGATAGGTCTCCGAGGTGTCGGAGGCATACTGGGAGAGCCACTGGAGAATGGTAAGCTCACCTTTTTGGAAATAGGCGGTGTTGTCCTTTGGGAAATAGGACTGGCTGGTGCTGACCCCCCATTTGAAACTGCCTTCGTCCGGCTCCAGCTCGCCGGCGAGGATCTGGAACAGAGTGGTGTTGGCGATTTCGTTTTCGCCCACCAGGGCTACCTTGTCCCCCTTGTTGAGGCGGAAGGATACGCCGTCCAGCACCCGGACGCCGTCCACGGTTTTGCTCAGGTTTTCCACCGTGAGAATTTCTTTTCCCGGTTCCCGGTCCATTTGAAAGCCGACAAAGGGATACCGGCGGGAGGAGGCGGGCATTTCCTCCGGCGTCAGCTTTTCCAGCAGCTTTTTGCGGGAAGTGGCCTGACGGGATTTGGATTTGTTGGCGGAAAAACGCTCGATGAAGCTCTGCAGCTCTTTGATGCGGTCCTCCGCCTTTTTATTCTGTTCCCGCAGAACACGCTGCATCAGCTGGCTGGATTCGTACCAGAAATCGTAGTTGCCCACATAGATTTTGATTTTGTTGTAGTCCACGTCCACGATATGGGTGCACACATCGTTGAGGAAATACCGATCGTGGGAAACCACGATGACGGTCCCCTCGTAATCCAGCAGAAAGTCCTCCAGCCACTCGATGGAATGGGCGTCCAAATGGTTGGTGGGCTCGTCCAGCAGAATGATATCGGGCTGACCGAACAGCGCCTGGGCCAGAAGCACCTTGACCTTGGCCTTGTCGGGCAGGGTGCTCATCTGATTATAGAGAAGGGAGGGATCCACGCCCAGTCCCTGCAGCAAGCGGGAGGCCTCCGTTTCGGCGTCCCAGCCGCCCAGCTCGGCGAATTCCCCTTCCAGCTCGGAGGCAAGGAGACCGTCCTCCTCGGAAAAATCCTCCTTGGCATACAGGGCGTCCTTCTGCTTCATCACCTCATAGAGGCGGGGATTGCCGCTGATGACGGTATCCAGCACTGTGTATTCGTTGTAGGCATAATGGTCCTGACGCAGGACCGACATCCGGGTCTTGGCGTCGATGACGACTGTGCCGGAAGAGGGCTCCAGGTCGCCGGACAAAATCCGCAGGAAGGTGGATTTCCCTGCCCCGTTGGCTCCGATAACGCCGTAGCAGTTGCCGGCTGTGAATTTTAGATCCACGTGCTTGAACAGCACCTGTCCTCCAAAGTTGAGTCCGACGTCGGATACCGTGATCATAGGATAAAAACCGCCTTTCTTATATCTTTTTCTATCAAGAGGTAAAGAAACCGAAATTATTTTTCCAGGTACAAAGGCCCCTTGCCCATCTCAAAAGGGCTCTGCCCTATGGGCGGTGGCACAAAGGGCTGATGAGGGGAAAACGATGGAACCAGCTATCTTTTACCGGCATACACCTTGGAAGGCGCCATCTCGACTACCGCCTTCCCCTCATACAAAGGCCCTGGGATCTGTATATCCCGACAGCTAAGGGAGGCGATTGTAACACGACGGCCTATAAACAGAAAGTTTCGGCAAAATCAGCACAGACTATCAGCATACCATAAACACACGAATTCGGCAAGCCGATGGATAAGTACAAAAAGAATTGGCTGTAGGTTTGTCAAACATATTGGACAGCGAACTCAAGAGGAGAAAGCCAACCGAGCGGTCTCATGGGGAAGTTGTTTGAGCGGCGG
>CAJFNR010000023.1 GCA_904395335.1 Candidatus Avimonas narfae | reverse complement strand
TGCTGTGTCCCTGGGCCCGGAGCCGTCCCTCCGAGCCGGTTCCCTTTACCGTTGTGATGCTCTGTGCCTGGGCCTTTATGTTTAAAAGCAAACCATGTGCTGCGTCCCTGGGCCCGGAGCCGTCCCTCCGAGCCGGTTCCCTTTATCGTTGTGATGCTCTGTGCCTGGGCCTTTATGTTTAAAAGCAAACCATGTGATGCGTCCCTGGGCTTGGAGCCGTCCCTCCGGGCCGGTTCTTTTTCTCCATAATAAAAGAGGAAGAGTGCACCGACTTCCTATGGCCGAAAAAGGAAATCCGCTGTACAACCGGTCTTTTGCGAAGGAGAGGGGCGTATTTTCTTATCGGACAGGCGGTATACTGATACATATGAGGGTATATGATCGCGGCAACCGCTATCCGCGTATAAACTTTGGGGAAACGGTGGTGTTCAACCCGTTCTTTTCTGCATCCAGGCACCCCTGTACCAGTGGAATCGCCCGATATTCCGCCCGCCGGAGCGGATTCCCCGCCGCGGGAGGAACCGGAAGGCGCCGCTTTCTCCATCAGCTGCCCGTAAACACTGTTCCTAGGAGGATTCCAATGAATAAGGAAAGCCGCATGGCGGAACAACACGCCGAATCGTCCTCTGAAAGGGCGCTGCTGGTCTCGCTGGACACCGGGGATTTCGACGCCCAGGTCTCTCTGGAAGAGCTGGCGGAGCTGGCCCGCTCCGCGGGCGCGGAGGTGCGCGGCTCCGTGCTGCAGCGGCGTTCCGCCCCCGACCCTGCCACCTGCATCGGCGCAGGCCGTCTGGAGGAGATCCGGCAGGTATGCCAAAACGACGACATCGACCTGCTGATCTTTGACCGGGAGCTGACCGCCACCCAGCACCGCAATCTGGAGGATTTGTCCGGCGTGCGGGTGGTGGACCGTACCACCCTGATCCTGGACATTTTCGCCGGCCGGGCGCATTCCGCCGAAGGGCGGCTGCAGGTGGAGCTGGCACAGCTGCAATACCTCCTGCCCCGGCTGGCGGGGCAGGGCACCGCCCTTTCCCGGCTGGGCGGCGGCATCGGCACCCGGGGTCCCGGTGAAACCCAGCTGGAGACCGACCGGCGGCACATCCGCCGCCGCATTGGCTATCTCAAAAATCAGCTGGAGCAGGTGAAAAAGCGCCGCGCCCTCACCCGTCAACGGCGGGAAAAGGAGGGGCGGCTCACCGTGGCGCTGGTGGGTTATACCAACGCGGGAAAATCCACCCTGATGAATGCCCTCACCGCCGCCGGTGTGCTGGCGGAGGACCGGCTGTTTGCTACCCTGGACCCCACCGCCCGGACTCTGCGCCTTCCCGACGGCCGGGAGGTGCTGCTGGTGGACACGGTGGGACTGGTGCGCCGCCTTCCCCATCAGCTGGTGGAGGCCTTCCATTCTACCCTGGAGGAAGCCGCCCAGGCGGATGCCATACTCAATGTGTGCGACGCCGCCTCCCCGGAGGCGGAGGAACAACTTCAGTTGACCGAGGATCTGCTGCGGGAATTGCGGGCGGAAGAGGCCGACCGGCCGGAACCGCCCACCCTTCGGGTATACAACAAATGCGACCTGTTGGGCGGGCCTATTGCCCTGGGCGGACGCCGGGCCGTGGCCATCAGCGCCGCAACCGGTGCGGGGTTGACCCAGCTGCTGGATACTCTGGCCGCCGTGCTTCCCCCCGACCGCCGGCGGGTACAGGTGCTGATCCCCTTCCGGGAAGGGGCGCTGGCGGAACGCTGCCGCCGGCAGGGCGCGGTGGAGAAGGAACAGTTCACCCCCGAGGGGGTACAGATGACTGTCACCCTGGGCCTGCGGGAGCTGGAAGCCGTCCGCCCCTATCTGATGGAAACCCCTCCGGAAAACGGAGCTCCAAGCGCCTAGATATAAGATCGAAACTGTGCGGAGGTTCTGCCGCTCAGGGAATAAACCTATCCGATAGAAAAGGGGCGTCGTTTGCCGGAAAGGAGCCGATATGAATATCAGCCGATACCGCTTCAACAAAAAGGGGGCCTTCTCTCTGAAGGATTTTGACCCTTCCCAGACCGGAGGGTTCCGCGATAAAGAGGAGGCCCGCCGGCTGCTTCAGGACAATATGCGCCGGATGGCGGAGCTGCAGGATCGCTTTTACGCCCAGGATCGGGAAGGGCTGCTGCTGATTTTTCAGGCCATGGACTCCGCCGGCAAGGACGGGGCCATCAAGCATGTCATGAGCGGCCTCAACCCTCAGGGCGTGCAGGTCACCAGCTTCAAGCAGCCCTCGGCGGAGGAACTGGACCACGATTACCTGTGGCGCATCGTGTCCCATCTGCCCGAAAGGGGAAATATCGGTATCTTCAACCGCTCCCACTATGAGGAGGTGCTGGTGGGCCGGGTACACAATCTGCCCCTTTCCCAGAAGCTCCCCGCCCGCTGCATGGAAGGGGATTTGTGGGCCCGGCGATACCGGCAGATCCGGGATTTTGAACGGTATCTGGACGAAAACGGATACACGGTGCTGAAATTCTTCCTGTATATCTCCAAGGAGGAGCAGAAAAAACGGTTTTTGGAGCGCATTGACACACCTGAGAAAAACTGGAAGTTCTCCTCCTCCGATATCGCCGAGCGGGCCCGGTGGAACGAGTACATGGACGCCTATGAGATAGCCATCAACGAAACCGCCACCCGCCATGCCCCCTGGTATGTCATCCCGTCGGACAAAAAATGGTTCGCCCGGCTGCTGATCTCGGAGATCGTCATCCAGCGGCTGGAAAAGCTGGATCCACAATATCCCGAGGTGTCCAAGGAGCAGAAGGCGGCCCTCTCCCGCTGCCGCCGCCAGCTGACGGAGGAGGAAAAGGACTGATCTTGTTTCACGCCTGGGCCTTTTGGGGGAACAATCTCTGTCCCGTGTCTTTAAATTTCTCTGTCTGTTCGTCGGGATAGTCCCGACTTTTTACGGCAACACGGTTTTCCTTCTGCCGTCTAAAATGGAAGCTCATTTATTTTATTGTAAACTCCCAAAAGCATTCTTCTTGAGCGGAAACCGACGCACAGACGGGACGTTGCGTACGGGATTCGATACAAAGGGCACCAAATACCGCGGGAAAATTTGCCGCAATCGTCTGCCCTCTATTCATACCGAAAACGGGAACAGCCGCAAGCTGTTCCCGTTTCTTTTATCCCAGCATTTCCTCCACAAACCCGATGGGCTTGGCGGTCATCTCCACCCAGGCGGGGCGGAAGCCGCTGCGCAAAGCGCTGCGCACCGACGGCAGGTTGGACCACGCCGCACAGTAAAAGGGGACCTTTCCCCGCTGAAGAATCTCCGCAGCCAAACGGCTGGTCAAAGCGGAAGCTACCCCCTGGCGCCGATAGTCCGGCAGAACATCGATGCCAATCTGCCACATCTCTTCACAGTCGGCGGAGCAGCCCGCCAGCCCGATCAACTTCCCGCCGTCGTACGCTCCCACCGCCAGCACATCCAGCTCCCGCCGCTTTTCACACAGGGCGTTGGACCAGGCGGGGACATACAGCTCCTGGAACTGTTCCGGCTCCAGCAGCCGCACCGGATACCGGCAGGGAAGCGGCGCCAGCCGCTCCACATCGGGGAGAAAATACTCCGCCATGAAGCAGATCCGGTGTCCGCGCTCCTCCGTCAGCGCCTCCAGCCGGTGAATAGCCGGGGTGGAAAAGGCTCCTGCCACGCCCCAGCGGTCCGCATATGCCCGGGCCAAAGGGAGGAAATCTTCCCGGGCCGACACCACGATGTTGCTCCCATAGGAAACCAGGTTGCAGAACAGCGGAAGCTCCAGATACCTCCGCGCACCGGACGGCGCGCCTGCCACCGCCGATACATTCTCCCGGCCATCGAAATCCTCCGGGCGGCATCCCGCCTCCAAGGCCGACTGTCGCCGGGCGATCGACTGTATTTCGCTGTTGGTCATGCTGTATTCCTCCCGCCTGTGTCCTCTCCTCCGGGAGTATAGCAGAAAGCGGCCCGCTCCACAACCACTGCATCCTTTTTCCCTTTCCAGGAATATAGCTTCGCGCCGTCGTTGGTATGGCTGTGTTGGAGTGCTGTTCCTCTTTTCACTCTGTCCGTTAAACAGGCCTTTTTCCACCCGTATGGCTCATAGAAAGCCCTCCCCTTATTTTTACATCCGGACGTCTTCCATTTCAGGGATCGAAAGGCAGACGGGGATACCCCCGAAACAATACCGGAAATCCGCCAATCCCCTGAGAAAAAGCCCGTCTTCTTGATTCACCATTCATCGATTTTCCCCGCTTTGGAGTTTATCAACAGCTTTCCCTTGTGCTCCCGTTTTTTTTGTGGTACACTGGACAAAGATACGGACGCGGTTGTGCGGATTTGTTTCCGGACGGCACGCGGAAAGGGGAAGGAGGAAGGACATGGGTTCCGTTGCGGTGGTCACGTCGGGGAAAGGCGGTACAGGCAAATCCACCGTCACGGCGGGACTGGGCTGCGCACTGGCCCGCACGGGACGCAAAGTGCTGCTTATCGACGGCGACGCCGGGCTGCGTAGCCTGGATCTGATGCTGGGCATTGGCGGCACGGTATACGACATGTCCGATATCTTCGCCGGGCGGTGCGAGCCTATCCGCGCCATTTATCCCTCCCCCCTCTGTCCCGATCTGTTTGTGGTCCCGGCACCGGTGAGCCTGGAGCAGCTGTGTTCGCCGGACGACATGCGGCGGCTTTGCCGCGGATTCACGCTCTATTACGATGTGATCCTGGTGGACTGCCCCGCCGGCGTGGGGCGCGGATTTGAAACCGCCCTGGCTCCCGCGGAACGGGCGCTGGTGGTGACCACTCCGGATATGGTCTGCGCCCGGGATGCCCAGATCGTTTCCCGGCTGCTGGAAGACCGGCAGCTGCCCGCCCGGCTGGTGATCAACCGGCTGCGCGCCGCCCCCATCCGTCAGGGCCGCATGCCTGATGTGGATGAAATCATCGATACCGCCGGCCTGCAACTCATCGGTATTCTGCCGGAGGACGAACAGGTGGCGGTGGCCAATGCCAACGGCAAACCCCTGCCTTCCAGTTGCCGGGCGTCCCAGTGCTTTGAAAACATCGCCACGCGCTTTCTGGGAGGCGATGCGCCCCTCGCCCGATTGGAAAAGCTATAATCCCCAACACCTAATTACCAAAAT
The DNA here is from genome assembly GCA_904395335.1 of Candidatus Avimonas narfae. Taxonomy (GTDB): domain Bacteria; phylum Bacillota; class Clostridia; order Oscillospirales; family Acutalibacteraceae; genus Avimonas_A; species Avimonas_A narfae. The sequence goes on along the minus strand of CAJFNR010000023.1, from coordinate 4,313 downwards.
AAGGAGGATGGCCAAATTGAACATTGCATTGATGGCTCACGACGCCAAGAAGGAACTGATGGTACAGTTCTGTATTGCCTACTGCGGGATTCTCAGCCGCCACAACCTGTGCGCCACCGGAACCACGGGCAAGATGGTCGCCGAAGCAACCGGGCTGGAAATCACCCGATATCTCAGCGGTTCTCAGGGCGGCGATCAGCAGATAGCTGCCCGGATCTCCTGTGACGAAATCGACCTGCTGCTGTTTTTCCGCGACCCGATGACGGAAAAATCCAATGAACAGAGCGAAATGGATATGTTCCGCCTGTGCGATATGCGCAACATCCCCATGGCCACCAACATCGCTACCGCTGAGGTGCTGATTCATGGTCTGGAGCGCGGAGATCTGGATTGGCGGGATATCGTCAACCCGAATAAATAAAAAAGAAAAGCCCGGATCTCCGGGCTTTTCTTTTTTACCGGCATTTCACCAAAAGGAAACGGTTTCTTTCAACAGCCTACCCCGGAAAGAGCCGAAAGCTGTCCAATGATGCCGGCGACACATTCGGCGCGCAGAAGGTTATTGGTCGGATAACCCGCTGAGCCACCCGCTCCACCGGTCGATAAACAGATTGTCCGGCAGATATACGAGGCTGAATTCATGAACAACGGGGGAAGCGCCCAGGGAGAGACGGCAAAGGCTCCCCTCCTTCAGCTCCTGCTCCACCACCGGCGCGTAGAGGAAGGAGATCCCCAGCCCCTGCCGCACCAGGGATTTGATCAGGGAAAAATCGCTGATTTCGGTCACGCGGGCAAAGCTCTCGACGGTATGGTTGTGAAAATGAAGCCACTCCTCTAAAATGGCGCGGGTACCCGACCCTTTTTCCCGAACAATCAGGTTTTCCGCCAGCAGGCCGTCCAGGGACAGCTCCCTGCCAGCGGCCGGATGGCCCGGAGCGCACACGCCGAAAAATTCCTCCCGGCGGTACAGCCGGTGCCCATAGCGCGCCTTGTCGAAAAAGCCCTCGATCAGCGCAAAATCCAGCGTGCCCCGATCCAGCGCCTCCAACAGCGCTTTCGTATTGTCCACAGTCAGGGACACGGTACATTCCGGGTACTCCCGCAGCAGGCGTCCCAGATCCGGCCCCAACACATATTCGCCGATGGTTTTGGTTGCACCGATATGCAGGACGGCCGGGCGCGGGGATGCCAGCGCCTCCTCCATCTTATGGCTGTTGTAGGACAGAGAGCGCACCATTTCCCGCAGCCGTTCCCCAGCGGGAGTCAGCCGCAGCACCTTACCCTGGTAGCTCACCAGCTTGCAGCCGTAATGCTTTTCGAGATAATGGACGTGCTGCGTCACCGCCGGCTGTGTCAGGCACAGCTGTTTAGCGGCCCGGGTATAGCTCATCGTGTCACAGAGCACCAAAAAGGTCTGCAGACGCGGATCCAGCATTGAAAATCACCTGTTTTCCCTGCAAAGATGCCGCACAGCGGGTCTGTCCCTCGATCTGTGGCGGCACATTTATTTTATATTTTTATAAACCAATAATTATTTATAATTTTACTTTATAAATAACATGGGATATACTGGCAGCATCGGTTTTTGAGGAGGAGATCCTATGGATGCTGTCAAGAAAAAAGTACCCGGTGTATTGATCTGCCTGATCATTGCGGTGCCCTGCTGGCTGCTGGGAAAAGCGGTCCCGGTGGTCGGCGGACCGGTATTCGCCATTCTGTCCGGCATGATCATCACGCTGTTCTGGAAACGCAAGGATGCCGCCCAGCCCGGCATCGCCTATACGTCCAAAAAGGTTCTGCAGTACGCGGTGATCCTGCTGGGATTCGGGCTGAACCTATCGGAAATCGCCAAGGTGGGCGCCACGTCCCTGCCCATTATCGCCTCCACCATCGCCACCTCGCTGGTGATCGCGTTTGTGCTGTACAAGCTGATGAAGATGCCCGCATCCATCTCCACTCTGGTGGGGGTGGGCTCCTCTATCTGCGGCGGCTCCGCCATCGCGGCCACGGCCCCTGTCATCGGGGCCGATGACGAGGAGATCGCCCAATCCATGTCCGTCATTTTCCTTTTTAACGTGCTGGCCGCCCTGTTCTTCCCCACGCTGGGGGCCGCCCTGGGGCTGAGCAACGACGGCTTTGCCTTGTTTGCCGGTACCGCCATCAACGATACCTCCTCGGTCACTGCCGCCGCGTCCACCTGGGACACGCTTCACGGCACCGGCGGCGCTGTGCTAGAATCCGCCACCATCGTCAAGCTCACCCGCACCCTGGCCATCATTCCCATCACCTTGGTGCTGGCTTTCTGGCGCACCCGTCAGGCGAAAAAGGCCGGCGGACAACAGGGCAGCGCTTTCAGCCTGAAAAAGATCTTCCCCTTTTTCATCCTCTTTTTTGTGCTGGCTTCCCTCATCACCACGGTGAGCACCATGGCCGGCGTCAGCCCCTCCTTCTTTTCCCCGCTGAAGGAGCTGTCCAAATTCTTCATCATCATGGCCATGGCAGCCATCGGGCTGAACACCAATGTCGTCAAGCTGATCCGAAGCGGCGGCAAGCCCCTTTTCCTCGGACTCTGCTGCTGGGCCGGCATCACCGGCGTCAGCCTGCTGATGCAGCATGTGCTGGGGCTTCTTTAATCCCCGTGTCCTTCTCCCCCGTCGGAATACAGGGCCATCAAATCCCGCAGCTGCATCCAGGTGAGCTTTTGAGCCAGCTGCTGCTGAAAGCGGACGGACCGGCCCTTTCCCTTGGCCTTCAGCTCCGCCAGCTCCTCCTCCGCTTTTCGGATGGAAGCTTCCAGCTGCAGCGCCAGGTCCTCCCAGCGCCCCAGCCGCTCCGCTGCCGCCGGCAGCTGTCCCGGTGTCAGACGATATCCGTGCTCTGTTCTTTCCGTCAGGCGCTCCATAATTCCTCCTATTTGGTGCATAGGCGCAGATACTGGGTATAGAAAAGCTCCACGCCGTGTTCCCTGGCCATATCTGCCACCGTACTGCTGTCCGTGGCGGTGGAAAACCGGCCGATCACTTCATCGCGGATATCGCGGAACCCGGCAGCCCGGCATTCCTCCCGGTAATTTTTAAAAATAAAAGGAAAACGGTTTTGGAACAGCTCCCGGACGGTAGGCGGGAGGGCGCGGGCATCCTCCTCGGACACGTATACCTCCGCTGCAATCATCAGCCCGCCCGGTTCCAGCACCCGGTGGATTTCCCCGATAGCCCGCACACGGTCCCCCTCGATATTAGACAGACCGCCGTAAGAGGACACCACCCCTATGGAATCCGAGGCCAGCGGCATATCGCAGGCATCAAAGGCCGCTAACGCCGCCGGGGCGTATTCCGGATGCTTCCGGTACAGGTCCCGCCACTGGCTGATGACCTCCGTGCTTAGATCGCTGATCAGGTACGGGGTGCCGGGATATTTCAGCAGGGTGGGGGACGAAAGCCCGCCGCCCGGGCCCGCCCCGTATTCCAGCGCCAGTCCGCCGTGACGGTGAATGGTGTCGGCGGCAAAGTGGCACAGATGGGAAACAAAGGGCCGCGCCTTCACCGGCTCTCCCGTCATCAGACGGTAGTAGGAGGTCCAATCGTGTTCGATCCAGTTGCCGCTGCGCAGAAACTGCGCCCATTCCTCCTGGCCCCGCTCCTCGTCGGAGGGGACAAAGGAGGGAAAGCCACGGCCGGTATCCAGCGGTTCCCGGGTAAAGGAAAACGTAGCAGTCATTTTGCCATGCCTCCTTTGCTTTCGTGGGTATAAAGATCACAATATTGTAACAATATCATACCATATTGATGAAGAAGGTACAATCTTTTGCCGAATACCGCTTTCCCTGCCGGTAGAAACTTTCTCTCTCTGGGATCCCGCTGTCTTTTTTCTCCCGCACAGGGGGAAATCGGAATTTCCGGGACTTGATTTTTTGGACGGCTTGTGCTATGCTATCTCCACGGAAAAATTTCATACGCGGGAATAGTTCAGTGGTAGAGCGTCAGCTTCCCAAGCTGAATGTCGCGGGTTCGAATCCCGTTTCCCGCTCCAAACACAACCCCTAGAAAGTGGCTTGAACGCTCACTTTTTCGGGGTTTTTGTTTTTCAAAAATTGTAGTTTGGTGTTTATTTGGTGTTTATTTAAACTTAATCTTAGCGCATCAAGCTCAATGAAACCCCAAAAACAAAACGCCGGAGCACCCGTTAGGATGCCCCGGCTTTCTCTTTGCCTATTCGGTTGTTTCCCCTGTCTTGGCTCCCTGTAGCCGCTTGATGATATCGGCGGCATAGTTCGCCCCGCGGGAGGCAAACACACCCGTCAGCACCATCCCGGC
>CAJFNR010000022.1 GCA_904395335.1 Candidatus Avimonas narfae | reverse complement strand
TTCATAGCATTCTGCGAGAGGGACACTTTTCGCGAAAATCCCCGCCTTCCTTTCAGAACCTCCGTACCATTCTTTTTCCTTTGAAGGACGAACGATTTTTTTATTTTTTCTTTTGCCAAGACTTTTTTACCTACCCCCGGTAGAACCGGGGGTTTTGTCATGCTGAAAGCGATAATAGAAAAAGCGGTGAAAGAAATCTTTCACCGCTAGAATCGTTCTTATCTACTGAAAGGATGGCCCTCAGCTATTTTTCATGATGATGCTTTCCACAATATTGGCCACATGCTCGCAGGCATCGCAACATTTTTCCATGCGGTCAAAGATCTCCCGCCAGACCATCAGCTCGATGGGATCCTTGGAATGCATAAACAGGCGGCGCACCGCTTCCGTATACAGGCGGTCTCCTTCCTCCTCCAGATCGTTGATGGTGACAATCATCTCATGGATGGTCTTGGATTTGCGGAAATCGCGGAATTCCTTCATCATTTTCAGCATCTCGCCGCAGCAACGGGAAATGATATCGGCAAAGCGCAGGGCATCCTCCCGAATGGAGAGAATATGGAAAATATACGTGCGGATCAGGACATCCTCGATATCGTCGGTGACATCATCCAGCTCCTGCATCAGTTCCAGGATATCCTCCCGCTCAATGGGGGTGATAAAAGCCCGGGCCAGCTCACTCATCATTTCATGCTTTCCCAGATCGGCCGCGTGCTCCACGCCGTGAACATCCTTGAGCCGGTCATTCAGCTTGTCGGTATCAAAATAGGTCAGGGTGTTTTTCAGGATCTCCGCCGCCTGGCAGGAGTAATCCACCGCCTGGGTAAACGCCTGGAAATAGTCATAATCCTTTTTTTTCATTTTCGTTCCTCCCTCGTCCCCGTATTCCTCAGAATACGGCGATAAACAGCCTGGCCATCAAAAAACCAATCAATCCGCAACCTGGAAAAGTCAGCACCCAGGTCAACACCATCTCTTTTACCACACCCCAGTTGACAGAGGAGAGACGTTTGGCCGCCCCCACGCCCATGATAGCGGTGGTCTTGGTGTGGGTCGTGCTCACCGGTATCCCGGATACCGAGGATACCAACAGACAAGCCGCCGCCCCCAGATCCGCGGAAAAGCCCTGATATTTTTCCAGCTTCACCATGTCCATGCCCACGGCCTTGATGATGCGGTAGCCGCCGATGGAGGTCCCCACCGCCATGGTCACGGAACAGAGGATCATCAGCCAGAGAGGCAGGGTAAAACTCGTGGTTTGAGCCTGCCCGTTGGCCAAAAACACCCCCAGCAGAAACACTCCCATAAACTTTTGGCCATCCTGAGCGCCGTGCATGAAAGCCATAGCGGCGCCGCTGGCGATCTGCGCCCCCCGGAAGAAACCGGTAGTCTTGCGCCGGTCCATACGCCGGCAAATCAGCTCCGTTACCTTCACCGTGATCCAGCCGAACCCAAAGCCCATCAGCGTGGACAGCAGCAGGCCGTAGACCACCTTGATCCATTCGCCGCCGTTGATGCCGGCCAGCCCGCCGTGCAGGGCGATAGCCGCACCGGAAAGCCCCGCGATCAGGGCGTGACTCTCGCTGGTGGGAATCCCAAAGTACCAGGCCGCCACAGCCCAGGTGACGATGGCGAAAAGGGCAGCGCACAGGGCCACCAGCGCCTCATGAGAATCGCCCCCGAAGTCCACCATGTTGTAGATGGTCTGTGCCACGGTATTGTTGATCAAGGTCATGACCAACACACCCAGGAAATTGAAGACCGCCGCCATCAGGATCGCGGCACGCGGGCTCATAGACCGGGTGGAAACACAGGTGGCAATGGCGTTGGGCGCATCGGTCCAGCCGTTGACAAAAATGACCCCCAGGGTCAGCAGCACGGTAATTAGCAGCACGGGATTGGTTACCAGCCACGACAAAAAGGTGGAAAAATCGATCATACACGCTCCCCTAACCATTCGGCATCCGCAAAAGCCTTTTTTCGACCAAAAATGCATCCACGGATTATTTTACATGGTTTTTACAAAAAAGGGAAGCCCCTTATTTGCCGTAACGGTCAAAAATTATACCGTCCAGGTTTTTCCACGCCAATTCACCGGATTCCCAGACCAGGTAGCTGTGAGGGCTGTCCTCCTTGGGAATGGACAGGGAGCCGGGATTGAGGCAGAGGATCCCCTCCCGCACCTGATGCCCCGGTACATGGGTATGGCCGGAAAGCAGCACGTCCCCCGGCTGCAGCCGGGGCAGCTGCTCCGGTGAATGGATATGGCCGTGGGTGGCAAAAACCGTATGTTCCTCCGCCTGCAGCAGGACATAGTCCGCCATGATGGGAAAATCCAGCACCATCTGGTCTACCTCGGCGTCGCAGTTTCCCCGCACACAGATGAGCCGGGGAGCCAAACCATTGAGCAGGGGGATCACCTCCTTGGGCGCGTATCCCTCCGGTAGGTCGTTGCGGGGACCATGATACAGCAGATCCCCCAACAGCAAAATCCGGTCCGGCCGCTCCTCTTCCACCCTCTGCAACCATTTTTTTGCGTAAAACGCGCTTCCGTGCAGGTCGGAAGCAATCATCAGCTTCATACATTCCTCTCCTTTTCCCTTACGCCTGGTAAACCGTCTCGCCGTCCTTAATGGTTTCCAATATTTTCAGCCTGTCCAGCTCCTCCGCGGGAACCGACAGCGGATCGCGATCCAATATCACCAAATCGGCCCGTTTGCCCGGTGCCAGGGAACCCTTTTCCTTTTCCTCAAAATATTGATAGGCGGCGTTTATCGTCACCGCCCGCAGCGCCTCGTAGGGCGTGATCTGTTCCTCCTGACCCAGCAAACGGCCGGAGGCCGTCCGCCGGTTGACAGCGCACGAAAGGGTCAGCGGCATGTCCGGAGGCACCACCGGACTGTCCTGATGGAAGGTATAGCGCAGCCCGGCCTCCCCGGCGGAACGGGCGGGGCTGATCCGTCCGGCCCTCTCCAGCCCCAGATTTTTGACATGGATATCGCCCCAATAATGGATATGGGCAATAAAAAAGGATGGGATCATCTGAAGAGCGGCCATCCGGGACAGTTGGTCCCGCCGCACCGTCTGGGCGTGGATCATCACCGGTCGCCGGGGCGTCATTCCACCGGCCACCGCTTTTTCCATCAGGCCGATCAGCTGTTCCGCCGCTGCATCTCCGTTGCAGTGGGCCAGCAGCTGCGCGCCCTCTTCCACGGCGCGGCGGATGTACCCCTCCGCCTCGGCATCCGTCAGGGCCGGATAGCCCCGGTAGCCGTCCTGTTCCCCTTCATAAGGCTGTGACAGCCAGGCGGTACGTCCCTGAGGGGAACCGTCCAGAATGATCTTGTATCCGCCGATGCGCAGCCGGCCGCTGTAGCTTTGGTATTCCGGATGCTCCGTCACTAGATGGGCACATTCCTTCATGGCCGGATAGCATACCGTGTCCACCAACAGCTTTGCCCGCTGAGCCGCCGAGGAAAGCAGGGTCCATTCCTCCTCCTTGGTCAGGCCGTCCTGGACAGTGGTGATGCCGTGTCGGAGATACAGGCGCTGCGCTTCCTCCAGCAGACGATCACTTTCCTCCTGCCGGGGCGGCGGCATGTTGGCCGATGCAGAGATAAAGGCGGTTTCCTCCAGATAGCCGTCGAGAGAGCCGTCCTCCCCCCGTCCCAGGCGGCCTCCCTCCGGGTCGGGGGTATCCGCGGCTAGGCCTAGGCGGACCAGCCCCTGAGTGCTGACCACCCCCATATGCCCGGAGGCATGGGAGATCAGCACCGGGCCATCCTCTGCCGCCCGGTCCAGCACACGCCGGTCAGGGTGCCGTTTCTCCCTCAGCTGATTGTGGTCGTATCCGAAGCCGATGAGCCATTGATCGGGGGAAACGTTCCGTTCCTGCCGGAAGCGGGTCAGCCGGGCCACAATATCGTCAAAGCTCCGCGCTCCCTCCAGGGAAACATAGCGCAAAGTGGCTGCCACCGCCGTCAGATGGCTGTGCGGATCAATAAAGGCGGGCAACAGCGCCCGTCCCTCCAAATCCACAGTCTGTGTGTGGGGACGGCACCGCTCCTCCACCTGTGCCCGGCTTCCCACCGCCTCAATCCTGCCGCCGCACACCAGCAGCGCCTGCTCCGGCTTCTCCCGTTCCATGGTCAGAATCGGTCCGTTGACATACAGCTTATCCATTGCATTCCCCTTCCGGCCTGTTGGGCCTACGTCCGGCTCTTTCCTATCTATCGGGATTAGCATATCACATTTCAGGGAAAAGATACAGAGGGATCGCGTGGCTCAGCCGGTTCAGATACCCCCAGGTGCTCCATCAGGGCCTCCAAACGGCGCAGGGTTTCCGGTTCCATGAAATGCTCCACCCGCTCCACCTGCCGCAGCTGGTTTTCCGACCCGTTCAGCCAGCAGAAAAAACGGTTTAGCACCTTGTGCCGCCACAGCAGGTACCGCCCCAGACGCAGCCCCTTTTCCGTCAGGGTGATCAGGCCGTATTTTTCAAACTGTATCAGGTCCAATTCCCGCAGCCGGGCACTCATTTTGGACGCGGAGGAAGGCCGGACATGCAGTTGTTCCGCCAAGGCACCGATGCGCATATACCCCTTTTCCATCATGTGCCGGGTGAGCATTTCCAGATAATCCTCCATGGCTTCCGTGATTTCCCCGCCCTCCAGCTGGCGGTATCCCGTCAGGGTATGAAACTCCCCTTCCTGTCCCATGGTATTCTCCTCCTTCTCCGGCTGCACCCTTCGTCCGCCCGGCGCATAAGTTGGTAGCAGGAAACAGGGTTTCCCGCTGGAAAAGGATTTTCAGCCGGGAAACCCGTCTCTTGAAATGAGTATGGTTAGGAGCAACGAAATATGATTCCGCAAACCCTGAACACCATCCCTGAGGGAGGTAAAGTGCGGGTAAGCCGATTGCTTTCCTCCGGGAGTATGCGCCGCCGGCTGCTGGATATCGGCCTGATCGAAGGTACCGATGTGGAATGCCTGCAGCGCAGTCCGGCAGGCGACCCAGTGGCCTACTTAATCCGCGGAGCCGTCATCGCCCTGCGGGCGGAGGACGCCTCCCAGATCCTGGTGGAATGAGCTTTTTTGAAGGCAGGCATCGTCGTGGAGAAGCCGGTTGCCCCGGCTTCTCCCCACCCTTCCCAGCTTTCCTTATATAAATAGTTGAGGGATTAAGGAGGAATATCATGGGTCTGACAGCGGCCTCCACCGGTCGTCACGCGGTGGACAACGGCCTGACGATCCGCCGCGAGAAGCCCGATGAACGGGTTATTGCCCTGGCGGGGAACCCCAATGTGGGAAAGAGTACAGTCTTTAACGCGCTTACCGGGCTGAATCAGCACACGGGGAACTGGCCGGGAAAAACCGTTTCCAACGCTCAGGGGCGCTGTGTACATAAAGGAAAAAGCTACGTGCTGGTGGATCTCCCCGGCACCTATTCCCTTCTGGCCCATTCGGCTGAGGAGATCGTCGCCCGGGATTTTCTCTGTTTCGGTGGCGCTGACGCCGTGCTGGTGGTATGCGACGCTACCTGTTTGGAGCGCAATCTCAATCTGGTGCTGCAGACGCTGGAGATCACCCCCCGTGTGGTGGTGTGCGTCAATCTGATGGATGAGGCCCAGAAAAAGCACATTGCCATCGACCTCAAAAAGCTGGAAAAAACGCTAGGGGTGCCGGTGGTGGGAACCAGCGCACGGAAGGAAAAGGGCATCCGCGAGGCGTTGGACCGGGCGGCGGAGGTGATGGAAAAGGCCCCCTGTGTACATTCCGTGCGGTATCCCGCCGCGGTGGAGGCCGCTGCAGACCGGCTGGAACCGCTCATCCGGAAAAAGACCAAGGGCCGCATACCCGCCCGTTGGACAGCGCTTCAGCTGCTGGATCCGGACGACGATCTCTTGACCTCCCTTCAGGAATACCTGGGCTTTTCCCTGATAGAGGACCAGGAGATAGGCTGGGAGTTGAAACGGGCGCGGGAAGCCCTGTTCCGCGAAGGATTTACCGCCGATTCCCTTCGGGATGCCCTGGTTTCCGGCATTATTAAGCAGGCGGAGGCTGTGTGCGCCGAGGCCGTCGTCTTTGGGGACGCCGGTTATTCCTTACGCGACCGGCGTATCGACCGGCTGCTCACCAGCCGCCGCACCGGCATTCCTTTGATGCTGCTGTTGCTGGCCGCGATCCTTTGGCTGACCATCAGCGGCGCCAACTATCCCTCCCAACTGCTGTCCCAAGGGCTGTTCTGGATCCAGGACCGGCTTACCGATTTCTTTCGCTGGGCGGGCGCACCGGAATGGCTCCACGGGATGCTAGTGCTGGGGGTATACCGAGTGCTGGCCTGGGTCATTTCCGTGATGCTGCCTCCCATGGCCATCTTTTTTCCCCTGTTTACCCTGCTGGAAGATCTGGGTTACCTTCCCCGGGTGGCTTTCAATCTGGATCGCTATTTCCAAAAGGCCAAAGCCTGCGGCAAGCAGGCGCTGACCATGTGCATGGGCTTCGGCTGCAATGCGGCGGGTATTGTGGGCGCACGGATCATCGACTCCCCCCGGGAACGGCTGATCGCCGTGCTGACCAACGTCTTCGTCCCCTGCAACGGCCGCTTTGCGCCACCACACAAAGGGAAACAAAAAGGTTGCCGGGTGCTGACACAGAAGAAAAAACGGTCGAATTTATTCTGACATTTCAAGATGAAGACTGTGGGGCGAAAATTAAAGCCTATCGGAAAAAGCAGGCCTTACCCAAGAGGAATTGGCCGCTAGAATAGGTGTAAAGCATTTCACCCTCCGGTCATAGGAGCAAGGCAAAACGAAGCCGCCATATCACATATGGCGGCAGGTCAAGCACCTATTTGATGAATCCATTGATTTCCCGCGATTTTAATTCTTTGATTATTCTATCAATAACAGCGATTTTCTGTTCCGTCGTCAAACCGGATTGATACAGCTTTCGCTCGATTATTTCCGCATGAAATTCGCTTACCTTGTCGGCCAGGGCGTGAATGTCCCCGCCGTCCGGTTCATGGATAACAATATGCCGTATGCGGTTTTGGTACATGCACGCCCTCCTTTCCGACCGGGTACTTTCACAGGCATTGTATGAAGATGCCGGCTTGGCCTATTACCACAGGGGATAAAGGAGATGCCGTGCATCTTCTTTACACATTTATCCGGGGAGAAGTTATCCTCCTGTTTTGTGCTTTGGAAAATGCTTATGGCCGGATCCGGCAGGTGACTTTTTCTGAAAATCTGCCATAGGGTTATGTACTTGGGCAGATTTTGCAGGGGAAAGACACGCAAAAGCGCTGATTTCAAGCGGGTTTACAGGGTAAATCACGATATCCAATTTTTCATCGGCGCAAAGGCGAAAATTGGATATCGAATTTGCACGGATTTTTCGCTCTAAACGACGGTTTCCCAAGCCGTTGCTACCACGGCTAAATACCAGCGTAAAAGACTGTTTTGTCTTTTCAAGCAATGTACCTTCCAGCAAATTTTTTTCGCACAAAAAAGCAGGCGCCCCATAAAAGGAGCGCCTGCCATACAGGATAGAATTTTTTGAACATAGTCAGTATATCACGGTGAAATATACGCTGCAATCGCAGGTATGTATCGGTTGTGTACCGTTATGTGCTAAATATGGATGAACCAGTATATTTGGGATATCCGCCCGCATCATGCCTATAATTCCATTAGTAAACATAATCCCTTCCGCTCCACCAACCTTGTACTGGTACAGAGCTATAATTTTTTCTTTACACCAGTCCAAAGTATTTTTCAAAGAACTTCGTCAGCCTATCAATCACTCCTTGCTTTTTGGTTGCCCTCCCGCCGTCAAAGCGGGAAACAGGCGGCAAGATTTTGTCAATATCCGTGCCTATCGTTTTCAGCGTCCCGTCGCGGAAAGAATTGTTGTCAATGGCGGATACTTCCTTGTCGGCGGCGCCCTCCTTCTGCTTGACGATGTTTATGTAGTCAATGCGAAACGGCAGCACATTCCCATCGTTGATGGCGTCCTCAATGGTGTAGGTATGAAGAGGCAATACATTTTTCCCGTCTTTGTCCGGTTCTCCGCCAAAGGCCTGGGGTCGGTAGCCGCCTTGCTGCTGTTGACTTCGGCCTGCGGAAGCAGTTCAGGAGGTTCCCAGCCAGGGAGAGGCTTCCGGCAGTGCCTCTGCCTGGGAGCAAATGGACAAAGAGAAAGCGACCTATACGGATACCTACGATTCATAAGCCCTGTTCCGGTACGGGATGACCCTCGGTCAGGGATAAAGAAACCGGGAAATATTGCTTCACTGCGGAATCATTTGTGGATATAAAAGATCCCCGGCTGAATTGCGATTCTGCCGGGGAATTGGAGTTTTAACCTATTGAAAATTGAGCGGAAACAAAATTTTCATCAACACTCTTTCTGCAGCCGAACGGCAGTCCGAGCCAAAATACAGCCGTTTACCTGCGTCATCAAACAGCTCAAAGCTATTTTCTTGATTGATGATACGAAATTTTAGCTGCTTCATGGCTTCCCGCAAGGCCAATTCCCATTCCATACGGTTGCTGACCGTATCTTCTGAGATTTCTTCGGCCAACCACTCGAATTCGGCGGGTTCCAGCTTTTCCTTCAGGAAAGCCTTCCACAAAACGAGTTTTTGCGAAAAACTGAGAGACCGCAGGCAATCGCCCGGCGTTATGTGCGGATCCACGCTGATATAACAGAAGAAGCTCCTGATAGTTGGATCGACCAGCATCTGCCTCCAGGAAGAATCAACGGCACTCCAATCCATGACCGCTATATTCGTCCGCCAGTTCATGCAGGTGAGAAGGCGGTATACTTTAACAGCGGTTTCATGATCGGTGCAGTCAATCTGCAGGCAGAGCGTCTGCAAAGAGTCCGTTTCTTGTCCCGAAATGCTTTGCTGTACAACTTCAATAGTCGGGTTTTGTTTCGTCTCCGCCGGCAAGAGTTCAGCTGAAAGCCGGACGGTTTCTTGATTGGATGCTGTACCAAAAGCGCATATCGGCCAAGAATGGCTGATAACAGCGAGAGAGGGGGAAAAAGATTCCAGAAAGTCATCGATGAGAAAAGCGGTATCTTCATAGAGGATATACACCGTTCTTCCTTCAGCCGAACTGTAAACGGCCGGCGCCGCTCCTAACCAGAGGTTGATGTTGTACAGCAGTATCAGCACCTCCGTTTCCGGAGGATGCTCTTCCGTCAAACCAATACAAGGAATTCGTCTTTTGGATACCGTCTGGTAGTGATGCAGCATAGCGTTCTTCCCCTTTCAACCGCTTATTCCCCGGAAGGGATGATCCCCATCGCCTGCGCGATCTCGATATTGACTTCCAGGACATTCACCGTATCCTCACCAAATATGCCGAGAATTTTCCCACCAGTATGGCGCTTGACAATCTCACGGATCGTGTCTTCACTCAATTGAGAGGCTTCGGCAATCCTGGAAATTTGTACTTCCGCGGATTCCGGGGAGATATGGGGGTCCAGTCCGGAACCGGAAGCAGTCAGCAAATCGGTCGGGATATCCTCGCGCTTGACATCCGGGTTCTTTTCCAAAAACTTCTCTATATCCGCTTCCACACGCTTTACCAGCTCCGGATTGGAAGGGGCGTAGTTTGCGGAGCCAGAAGCAAGGCCTCCGAACCTGGTATCTGTCGCCTCATCAAGATTTTCGATGTCTTTGTAGAACACCTGATTGCCGCTTTCATCCAAGGTATCGTAATGCGCCTTAGTAACGTTGCCGTCCGCATCCTCTTCATCCACGATGAAGAGAATTTGTTTGCCAGCATCATCTTTCATCACATAGTGTTGAGTCCCATCTTTGTCCTCGATATAGACATTGTAATGATACTGGGACGGCCGGCTCCACATATAATAGTCCTGCGTAAATTCCTGGCCCACATATTCGGCGCCAAGCGTCTTATCACCTACGGTAATTAGACTGCCATTTGCCTGATGCGGGAAGAATAGAGCCGAAAGTCCTGTCAGCAGCAGTGGAAACAGCAAACCGCATATCATCATCAGGACGACCGTCACCACAACAGCCTGTCTGGTACTTTGCAGAAATTTTTTTGTACGTTCTTTCATGGCTTGTGTCCTCCTCTTACAAACCTAACCCGATAAGCGTGAGCAGCGGATGAATCAGCAGATCAATGATTTTGATGCCAATAAACGGGGTAACAATACCGCCCACGCCGAAAATCAACATATTCCTCAGAAGAGTCTTTCCGGAAGACATCGGGCGGTATTTGACGCCCTTCATGGCCAGCGGAATCAGGCAGGGGATGATGATGGCGTTGAAAATCAAAGCGGAGAGTATGGCGCTGTACGGGGAAGCGAGGTGCATGATATTCAGGACACCCAGCTGCGGGATGGCCTGCATAAACATAGCCGGGATGATGGCAAAGTATTTTGCAATGTCGTTGGCGATGGAGAAGGTGGTCAGGCTGCCGCGGGTAATCAGGAGCTGTTTGCCAATTTCGACAACCTCCAGAATCTTGGTGGGATCGGAATCCAGATCCACCATGTTCGCAGCCTCTTTTGCGGCAGTGGTGCCGCTGTTCATGGCAAGCCCCACATTCGCTTGAGCCAGTGCCGGAGCATCATTTGTGCCGTCGCCGGTCATGGCCACGATCTTGCCTTCTGCCTGTTCTTTCTTGATGACATCGATTTTGTCCTCTGGCTTGCACTCGGCGATAAAGCCGTCCACACCGGCTTCTTTGGCAATGGTCGCCGCTGTCAGCGGATTATCGCCAGTACACATGATGGTCTTGATGCCGATGGCACGCAGACGTTCAAACCGTTCCACCATACCCGGCTTTACCGTATCCTTCAAATAGATGACGCCAAGAATGCGGCTGTTCTCGCAAACCGTCAGCGGCGTGCCGCCCAGACTGGAAATTTTGTCCACCTGTTCGTGAAGATCTTCGGGGATTTGACCGCCCAGGCTCTTCACATATTGTTCAATGGCGTCAGCGGCGCCCTTCCGGATTTTAAGCCCATTTGGCAAATCCACACCGCTCATCCGGGTTTGGGCCGTAAACTCGATAAAAGTGGAGCCTTCGGTTTCCGTACTGTTGTCGCCCAAACGACGTGCCAGCTCCAAAGTGGATTTTCCTTCCGGCGTCTCATCGTGCAGGCTGGTTAGTGCCGCACAGCGGACGAGATCACTGCGGTTGGCTCCCCCTACGGGGAAAAAGTCAGCCGCCAGGCGGTTGCCGTAGGTAATGGTGCCGGTTTTGTCCAGAATCATAGTATCCACATCACCGCAGGCCTCTACGGCTTTACCGGACATGGCAATGACATTGAAACGGGTGACACGATCCATACCCGCAATACCGATGGCGGACAGCAGGCCGCCGATGGTGGTGGGGATCAGGCAGACCGCCAATGCAATCAGGGTGGATGTCTGCAGCTGCACGCCGGAATAGACGCCGATAGGATACAGAGTGACGATCACGATCATGAAGATAATGGTCAGCGAAACCAACAGAGTATTCAGTGCGATTTCATTTGGCGTCTTTTTCCGGGATGCGCCTTCCACAAGGGCGATCATACGGTCCAGAAAGCTGTTGCCGGGGTCGGAAGTGATTTTGATTTTCAGCCAGTCGGACACGATGGTGGTACCGCCGGTCACCGAACAGAAATCGCCGCCGGATTCCCGTACCACCGGGGCGGATTCGCCGGTAATGGCGGATTCGTCCACCGAGGCAATACCCTCAATGACTTCGCCGTCGCCGGGAATAATTTCACCGGCCGACACCATCACGATGTCGCCTTTTTTCAGCTGGCTGGAAAGAATGACCTCTTCGGAACCGTCGTCTTTGAGCAGACGGGCCTTGGTGTCCTTCTGTGTCTTCTTCAGGCTGGCCGCCTGCGCCTTGCCGCGGCCTTCCGCCACGGATTCCGCAAAGTTGGCAAACAGCACGGTGATGAACAGGATAACCGATACGATGATGTTATAGGTACGCAGATTGCTGGCCGCCGCATCGCCAAACAGGGTCGGGAAGAAGGACAGAATCAGCGTGATAACAAAACCGACTTCCACAACAAACATGACGGGATTTTTCATCATATAGCGGGGATTTAATTTTACAAAGGAGCCAATGATCGCCTGGCGAAATATTTCAGGCGTAATCAGCTTTTGGTTGCGTTTTTTACTCATATCCATGCTACCTCCTTACGCCCAGAGAGTGAGATGTTCCGCAATCGGGCCGAGCGCCAGCACCGGGAAGAATGTCAGTGCCGCAAAGATATACACAACGAAAACCAGGATGACGGCAAACGAAGCGGTATCGGTGTGCAGCGTGCCAACCGATTCACTAACAAACTTCTTTTTCATGAGTGAACCGGCGATGGCCAGCTGGATCACGATGGAAAGATATCGTCCGAAGAACATAGCCAGCCCGGTCGTAATGTTCCAGAACATGGTGTTGTCAGCAAGCCCCTCAAAACCGGAACCATTATTGGCCGCAGAAGAGGAGTACTCATACAGTACCTGGGAAAGTCCATGGAATCCCGGATTAGTGATCCCTTCCAAACCTGCCGCAGTGCCGACCGCCAGAGCGGAGAAGGCCAGGATCAGCAGCGGATGAATGATGATGCACAGCGCCGTAAGCTTCATCTCGCGCCCTTCAATTTTTTTGCCAAGGTATTCCGGCGTGCGTCCGATCATCAGTCCGCAGATAAATACGGCCAGAATGGCGTACATGATCATATTCATCAGGCCGACGCCCTTGCCGCCGAACACCACGTTAAGCATCATATGCAGCAGCGGAATCATGCCGCCCAGCGGCGTCAGTGTATCATGCATGTTGTTGACCGTACCGGTGGTAAACGATGTTGTTGTCGTGGTAAACATCGCCGACTGTGCAATACCAAACCGGACTTCTTTACCTTCCATGCTTCCCATGGACTGGCTTAACCCCGCATCGGCGAGCGCAGGATTCCCCTGGCTTTCCGCCCAGAAGCACACGCCGAGGCCGATGACAAAAATAATGCCCATGGCGGCGAAAATGCTCCGTCCCTCCCGTCCGTACATCCAGATGGTGAGGCTCCTGCGGATTTTTCCCTTAGCAGCAAGAGCGTCTTCTTCGTCGAGAGTGGCACGTTTAGCCGTCATGTCCCGTTTGCGGTCTCTGACCATTTTGCCGAAGGTAATAACACAGGCGCCCGGCAGGAGCATCATGGAATAAAGTTCGATCAGGTTGGAGATGATCGTCGGGTTTTCCAGCGGAGTGGACGAGTTCGCCCCCAGGAAGCCGCCGCCGTTTGTACCCAAGTGCTTGATGATTTCGAGCGCCGCAATCGGCCCCATCGCGATGACCTGCTTGGCCCCCTCGATGGTATCCACCACCACATTGCCGGTCAGATTCTGGGGAACTCCCTGCCATACCAGCAGCAGGCCGCCAACGATGGAGAAGGGAAGCAGCACACGGGTGGTAATCCGGACAAGGTCGGCAAAAAAGTTGCCCACGTTGTCTTTGGATTTGCCAGCCAGTCCGCGGATGAAGGCGACACAGGCGGCGTAGCCGCTGGCGGCCGAGACAAACATCATAAAGGTGATCACCAGCATTTGGGACAGATAAGAAAGCCCCGACTCACCCGAATAGTGCTGAAGGTTGGTGTTTGTCATGAAGCTGATGATGGTGTTAAAGGAAAGGGATGGCTCCATGTTTCCAATCCCGTTTGGATTAAACAGCGGAAGGCTCTGAATCCGCAGGACGATATAGCCGAGCAGAATCATCACCGCGTTGGTCCCCAAAAGAGCCAGCGCATATTTCTTCCAGTTCATTCCATTTTTCGGCTTGATGCCGCTGATCTTGTAAATGACGCCGTCTACACGGTCAAATACAGGATCGGCAAAAGTATGTTTTCCGGCGGCGATATGATACACATAGATGCCGACCGGGATAACCATTATCAGATACAGTATAATGGTTAAGATAAGCTGCAGCATATCCATGCCCTCCTGCAAACGTCAAAATTTTTCGGGATGTACCAGTGCATAGACCAGATATATCTCTACCAATAAAACAATAATACCGAGTATGAGCATACTACTTTCCTCCTCATTCCTGCCTGTCTACCTGCTTGTGGCACCAATGTACCAGCAGGACAACCAGTCCAAAGCTTACCGCCAAAACAGCAAGCATTATCAAATCAAGCATATTCATATCCTCCTTTGTCGTTCATTCCTTCGCTATTGTATCAGCTTTCCTATGAATGTGCCCTAAACGTTTTCCAATGGATATTAAGGTTGCGTTAAGGTAAAAAAGTCGAGAAAACGTCAGAGCGTTTTCTCGGCTTTTTCTAATGGTAGAACTTTGGATTGACTACAATCCGCAAAGGTGCTACTCTCCGTCTTAATGTGGTCCGGTTTGTCCCGCGATACTGGTCTTGTAAAAATTTCTTCATCTTAATTTCCGTTGTAATATGCTAACACCATCTTTATATGATCTGTGTTAGTATGGCGTTGTTTAAAAACGGCTGGCTTTTTGCCTGCCGATAAATAACGGAAATGAGGAAAAGAAAATGAAAACAACGGTATTTACCGGTTCCGGCGTGGCGCTGGTTACGCCCATGCATTCCGACCTCTCCGTGAATTATGAGAAGCTCGGCGAACTTATTGAATTTCACATTCAGAATAAGACCGACGCCATAGTGATTACCGGTACGACGGGAGAGGCTTCCACCCTAACCGACCAGGAGCATCTGGAAGTCATTCGTTATACGGTGGAGCGTGTCGGCGGCCGTATTCCCGTGATCGCAGGCACCGGGAGCAACAACACCGCCCATGCAATCGAACTGTCGAAGCAGGCGCAGGCTTTTGGCGCGGATGCGCTGCTGCTGGTGACGCCGTATTACAACAAATGCTCACAGCAAGGGCTGTATCTGCATTTTGAAGCCATCGCCAAACAGGTGGATCTTCCCATCCTCCTATATAATGTTCCCAGCCGGACAGGCGTGAACATTCTGCCGGCAACCTATGCCAGACTCAGCGAGATCCCGAATATTGTAGGAGCCAAGGAAGCCAGCGGTAATTTTTCACAAATTGCCAAGATTCTCTCGCTGTGCGGTGACAAGCTGCAGATCTATTCCGGCAACGACGACCAGATCACCTCTGCCCTGGCACTGGGCGCCAAAGGGGTGGTCTCTGTATTGGCCAATGTGGTCCCGCAGGAAACCCATGATATCTGCCAAAGCTATTTTGAAGGGGATACCGAACGCAGCGATACGCTGCAGCTCCGTTATTTAGAGCTCATTGAAAATCTGTTCAGCGATGTCAATCCCGTTCCCGTAAAATGTGCGATGAACGCGATGGGGATGAACGTAGGCGGTTGCCGGTTGCCGCTTTGCGCTATGGATCCGGTGGCCGAGGAAAGGCTGAAGAGCTGTCTGCATCGTTATGGACTGATTGAGAATGCAAAAGTGGGTTCGGTCACGGTACGGCGTCCGCAGGAAACGCTGCTGTGGAGGAAAAATCATTGATGTAGCATAGGAGAAAATAAACAGGGAAAGCGTGACCATAGAGTTCGCTTTCCCTGTTCTTCTATATTCTACAACGTAGAAGGAACCGGCGTTCATAGACGCCGACTCCCTTTTCCTTTTTGGAAAATATTTTTTGTTCTATTCCAGATACATACTGCTCTTACTCTGAAAAGCAGATTACTGACGAATCATCCGATAGCCAACCCCAACATGGGTTTGAATATACTGGGGAGAGGAGGGATTTTTTTCGATTTTCTTTCGGAGCGTTGCCATGAATACCCGCAGGGAGGGAGTATCGGATTCCAATGCGCTGCCCCAAATTTCTTTGAGAATGTAGTTATGGGTCAGGACTTTTCCGGTGTTCTTGGCAAGCAGGCAGAGCAGCTTATACTCCATTGGTGTTAAATGGATTTCTACACCCTGGACATAGACACAGCCAGCGGCATAATCAATTTTTAGTTCACCGTTTTCGTAGATACTGCATTCTTCGGCAGATGCCTCCGTATAACTCCGTCGTAATGCCACCCGCACTCGCGCCAAAAATTCATCTACGCTGAACGGTTTGGTGAGATAATCATCAGCGCCGGCATCCAGTGCATCCACCTTATCCTGATCCTCACTGCGCGCGCTGACGACGATGATCGGCAGGTTACTCCAGCCGCGAACTTTTTTGATAATATCCACCCCATCCATGTCCGGCAAGCCGAGATCGAGAATGATCACATCCGGAGTATAGGAGACGGCGTCGAGTATCGCACTGGAACCAGTTCGTGCGGTATGATACTGATAATTCTGTGTATCCAGCGTTGTACGGATCAGGTTGCTGATGGTGGGGTCGTCCTCTACAATCAATATTTTGGGCTTATACATTTTCTATTTTCACTTCTTCCAACGGTAATGTAAAGGTAAATACCGAGCCATGAGGACTGTTATCTGTTACAGAAATCGTACCGCCGTGCGCAGACACAATCGAGCGGCAAAGGCTCAACCCCAGCCCCAGCCCTCTCCGATTGTCCGAATTCCCCTGGCTCGCTGTGTAGAACATATCAAACAGATGGGCTTTCGCTTCATCCGAAATGCCGGGGCCGTCATCCGCGATGCTGACTTCCACCATAGAACCCCATCGTTCCGCACGCAAAACGATATGAGAGCCGGCCGGCGTATATTTGATGGCGTTGTTGACAATGTTGATAATCACCTGAACGATCAGCCGGACATCCATCCTAGCCATCAGCAGATCGTCCAGCAGTTCGGTGGTAATCCGATGCTCCTTTGCCTGCCGGTCGATATGAGCAAGCGCCTCTTGAAACACATCGGCCAAGAGCTGGGCATCCATTTGCAGATGCATGGTGCCGTTTTCAATCCGCGTAATAGACAGCAGGTTCTCCGTCAGATTGACAAGCCACATAGAGTCATCATAAATCGAACTGTACAGCTCCTGCTTCTTCTCTTCATTCAGCGCAATACTCTTTTCCATTAAAATCCCCGCGTTGCCGCTGATACTGGTCAGGGGAGTGCGCAGATCATGGGAGATAGCCCGAAGCAGATTCGAGCGAAGCCGCTCCTGCTGGGTTTCCATCTCAATATTCTGCTTTTCCTGCTGCAGCCGCCTTCTTTCCAGAATCAGGCCGCACTCATTTATGATGGAAATCGTCAAATTCTTTTCAAACACTTCCAAGCCTGGATAGTATTTGGAGGGAATGGCCACAATCCCCATAACTCCTTGTGTGCCGCGAACGGCTAAATAGAGGTTGTGCGCGTTGGAAAGGGTATTGGTGGTGGCCCCTGCCCGCTTGTTATTTTGTATAACCCAGTCGGCAACGCCGTATTCCTCACCCGTCATCCCTTTGAGGAGTTCCGGTTCGCGCTCTGCCGGCGTTGCATGGAAGTGCAGCTTTTCTCCTTTTGCCAAGGCGAACAATATGGGGCGGTTCAGCAGGATACTCAGCTGCTGAGAGGCCAGCTGCAGGATTTCCTGCTCGTCCCTACCCTGCTGCAGCTTTTGATTGCAGTTCATTAGCAACTCCGTATAATAGGCCTTCTGGGCGGCCTGCTTTGCCTGCTTTTTTACGCGGGTGGCCAGTGTGCTGGAGATGACACTGGCGGCCAGCATGATCAGGAAGGTGACGGGATAATCCGGAGCCGTTGCCTTCAGAGAAAACTGTGGGACTGTAAAGAAATAATTAAAGGCAATCACACTGAGCAGAGAAGCAAACGCGCCGTACAGATAACCCTGTGTCCAGATGGTGGTCACCAACACACCGAGAATGTAGATAATAATGATATTGGCTTCTCGCAACCCTAACGCAAAGAAAGCCCATCCGATCAGAGTAGCCAGCACCGTGATGAGCAGTGTCTTCAGCATATCGCGCCAGCTGAACCGGATATCATCGCTGCGGAGAAATTTTAGCTTCTTTTTATAGAGGGGCTGTGTATCCGGAATAATATAAATCTCCAGGTCTCCCGCGCTGTCGGCGAGACGATCCACCAGCGTTTTTCCTTTGAAAAGAAAGCGTGGGCGGTGGTTAGTACGGCCCAACACGATTTTGGTAATGCCGCTGGCCCTCGCATATTCTGCGATCTGAACAGCCGGGTCCTCGCCATACACCGTTGCGATCTGTGCGCCCATCTGTTCGGCCAAGCGCAGGTTGTCACGCAGCCGTTTTAAGTTATCGTCCTTTAATTCCTTGGTTTCCGGTGTTTCGACAAAAAGCGCGGTAAAGCTGCTGTGAAAAGCCTCCGCCATTCGTGCGGCGGTACGGATAACCTTGGCATTGGAAGGTGAACTGGACAGGCAAATCAAAATATGTTCGCCGGCTTTGGCCGCGGCTTCGTTACCCGTCTTCTGTGCGGTGCGGTTGAGCCGGTCAGCCGTGCGGCGCAGGGCGATTTCCCGCAGGGCAACCAGGTTCTCTTCCGTAAAAAAGTGACTGAGCGCCCGCTGTGCCTGCCCCTTCTGATAGACCTTCCCTTCCTGCAGCCTGATAATCAGGTCAGACGGTTCAATATCCACCAGCTCCACCTGGTCGGCGGAATCAAAGATGCGATCAGGTATCCTTTCGCTGACGGCAATGTGGGTAATGGATTCCACCAGATCGTTGAGCGACTCCAAATGCTGAACATTTACGGTGGTATAGACATCGATACCCGCCCGCAAAAGCTCTTCCACATCCTGATAACGCTTGGCATGTCGGCTCCCTGTTGCGTTACTGTGCGCCAGTTCGTCTACCAAAATCAATTGCGGTCTGCGCCGAAGTGCGGCGTCAATATCGAATTCTCTTAAAGAGACGCCCTTATACTCTACCTCTTTGCAGGGCAACTGTTCCAGCCCGTCTAAAAGGGCCAGTGTTTCCGGACGTATATGACGTTCCACATAACCGACAACCACATCTTTTCCGGCCGATTGAGCCTGATGGGCCGCCTGCAGCATAGCATATGTTTTCCCAACACCCGCAGCATATCCGAAAAATATCTTCAAGTTTCCCTGCTTTGCACGGCTTTCTTCTGCCCGGATCGAATGTAGCAGCTGCTGCGGGTCCGGCCGTTTTTCTTCCATAATGTTTCCCCTTACATTTGTGAATACAAAATCCCAAAAAATAGTATAACACAAAACGCCTTTTGATAGTATAAAAAGCTTGTCAAGGGTGTTAATATTGTATTAAGAATACAGGCAACCCAATCTCTGACCGAAGACTACGCAGTACCAAAAGCTCATTCTAAAGCCGGTCGTATATCTACTTCTGGAAAACCTGCGGGACGGCAGTGTGGAATCCCTGGCCTCTGCCAGTCCCGGCGTCCTCACAATCACCCAAACCAGCACACAGAGGCAGAACTGATACTAGCATCACCATCGCCTCTGCTATCCTCGGCCGCGTCCTTCACCACTGTACCGTTATCAACATCAAGGGTGAATCCTATCGCCTCAAAGAACCCAAGGAATTCATGCGCCAGAAACAACAGATCGTCAACCATCTTTTCTCCGCCCATATCCTACATATTTTCCTCGCCGTTTTCTTGCACGAACGCAGCCACAGAGAGGACCAGAAGCGCTTCTATTTTTCCCACGCTTTCTTTTCCCTGGACGATTTCGCTAAGCAAATCGCTGTCCACAACTGCCTCTCCAACCACTTTCTTATGAGACCTCTTCACTGGTTTTCTCCTTCTGAGTTCACTGTCCAACATATTTGACAATCTACAATTGTCAATTTTCGTTTTCTTCTTTTCATATAACTGTATCATATTATAGTGTTGACACGGTGATATACGTATTGCAGACTGTACGAGGTGATGATATGGCGATAGCGGACAGCAACACCAGGGTATTGATAACCATCAGCAAAGACGCCAAGAAAAAGCTGGATAAAATAGCCGCCGCTGAAAAACGGACGCTTTCCAATCTTTGCGCCAAAATACTAGCCGACTACCTGGACACGCGAAAGGACGGTGAGTAGCGATTGCAGTTCTTTATTTACAGTCGCAAGTCGGTCTACACAGGCAAAGGGGAGAGCATCGAAAACCAGATCGAAATGTGTAAGCAGTACATTCACAGCAAGTTTTCTGATGTTTCCGATGCCGACATCACGGTGTATGAGGATGAAGGCTTTTCGGCCAAAAACACAGACAGACCTCAGTTTCAGCAGATGCTGCGAGACATTAAGCTGAAAAAGCCCGACTTTGTGGTTTGCTACCGGCTCGACCGGATCAGCCGTAACGTCAGCGACTTTTCCTCTTTGATCGAAGATTTGAACGACCGCAGCATTTCTTTCATTTGCATTAAAGAGGAATTCGACACCTCCAAGCCTATGGGCAAGGCGATGATGTATATTGCATCGGTTTTCGCCCAGCTAGAGCGGGAAACCATAGCGGAGCGTGTGCGGGACAATATGCTCATGCTGGCCCGCACAGGACGATGGCTCGGCGGGACGACACCCACCGGATATACCTCCGAGAAGCAACAGGAAATCATCATTGACGGAAAAGTGAAAACCTCCTGTAAGCTGAAAGACAATCCGGATGAGCTTCGCGCCGTGGATATGATATTTGAAAAATTTTTGGAACTCCGCAGCGTTTCCGGCGTAAGTAAATATCTGATCAAACAGGGGATCAAGTCCCGCAGCGGCAAATATTATTCTCTGCCCGGCATCAAGGAAATTCTGCAAAATCCTGTATACTGTGTGGCCGACAAGGATGCTTTGAAATACTTCACCGCCCAAAATTCCGATGTTTGCTTTGAGGAAAAGGATTGTTCGGAGAAATACGGCCTTCTGGCTTACAACAAGCGGGACTATAAAAAGAAACACGCCCCGCGTCAGTCCATGGATAAATGGATTATCGCCATTGGCAAACATAAAGGGCGTGTATCCGGCAAAAAGTGGGTAGCTGTTCAGCATATTATCCAGGACAACATTCCCACAGGGAAAAAGCCTGCGAAAATGCACAACGATTATTCGCTGCTGTCCGGCTTGATTTACTGCGAAAAATGCGGGAGCCGA
>CAJFNR010000021.1 GCA_904395335.1 Candidatus Avimonas narfae | reverse complement strand
TGGCTGGAAGCGGCCCGGGAAGATAGGCAGGCGCCAACACAGGAGAAGGGAAGAGCGTATCACGGAAGTGATACGCTCTTCTTCATAAGGACAGGATGTCATTTTCGTGATATCTTGTCCTTTTTCTGTACCTATTGCCTGTATTTCTCCTCTGTGCCTTCGCTTTCCTTTTTTTACTTCAGGGAAGGCGTAGAGGAGAGAAATAGATAAATTTTATTAGGAGTGTTATTTTCACAAAAACTCAAACTAAAATTGTAAAAAAATCACATATATAAAATAAATGGAATATTGTATTGACAATTTTATATTTTAAGATTATAATAGTTAAAAATTCTTAATTACTATTAAGAAAAGGGAAATTATTTATGGAATATGAAAAGCCGGTATTAATTTGTTTGGATGAGAAGGAGTTAGCTTCTCAAATACTAGCAATGGCTCGATCAGTAAATCCTGGGGGCTGTCTTTATTATGGGGTCTATAGTTGGGATGCCTATAATTGTAGTACTGGAGCTGTTACTGGATATGCTGCCCCATAAAAAACAGAATAATAAGAGCATATATTAGAACAATTACTTGTTGAATATATGCTCTTATTATTGATTCTATTAAATTAATAGATTTGGAGTATAATATGATAATATATAAAAATCCGAATTTAATTGAAGATATTTTTGAGGATACGGTCATTATTCAATTGAATAATCGTATTTATATTCTTAATCAAACTGCTTATCAGTTGCTAGAGTTATGTGATCATTATGAAAAAAATAATATTTTAACGGAGTATATAAAGAAATTTTATAGTTCAAAATATAATAAAGATGAAATTATCAATGATTGCAATGAAATGTTGCAGTCCATGATAAAGGAACAAATAATATTGGTGGAACAATGAAAAATTTTAGAAGTAAATATATGATCAAACAATGCTATCTTGAAATTACTAATTCGTGTAATTTAAATTGCAGGCATTGTTATAACGATTCAGGAAAATTTTCTACTGAAATTCCATTGCAAACTATTCGTTATATTATTAAACAATTGTATAGTCGTAATTGTTATTCAGTAATTCTATCTGGGGGTGAGCCGTTATTACATACAGAATTTTTTAAAATTATAAAATTATTTCTGGAAAATAATTTTGATATTACAGTTATTACTAATGGTACGCTACTAACGCAATCATATATTAGCAAATTTTTAAATATAGATAAGAGTCAGAAAATTTTGTTTCAGATTAGTTTGGATGGAAGCAATAAAGAAACGAATGATTTAGTAAGAGGATCTGGTATATTCAATAAGGTTATCGAAGTTGCTGAAATGTTAAATAAAACCAACTACCGTTTCAAATTTCATTCAGTTATAAATTCTATTAATTGCACCGAAATTGAAGATATTATAAAATTAGCTATAAAATTAAATGCTGGAAGTCTTGATTTTGGAATTATACGCTTATATGGTAGAGCAAAAGCAAATTCTTTTTTAACTTTGAACGAAATGGAAAACTATAAGTGTATGAAAACATTAATACATTTAGCAGAAAAATATCGAGCTTTAATCAAGATAAATGTTACTCATGAGGTGGGTCAATGCCCATTATTGAATAAAGGAATAGTTAAAATATCTCCACGTATAGATGTAAATGGAAACGTTTATTTATGTCAACTGTTTAATTTTCCTTATAGTGTTGGCAATATATTTTATCAATCTTTATATGAAGTTTTAATGTCGAATAAAATAGAAGAATTAATTTTAAATATTAAGAAATTTTATAAAAACAATTCATTATGCCAAAATTGTTTAGCACAGCCTATATGTGGAGGCGGTTGTCCCGCTTATGCAATGGAAGATAAATGTAACGGTGGAACAGATGGTTTTTGTATGTATAAAAAGTATTTAATTTTGCATCGTATTGCTAAGCAAAAGATTGATGAGGTAAATGATGGATACATACAAATTAAAAATTATTAGGCCTTATTTAAATCCAGTTATATATATTGAAACTAACTCTTTGTTCCTTTATAATCAGCTTTTACTAATGTATATGAATAATAATTTAACATTACCAACAGGAAAGAATATTTTGAATATATAAATAAGTAAAGAGAAATATTATTATATTATTTCCGTTGATAAACATAAGCCTTATATCGTAGAAGATGCATTATCAGAAATTTCCTCTTTAATAACATTTTACCGTAAACCTATTCAAAATTATGTTCTTCTACATTGTGCTGCGATAGAAAAAGACAATAAAGCATTATTATTTATTGGCCCAACACATTCAGGTAAAACTACATTAACAACTTATTTAATTAACAATGGATATAATTATATATCCGATGATTATGTTGCAATATCATCAAATAATTTAAATGTACAACCTAATGGGAATCCTATACATCTTAGATTAAATGGTATGAAAATATTAACAGATCAGTGTAAAAATATGGTATTGTCAGGGAAATATATTGGTAATCATGATAAACGTTTTATATTAGTGCCTAAAAATATAATTGACAAAGCGATTGAGATTAAATCTATATATTTTTCTTCATATTCTAATAATGCTATTTTACAGTTAATAAAATCAAAGCAAATAATTATGAAAAAAATAATTGATAACCATTTATTGCCGCCAGAATTAACTCTTACATATTTACATTTGCTGTATCGATTCACCGAATATCCCACCTATGAGTTAAGATATACTACCGTTACACAAGCGAAGAAATTAATAGAAAATAATGAGGTGTAGAAAGGTGAAATTATGGACTGGTTTTGTAGTGTGATCTGGATCCTTGCCGCCTTTGTTTTTATTGTTTGGGGAATTCCCTTCTGCCGGTATATAGGGAATCGAGTCCGTTTATTATTTCGCTTATTCATTTGGGGAGTTAGAAAAGATTTCTTCTTTGTTTTTCATCGTTGGTGGTCTTTATTAGGGTTTAATCATGGTAAAACAGCCGATTTATTAGTGGTATATGGTAGAAAGGCTTATATTATTAAATTGGGTGGTTCCTTTAAGCGGGCAACCAAAATTTTTGTGTCTTCTCCATCCAAATGGTTATTCAAAGTATATGCAAGAAGTCCTTCGATATCAGGGGCCATTATTATGGAACCGATATCTAAAGAACGAAACATTCGATTCGATCTGATACAAGATGGAATATCTGTACGAAATAAAATTTACAGAGAGGTTCTTCTATCCAAATTTACACCTATTTATATGCTTATTCCCAAGCCATGGAGCATATACTGGGGAGAAAATGAAGCCGCGCCCTTATCCAATGGAGATAACTTTTATGGTATGAAATTATGTACAGAAAAATATTTTTTTAGAAAATGTAAAGAAGAAAGGAATACCTTAAATGGGAACGGCTCTTTATCCCATAAAGAAAAAAGCGCATTGCGCAAAGCTTTTCACGATTTGCGGTAGGTGATAGAATGGATGAAATCAGCTTTTTTGAATATCATTCGGAGCGCAGACTGTCGGAACAGACATTGGAAGACATGGGAATTCTATCTTTGCTGAAAACATTCCTCAACCAGCAGCAGTTGGAATCCGTTACACACTATCTATGTAGAATTCCCCCTCATGATGAAATTAAGCGAAGACAGGAGTTTTTTGAGAGTTGTTTTCATGATCGTATGGCACAGGAATATTTAAAGACAGCGGAATCATATTTTCGACATTTACATCGAATAAAGACCTTTTATTTGGATAAAACCGATACGTCGCTCTATCATATTCGTTATGCTGTGGCTTACTGCCGTATGATAGAGGGTCTCACCTCCATCAATATAGCGTTTACCGATAGCATATTGACGCATGTTTTCGCTATAGCCAAAAGCGAACAAAGGAAAACCTGTTACTGTGAGCTGAAGAATCAACTGAGAAATTTATTTCAGATATTGGAAAAATACAGAAGGACTGCCTTGTGGATTCAAACTTCAAAGTCTGAGCACAAGGCAGCAGCAGTCATGCCTGAGGTCCAAAAAGCAACATATGCAAAACGTTTGTTGGATGGGTTGGAGACGGTGTTTCACATAGAAATGAAAGAAAAGAGAGAGAAATTGTCTCTTTCAGAAGCAGACAAATATCTATCCTTTTTAGGTGAGCGATTTTCAGAAGTAAAAAGCGCTTTGCAGTGCTGTACTCAGTTTTGTTCCTCCTATCCCTTTTTGCAAACCGAAAACGGCATTAGCGATGGTTGTATCATTGACTCATTAAGAATCTTATATGATTTTCTAAAAAGAAAGAGCATTCCTCTTTGCTTGCCGCGGCTGTCAGAAAATGCACGACTTCATATTTTGAATGGATTTGATATATCCTTATTGAAAACAAAAGATACGATAGTTCCGAATGATTTTTATGCGGAAACATATTTATCACTAGTCCACGGAACAAATAGCGGGGGAAAAACGGCCTTTCTACGGATGATAGGAATTTGCACGATTTTTGCTTTGGTTGGTTTTTATGTGCCGGCAAACGAAATGACCATTCCATATATCGGTTGCGTTTATACAGCTTTTGCTCAGGACGAAGCCATTCATGCCGGAAGATTGACAAACGAGCAAAAGCGGATGGAAAAAATTCTATCTGAAACAAGGGCTTATGATTTGGTTTTGGTTAATGAAATCTATTCATCTACAAATCAAAAGGAATCTGCAGAATTGAGTAATGAAATATTGAAAAAATTCCATGAAAACTGTTGCTATGTCGTATGGAATTCCCATCAGGATTATGATCTCCATGAAAAAACATTTTCCATACTTCTATATACGCCGGAAATCACTTCAACTAATGAAAAAACATTTAAAATCGTAAGAAGTGATAGATGTGATACAAAATCACAACTCATTGCCGCTTCCTATGGACTGACATATAATGATCTCATAAAGAAGTGGAGACAAAAGGGATGGATAGCCGCTAATGATGCACAAGTTGGTGATGATAAATGATATCTTCGCTTCTCTTTGATCAGAGCGTGGATAGCCCAAAAGAAAATTGTCTGTCCAACAGAGTTATACAGGATTTGTTAATCAGCGAAATTGTTTCTTTCATGCATCGCAATGAAGAGATATCTCGGAAAGCAGTCAGGCTGTTATCTGTTCCCTGTACAAACGAGGAAACGATTGTTAACCGTCAGAAGTGCCTATGCGATTTTCAAAGATATCCGGATGTGTTTGAAACCTTGACAAATTCCATTCGTCGGATCCAGGAAAAAATATTAGGGATTCAGGAACAGCGTCGGGATTACAGAAAGAATCCATATAATTATGATAACCATGCCCGGATGCTATCCGTAAGGGATACAGCGAACATGGTTATTGAAGTCCTTAATGAATATTCCCTACTGCTGCAGGTACTGAACTCAAAGGAATTGACTTCGAATTGGCTGCAGCAGATGAGGAAAGACCTGGAGGATACCATAAACCATCCGGAATTCCTAACGGTTCATACCTATTTATGTTCACTGAGCGAATTGCGGCTGATGGATTCTTCTTATGTAATCGAGGCGGATTTAGGGGAGGAGTTCAATACGGTTACATACAGCCTGATCGAATCCTTTCAGCACCTGAATTTCAAAAAAAGCCCTGGTCTTTCTGCTGCTGCCTTTGTTGTTAATGACAGGTTCAAAGAGATAATCACTCAGGCCATCGACCAGTCCATGCCTTCTTTGTCCTACTTTTTGTGGGAGATTGGTATGGAATTGGCCAAACCGTTTCTGTCATTGCAAGAGGATTTGCTATTTTATGATTTTTCTTTGCGGTATTTAGAAATTCTGAAGTCAAAAAAGATTCATTACATTTGGCCCCAAATCACTCGTGAAGAAAAGAACAACTACGTTCAATTGCGCGATATATATTTGTCGTTGTCACAGGAATTCCCACCGGTTCCTAATGACTATATAGAAACACCCCTAACTATTATTACCGGAGCTAATGGTTGCGGTAAAACTGTTTTTTTGCGTTCGATTGGTGCCGCTCAGTTGTTCGCACAGGCAGGTCTGCCTATTCCGGCAAAGCAGGCAACCGTCAGGGTGGTAAATCAAATATATACACATTTTGCGGTAGGAGAAAACAACAAAGGCCGTTTTGAGGAAGAATGTGAATCATTGTCCAAAATAACGGACAGCATAACGCCCGAGGACATGCTCCTTTTGAATGAGCCGTTTCAAAGTACGGTATATGAAGAAGGCCGTCGGTTGCTTCTCGATATCCTGCCTGTATTTATGCAAGCCAAAATCCCGGTGATTTTGGTGTCCCATTTGTTTGGACTGGCGGAAAGAACACAAATTTCTTTATATAGAGGGACAGCTTTTTATTTTTCCGATAAAGCATTTACTTTTCGCCATGAATCCATGGATGCGGGGAGTTGACCTGCATGGAATCAGAGAGAAGCTTTGGGGGATTAGGATAAGAAAACTCAATAGTTGTTGCAGGGGAGAGGGTACAGTATGAACAAGGTCAAAATCACCGTGCTGAAAACCACCCTAGACCGGGAGCTGGCGGAGGAGTATGGCGTCCCCGGGCTGAAAGCCTGCCCGATGATGAAGGCCGGACAGGTGTTTTATGCGGACTATGCCAAGCCGGAGGGCTTCTGTGACGAGGCGTGGAAGGCGATCTATCAGTATGTGTTTGCTCTGGCTCACGGAGCCGGGGAGGAGCTGTTTTACTATGGGGATTGGATCCGCAAACCGGGGGTGGCCATATGCAGCTGCAATGACGGGCTCCGCCCCGTGATTTTCAAATTGGAGGCTACCGATCATCAGGCGTCTATTGAATATACGCCGGTTCGTTAAAGAAGCAAAAAACACGGCCTGCCGATTTTCGGCAGGCCGTGTATATTCTTTTCTTATTTTTCCAAAGACCGTTCCAGCCAGATTGCGCCGATATCCATGGCGCTGTATAACCCGTTTTTCTCGCTTTTTTTGATGATACGCTCCTTCATGCGGAGATCCGGGTCAGTGGACATCAGCTGAACCTGAACCTTGTCCGCCACTGAAAGCCCGTTGACCTCTTTGGTGGAAAGCACCTGAAGCATAACGACATAGGGATCCTGCATCCGTCCGTAATACAGGGTATTTCCCATACGTACCAGCGGCTTTCCCTTATACATCAAAAATTTTTCTTTTTTCGCTGTATCAGCGGACTTTTTTTCGGACATGCTCGTTCCTCCCGATGTGGTATCGATGCGGCTACGATTTCCTAGCCGGCGCAAAAAGCTTTCCCGTCAGACCGCTGCCCATTGTAACACAGGCGGACGATTCTGTAAAGCGCGGGAACTCAGCTGTTGAGATAGGAGCGCACCAGCGCACGCAGCAGCTCATCCCGATCGAGACGGCGAATGAGGCTGCGGGCATTGTTATGGGTGGTGATATAGGTGGGATCCTCCGACAGCAGATATCCCACGATCTGGTTGATGGGGTTGTAACCCTTCTCCTGCAGGGCGTCGTAGACGGTGGTCAGGATTTTTTTCATTTCCTGTTCCTTGTCGTCGCCGAGAGAGAAGGTCATGGTTTTATCCAGCATGGTCGAACCTCCCTTTGATGAAAAGAGGCGGAAGCTCCTCCGGATGATCGGTCAGCGCCGCCTGACAATTCTACAGTAAAAGAAGTATACCGCATTTGGGGGGCTTTTTCAAGCGCTTCCCGCAAGGAAAACCGAAAGATTCTGTGAAGTCGGGAGGAAACAGGGGATGAAAAGGAATAAACCGGAAAGAAAAAGAAAAATTTGACTTGACGAAGCCGCTGTATAATGGCAAGATAGGCGCAAGCAATCGGGAAAGAACCCCGGCCGAGATCGCCGGGGCCGTAAAGGAGCGATTTCAATGGAAAAGGCGATTCCCCGTCCGGAATATCCCCGCCCGCAGATGGTGCGTTCCCAATGGATGAATCTCAACGGTCCCTGGGAGTTTGAGATGGATTTTGGATCCAGTGGCCGCCAGCGCCGCTGGTTCGAGTCCGCTTCCTTTACCAAAAAAATTGTGGTGCCGTTTTGTCCGGAGAGCCGGCTTTCCGGTATCGGCTATACCGATTTTATGCCCACGGTATGGTATCGGAGGGAGGTGTCTCTCCCTGAACAATGGCGGGAAGGGGGACGGGTGCTTCTCCACATCGGGGCATGCGATTATCACACCGAGGTGTGGGTAAACGGACAATCGGTCGGCACGCACAGCGGCGGATACGTGTCCTTTTCCTTTGACATCACCGACCAGCTCAAGGGGAGGGACGATGTTCTGGTAATCTGTGCCGACGATCATCCTCGTTCCCGACAACAGCCAGCCGGTAAACAGTCTCTCTCCTATTATTCTGAAGGGTGCTTTTATACCCGCACCACGGGTATCTGGCAGACCGTTTGGCTGGAATGGGTACCGGACACCTATATCCGTGCGATCCGGCTGACTCCCGATTTGGAAGCGGGATGCCTGTATATGGAAGCGGAATGCGCGTCTGCCCATGGCCGGGTGTTAAAAGCGGAGGCTTTTCTCCAGGGGAAACCCATGGGAAAAACAGAGCTGACGGTTGTCGGGACACAGGCCAAAGGCCGTTTGGAGCTGGCGAAAGTCCTTCCCTGGGGCCCCGGCAGCCCGACGCTTTATGACCTGTGTCTGGAACTGGGGGAGGACCGGGTGGAAAGCTATTTTGGCATGCGCAGCATCGCTTACCACGACCGTAAATTTTATCTCAATGGGAAACCGGTTTTTCAGCGGCTGGTGCTGGATCAGGGGTTCTATCCGGACGGGATTTATACCGCGCCGGATGAGGAGGAGCTGGTCGGCGATATCCGGCGTTCCATGGATATGGGCTTTAACGGCGCCCGTTTGCACGAGAAAATCTTTGAACCCCGTTTTCTGTACCATTGTGACCGCATGGGTTACCTAGTGTGGGGCGAGCACGGCAACTGGGGTCTGGATCTGTCCCGGCCGGAGGCGTGGCGTGGCTTCCTGCCCGAATGGCTGGAGACGGTCCGCAGGGATTACAGTCATCCGTCCATTGTGGGTTGGTGTCCCCTGAATGAAACGCAGGGGGATCAAGATCCCCAGCTGGTGAACATGCTGTATGAGATGACCAAGGCGGTGGATTCCACCCGGCCATTTATCGATGCCTCCGGCTGGACCCATGTGCGCTCCGACCTGTGGGACTGTCATGATTACGACCAGAACCCGGAGACCTTCCGGGAGCGTTACCGCACCGAGCGGGCCGACTGTCCTTTTGTCAGCGAATACGGCGGTATCTGGTGGGATCCGGAGCAGTCGGAGAACGGTTGGGGCTACGGTGACCGGCCGCGAACCGAGGAGGAGTTTATCGAGCGATACCGTGGGCTGACGGAGGCGCTGCTGGACAATGAGGGAATAACCGGCTTCTGCTATACCCAGCTCACCGATGTGGAACAGGAGGTCAATGGCCTGTATACCTATGACCGCCGTCCCAAATTCGATCCGGCTGTTCTTCGCGCCATCACCTCCCGTAAAGCGGCTATCGAGGAATAAAAAAGGCGGCCATGGAAACGGGGGAAAGCAGTCCTTGACGGAACTAAAAAACCTGCTATAATGTGCATGATATTGCAGACCGGGCGGGCGTCTGAATACCGCAGGACTGTAACACTGGAAAGGCAGGGGAAGAGGAAGTGAAGGACCAGGAGCCCAAGGCAAGGGGCGTGGCTGTGACTTTTCTTCGATTTATCAATAAACGAAATCCCGGGCAGATTCTTGTCCTGGGATTTCTTACCGTTATCGTGCTGGGGTCCTTGCTGCTCATGCTGCCGGTGGCCACGGTGGACCGGACCTTTCTGGGGCCGGTGGATGCCCTGTTCACAGCGACCTCGGCGGTTTGTGTAACCGGATTGACAGTGGTCAATACCGGTGTGACTTTTTCCCTTTACGGCCAGGTTGTCATACTGGCGCTGATACAGATCGGAGGATTGGGCTTTATGACCATGACCTCCCTGATTTTTATGGCCATTGGTCGCCGCATATCCCTGCGGGAGCGCATGATCATAAAGGAATCGTTCAATTCCGATTCCCTGCAGGGCATGGTGCGTTTGGTGCGCAGTGCCATT
The DNA here is from genome assembly GCA_904395335.1 of Candidatus Avimonas narfae. Classification (GTDB taxonomy): domain Bacteria; phylum Bacillota; class Clostridia; order Oscillospirales; family Acutalibacteraceae; genus Avimonas_A; species Avimonas_A narfae. The sequence continues at coordinate 23,863 of CAJFNR010000021.1, read as the reverse complement.
ATCCTTACCTTTTCGATTGAGGCCGCCGGCGCAGCGATTCTGTCACTGCGTCTGATTCCGGAATTCGGCTTTGCCAAGGGTCTGTACACTGCCGTTTTTTTTGCCGTTTCAGGTTTTTGTAATGCCGGGTTCGATGTGTTGGGAGACCCTAATTCCATTGAGCGGTACGCCGCGGATCCCGTGATCAACCTGGTGCTGATGGTCTTGATCACCATGGGCGGTTTGGGCTTTTCTGTGCTGGTGGACATTGGAAAGAACCGCCGCTTTGGCCGTCTCACGCTCCATTCGCGTATCGTCCTGCTGATGTCGGGTATCCTCTTTTTGTTTGGTACGATCACCATTTGCCTGTTGGAATGGAACAACCCCTCGACACTGGGAGGTCACGATCTGAATCCGGCGGAAAAAGTTATGGCAGCCGCATTTCAGTCTGTGACTGTACGTACCGCCGGCTTTGACACGCTGGGTCAGGCGGGCCTTACTCCGGCAGGCAAGATGATTAGCATGCTGCTGATGTTTATCGGCGCTTCTCCGGCCTCTACCGGCGGCGGCATTAAGACCACGACGTTTTTTGCCGTGGTGTTGTTCATTTATTCCGTTGTGCATCAGCGTCAGGATTACAATGTCCGGCACCGGCGTCTCAATGAACAGGTGGTTAAGCGTTCGTTGTGTATTTTTTCTTTGGCATTGGGACTGGTGCTTGTGGGTACCTTGTTGGTCAGTTCTGCGGAGACGGTGGCAGGCGATCCCATCCCGCTGGAAAACGTTATGTTTGAGGTGATTTCTGCATTTGGCACGGTGGGACTGACCGCCAATGTTACCATGGGGCTTTGCGCTTTTTCTAAGGTGGTTGTCACCATTATTATGTTTTTTGGCCGGTTGGGGCCTCTGACTCTGTCAATGGCCTTGTCCGGCGGAAGTGACCGCTCGAATTCCATCCGGTATCCGGAGGAACGGATGATGGTAGGATGAGAGGGGAACCCTTCAATAGAAATCTTTTTTGGTAAGAAAGGACATGGCAAATGAAACAGATCGCAGTTTTGGGATTGGGACGCTTTGGTTCCAGTGTGGCGCGTTCGCTGACCAAAATGGATGCGGAGGTCTTGGGAGTGGACAACGATGCGGAAAAGGTAGCGGAAATGGTCCACGATATTACCCATGTGGTGCAGGCGGATGTCCTGGATCCGGATGCCTTGGATTCCATCGGGCTGCGGAATTTTGATGCAGTGGTGCTCAGCATCAAGGATGTGGAGACCAGCTGTCTGGCAACGATGGCCCTCAAGGATCAGGGGGCACGGTATGTGGTGGCTCAGGCAGGGTCGGAAACCCATGCTAAGATCCTGGAACGTATCGGCGCCGACAAGGTGATCATGCCGGAGAAGGATATGGGAAACCGGCTGGCCCGCAGTTTGGTGGGAAACAACATCATAGATTATATGGAGCTTTCTGCCCATCACAGCCTGATGGAAATCGAAGTGCTGGACGAGTGGGTAGGCCACACGGTACAGGAGAACAACATTCGTGCCAAATATGGGGTCAATGTGGTGGCAATCCGTTCCGGGCGCAATTTGCTGGTTTCGCCCAGGGGGGATGATTTGATCCATGATGGAGACATTCTGGTGGTTATAGGAGAAAACGGTGATCTGGAAAAACTGAATAAGCTGGAAAACAAACGTCACCGCCACAACTAACGGATGAATATAAGAGGAAAACCGAAGGCGCAGGGAAAAGGAAAACCGTATTCCCTGTGCCTTTCTGCCTCTGATGGATGGGCCGGAGGTTGGTCAATTAAACGTTTGGAGGGAAGCGTTGGCTTTCGCCGCCATTTATGCTATAATAAAGGTCGGGAGAAATGCGAGAGCATTTCTCGGGAACGCCGCCGATAGACGTTAGATCAGAACCGCATGGGGCGGCGTTCATGGTATAATGTGCCCAGGGCCTTTATGTCGTAGGCACAAACGATGCGAGAAGTCCCTGGGCCTGGAGAAATTGGCTGTCGGTCGGAACGACCTCCTCCCGCTTTGCGGCACCGCCAATTCTCCCTCTACGCTTATGGTATAATAAAGGACGGGAGAAATACGGTAGCATTTCTCGGGAACGCTGCCGATAGACGTAGGCTGAGAACCGCATGGGACAGCGTTCATGGTATGGGCTCATGGCATATGAAGTTGTTTGCGGGAAAACTGTGAGGGCGTTAAGATAAAATTGATTTTCAGGGAAGCTGCTTTCATCGGACAAGCTTCCGAAAAGGGTTCGCTCCCTTTATAGAAAGCGGCGATAAGATGGATTGGTTTTCACTAAGGGGAGGAACGTAGCTGTGATCGGAGTACAGCAGACCGATATTCCGCTGATAGTGGTCGCGGGCCCTACCGCTTCAGGGAAAACCGGACTGGCGGTAGAACTGGCGCTTCGTCTCGGGGGAGAGGTAATTTCTGCCGATTCGATGCAGCTATACCGGGACATCCCTATTCAGACGGCGCAGCCGGGAGAAGGGGAACGCAGGGGAATTCCCCATCATCTGATGGGGATTCTGCCGCTGGATGCGTCCTACAGTGTGGCGCGTTGGCTGGAAGAGGCCCGTCGGCTTATTGCGGAAATCCACCGCCGGGGAAAACTCCCCATTGTTTGCGGCGGTACGGGGCTGTACATTACCTCCCTGCTTCAAAACCGCTCCTTATCGGGAAGCGGAGAGAATCCGGAAGTGCGCCGCCGCTTGCAGGAGCGTGTCCGGGAAGAGGGAGCGGAGGCGCTGCTGTGTGAGCTGGCCGTGGTAGATCCGGAAACGGCCCGCCGCCTATCTTCTCAGGATCTGCATCGCGTGATCCGGGCGCTGGAGCTGTATGAAACAACCGGGATGACTATGAGCGAGCAAATCGCGGCTTCCCGTCGGGTTCCTTCCCCTTATCGTGCACGGGTACTGCTGCTGGACTGCCGTGATCGGGAACAGCTGTACCGCCGGATCAACAGCCGGGTGGACTCCATGCTGAATGCCGGGATGGAGCAGGAGGTCCGAAGGGTTCGTCCCCTTTTGGCAGGAACTGCGCGGCAGGCTATCGGCTGTAAGGAGCTGCTTCCCTGGATAGAAGGCAGATGTACCAAGGAAGAGGCGGTGGATAATTTGAAACAGGCCACCCGGCGGTATGCTAAACGGCAGCTGACCTGGTTTCGGAAAACAGAGGGCGTCCGGCTATATATCGACGAGTACCCGGAGAAAACCGCTCTCCTCAGGGCGGCATTGACGGCATTGGAACCCTTGTATGAACAGAAAGGCGGGGAATAGAAATGGAACCCTTTTTCCGGCGTCTGCTGACAGCCGTGCTCTCTTTATTTCTTATTGGCTATGTGGCGTATCAGGGGTTTCAGATCGTGTACAATCCGATCCAAAAAGAAACCGCCGTGGAATACAGTGTATACGATACCATTGATACCGATGGCATCACCATTCGGAATGAAACGCTGGTGCCGGGCGGTGGAGAAGGCTATCTGTATTATCAGACGGAAAATGGAGGCCGGATCAGTAAGAGCGGTGTCATCGCCCAGGTGTTCGCCAGCGAATCCGATGCTTTGGCTCAAAAAAAGCTGAATTCCCTAGATGAAGAATTGCAGAAGCTGACGGAGATTAATAGCCAGGGAACGGCCAATAAGGCGAATCTAGAGCTGATTACCAAGCAACTGGATACGACGATGATGGAGCTGGTGCAGGATATCCACCACTCCTCGCTGGATGCCGCCACTGAGGCAGAGCAGTCCCTGCTTTCCCTGTTTAACAAGTACCAGATTACTATTGGGAAGGTAGGAAACTTTACAGATAGAATTAACGCATTGACCCAAGAGAGAGCTACATTGGCATCCTCTTATCAACCGGCGGTATCCACTATTGAAGCCCCGGTGGCGGGATATTTTGTCAGTGAAGTGGACGGCTGGGAGCAGACACTGGATTATAGTAAGGCATTAAACTTTACAGTTTCGGATATTGCCTCTGCGATGGAAATGGAAGCCGATCCCCAGGCGGGAAGTGGATATGTAGGGAAAATGGTGGGGGATTACGAGTGGTATCTGGCCTGCGTGGTTCCTGCGGCTCAGGCGGACAGCCTTCAGCTGGGGAGCGAGCTGACGATTAAGCTGCCCTTCGTCTCCGATGAATCAATTCCGGTTACGGTGGCGGCCGTCAATCGGGATAAGGAGGGACAGGCGGCGGTCATTTTCCAGTGTTCGTATATGTCCAGCAGCCTTTCCTCCATTCGGAAGGAGCCGATTCAGATTCAAAAGACGCTGTACGAGGGAATCCGTGTGCCTCAGAAGGCGGTGGTGTTCTCAGAGGACGGAGAGCGGGGCGTGTATGTCCAGGTGGGCAATACCGCGGTTTTCAAACAGATTGAAATCCTCTACAGCGACACGGATTTTGTCATCTGTGCGGATAAAGGGGACGAGACACCGGAGGAAGGGGAGGCCCCTTTTCTGCAGCTGTATGACGACGTGATTGTGGAAGGAAAGGGATTGTATAATGGAAAGGTTATTGCCTGACGCCGGCAGTCCGGTGAGGGAAAATCTCCTCCGAATTGAAGAGACGGTGGCGGCTGCCTGCCGGGAGGCGGGACGCGCCCGGGAGGAGGTGGCGCTGCTGGCGGTCACCAAAACCGTCGCCCCGGCACTGATCAATGAGGCGATCCGGCTGGGAGTCACCCGCATTGGGGAGAACCGGGTCCAGGAATATCTGGGGAAAAAGGATGCGCTTTTGCTGAAGGGGGTGGAAACGCATCTTATTGGTCATTTGCAGACCAATAAGGTTTCCAAAATTGTGGGACAGGTGGATATGATCCAGTCTATCGATTCCCTCCACGTGGCGCAGGCGGTAGCCCGGACTTCGCAGAGGCTGGGGCGGGTCACCCAAGTGTTGGTGGAGGTCAACATCGGTGGGGAAGAGGCCAAATCCGGCGTCCCCGCCGACCAGGCGGCGGAGTTGGTCGCTGCAATGGGGGAGATAGAGGGGATCCGTGTCCGGGGATTGATGACGATTCCGCCGATTTCCGACACGGAAAAGCAGAAAAGGGATTATTTTTGCCGGATGCAGAAACTGTTTATTGACATCCGCGACAAAAAAATAGATAATGTCTCTATGGACATTCTGTCGATGGGGATGTCATCTGATTACCGGGAGGCTATTTTGGAGGGCTCCACGATGGTTCGTATCGGGACGGCTCTGTTTGGAAAGAGAGCTGCTGTCCTCCGCTGAACCAGCGGTCACTTTCGGTAGCAAAAACAAAACACAGGAGGATAAAGGGTTATGGGACTGTTCGATAAAATCAAGGGATTTATGGGCGATCCGGAGGAAGATATCGACGAGGAAATGGAAGAGGAAGAGATGGACTTCGTTTCCCGTTCGGAAGAGAAATATGAGGACAAAAACGCCGAGCTTTCCAAGCGCAACAACAAGGTGGTCAACATCCACGCCACGGCCCAGCTTCAGGTGGTGCTGGTAAAGCCGGAACGATTTGAGGACGCCAGCACGGTGGCCGATCATCTCAATGCCAAGCGCACCGTGGTGCTCAATCTGGAATCGGCCAACAAGGACGTGGCCCGGCGTATTCTGGATTTTCTCAGCGGCGTGGCTTATGCCAACGACGGCCAGATCAAAAAGGTGGCTAACTGCACCTTCATCATCACCCCCTACAATGTGGGCGTAATGGGCGATCTCCTGGACGAACTGGAGAACAATGGCGTCTATTTCTAATCGGCAGAACCGGGGCGCCCCCAGTCTGAGGGCGCGTATCGAGGATGCGGTACGGCTCAGCGGCCTGCGCTACCGCCCGTGCTATGTCGGTTTTTTGGACGAGGGGGAGCGGATGGAGGCGCAGTCGATTCTGCGCGGCGGCGCCTTTGCCTCCTGCAGCAGCCTCTTTTTTGGCGGCTATGAGGAGGCGGAAAGGGTGTTGCTGGGGCTTTCAGCGCAGGGGGATCCCCTTGCGCCGGCGGAATTTCCGCTGACGGCGTTGTGCTTTCATTACCGGAAAGAGGCCGCCCTTACCCATCGGGATGTGCTGGGAAGCCTGCTGGCCTGCGGCATCCGGCGCGATAAGGTGGGGGATATTTTGTGCGGCCGGGAAGAAACGGCGGGGCAGGCCGTGGTTTTTGTGGACGCGGAGCTTTCGGATTTTCTCGCGGATCAGGTGGATCGGATCGGCGGGGAAGGGGTTGCTGCGGAAAACCACTATGCCGGGCCGCTGCCGTCTCACCGGCAATATCGGGAAATCGAGGACACGGTTCCTTCTCCCCGTTTGGATGCCGTTGTCCGTGTGATGATCCGGGCTTCCCGTGAAGCGGCGGCCCGGCTGATTGAAAGCGGGCAGGTGGAAAGGAATCACCGCCCCTGCCTTTCCGTGTCGGAAACGGTGCGGGAAGGCGATGTTTTGTCTATTCGGGGGAAGGGGCGTTTTTTGGTGGACCGCATCGGTCCTCCCACCAAAAAGGGCCGCTTGTTTCTGCATGGACGCCAATGTCTGTAAAGTGCTTACCATAAAAAGTTGCGGAGGATAACAAAGGAGGAAGTCGGATGCTGACGCCGGAAGAAATTCGGAATATCGCCTTTACCAAAGGGATTGGCGGTTACAAGACTAATGAGGTGGATCTGTTTATCGACCAGTGTGCCGATACGGTGGAAACGCTGCTGTCGGAAAAAGCCGAGCTCAACAAGAAACTGGAAATTCTGGCCGATAAGCTGGTGGAATACCGCAATGACGAGGACAGCATCCGCACGGCGCTGCTCAGTGCGCAGCGCTTGGGCGATACGGTGGTGCGTGAAGCCAACCATAAGGCCGGGCTGATCATGGACGATGCCAATATCAAGGCACAGAAGATTGTGGAGAACGCCCGCCGCAGCATTGTGAAGGAAGAGGAGGAGCTGCGCCGGATCGAAAAGGAAGTAGCCAGCTTCAAAGCGAGGATGCTGAGTATTTACCGTGAGCATCTGTCTCTAATCAACGTGCTTCCGGAACCGGAGGAAGAGGAACAGGCTCCGGAGGAGAGCGCGCCCGCCGAACCGGAGGCCGCTTCACCGGCGGAACCCACAGCTCCCGCGGCGGAACAGGAGCCTGTGAAGGAAGAGCCCTCCGCTCCCGCTGCGGCGGAAGCCTCTTCCGCAAAGGAGGAGCCGGTTTTTGAACCGGTGGCCGCCGCTACGCCGAAGGAGGAGCCGGCATCCCTGTCTGCTCAGGATGCGGCGGAGGTATCCGCTTTTTACCGCAATATTCCCCGGCTGGACGAGGAGGAGCCGCAGCCCGCGGCAGCTGCGGCAGTCAAAGAGGAGGAACCGGTGCGCCGGGAGCGTCCCGCTTCCTCCCGCTACAGCGATTTGAAATTCGGCGAAGATTATGACATTGCACAGGACGCGGCAGAATCCCGCGGTCTGTTCCGCCGCAAGAAATAGGGGTAGGCGGAGGGCTGTTGCCGGAAGGATGATCCACAGGGGCAGGGATCTTGAAGGAAATCCGGCAGCGGCCCTTTTTTGTGCCTGAAGGCGGGAAAGGAGAGAGGTTCATGTTTCGTGTCCTGCTTATCGCGGCTATTGCGGTACTGGTGGGAGCTGATCAGCTGACCAAATATCTGGCTACGTCGTATTTGGAGCATCAGCCTCCGGTGGGGTGGGATGGCGTATTCGTCCTGCAGTACAGCCGTAACGACGGGGCGGCGTTTGGCTTGTTCCGGGATCAGACTTGGATTCTGATTGGGCTGACCTCCCTGTTGGTCCTGGCGGTGCTGGCGTTGTTGCTTTCGGGACGCTACCGCCGTTCCTTTATGGTCAATCTCAGCGGTGTGCTGGTGGTGGCCGGTGGGCTGGGCAATCTCATTGACCGCATCTGGCACGGCTATGTCATCGACTTCTTTTATTTTGAACTGATTAATTTTCCGATTTTCAATGTGGCCGATGTTTTTGTGGTATGTGGGGCGGTCCTTCTGCTGATTTATTTCCTCTTTGTGCAGAAGGACGACGACGGGCTTTTGCCGGCGGCAGGAGTGAAGGACAATGGAGACAATCAGAGCGACCCCCAGTCCGGAGCAGACGGGTCAGAGGCTGGATAAGGCGGCGGCTGAGCTGTTCGGGTTGAGCCGTTCCTCTGTTCAGGAATTGCTGTCCGGCGGACGGGTACTGGTCAATGGGAAACCGGAGGGGAAAAGCTACCGCCTGCGTCCGGAGGACACTGTGGAGGCTTTCCTGCCCGATCCGGTGGCCTGTGAAGCTGTTCCCCAGGATATCCCGCTGGATATTGTCTATGAGGATGACGATCTTTTGGTGGTCAATAAGCCCAAGGGGATGGTGGTCCATCCGGCTGCGGGGCACTGGGAAGGGACGCTGGTCAATGCGCTGCTCAGTCACTGCGGGGCTTCCCTCTCCGGGATCAACGGTGTCCTGCGTCCGGGAATCGTGCACCGCATCGACAAGGATACCAGTGGCTTGCTGATCGTGGCCAAAAACGACCAAGCGCACCAGGGACTGGCTCAGCAAATCAAGGAGCACAGCTTCACCCGTATTTACGAAGCGGTGGTAATCGGCCATCTCAGGGAGCCGCAGGGCACGGTGGAGGCCCCTATTGGCCGCCATCCGGTCCAGCGAAAAAAAATGGCGGTGACGGACAAAAACGCCAAGCCGGCGGTGACGCACTATGAGGTGATCGCTGTCTATCCCGGATACACGCATGTCCGGCTGCGCTTGGAAACGGGCCGCACCCACCAGATACGGGTGCATATGGCCTATCTGGGGCATCCGGTGGCCGGGGACACCGTGTACGGGCCGCCCAAAGGGGTTAGGAGGCTGGACGGACAGTGCCTGCATGCCCGGGTCATCGGCTTTCGCCATCCCCGGGATGGGCGGTATCTGGAATTTACCAGCCCGCTTCCCGCGTATTTTACCGATTTTTTGCATAGCCTGGAGGGGAACTAACCATGCAGTATCAGCCACTGTCCGATTATCTACTGATCTCGGATATCGACGGCACCCTGGTCAATACGAAAAAGGAAATTCCGCCCCGGAACATCGAGGCCATCGCCCATTTCCGGGAAATGGGCGGCCGCTTCACCATTGCCACAGGGCGTTCGCCCATCTCGGCGGCCCGCATTGCCCGGAAGGTGGGGGTCAACTGTCCGCTGGTGACCAATAACGGTGCTATCCTGTACGATATGGAGACGCAGCAGGTGGTGCGTCAGCGCTTTTTGCCGCCCCGGGCGGCGGAGCTAATCGAGCTAGTAGTGCGGGATTTTCCCCACATCGGTATTCAGATGTACCGGGATGCGGACATCTATATGATCGTACACAACCCGGTGGTGGAATATCAGATTGCGGTGGAAAAGATCGAGGCGGTGGAGGCTTCCCCCGACCGGATGCCGGATCAGGCCAATAAGGTGCTGTTCGGCGGTACCCATGAACAGCTGCAGGTGCTTCGGGATTATCTGGAAGAGGCCGGTATCGACGGCATGTACGGTATGTTTACGGAGGATCAGTATTTCGAGCTGCTGCCTCAGGGGGTCAGCAAAGGGAGTGCGGCGCAGGTGCTGGCGGGATACTGCGGTGTTTCCGGCCCTCATGTGGCGGCAGTGGGAGACTATTACAACGACGTGGAACTGCTCAAGGCCGTACCGCTGCCGGCGGTGGCGGGGAACGCCCCCGATGAGGTGAAGGCACTGGCAGATTACGTAGCCTGTCACTGTGACGACGGGGCGGTGGCCGATGTGCTCCATCGTCTGGAGCAACTGGCCACCGGCCAGATCCACCGGTTTGGCAACCGGGTTTGACAGCGGCGGGAAGATGGGGTTCGCAGGAGATATTGGTGAGGAGGTGACGGATATGTTTCGGCTGAAGCTTGCGTATTTCAGTGCCACAGGCACGACCCGAAAGGTTCTGCATGCGGTGGCGGAGGGAATGGGCCTTCCTTTTGAGGAGTGGGATTTCACCCTGCCCGACAGCCGACGGCAGGAACGGACGGCGGGGCCGGAGGATTTTGTGCTCTTTGGCGCGCCGGTTTATGCCGGCCGGGTGCCTTCCTTTGTGACGGAGTATCTGCAACGGTATGTCTCCGGGCGGGAGACCCGCTGTGCCGTTGTGGGGGTGTACGGAAACCGGGAGCATGAGGATTTCCTTCTGGAATTGGCGGATACGGTCCAAGAAAAGGGTTTCCTTCCGGTGGCGGGTGCCGCTTTCATCGGCGAGCATTCCCTGACGGATCAAATCGCTCCCGGCCGGCCGGATGAACAGGATCTGGATATGGCGCGCCGCTTTGGACGGGAGCTTCGGGAAAGGCTTGATGCCGGGGCAGGGCCCTTGGCGGAAGGCGTACTTCCGGGCCGGAGGCCGTATCGGGAGCGAGGAGGCGGAAAACCGATGAGTCCGGAGACGGATGCTTCCTGCCGGCGTTGCGGTCTTTGCGCGGCCCGCTGTCCCATGGGAGCCATCGATCCGAAGGACCCGTTTCGGGTAAACGAGGACGCCTGTATCCACTGCCTGTGCTGTGTGAGGATCTGTCCGGTTCATGCGAAGGCCTTCTGCAGCGAGGCATATCAACAGATGGTGGCGAGCTGTATCGCCCGGTTTCAGTATCCCCGAAAGGAACCGGAATGGTTTCTGGGTTAATCAGGGCCGAAAGCACCAACGATAGACGACAGATATTCAGGAGGGCAGGGGCGATTTCCCTGCCCTCCTGTTTTGCGCAGTGATAAAAAACGCAGGTTTCGTCGAGAACCGGCGGCTCCATATGGCGGACGAATTGGGAATCCTCTTTCGGATCAAGCTATTATCAGACGAGAAGCTGTAGCCAATAGCTTTCTGCTGCGGATGGGAACTCTTCGGTATCGGCTATGGATTCGGCGGATCTTATGCGCTGTGGGGATTTGCCCCTTGCTTTATCCGGTACGGCTTCTTATGGGCCCATTGCCTTTTGTCTGACCCGAAAACGCGGGGGAAGTGTGGGGAGTGCTTCGAAAAACGACGGAAAAATCGCCATGAGGCGCAATGTTCATCAATCGGTCACCATTGCCCGGGAAAAGGTTGGTATACTATTTTTTAAGGAAATATGGAAACAGGAGGCGCGCCCATGGCCGCATATGTGAGTTTGCAGAACGTGATCAAGTCCTATCATATGGGGGAAATTACAGTTCATGCCTCGGACGGGATCACATTTGATATTGAAAAGGGCGAATTCGCCGTGGTGGTGGGACCTAGCGGCGCGGGAAAAACCACCGTTCTCAACATGCTGGGGGGAATGGATACCTGCGACGAGGGCAAAATTTTGGTGGATGGCGCGGAAATCAGCTCTTTCAGCCGTAAGGAGCTGACCACTTACCGCCGGTACGATATCGGGTTTGTTTTTCAGTTTTACAATTTGGTTCAGAACCTGACGGCGCTGGAAAATGTGGAGCTGGCCGCCCAGATCTGCCGGGAGCCTCTGGATGCCCGGGAGGTGCTTGCGGCGGTGGGGCTGGAGGAACGGATGAACAATTTCCCGGCGCAGCTGTCGGGCGGAGAACAGCAGCGAGTTTCCATCGCCCGGGCATTGGCGAAGAACCCCAAGCTGCTTCTTTGCGATGAACCCACCGGTGCTCTGGATGACGCCACCGGACGCGCCGTGCTGGAGCTGCTGCATCATACCTGCCGGGAGCGGGGAATGACCGTGGTGGTGATCACCCACAACCAGGCCATTACGCCGGTGGCCGACCGGGTGATCCGTATTCGCAACGGAAAAGTGCAGGAGGTTACCGTCAATCCGGAACCCCTTCCCGTGGAAAGGATTGAGTGGTAATGAGCCGGTCGCTGAGAAAAGATATTTTCCGCCAGATCTGGCATTCGCCCCGCCGTTTTGTGGCGATTCTGCTCATTGTGATGCTGGGGGTTTCCTTTTTTGCCGGTGTGCGGGCCACCTGCCCCGATATGCGGCTGACATTGGATGCGTATTATGACGAATACCGCGCTTCCGACATTCACTTGCTATCCACTTATGGCTTCAACGATGACGACGTGGCCGCGGTAAAGGAGGCGGTGGGCGACGGCGAGGTTCAGCCGGCCTATTTCGTGGACGGCTTTGCTCAGGCGGGGGATAACCGCCTGCTGATCCATTTCCTGTCCTATTCGTTGGAAAACCCGGACGGCCTGAATCAGCCGGTGCTGATGGAGGGGCGGTTGCCGGAGGCAGCGGACGAATGTGTATTGGATGAACACCTCATAGAAAGCGGCTATTTTCAGATAGGAGATACCCTCACCGTCGACAGCAAAGAGGATGAGGGTATCACGGATTCACTGGACAGGCTGACCTACACGGTGGTGGGATCGGTCCGGTCCACTTATTACATTTCGGTGGATCGCGGAAGCAGCAGCAAGGGCACGGGCAGCCTCAGCGGCTTTGCTTTTCTTCCGGAGGAAAATTTTTCCTCCTCCGTCTATACGGATCTGTACCTCACCAGTGCCTCGACGGCGGGGCTCAGCCGCTTTGAAGACGCATACAAAGATCAGATGGAAGCGCTCACCGACCGGCTGGAGGCAGCTGGAGACACGCGCAATCCTCAGCGGCTTCAGGAGCTGAGAGAGGAGATCGACAGCCAGCTGGAGGAAGCGCGGGCCGAGGTGGAAAAAGGGGAACAGGAGCTTGTCGATGGCGCACAGCAGCTGGAGGAGGCCCGTCAGGAGGTCGAGGACGGCATCAAAGCCCTGGAGGAACAGGAGCAGACCTATGAGGAGGGAATCCAGGAGGCCAAGGAACAGCTGGATGCTGCCAAGGAGCAGTTGGATGCCTCGCTGACTCAGCTGAACGAGAGCCAACAGCAGTTGAACGACGGTCAAGCGGAGCTGGCGACTGGCCGCCAGACGCTGGAGGAAAAGCAGCAGCAGTGGAATGAAGGGCAAGAATCCCTGCAGCAGCTGGAAATGGGAATTGCTCAGCTGGAGCAGACGCTGGCCGCCCTTCCGGAGGGGGCGCCTCAGGAGGCGGCGCTCCGGCAGCAGCTGGAGCAGCTGCAGGCGCAGTACGATACCGCTTCTGATACGCTGGAAAGCGGCGCCCGGGAGCTGGAGCAGGGCTGGGCCCAATGGGAAGAGAGCAACCGCCAGTTACAGGAGGCACAGGCCGCGCTGGAAGAAGGAAGGGAGCAATACGAAAGCGGCCTCGCCGCTTACGAAGACAACCTGGCGCAGTGGGAGACGTCCAAGGAGGACGGCTCCCGCCAGTTGGAAGAGGGACGCAGCCAGCTGGAGCAGGCGCAGCAAGAGCTGGCCGATGCCCAGCAGACATGGGATGAAGAAAGCGCCGAAGCGGAACAGAAGCTGGCGGACGCCCGTGCTCAGATTGCCGATGGGGAGGAGCAGCGGGACGCGTTGGAGGAGCCCCAGTGGATCGTATTGGATCTGGAAAGAAACGCCGGATTTGTCAGCTATGAACAGGACACCGACCGGGTGGCGGCCATCGGCCGCGTCTTTCCCCTTATTTTCTTTCTGGTGGCGGCGTTGGTGAGCCTGACCAATATGACCCGTATGGTGGAGGATGACCGTGCGGTCATCGGCCTTTACAAGGCGCTGGGCTACGGCCGGATGGCTATCGCACTCAAATACCTGGTGTATGCCGGCATGGCGGCGGTCGGCGGAATCGTTCTGGGGCTGCTTTGGGGAGAAAAGCTGTTTCCCTGGATCATTGCCGACGCTTACGGTATTCTGTACAGCATGCCGCCGCTGCTCATGCCGTACAACGGATATTATTCTCTCATGGCGGCGCTGGGGGCGCTGATCTGTGTGGTGATCCCGGCCTTTGCCGTCTGCCAGAAGGAGCTGTTCAGCACCCCGGCCTCCCTGATGCGGCCCCGGGCTCCCAAGGAAGGGAAACGCATCCTGCTGGAACGAATTAAACCGGTGTGGAAGCATTTGAACTTTTCCAAGAAAGTTACCTGCCGGAACATCTTCCGCTACAAAAAACGGCTGCTGATGACGATTTTTGGCATTGCGGGCTGTACCGCTCTGGTCTTCACTGGCTTCGGCCTGCGGGAATCCATTCAGTCCATCGTCGGCAAGCAGTATGATGAAATCCAGAAATACGATATGCAGGCCGGGCTGCCGGACGGATCTGACGAGGAACGACGTACTCAGCTGGACGAATTCCTGGACGGGCAGTCTACGGTGGAAGATCATCGGTATTTCCTGCAGAAATCCCTGGATGTCATCACCGACGAAGGAATGAAGAGCGCGTATCTGCTGGTGCCGGAAGACTTGGAGGGCCTTGATCGGTTTATCACCCTTCGCGACCGGAAATCCCAGGAAGCGGAAACGCTTTCCGACGATGGGATCATTGTGACGGAAAAGCTCTGCAGCATGTTGGGGATTGAGGTAGGGGATACCATCCAGCTCAAGGATGCCGACAATCAGGTGTGGGAATGCACTGTGTCCGGCATCACGGAAAACTATGTACAGCACTATCTGTATATGTCACCTGCCCTGTATCAGAAGCTCAGCGGCAGTGTCCCGGAGATGAACACGGTTCTGGGCCAGCTGTCCGATACTTCTGAGGAAGCGGAGGATGCGCTGTCCTCCGCGCTGATTGCACAGGATTTGGTGAGCTCGGTGTCCTTCAATACCAGTATCCGCCAGAACTTTAGCGACATGATCAGCGCCATGGATATCGTGGTGGTGGTACTGATCCTGTCGGCGGCGGCCTTGGCTTTCATCGTGCTTTTCAGCCTGACCACCATCAATATCGACGAGCGGCGGCGGGAGCTGGCGACGCTGAAAGTGCTGGGTTTCTATGACCGGGAGACCTCCATGTATATTTATCGGGAAAATGGAATCCTGACGGTGCTGGGGGTGCTGTTCGGCCTGCTTTTCGGTGCTGTTTTGCTGGCTTACATTATCACCACCGTCGAGGTGGACATGGTGATGTTTGACCGGACAGTGGGGTGGACGACCTATGTGCTGGCTACGGTGATGACCATCTTCTTCTCACTGCTGGTAAACCTGTTAATGAACCGTGTCATACGAAAAATCGACATGGTGGAATCCATGAAAAGCGTAGAATAGCGCAGGGAGTGTTTCCATGCAGTATACATCTGTTAAAACGGCGCGCTTTTTGCGCCGGCCCAACCGTTTTTTGGCGGTTATGGAGTTGGGGGGACAGGAGGTACTGGCTCATGTCCCCAATACCGGCAGGTGCCGGGAACTGCTGATTCCCGGTACCGAGGCGGTGGTACAACATCACGATTCCCCCAGCCGGCGGACGGCCTATACGTTGATTGCGGTGTGGAAGGAAACCTCCCGAGGCAGGCTGCTTATCAATCTGGACAGCCAGGCGCCCAACCGGGTGGCTCAGGAGGCGTTTAGCAGGGGGATGCCTCCTCCCGGGCAGGAACAGCCTGCCCGCCTCATCCGGAGAGAAGCGGTTAGCGAAGTTTCCCGTTTCGACTTTTATCTGGAAGGCCCAGGCTATCGGGGATATCTGGAAGTGAAGGGCGTGACCCTGGAGGAACAGGGCGTTGTGTCTTTTCCCGATGCTCCCACCGAGCGGGGGGTCCGCCATATAAGGGAGCTGACGGAATTGTCCCGGAAGGGCTGTTATGCCGGTGTTCTGTTTGTAGTCCAGATGGAAACAGCCCGCCTCTTCCGCCCAAACTGGCGTATGCATTCCGCCTTTGGGGATGCTCTCCGCCAGGCGCGGGAAGCGGGGGTGGCCATGAGCGCCCGGTGCTGCCGGGTGACACCGGACAGCCTTATTCTGGATGAAGAGATCCCTATGGATTTGTCAAAGGAGCAACCATGACAGGCAAGCGAAAACCGGTGATACGGGAATATACCGTCGAAAGCTCCCGGGTGACGGACACGGTGCGGCTTATCCTGCTGGCGGATTATCATGACTCCGATTACGGAGCGGAGCAGGAACTTCTGGTGGACCGGGTCGCGGAGCTGTCTCCGGACGCCGTATTGATGGCCGGGGATATGGCCGACTGCCTGCGTTCCCACGAACGTGTGCAGCAGCTGACAGAATGGCTGGCGTCCCGGTATCCTTGTTATGCCGTATCCGGCAACCACGAGCTGCGTACCGGGGAGTGGGATCGGCTGAGGGATGCTTTCCGTTCCCGGGGGGTTACGGTGCTGCAGGGCCAAACAGACGAGCTGACGGTGCGTGGCCAACGCCTCTGGATCGGCGGGCTGGACGACTGCCGGGTAGGGGAAAAGGAGTGGAACCGGCAGCTGGCCTCCTGCCGCAAAAAGAGGAGATCGGATTGCTTTTCGGTCCTGCTTTCCCACCGGCCACATCTGGTTGTGGAATATCGTTCTTCCGGCTACGAACTGATCTGCTGCGGCCATGCCCATGGCGGGCAGATCCGCCTGCCGGGGCTGATCAATGGGCTGTATGCACCCGATCAGGGGTTGTTTCCGCGTTATGCTGGAGGGGTCTATTCCTTGGAACGCTGCACATTGGTGGTTAGCCGTGGTTTGGCATTGAACGCGCTTCCCCGATTCGGCAATCCGCCGGAGCTAGTGCTGCTTCGGATCACGCCCGGCAATGGATAAGACCGGGGACATTAGGTAGCGAACTACACGGGGCAGCGTTCATGGTTTTTCTATGCCCAGAGTCTCTATGTTTGATGGCAAACGATGTGGGGAGTCCCTAGGCCTGGCGCTGTCCCTGCGGTCCGGTACCCTCAAGCTTCAGATGAAGTAGTGCCTTGCTCGATCCAAGGTTTCCTATGGGCTCTTTCCAATGCCATTGATAGAAGGGCCTTTTATTGGATTCCATAAGTGTCTTATTAAAAGGGAAAGGAACCATCAGTACATGCTTGAATTGAGAGAAATTGTCAAGACCTATGATTCCGGCGATACCAGGGTGGAAGCCTTGAAAGGGGTCAGTCTTCGCTTCCGGGACAGTGAATTCGTATCCATTCTGGGGCCTTCCGGCTGTGGCAAAACTACCCTGCTCAACATCATCGGCGGGTTGGACCGGTATACCAGCGGCGACCTAATCATCAACGGACGTTCTACCAAACAGTACGGCGACCGGGACTGGGACACCTACCGCAACCATTCCATCGGCTTTGTATTCCAAAGCTACAATCTGATCCCACATCAGACGATTCTGGAAAACGTGGAGTTGGCACTGTCCATCGGAGGCATTCCCAAAGGGGAACGCCGCAGCCGGGCGGTACAGGCATTGGAGTCGGTGGGGCTGGGCAAGATGATCCGAAAAAAGCCCAACCAACTGTCCGGAGGCCAGATGCAAAGAGTGGCCATCGCCCGCGCCCTGGTGACCAACCCGGACATCATCCTGGCAGATGAACCCACCGGGGCATTGGATACCGATACGGGCGTTCAGGTTATGGAACTGCTTAAAGAGGTAGCCCGGGATCGGCTGGTGATCATGGTTACGCATAATCCCGACCTGGCGGAGCGCTATTCCACCCGGATTGTACGGATGCTGGACGGAGAGGTGGTGGACGATTCCGCACCGGTGGGTGAAGAAGAGGTCCAGCAGATCCTCAAGGCTCAGGAAGATAAGGCGGCCCGTATGAGCGAGGTGGAAAAGAAACGGGCGAACCGCCGGGCGGCCATGTCCATGAAATCGTCCGTCAACCTGAGCTTTAAAAATCTGCTTTCCAAAAAGAGCCGTACCTTTATTACCAGCTTTGCCTCCAGCATTGGGATCATCGGCGTGGCGGCTGTGCTGTCGGTGTCCAACGGTATGTCGGATTACGTGGATAATGTGATGGCGCAGAGCACCTCCACCAATTATATCGCCATCACCGATTCCGTACCTCAGATGTATGATTTTTCCGGAGGAGCTACTCACGAGCTGACAGAGTATCCGGAGAACACCACCGGTATACTTCCCTATGAGGAGTTTGCCGTGGAAAGAGAGCCTCAGGAGCTGAGCGAGGAGTATCTCCGGTATCTGGAGGAAACATGCCGGGATTATGTGATCGGCATCGATTATGCGTATGATCTGGAGCTGAATGTGCTGGCACAGAAGGAAGACGGCTCTTATGTTCAGGCGGAGACCGCGTCCTTTACCCAGATCCTGGACAACAGTGCTTATATTGCCGAGCAGTATACCGTACTGGCGGCGGAGGACGCCGGTCATGCCATTCCCACTGAGGCCGGGGAGGTGACGTTGGTGGTCGATTCCTACAATCGGCTGTCCACCGCCGTGCTGGATTCCCTGGGGATTTCGTATACGGAGGATTTGCAGGAAATCTCCTATGACGATCTGATCGGTCGGGAGTTCAAAGTGGTGCTCAACGATGCCTGGTATACGGCGGATACATCCGACCCGGATCAAACACTGTATCGCGGGGCGTCCACACAGGGCCAATATGCCCGGGCCTATCAGTCGGACAATACCATCACGCTCCGGGTGATCAGCGTGCTGAGGGAAAAGGAGGACGCCTCCGCCGCGTGGATATCCGAAGGAATAGGCTACACTCCGGCGCTGACACAAGCGGTTTATGAGGCCAATAAGGAATCCGCCGTGGTTGCCGCTCAGCTGGCCAGCCCGGATACCGATGTCACCACGGGCCGGGCGTTTCCGGATGAGAAGGACGAGCATTCCATCACCATGGGGGATATGATGTCCGGCGGATCGCAGGCTTCCTATCAGGATAATCTGGCCAAATTTGGCTATTCTCTGACGCCGTCGACCATTTTGATTTATCCTTCGGATTTTGACAGCAAGGATGTCATTCTGGACTTTCTGGATGAGTGGAACGCCAGTCATGAGGACGACGGCCTCAAAGTGGAATACACCGATGTTTCCTCTGTGGTTTCCAATATGCTGGGGGATGTTATCGATATCATCACTTATGCCCTGATTGCTTTTTCAGCCATTTCCCTGGTGGTGTCCTCCGTGATGATCGCCATACTCACCTACTCGTCCGTCATCGAGCGCATCCGTGAAATCGGAATCCTCCGCGCCATGGGGGCGCGGAAAAAGGACATCGCCCGGGTATTCAAGGCGGAGGCTTCTATGATTGGCCTTACTTCCGGTGTGATTGCAGTGATCGCGGCACTGGGAATCTGTGCCGTGGCCAACAGAATACTGGACAGCCTGGTGGGGGTGAATACCATCGCCAGCATGAGCCCGTTTATCGCCGTCTGTATGATTCTTCTCAGTTGGTTGCTGACCTGGATCGCCAGCTTGATTCCGGCCAAAATGGCGGCGAAAAAAGATCCTGTGGTGGCCCTTCGCTCCGAATAAGCCGCATGATAAGAAGTCCCGCAGCACGCATACGGCTGCGGGACTTCTTTGCGTATCCTATTTAACCGGCAAAAATCTGCGTCCAGTACAGGGTGTTCCCCTTTTGATAGCAGCCGACCCCGATATAGGAAAAGTTTGGTGAAAGAATATTGGCGCGATGGCCGGGGGAATTCATCCAGCCTTCCATCACCGCCTGAGGGGTAGCGTAACCATAAGCGATGTTTTCCCCTGCTGTGCGGTATCCCAGCTGCAGAACGTCATGAAGGGGATTGGATCCATCCGGGCGTACATGGTTAAAAACGGATACCAGTTCACTGCTTCTGGTGGCCGCATAAGAATGCAATGCCGTCACACCGGTAAGGGAGGGGAGGCCTTCTTTGCTCCGCTCCTGATTGACAAGTTCCACTACCTCTTGCACAAAGGCATCGATTTTGTCCAAACGGGGAAGGCTTTGTACCTCGATGTGATCGTTGCGGCGGCAGACTGCCTGCCGCTGCCCTTCGGAAGAAAGTGTGGGTTCCTTGACGGTGACCCAGGGCCCCAAATCGTGGCCCAAGGCATCCGTATGATTATCGGTATACTGTGCTCCGCAGGAACAGGTATAGAGGGTATATCCTCCGGAGGTACAGGTGGGAGCTACTATTTTAGACGTATAACGATGAACATGGGGAGCTGTG
Organism: Candidatus Avimonas narfae; assembly: GCA_904395335.1. GTDB lineage: Bacteria > Bacillota > Clostridia > Oscillospirales > Acutalibacteraceae > Avimonas_A > Avimonas_A narfae. Next base: position 3,987 of record CAJFNR010000021.1, on the reverse strand, counting down.
GTGGTCTGAGGAGGGGCTGTTTGCCCGGTGGTTTCGCTTTTGCTGTTCTGAGTGGTTGTGGAAGTGGGAGAAGGGTCGGTTTCGGAGGAAACTAAAGCCTCTGTCGTCGAATCAGTTGACACTGCGGTGGAATCCGCCGGAACCTCTTCGGTGGGGGAGGGGGGCTCTGTTGTGGAGACGGTTTCCTGTGAAGCCGTACCGTTAGACAGATGATCGTCGGATATCGTCTCCGTGGCGCTGCTGCAACCTGTCAGCAAAACCGCCGAACTGATGATGAAAGTAAAAATAAGAGATTTGATTTTCATGCAAAACCTCGCTTTGACGTAAACAAATGTGCACATCTGTTTTGGTATCTGAGGAAAGGGCTGTGCACAAATCATTTTGAAAAATCAGGTTGGATTTTTCGTTTGCCTGAGGCATTATAGCATGCCAAAAATCGTTTTGAATATGGAAAGTGCAGGCGGGAGCATTTTCCGAAAAGGAATGTGGAAAAAAGGGGCTTTCGCGACAAACGCCAGCCCTTTTTGATATGGCTATTTTAACAGTTTTCAGCGATGCGATAGAGCAGTTCTTCCGTGTCCTTCCATCCCAGGCAGGGATCGGTGATGGACTTGCCATAGATGCGTGTGGTCCCGATTTTCTGACATCCCTCTTCCAGATAACTTTCGATCATAACGCCTTTTACCAATGCTTTGAGCTCGCTGTTATACCGGCGGCTGTGCAGCACCTCGCTGACGATTCGGATTTGTTCCTTAAACTGCTTGTTGGAGTTGGCGTGGTTCACATCGATGATGGCGGCGGGATTTTTCAGCTCCAGCTTTTGATACATTTCCAGCAAGCGCACCATGTCCTCATAATGATAGTTCGGAATATTGGTGCCGTATTTGTCTACACCGCCCCGGAGGATGACATGGGCCAGCTCGTTGCCGTCTGTGGTCACATCACATCCACGGTAAATAAAGGTATGGGAATGCTGTGCCGCTATAACGGAATTCAGCATAACGGATAAATCCCCGCTGGTGGGATTTTTCATTCCGACGGGGATATCCATGCCGCTGGCGGTCAGGCGGTGCTGCTGATTTTCCACGGAGCGTGCGCCGATAGCCTCGTAGGAGAGCAAATCATCCAGGTAACTGCGGTTTTCCGGATAGAGCATCTCGTCGGCTGCGGTGAGGCCGCTTTCCGCAATGGCGCGGATGTGCATCTTTCGTATGGCGATAATGCCACTGAAAAGATCCGGCGCCTTGTCGGGCTCAGGCTGGTGCAACATTCCCTTATAGCCCTCTCCGGTAGTCCGGGGCTTGTTGGTGTAAATCCTGGGGATCAGCAGAAGCTTATCCGATACTTTTTCATTTACCGCTGCCAGCCGCACGACGTATTCGCATACCGCCTCTTCATTGTCGGCCGAACAGGGTCCTACCAGCACGATAAATTTGTCGGAATGGCCGGTAAATACCTCACGGATTTCCACGTCCCGCTGCTTTTTGATTTTTTCCAGGGTGTCCGGCAACCGATAGGCCTTTTTCAGTTCCGCCGGCGAAGGCAATTCCTTATTGACTTTCATGGCCATTTTTTATGTCCTCCAAAGCGATTATGTAAATTTGAATGCCCTTAGTTATAACACAGGCGGGCCTATTTGCGTTGCCCGCAGCTGCTGCAATATTGAAAATCCACATTGTTTTCATAATGTCCTTGGTCTTCCTGGTGGGTTACCGCGGGGATTGTTTTGGTAACGTTCTGGTAGTTTCCATAATAAACGCCGTTATACAACCCATTCTCATCGGCGTTCATCAACCCTTCTTTTATAAGGCTTTTCAGATCATCCTGTGTAAAGCCATTCTCAAACCAGTAGGTAGGACCATTGGCTACGTAATCACCTGAGTTGTTCATGGTGTAAAACCGTGCACCAAATACCGTTTGTTCTGGCTGGTCTACAATCGTCACGATTTTTGGCACCCATACCTGTATCGTGTGATTTACCCATTCATGTTGATGCACAGATGTGGTACCGCCACCGCTGCGTGTACTGTTTTCAGCTGTTTCAACATGCTGGCTGGATGAAGACGGCGGTAAGCTGCTGTCTGTATCGCCATCTGCTGTCGCTGGCTCCGTATAAACGCTTCCGGCCGTGGTAGCTGATGGGAAACGGCTGTCAGTGCTGTCTGTTTCCAACGCTTCTTTTGCCGCCTCTTCTTTCATTACCGTGACAGGGTTCGTTTCTTGCTGTTGGGCAGGTGCTTGACCTGTACCGATATCTTCTTCGCGTGCAGAACCCGCCACACAGCAACCGGCTATTCCCACCGCCAGAATGACAACCGCGATAATAGCGGCCGTTACCGCTTTTTTATTTTTACGAAAGAAGGATTTGTATTTTTCCATTGCTCTATCTCTTTTCATCCTTCTATTGCCGCAGCACATCCCAATAGTGGGGGAGATATGACAAATCCGAACCCACTGGCAAAAGCAAAGGTCCGGATTTGTTCGGCAAGTGGTTATATAAAACTTTGTTTTTACTGTTTCGGATGGGAGAGTCGAACCCGTATAATACCGCGGTTGACACGACAGCCAACCAACTCGAGAGCTCTTGCAAACGAATGGACTAGGGCGGGGGGCTCTACTGAGGTATAGCGGCAGTGTTCCCGAGAGTTGCTGTCGCATTTCCCTCGACCTTTATTATAACATAGAACAGTTCAAAAACTCAACGCAATATCTATTAATTATACGAATATGACCTTTTGTGGTATAGCAGGAAGATGGAGTGATAGGAGAAAGTCCAGCCAATAAGGCTGGACTCTTTGAATAGAGCGAAAAGGAGGCTTCATATTACAAAAGAAATTTTCCATCTACTAAAGCGGTTTTCATAAATATAGCGATTTCCTTCTGCAAGTCGATTGTTCTGGAGATGAGTGAATTCCCGTCAAAGAATATAGTGCACATAACCTATTTTGAATTATATTTATTCAAGATTTTGGCATATTCCGGATTGTTTAATAGCTCTTCCATTCTGCAGTGTTTGGTATTCAATAAGCGATCGACTGTCCATTGAAGTAAATTATCGGTATCATGACATGCAGTCGTTACCTCAAACAAAACTGTATTTTTTAGTGATAGTTCTGTAAGCCTTTGGGTTGCAACAAGATATTTATTCATAATGGATATTGTATCCGCATCCGTCCCTCCACGATAAATAAGATCATTATTCATTCTGCCAAGAAAAGAGTGAGCTACAATTGCAAAAAAGGCTTCGTTTGTTTCCTTTGCTGCGGTTAAAAACCATTCCCCATATTTCAAAGCTTTTTTTACTTTATCCTGTATGGAAAGTTGTGCATCAAAAAATACCACTTTTCCCAACTTATCTCCTGCAAATTCTGCAAGTTCGTACATGTTTTTTTGAACCCAATAGTAGTATTCGGATGTATTTTTCGCAAAAAGTTGCTCATTTTTTTGACCTAAGGTATGATACCAATTTGTAAATTTGCTTCGATAGATTTCCAAGGCTTCTTCCGTTTTGCCTTCAGCATAACATATCTTTGCGCGCATATTCCACGCATTCAACCGAAGCGATTCCTCGGTGCAACCATCTATTATTTTATTGCATATAGACAAAAATTCATCTTTATGCTCTAATAGCACGGTCGAATCATTGTCGGCCATATCTCCGCCGATATTGCACATATAATAGTGCATCACCCAGTAATCATTTGGGTAATCGTGATATGCTTTCGTAATGATCTCTCTTGCTTTTTTCCAATCTTTTTTCCAAGTAGATTTGTAATATACAAGAACTTCTTTAATTTCCGCTTGGATTTTTTCGCGGTTATACCCCATAAGTTCATCAAGAGAGACTCCAAAAAAATATGCAAGAGGTTGGAGAAGTGTAATATCAGGATAAGTTTCGCCAGTTTCCCTTAGTTAAAGATATTGTTGGGTATCTCAAGATGTGTCATTCGATTTTGCCGATAAAGCGGTAGAAGATTTCTACCTCCT
>CAJFNR010000020.1 GCA_904395335.1 Candidatus Avimonas narfae | reverse complement strand
CCGCCGCTCAAACAACTTCCCCATGAGACCGCTCGGTTGGCTTTCTCCTCTTGAGTTCGCTGTCCAATATGTTTGACAAACCTACAAAAATTCTTGTCGGAGAAGGCACCATTCAGGATCTTTCTTTCTCCTCCTTTTCCCGAGCCAGACGGGCCTCATCGGGATTTTCCGGTTTATCGGAGCGGACATCCTGTTCGTTGACCCCATGGGCCACCAAGCCAGCCTCCTCCTTCCGTTCCGGAAGGATCAGATTGAGCAGGATACCGGCGATAATCCCCAAACCGATACCGCTGATACTGAACATAGTGCCGCCGATCACAGCGCCGCCGATAGACAGCACCAACATTACCGCCGCAATGGACAAATTGCGATTCTGCGTAAAATCCACTTTGTTCTCCACCAAAGTACGCAGGCCGACAGACGAGATCATGCCGTACAGCACAATGCAAGCACCTCCCAGGACTGCTGGGGGCACCGTCTCAATCACCCCGATGGCCTTACCGAAGAAGCTGACGACTATGGCAATCACCGCCGCCAGCCGCAGAGAGGCGGGATTGTAATTGCCCGTTGCCGCCAATACGGCTGTATTCTCCGAATAGGTGGTGTTCGGAGGACCGCCGATCAAGCCGGCCGCCATCGTCGCCAATCCATCCCCCAGCATGGTGCGGTGCAATCCCGGGTTTTTGGTGAAGTCGCGGCCGACTACCGACCCGTTGGCATATACATCGCCCACGTGCTCCACACAGGTGACGATGGCAATCGGCGCAATCATACCAATTGCTTTCCAGTCAAATTTCGGCAGGACAAAGCCGGGAAGCTCAAACCACTCGTGCTGCGCCATAGCGGAAAGGTTCATCAGCTCCGCCGGAGCCGCTCCCGTTTTGACCAGCACCAGGGTCAGCAGGTAACCCACCCCCAGCGATATGACAATAGAGGACATTTTGATCATGCCCTTGCCGTAGCTGGACAGTACAATGGCGGTCACGCACACCACAATGGCAATTCCCCAGCTCCAGTAATACGCAGGGGAATACAATTCGATCCCATTCCCCTGGATGTTGTTTACGGCGGATGATGCCAGATTCAATCCGATGATGGCGATGCCTACGCCGCGCACCACCGGAGGAAACAGCCGGTCCATAAACCGGCTACCGAACAGGCGGATCAGCAGCGAAAGCAGCACATAAAATAACCCCGCGCATATAACGCCCCCCATGGCATAGGGAATGCTTTCCTCCTGTGTACCATACATGGGGGCAATGCTGTCTGTACCGATAACCATCTGCAACGAGGCGATAAAAGCAAAGGAACTCCCCAAAAAAGTGGGCATCCTGCCGCCGGTGCACAAATGAAAAATCAGCGTTCCCAGCCCCGCGGCAAATAAAGCCACGCCTACATCCAGTCCGGTCAGCAAGGGAACCAGAATGGTGGCACAGGACATGGCAAAGGCATGCTGAAGACCCAATACCACCATTTTGCCCGCACCTACCTTGGGATACTCTTTCGCACCGGGAAACAGAAAACGGTTAACCGTGCTGAAAATATTCATCGCTCCTCCTCCTTTTCCGCCGGACAACTGCCGCATCCGGCATGATTCGTTAAAACTCTACCTTTTTCTTTCCCCACTGTCAAGAAATTCTTCTCCCTTCTGTGTGTTTATTTTCCGTTACCCGCGTAACTTTCCCCTTTCTCTTTTCATTTTCCGGAAATTGTGCTACACTGAAGCATAAAACCAAAGAGACGCCTGATCGGAGCGGTCTTATTTAGGAGCGGGTCTGGATGAATCATGACGGTTTCTCCGCCGGTGTGGAACCCGGCGGTCTTTATTCCCCCCAGCAAATTAAAATCTTAATCTGCTACATGCTGGACGGCGCGGGCGAGCCCATGCCCCGGCAAGCTGTTCTGGATATCATCGCCGGCGGCGGCATGGCCAATTTCTTCGAAACCGGGGCCGCCATTGATGAACTGGTGCGCCTGCAGAACCTGGAGGAAAGCGAGGACGGCCACATTTCTTTGACCGAAAAAGGAAGGCAGGCGGCTTCCACCCTTTTCGGTTTGATCCCTTACACCTTGCGGGAACGTTCCGTCAAGGCTGCTCTTCAACTACTCACCCGCATCCGTAGAGAACGGGAAAATAGTGTGCGGATCGACAAGCTGGAAAGCGGCTATAATGTCACCTGCACCATCAACGATACCGATTCCCCCCTTCTCTCCCTGACCCTGCGGGTGGCGGATGAGCCGCAAGCCCAGCTGATCCGGGAACAGTTTCTCAACGACCCGGTCCTGCTGTACCGGAGCCTGCTGGCCATCCTGACGGGAGATGCCGGCATGCGGCGCGGGGACAGGGAAATAAACATCCTGCTTCGATAAAAAAGCTGCATTTCTTACATTGACAGCCGGGGCAAAACATGCTATGATGTTGCACGTCCCCGAAATGGAGAGGTGTCCGAGCGGTTTATGGAGCTGGTCTTGAAAACCAGTGACTCGTCAAGAGCCAAGGGTTCGAATCCCTTCCTCTCCGCCAACTTCCCCTCCGGCGGCTGACGTTTTGGCCGCACGTTTCGGCAAGGATTAGCCCGAAAATAAAGGAAGGTCCTTTCATGTTGAGAGCCGCTGTATATGGATATGGCAATATCGGTCGTTTTTCTTTGGAAGCTCTTCTGGCCAGCCCCGATTTTGAGGTTGCCGGCGTAGTGAGCGCTTCCCTTTCCGCCGGTTCGCTGGGAGACATCCCGGTTGTCCGCTCGATTGACGAGCTCTCCCAAGTGGATGTGGCAATTCTTTGCTCCCCCAGCCGCGCGGTTCCGGATCTGGCGGCTCAGCTGCTGGAAAAAGGGATCTGCACCGTGGACAGCTTTGATATCCATACGGAGGTATGGGATGTTCGTCAGCGGTTGGACGCCGTCGCCAAAGCTCATGGCACTGCCTGTATTATGTCCGCCGGCTGGGATCCCGGTACCGACTCCATGGTACGCGCGCTGCTGGAGGCTATGGCTCCCGAAGGGCTTACTTATACCAACTTTGGACCTGGTATGAGCATGGGCCATACCGTGGCAGTAAAGGCGGTCCCCGGCGTAAAAAACGCCCTTTCCATGACGATTCCTGTCGGCACCGGAATTCACCGCCGTATGGTATATGTGGAGCTGGAGGATGGCGCGGACTTCGAGGCCGTTTCTTCTGCCATTAAAAATGATCCCTATTTTGTCCATGACGAGACCCATGTAATGGCTGTTCCCAGTGTGGATGCCCTCAAGGATATGGGACACGGCGTGGATCTGACCCGCAAGGGCGTATCTGGAAAAACACAGAATCAACGGATGTCTTTCCAGATGAGCATCAACAACCCTGCCCTGACAGGACAGATTCTGGTAGCGGCCGCCCGTGCTGTAAAGAAACAGGCCCCTGGCTGCTATACCCTGATTGAAATCGCTCCGATTCATCTTCTTCCTGGAGAGACAGAGGATCTGGTTCGCCGTCTGGTGTAATCTCCTTTCATCCTATAACTGCATAAGCAAAGCCGTCTGTTCACCACATGCGGCTTTCTATACGGAGAAGTACTCAAGTTGGTGACGAGGCGCCCCTGCTAAGGGCGTAGGTCGGGCAACCGGCGCGAGGGTTCGAGTCCCTCCTTCT
>CAJFNR010000019.1 GCA_904395335.1 Candidatus Avimonas narfae | reverse complement strand
TCTCGTGATAAGTATCGGAAATATTTCAAAGGCTGCAAAGTTGCTTATGCCTACCAATTGGGAAAAGTTATACAGTATGATCCGCCGAAAGATCTGAGTGAAATCGGTATTCGCTTGCCCCCGCAATCTTTTATATATCTATCTGGACGCGAAAATCAAAAAAGTTGAGAACAAGGCGACGAAAATAAAAAGCTTTGCAATCTGAACTCTGTAGCCTAATCAAAGAATAAGTAGAAGCCGTCTGGCTATCGGATTTATTTAGATGTCTTGTCCACTGTGTAATTTCATGTCCTTAACTCAACTGCCATCTTTTTATCCCGGCAGACAGTGTGACGCTGGGTTCAATTCGTTTTGGACAGTGTTATTTTTATCTTTGCAACACGATAATAGGTGCATCAATTTCGTTCGCCAAATACATATCGAAAAAGTCGATTGCTGCAAAGGAATCGACTTTTTTGTTTTATACAATTTCATCCAAAGGAGTGACTCAAACAATATGAAAATGGATTTTACCATTCCGTTTTCCGGGTTTGCCTCCACTACTTTTATCAATTGCTTTGCATCTGTTTACATGTACCTTGAAAACATGGGATGGCAGGCCGAAAATATGACCTATTGCAACGAATGGGAGAACGGGCAATGCAATGGTTGCGGCAATTGTGCCACTAAGCCCCAAAGCCGGCAGGAGCGATATTTTTTTCTTTTTGATACCATGTGCGGCCGCAGTTCACTCCGTTGCCGTTTTGACAGCACACCATCAGAAATGGAACAGTTGATCAACAGTAGCGGTTGGAACGACGACGGCGGTGCCAATGATAATATTGATTTTCTCTTTGGATTCACAGGATATCGTTACCATGTGGTCAAAGATGCCGACGCATTTCAGTCAGAAATTTCAGCTTCCATCAACAAGAACAAACCCGTTATTGCAAAACTCAGAAAAAATATTGTTCCGTTTGCAGTGATCACAGGTATTGATGGAGACAAAATAATTTGTCCGGAATTTAAAGGCGCCCAAAAATCACCCGATCCGGCTGTTACTTATGACAACATAGATACGTTATATCTTATTGACGAAAAATCCGCTCCAAGGTATTCACTGATCGATGGACTAAAACGCATTGAGTATGTGATGGATGGTTGTCTGCGTGAGGGTATATGGAGCGAATATATGAAAAAGATCGGCACTTACGGCCCCGATAGTCTTGGAGAGGATCAACCAGAGGGCAGAAAAGCGCGGATGAAACGCCTTGCCGACACCATGTGGTATACATTTAATTGTCATAATTTTGCTGAAGTGTTCCGCACATATCGGGGAGACAGACCGATGGCATATCTGTATGATGCTGTGGGAGATGTTAACAAATTAGGCGATCCTGCTTTTTGCGAAACGATCAATACAATTAGTTGGCGCTATGGATATACGCATGATCTGGCGTGGTCGATTATCGGCCTGGATGAATGCATTAACTGGAATGACTGGAAATCCCGTTATTACGGAGATATGCTTGAAGTTATTCTTGATAAACTAAAAGAAAATGATCAGGAGGTTTTAAACTGTATCCGTGAAATGATTCAAATCCTGTCTTAATTCCCTCTATTCCTTTATACTGAATATACTGCCATAAGAGCCCAACTGACAAAAATATCCTTTGTCCCCCTCACATGTTGCCGCAAGTAGAAAAGAATTTAGGCATCGAATACTTTATCGCGCGTGTCCAGGGCCATTCCCAAAGGATTGCCGGGGATGCCGCCCGTCTTTGAATTATCAACCGGAAAGAAGACTCGTATATGAGTGATTATCTTGAAAAAGGCAAGGAGATCCTAAGTCGCTTTACCAGGGAAACGGGGTTTACCCACAAACTGGTGGGGATCAATATCGTGTCCTCCCAACCAAAACGGCTCGCCGATTTTTACCGGGACGTATTGGGCGCAGACATCTGCGATGACGAGGGGCACGGCGGTCCGAACCGTATCGAAATCTGGTTTGGTGAAAGAAATGAGAATACCGTCTGGATTACCGTAAATTACGCGGAAAAAATTCAGCCTCCGGCATCGGCAGGGTGTGGCTGCTTCGGCTTTGAATTTCGTGTCGCCGATGCCAACAAAGAATACGAACGGATCCGGAATATGGGCGTAGAAATCAAGTATCCGCCGCAGGATGTCCCTTGGGGCTACCGGTATTTCGGCATAAAAGATCCGGACGGAAATTCTATCGATATCGTCCAGGCCCTGTAGCGTCGGTTTTAGCGCCTGCCTCACAGACCACCCCATGACGAAATGATCATTCCCATTTCCTGCCTGTCGGAGGGAAGAAAGTGCACAAAACGGCACCTCATCTGTTTCACAGCGCCCTACACACTTTCTTTATCTTTTCCCCCGGAGAAGGCACCATCGAACCGCACCCGTTAGGAACGCATACGAGAAGGCAGGAAGAGCCGTCGGCTCTTCCTGCCTTTGTCCATTGTCAGGCCCGTTTTTCCTCCGGAATCTGCTGGAGAATAAAGGGCTCCACCTCATCCCGATCCAGATGGAACACCAGGGCAAACTCATCGTGGAGCATCTTTTCCGCCTCCTTGAGGAAGCGCTCGTCGGACAGCCGCAGGTGCTTTCCCTTTTCCTGCTGGCGGCGGCGCTGTAGGTGCAGGGTACGCACCATCCGCATCAGCTCGGAGCATTCGCCCCGCGCGATGATGTCCCGGAAAGTGTCCCTGCGGGCGCTTTCCTCCTCTAGCCACAGGGATGGCTGGTCGGGCAGCTCCCGGATCAGGGTCAGAAGCTCCTCTGCCGGGGGGATCCGGCGCATTTTCGCGGTGAGCTTTTCATTCCCCGTGGGGAGGAAAAGCGTGGATCCCTCCTCATAAATCGGCTGCAGCACATAGTATTCCGCCGTTTCCCCCGCCATGGTCTTTCGGACGATATCCGTGATCCGGCACACGCCGTGGGCACTGTACAGAACCACTTCTCCCCTTTGATACATAAACTGTCGGCTCCTCTTCCTTTTACCGGTCAGGTCCATCGCGTACCGAAGAAAACGCGCCGCCCGACACAACCGGACTGACGCCCCGTTTGACAGGCCACGCGTTTCGTTCATCTATAGTTTACCACTTTTGCGAAAAAATTGTCATGGGGATTTTCACCGAATTTATCTGGTCCGGAATTGGATAAAATGGCCGTTCGGGCCGCTTAGGAAGCAAAGCCCGCCTCCAAGAGCAGGGTGGTATCCTGCCAGCGGGCGCTGTCGCTCCGGGATCCCATCACCACAGCGATCAGCTCCCGGCCATTCCGGCTGGCGGTAGCCACAACACAGTATCCGGCGGTGTCGGAGGAACCGGTTTTCAGCCCCGTGGTTCCTTCAAAATACTCCGGGTTGTCGGGATCCAGCAACAGATTGGTGTTGCGATCCCAGGTAACATCCACTTCCTCGCCGTTGGTATCGGTAAAGGTGTCCCGGATGGTGACACGGGAAGCGGTCTCCCGGATCAGGGGCTGCTGCATAGCGTATTGGGCAATGAGCAAGATATCCTGGGCCGTGGACAGGTTCCCCTGGCGAAGGCCGTCTGGGTTGGAGAAGTGGGTGTTAACCGCACCGATCTCCCGGGCCTTTTGATTCATCAGGTCGCAGAACACCTGGACCGCCGCCTCATCGGACAGCCCTGCTCCGCCCACATCCCGGCCTACGCCCACCGCCACAGTGTAGGCGGCGTCGCAGCCGGAGGGCAGCAGCATGGCGTGAATCAGAGCCTTCAGCGGCATATCCCATCCCTGTTCCAGGTACGCCATGCTGGAATCCGGCTTTTTCACCAGCGACTGCTCACTACCCACCACGTAATGCGCCGTGTCAACATCGGCGTATTGAAGCGCCACAATAGCGGTCATGAGTTTGGTCATGCTGGCCGGGTCACGCTGGACCGTGTCCGCATACGCATACAACGTCTGCCCGGCGGATGCGTCGTACAGCAGAACTGCCGAAGCGGTCAGCGCCTCGGCGCTGGCCCCGTTGGGCAGGGGGGGCCGCAGGGGGACAGTGGTTCCGGTGGTGGTGCGGGTAGTGGTCGTTGTCGTGGGAGCCGACGTAGCAGAGGAGGCCGTGGTTTCGGCCGCCGTGGTGGTTTCCGCTTCCGTCAGAGCGCCTGTGAAAAGGCCGGAGGATGCGGAGGCCCCCCCTGACGGATCCGAAGGACCGGAAACCGGCGTGCCGGAGAGGCCGGCGAGACAAAACGCCCCGATCCCGATAGCCAGGGCCACCGCCAGCACCACACCACCCGCTATCCATGCCCATAGCGGAACAAGCCGGCGCCGCTTGGACGCTTTCCCGCCGGCTTCTGCTTCCTCCAAATGACCGGTTTCCCCGGAGGTGTGCTCCTCCGGCAGCACAAATGCGCGGGTGGCCTCTGCATTTTCCGGAAGTTCAAAGGCACGGGTTACCTCCGTATCCTCCGGCTCTTCCCCGCCGGACGGCCCGGCCTCCTCCTGCGCCGGAGAACCAGACGGTTCCCCCCGCAGCAGCTCATCCGCCGTCACCCCCAGCACCTCCGCCAGTGCGGTGAACAGGGAGATATCCGGGATACCGTTGCCGCTTTCCCATTTGGACACGGCTTTATTGGTCACGCCCAGCCTCTCCGCCAGCTGCTGCTGCGTGAGGCCCATTTCCTTTCGGCGGGCAGCGATAAAGGCACCAATTTTTTGATTATCCATCAATGGTTTCTGCTCCTTTCGGTCCCGCTCCTCGCTGCACAGCGGGGAGGGAAAAGCCGGGCGGTTTCCCGTCCGGTGATCGAGAGATAGCTTCAGTATACCTCCTGCGGCCCCATTTCGCAACCGACCGGCCGTAGACTGACTCTACGCAGCGTGGAGCCGTCCGCGGCGCGAAAAAACAGATTCCGATTCCTTCCAAATAGACCGCAGAGATATCCCTCAGTCAAAAGGGAGGCCCAAACAAAAGCCCCGCCGCTGCACGGCAGGGCTTTAGAGGCCGCATTCAACGGTGGCTACGGTTGCCCCAGCAGCGGGAATACCACAACCAGATCAGTAGCAGGAACAGCCCGCTCAGCACTACCAGGAAAATGATCATGGCATCGGGATACAGCAGGATACCGTCCCCCGGCAGCCAGAAGGAAACGTAATCGCTGAAAATCATCCGAGGATTGAGGGCATAGGTCAGGCTAAACCACGAGAACACGGTATCGCTGTCCGTCACGAACAACGCCCCGTAAGCAGTGAACAGCAGCAGCAGGGACACCGTGGAGGCGTACAGCGCTGACCGGGTCAGCAAGGAGAAAAAGGAGGCCATCAGTGCCACCGCCGCCATGCCCAGACAGACAAACAGCAGCTTATACAGGAAATACTGCCACACCTGCAGGTCATAGGGCGTATAGGTGAACCATCCCTCGCCCAGCTGGGACAGGGGAGAGTTCCACCCCTCCGGCGTCCCCAAGCCCAGATAGACGGCGGCGGGGAGCAGCAGAGTCAGCAGCGCTGTCCCGACTCCCAGCAGGAGGCTGATGCCCACCTTGCAGAACATGGAGCGCCGCTTTCCCATGGGGGTAGCGGTCAGGATGCGGTACATGCCGGTATCGTATTCCCGCGAAAACGCGCCCGACAGCAGCAGCACTAGCACCGCCGCCAACGGCAGCATGATCCCGGAGGTGGTTTCCTCCAGCTCCACCCAAAAATGGTTGTACTGTACGCCGGTGACGCCGGCCGCCTCCATCATGTCCACCTGCTGCTCCAGCACAAGGTACTCGTAGCTGTCGCGCTGCCCGTTTCTGGCCAAGGTGTTCATCGCCCGTTTCAGCGACTGGACACACCGCAGCCGGTCGCTGCCTTCGCTGGACCCAGCCAGCACCTCGCTGAGGGCATAGCCGTTCTCCCGGTAAAACGATACGTTGGACAGGGAAAAATACTGGTTAATGGGCGTATCGAAATACACCAGCAGCTCATCGGGCACCACCCGCTCCTGATTTTCCCTTTCGTCCGCCAGCGCCTGGTATTCGCTGCCCGACATGCTGGTCAGCAGAGGGGAATAGGACATCTTCTCATATTCCGCGATGATTTGCTCGATGTTTCTGTCCTGATAGGTCTGATTCACCGTGCGGTATTGGTATACGTCATACAGCGGCTGCGCCAGCCCCGCCACCAGCAGCACCGCCAGCAGCACCAGGGTCAGGGGATTGCGCAGCAGTTTTCTTCCTTCGTATGCAAAAAGCCCCATGGTCCTCTCCGCCTTTCCCGCGATTGTCTTTTACGCCTGCTCCGCGGGTTCCGCCTGCGGTGCAAAGCCCTCGGTAAAGGTATAGAGGGACAGGTCCTCATAGGTGGCGGGCACCGGCTCCGCATTGTCGTAGGGCCGTTCCTCCGCCAAGATGCGCACCACGCATTCTTCCCCGTCCAGCGCCACATTGGCCACCAGAATATCCGGCCGCTCCTTCTGGGCGCGGCGGAAATCGGCCTGGCTCATACGGGACTCCCACACCTTACCGTTCATGCCCGCCAGCAGGGTACTGCCCGGCCCGGCGGAAATGATCTGCCCCTTTTTCATCAGGATGATTTCCTTGGCCACCAGCTCCAAATCCTCCGAGGTGTGGGTGGAATAAATAACCGCACGATCCGCGGACAGCTCGGATATGATCTGACGGAACCGGACCCGTTCGGTGATATCCACGCCGGTGGTGGGTTCGTCCAGGATCAGCACCTTGGGGTCCCCCAGCACCGCCTGGGCGATCCCAAGGCGCCGCTTCATGCCGCCGGACAGCTTGTGGCACCGGGTTTTGGCTCGATCTTCCAGATTGGCCAGCTTCAGGCAGGCGGACACCGCGCTGCGGGATTTAACCTTTTTCAGCGCCGCCACGTATTCCAGGTACTGGCGCACGGTAAATTCCGGGTACATGACGATCTCCTGAGGCAGGTAGCCGATGTATGCCGCATAGGACGGGCTCATGGTGTTGTACTCCTTACCATCCAGGGACACGCTGCCCGACGTGGGACGGAACACCCCCGCCATCAGCTGCATTAGGGTGGTCTTACCCGCGCCGTTGGGGCCGATGAGGCCGTACACCCCGGTGCCGAAGGTATAGGTAAAGTTCTGCAGCGCCTTGCGGTCGCCATAATTCATACACAGCTTTTCAATATGATATTCCATGGGTATTCCTCCTTGGCGGAAAACGCCGGATCTCCGTCCCGGGCGTTACCGGACGACGTTGCACTTGCCGCGGCTGTAGCTGCGGCAGGTCAGCAGGACAAAAAGTACGATAAACAGCACCAGCACCACCGCCAGCACAATGGGATACAACACCGGCTGCCCGAAAATGGTCAGCACATGGAAGCGGTCGAAAACCTTGACCGGGCACATACCGTATCCGGGGCTGAACAGGGTGAACCAGTGCTCCCGGCCGCCGTCGATGAGGTTGACGGCGAATGGATACAGCAGCACGGCTAACCCGGCCGTCGCCGCAGGCACAGCGGACCGGAATTTGAGGGACAGGAACGCCGTAATCGCCCCGACGGCCAGGATGGACAACAGCTCAATACCGATCTTTAGCAAGAAGTACTGGGCGATGGTGATGTTGTAAGGGGAATAGGGGAACAGCGTCAGGTTGTTGAGGGTTTCCTCTCCTCCCGCCGTGGTGCCGCCCAGCAGGTAAACCGCCGCAGGGAGCAGATTGAGCGCCAGCACCACCATCAGGCCGGTGGCGCCGCAAGCCAGCAGCTTGCTGTAAGCCGCCTGCCGCTTTCCCTGGCGGGTGCTGGCCAGCAGCATGTACATGCCGGTGGCGTATTCAGTGGCGAATGCCCGGGACACCAGCATGATGTATAGCGCCCCGAACAGCAGGCCGAAATACTGGGTCTGGTTTTCCATCTGATCCCAGAAATACACATACCGCCCTTTTTGTATCCCCGCTTCTTCGATCATGGAGATTTCCAGCTTCCGGGCAGCGTATTCCGGGGTGTCGGTCTGTTCCCGCGCCTCCAGCACGCCGACGCGGTACCGCGCTTTGCGCAGGGAGACGTTTTCAAAGACCTTTTCCTCCATGGGATCGTTCAGAACCTCGTCCGCCAGCATGCCGCTGCTGCGGTATAAACGCAGCTTGGTTACGTGATCCCAGTGGGTCCAGTAATCGTAGAGATATTCCAGATCGGCCTCATCCACCTTTCCGTTGAGCCGGGGATCGCTGAGGCTGCCGCTCCATTTGCGGTTTAGGTAATCGTTGGTGCTGGGGGCCGGCCGGGTATTGACCTCCTCGACAATATCCTCCACGGACTTGCCCAGTTGCTCCTGGTTGACCGTACGGTAGCGGATCACATCCTTGGCAGGGATGATGATCAGCGCCACCAGCGCCGCAGCCACCAGAAAAAAGCTCACTGGGGTGAACAGCAGCTTTTTCAGTTCGGAAGAAAACAGACGCATCCCGTTTCCACGCCTTTCCATTACCCTTCGCGGGAGTAACACAGATTGTTTCCAAGTATAGCATAAAAGAAATCGTAAGGGGTAGCCTTTTTTGAAAATTCTGCCGAACAAATTTGCCCCGTGAAAAACGTTCTATCATTGGGATTTCTCAGGAAGCCAACACCGCTTTTTTTCTACTGAAGACAGCAAAATTCCCCGGCATCCGCGGATGCCGGGGAGGGAAAGCGTCCATTACCAGTACAGGCGCACCTTTATAAGACGGCGGTACACGGCATAGGAACCCGCCAGCAACAGCAGGGACCAGATCCCCAGCGGCAGCCAGGCGGGAAACGCCGCCAGCGCAAACACCAGGATAAACGGCACAATGGCAGCCCCTATGCCGATGAGCATGCTTACCAGCACGGCAGAGCCCTGCTTGACCACAGCGGTCTCGGTGGTCCATTCATAGTTGGGGAATTTTAGGTTAACCGCCAACCCCACCACTGCGGATAGCACGGCGTATACGGCGGGGACCGCCATCATCAACAGCAGCTCCACCGGTCCGCCCCCCAGGCCCAGAGCCAGCAGGGGGCCGCCCAGAATCACGGCAGGAGCGGAAGCGGTAAGCCCCACCGCGATTTTGGCATTGAAGATGGTCCGGGTGTCCACCGGAGAGGAGTAAAGGATCCAGCGGTTGCGCCCTTCCAGCGAAAGGGCGGCGGCGGTAGTGCTCTCCATCCCCACGAAGAAAGCGGCGGCCAGCGGCGCCGCCCGGAGCAGCAGCGGCCCTGCCAGCTCCTTTTGCTCGGAAGGCAGGAAAAAGGAACCGATACCCAGCAGGACCACCATCAGAGGACCTACGCCGCAGTTCATCAGATACACCGGGCAGGAAACGAAGCGCTTGAGCTCCTTGAGATACAAGGCGCGCAGGGGAGATGCGGCCCGCTGGGCACCCAGGCGGAAATGCCCGGAGGAACGACGGGCGGACAGCGCGCTGTTGAGCCACGAAAAGACCTTTGCGAACAACAGCACGAATAGAGCGGCGGCCCCCAGCGACACCAGCACCAGCAGCAGAAAGGAGAGCACATTCCCCTCCGCCGCCTGCGCAAACAGGGCTGCAGGAGGATAGATCCGGGAAATCATGGCGGACATCTGCTCCGCCAGTGCGCTCAGATCCGCCCCTTCCATCTGCGGAATAGCGAAGGCCCCGGCCATAAAGAGCATCATGGCGGCAAGGGACAGCACCGAAGTCAGCACACTGCGGCGGCGGAGGCGGGCGGTCAGCAGCGCGATGAGCCCGCTGAGGAAGGCGCCTATTACCAACGGCAGCAGAGGGGCCAGCAGGAGGCTGAAAAACAGCAGGATCCAGGTGACAATCCCCGCCCCCACCGCCATGCCGTAAACCACCAGAGCCGGCGCGGCGAACACCACGGTGGGCGCCAGGTCCAACAGGTAGAGGGCGATCAGGCGGCTGGCGATCACGTCCCGGCTGCGCACCGGCAGGGACAGCAGCAGGTCATAATCCTTGAACCCGAACAGCAGGCCGTTGCTCTTGATCAGAGTGGTGGCCAGAGTCAGCAGGGAGGAGGCGGTAATCACCAGCGGCGGAATGACGCCCGCCAGCCCCGCCATGACACAACCCGCGGCAAACAACAGGCTGTAGAAAATCAGCACCAGTCCCACCAGGCCAACGGAAATCCCCATGAGAAGTGCCCGGCTGCGTTCCTTGGGGTCGTGGGAATACCGCAGGCGGTTGAGCGGCAGCGTCTGGAGAAGCTGGATTTTCAGCAGTAGCGCGCACTTATTTTTCATGCTCCACCACCTCCAGGAAGACCTCCTCCAGTGAGCTGTCGCCGCGGATTTCCTCCGTGGGACCGCAGGCCACCAGCCTGCCCCGTCGGATGATGGCGATGCGGTTGCAGAGCTTCTCCGCCACCTCCAGCACATGGGTGGAGAAGAAAATGGCCCCGCCCTGCTCGCAGAGCTCGTGCATCATTTCCTTGAGGCGGAAGGCTGCCTGGGGATCCAGCCCCACAAAGGGTTCGTCCAGCACCAGCAGCCGCGGCGCATGGACAAAGGCCGAGATCAGGGCCAGCTTCTGCTTCATGCCGTGGGAATAGGAAGAGATCATGTCCCCCAGATTGGCGGTCAGCTCCAGCCGTCCGCCGTAATCCCGGATGCGCGCCTCCCGGTCGGGGGCGGTGACGCCAAACAGGTCGGCGATGAAATTGAGGTACTGGATGCCGGTCAGGTGCTCGTACAGATCGGGGTTGTCGGGAAGATACGCCGTCGCCTGCTTGCAGGGAACCGGTTCGCTGCGGACGGAATGCCCGTCGATAGCGATCTCCCCCTCGTCGAATTCCAGCACGCCGGCCACCGCCCGCAGGGTGGTGGTCTTGCCGGCGCCGTTGTGGCCGATGAAGCCGCAGATATCCCCCGGATTTACCTGGAGGCTCAGGTCATCCACGGCTTTCTTTCCGCCGGGATAGGCCTTGGTAAAATGTTCGATGGTCAAAATGGGCTGAGACATAGGTCAGTGCTCCTTTCAGATGGGATCTCCGCGGGTCAGGATTCCTGGGGCGGGGTGACAATGGTGGCGATGGTGTGGGCCCGCCGCTCTCCGCCGGGCGGGTTCTCCATCAGGGGAAGCAGCAGCTCCCCTACCTTGCGGCCAAATTCCGCCAGCTCCTCCGGCGTCGCCTGGACGGGACACACGGTAAAGCCTGCGCCGTCCCGGACCAAGTCGGCATCCTCCCGTTTCGCATACCGGGAAAATTCCTGCAGCAGCCGGTAGGAAAACTGGGCGTAGAGCAAAAACAGCCCCTGGCTTCCCCTTTCCCGCAGCAGCCGCTTCCCGCTCTTCTGCAAGTCGGGGGACAGTGTGTACACCCGCTCGGTGACGCCCCG
The DNA here is from genome assembly GCA_904395335.1 of Candidatus Avimonas narfae. Taxonomy (GTDB): domain Bacteria; phylum Bacillota; class Clostridia; order Oscillospirales; family Acutalibacteraceae; genus Avimonas_A; species Avimonas_A narfae. The sequence goes on along the minus strand of CAJFNR010000019.1, from coordinate 9,468 downwards.
TACCCGGCGTTCCTCCGCCACTGTCAGGACGCTTTCCTCCAGCATCCGGTTCAGATAGCGGTACAGGGTGGCCCGGGAAATGTGGGGGCAGACCTCCGCCAGATCTCCGGCCGTCGCCTGCCCGCGTTCCGCCAGTCGGATCAGCACACGGCATTTGGCCGGATGGAGCAGACAGTCCATAAAGGGCTCAAAGGATTCCACGTCGCGCCTCCCCTCTCCTGTGGGCAGGCTGGCAGCGGAGCCCGTATCCGGCCGTCAGCCCAGCCATTCTCATCGTGAGATTATAAATTTGCCGCCATAGTATCTCTGTGTGCATGATTTGTCAAGCACTTCCGCAATCCCCGGACAGACGGAAAATCCGGCAGCTGAGCCCGAGCATCTTTTCCGCAGGAAGAGAATATTTCCTTGGGATACCGTTCCCAAGTTCCCTATGTAGGCAAGCCATGGGGGAGTCCCTGGGCCTGGAGAAATCGGATGTCGGCCGGAACGGCTCCCGCCTTTTCGCGGCATCGGCAATTCTCTCTATTTTTGGTATACTGAAAAAAACGGACAATTTTTAAATTTATCCCAACCAACCGCCAGGTTCATCCGTATAACGGACAGACGGGATGAAAGGAGGTAGCCGTTTGGAAATTGAACAGCTGGTAAAGGCGTGTCAAAAAGGGGACCGGCAGGCCTTCGAAGAGCTGATCCGCTTGTTTTTTCCCTATGTCTCCGGCTTCCTCCTGAAATTGACCCCGGACGTCTCCCTGGCGGAGGACCTGACGCAGGAGACCTTCCTGAAAATGATCCGGGGGATCGACCGGTTCGATACCAGGCGGGGAGCCGGCTTCGGCACCTGGCTGGTCACCATCGCCAGGAACCTTTATATTGACGCTGTGCGGCGCCGTGTCCCGTCGGCGGAGCTGGAGGCACTGCCTCTGCGCGATCCCACAGACATGGCGGCAGCCGTGGATCAAAGGCTGCAGTATGAAGAGGTACTTCAGGCCATGGAGGAGCTCCCCCGAGCAGGGGCTGGCCATCCGGCTGAAATACGTGGAAAACCAGACGCTGGCCGAAATCGCGGAACGCTTCGGCGTACCGCCCAACACCGTGAAAAGCCGCATCCACGAAGGCGTTGTCAAGCTGCGGCGGCGATTCCATTCGACAGAAAGGACGGAGCAAGATGAAACAAAACGCTGAAGAGGTCATCCGCCGGCTTTCGCCGGAAATCAGCCGAAAGTGCACCGAAATCCAGAACGCGCGCCGGGAAAAAACGATGACCAGGCTGTTCCTTCTCCTTTGCGCCGCCCTGGTGATTGTGCCCACGCTGTTCATTTTCTTCGGGCTCAGCCTGACCACGCTGCTGGTGCCGGTTCTCTTTGCCGGGCTGGCCTTTCTGCTGCTGTTGCCCGTTTTGTTCCATCAACAGGGAGGTCGTCAATATGATCAGATTTGAACGGTTTCTTTCCCGCCTGCACTTCAAAAAGATTGCCCTAGTTTATATCGTTGCCGCCGTTCTGGCGGCGTTGGGCTGCGCCATTGCCGTGGGCACCCTTTACCGGGACAGGCTTTCCTTTGCCTGGCAATATTTCCGGCTGGACCGGGCTGTGGAATCCGGCGACACCGCCGCCCTGCAGAGCGGCATCGACCGGCTGGCCGCCTCCGGCGATGTGGTGGATGTCCTGCTGCTGGATGCGAACAATCAGGTGCTGTACTCCGCCAAGCAGTCCGTGTACGCCGGCGGGCAGCTGAACCTGTCCCGGGTGGAGGGCGGCGGCAGCTACCTGGTCAGCGACCGGAGCCCCCAGGTGGTTTTTCGTTACGTCAGGAAAGCCGATTTTCTACTGCAGTCTGTCTTCGCTTTCGACTGGGGGGACATTCTCGAGGAATACGGCGACGACGCCTTTTACGAAGGGGGCTTTTCGCAGAAAAACGTCTGCCTGCTCAACTATATCAGCGACCGGGACAGCGGCAATAAGCTGTATATCATCAGCTCTCCCTCCGCCGTACCGGGCGGAAAAACAGCGCTGAAAATCACCGCCTGCCTCGCCATGCTGTTTTTCATGATCTATTGGGTGCTGCTGGCCCTGTGGACCTACCAGAACGCCGCAAAATGCCGGCTTCACGCCCCATTCTGGGGGATCGCCGTGCTGCTGACCAATCTCGTGGGCGTCCTGATCTATCAGTTCTATAAGCACGGCAACGCCACCTGCTCGCACTGCGGGGCTTCGCAAAGCAGAAGCCACCGGTATTGCGCGGTGTGCGGAACGGAGCTGGGCGAAGCGTGCCGGGCCTGTGGACTTCCCCTGTCTGCCCGTGACCATTACTGTCCCCGGTGCGGAACGAAAAAGAACGGAGGGGAGGAATGAGCATGCAGGACGTCCTGCTGGCCCTGGTGGATTCCTGCGGGTATTGGGGGATTTTTCTCCTGATCCTGATCGAAAATGTCTTTCCGCCCATCCCCTCGGAGGCGGTCCTTCTGTTCGGAGGTGCGTTGACCGTTTCCTCCACCCTGAATATCCCCGGGGTTGTTGCCGCGGCAACGGCGGGATCCCTGGCGGGCGCCGTTGTCCTCTACGCCCTCGGCCGATGTTTGCAGGCCGCAAGGTTGAAAGCGTTGTTTGCCGGCCGCTTTGGACGGATTCTTCATCTGAAGCCGGAGTATGTGGACCGAGCGGAAAAATGGTTTCAAAGGTATCAGGGGCGGGCGGTGCTTCTCTGCCGCTGTGTGCCGCTGCTGCGCAGCATCATTTCCATCCCCGCCGGGTTTGCCAAAATGGGCCTGCCCTCCTTTTTGCTGCTGACCTTGATCGGCAGTACGGTCTGGAACGCGGTATTGGTGGGGATCGGCGCTATGCTGGGAACCGCCTGGGACATGGCGCTGCCTTATCTGGATCAGTACACGGTCTGGGCAGTAGTCGCTGTCGTTGTGCTGGCTGTTTCCTTTGTCATCGTAAAAATGGTCAATAGGCGGAAAAAGAATCCGTAGTGTACGAAGGACGTCGGACCCTGGAATTTCTCCCGGGTCCGACGTCCTCTGTGCGGTGAAAATCAACAAGAAAAAATGTATGCGAAAGGTTTACTTCCCACGCTTTTTGCGGGACAGACTCAGTGCGACAGCTGAAACCGTCAGCAGGCCACCGGCTGCCAGCGGCAGGCCTACACCGGTGGCGGGGCTTCCTGTACCGGCTGTGGTACCGGTGGATTCCGTCGCAGCCGTACCAGTAGTCTTACCGGAAACGGAAGACGCAGATGTCGTGGATTCCGCAGAAGCATCCGTTGTCTCTGCGGAGGTGGGAGCCGTAGTATCTGTGGAACCGGTAGCGTCTGTGGAGCTTCCGGTGGGCTCCGTCGGTTCGGTGGTGGGGTCGGTGGGCTGTACAGACGGCTCGGTCACCGGCGTCTCAGAGGACACCAAGGCAAACTGTCCCAATGTGACCGGCGTTAGGGCCGTACCAGCCGCGTAGACGCGCATGCCGGTGATGGTGACCTTGCCGTCGCGGATCCACTGATCCTTCAAATCGAAATCCGACAGATTCAGATAGCCGCAGTGCCGTTTGCCGTCTCCCACGATATCGCCGGAGCCGTCGTTATAGCTCAGGCCGGGGATGTGGGAATTGATAATATAGGCGTTGTTATTGTTCAAGGGGTCGCTTTCATCACCGAAGAAAAGCACCAGGCTGGTGTCCACACTCAGATTGACCTTAAAGTCATACCAAAGCTGCGTATCCGCCACATCCACCGTCAGGGGGATATCGGCCACATAATCCGCTTTGGGCCAACGCCCGTCCACGTTCTGCAGCACCAGGCAGCCGGTGTCGTCCGGGGAGATGATCATGTTGCTGTCCCAATCCCAGTCATAGGGATTCATGCTGAACAGGGGCTGCACCTGGGCGCCCTCTATCACGGGAAGCTGTGAAGAGGGAAGCTCGCTCGGATCGCTGCTGCCGGAGCCCGCCTCGTACACCTCCAGCTCGGCGCAGGAGATGAAGTACTCCGCGCCGCCAGGCGTGCCGTACAACCGGATACCGGTACCGGTTTCATCGTTCAGCTTGAAATAGAAAATCTCAAAGGGTTCGCCGAAATCGTCGCGGCTGTTGGAGACCGGGTAAGCATCGCCGGTATACTCCACGTCCACCCATTGCCCGTCCCGCTGCACCTGGATGCGTAGGCCGTTGGCAAACCAGCCGCCGTTGTTGAAGTGGTTGCCCTCCTGAAACACCACCATGCCGAAAGTATGCTCTTCGTCAAAGGTATAGCCGATCCACTGGTCGGTGGCGTCCGCCCCCCAATGGTAGGTGTCAAACTGCTGGCTGTCGCTGGCGTTGCCCGGATCGGGGCGCACCCCATCCGCGATGACACCGATATTGGGGTTGCCGCCGCCGCCCTGGGGCTTATGGGAAGCCGCCGCCTCGCCCTGAGGCGCGACGTTATGGCCGGCCACGCATTCCTTGGTACGGGTGAACGTTTCCCCATCGGTGGCGGTAATAGTGCAGGTGACCGTGAACACGCCGCTGCTTTCATACAGATGGGTGACGCGCATCCCTTCGCCGGTTTCCCCATCGCCGAAATCCCATGCCACCGACTGGATCATGGATTCATCATAGGCATGGAGATTAAAGGTGAAGGTGGAGCCCGATTGGGCTGCCTGAATGGACAGGGGACAGATTTCAGGTAGCTGTTCCAGCGGGGGAGGCGTTACTTCTTCCCCTGCGGGAACGGTCCAAACGTCGCCATCGATGGAGCCGCCGTACCGGACAAAGGCTTCCTCCGCCAGCGCCATGTTCATATCGATGAGGGAATCGAAATCGTAATCGGTGTAGCTAAAGACCGTACCCGTGCGCTCCAGGTCGCCCTTCCACTCATCCGGGATGGCGTCATATCCCATCCAGTTGCCCAGAATGGAGGCGGCGGTGGACGGATTGCAGTCGCTGTCCTGACCGCACATCATGGAGATTTTCATGGTCTGCTCAAAATCCCCTTCGCCGTACAGCATCCCGATGAGCACATAAGCCGCGTTGAGTTTGGCGTCGATATTGAAGGGCTGTCCCGCTCCCTCGATGCAGTGGTCGGCCGTACCCCACTTATCCTCCAGGAACTGCCAGGTTTCCTGCCAAGTCAGGCCCTTGTCATAGCAGGCGTAAACATCCTCAATGGTCTCCCGGAACAGGCTGCCCTCCGGCACCGACTGCCGGCCAGCCTCCAGAATCTCGTCCAGGGTCTCAGCGGTAAACGCCTTGGCGTGCATGGCGGATACGTATACGCCGCCGTATACGCCGTCGCCGTAGTTCATGATGTGCCCCAGATCCCACGCCTTGTCGATAGCGGCGTTGACCAGGCCCGGCAGCATCTGTCCCACAAAGTCGGCTTCGATCTGCCAGTCGATGTCGTCGCTGTGGTCGTTATAGAGGTAGTGGCCGGACATAGGGGCATCAATGCCCGCCCGCAGATTGATGCGCGCCGCCAAATTGGCGTGGAACAGCGCAAAGGAGGTGTCGCGGAAATATTCACCCACCGTTTTCACATCGCAGTCCACGCCGTGGTCCGCCAGCGCCTGCATCAGCGGGATCTCCGCGTACAGGTCGTCCTGCCAGAATCCCCCGTTGATCATCGAGCCCTCCCATACCGGGACCTCGCTTTCCTCCAGCATGCGGCCCTGGGCCTTGAATTCCGTGGACGCGGACCAGCCCACGCCGATCATCTGGCCGGCCCAGCCGCCCAGAATCTTGTCATACACCTCGTCCCGGCTCATGGTCACGGCGCCATCGGCCGCACGGGCGGGTAGAATGTTCCCCGCCACACCCGCCGCGCCCGCCGTCACGGCGACGCTCAGAAACAAGGCCAGCCATCGTTTGCTTTTCATACCTTCCCTCCTAAACTTTTACATATCTTTGGAAACCGCTTGACTGTACTGTCAGATTAACGTATATTGATGCTGAAATCAAAGCAAAAATAACCAGTATTTGTGCAATTTCAATCAGCAAATTCGAACTATTGTTTTTATTTTGCTGGATTTCGCTTTTTATTTCCCCATAACGATTGGGGAAGGGGTATCCGCCAGGGAAACGGCGGGATGTTTTACCACCTCATCAGTCACCTTGCGTGCCACCTGTCTGCAGGACAAGCACTTCCCCCAAGGGGAAGCCTTTGGGCCAATCAATCTGCGATCTCTTATCGTGTCTTTATGGTATAATGTGTCCAGGGCCTCTATGCCTGATAGTAAACGATCTAGGATGTCCCTGGGCTGGAGCCGTCCCTCCGGGCCGGTTCCCTCTACGCTTATAGCATAATGAAATACGGAACGAACAGAATCCAAAGCCTCTTCCCCTTAAAAAGCTTATGTTTGTCCGGTATGCTTCTTACGGCCTACCTGTTAAAAAATGCTGTGGAAAGCGGTGAGATAGGATGCAAAATCCATCAACCTCTGCCTTTCGCGTAGAGCCCTACCTCTTTCATTTCGACCGAACAAAACCAATGGACGAATTTGTCTGCCGACAGGCTTTGTTTCCCGATGCCATCCAGTCCCTTCACTATCACGACGCCTTTGAGCTGGGCTATTGCTACAGCGGCACCGGGCTGTTCCTCATCGACGGCGAAATCGTCCCGTTCAGGGAGGGGGCCGCGGTGATGATCTACCGTGGGCAGCTGCACAAGGCCCAAAGCACCTCCCGGGAATGGAGCGAGTGGGTATTCCTGTCCGCGGACCTTCCGCTGATGCTGTCCGATATCGACCCCGGACGCCTGGGAGGACTGCTGGAGCCGCCGGATGGGTTTTCCCCGTCTGACTGCCTGCTAACCCAACAGAAGGACCCGGTGCTACCCTCGCTGATCCGCACCATTATCGACGAGCTCGACCGGAAGGAAGAGGGGTACCGCAGCTCTGTCTGCGGGCTACTGTGGGCTGCTCTTTCCCGTCATCACCGTTTGATGCGGCGCCACTGCACGGGAACCACCGGCGACCCCGAACCTCTGCTGGAAATCGGCCCCGCCATCAGCTATCTGTCCTCTCATTTCACCGAGGATGTCCGTATCCCCGCGCTGGCGGAGCTCTGCCATCTCAGCGAGGCCACCCTGCGCCGTCGTTTTCGGGAACGTCTGGGATTGTCACCACAGGACTATCTGCACCGGCTGCGCATCCACGACGCCGCTATGCGGCTGATGGCCTCCTCCTGCTCGGTATCGGAGGCCGCTTATGAGGCAGGGTACAACACCCTGTCCTGCTTTTCCCGGCAGTTCCGCCAGCTGTACGGCACTTCCCCCACCGTTTGGCGGGAGGAAAACCGGGAAGCCGCCACTTCCAATGCAGGAGGGAAGACCTTATGAATGCTCACTCTTCAGCTGAACCGCCTAAAGGGCTTCGGCTGTATCGAACCCTGTTTCTCTCGTCTTTGCAGCTGAGTGCCTTCACCTTCGGTGGCGGTTACGTCATCGTACCGTTGATGCGGCGGCGCTTTGTGGAACAGCTGCACTGGATTGACGAGGAGGAAATGCTGGACATGACCGCCATTGCCCAGGCAGCTCCCGGCGCCATGGCGGTCAATGCCGCGTTGCTGGTGGGATACCGGATGGCTGGTTTTGTTGGTGCCTTAGTCACCATGGCGGGTACCATTTTGCCACCTTTGCTCATGCTGACCGTGATCTCCTATTTTTACGAAGCCTTCCGGGACAACACCGTGGTCGCTTTGATTCTCAAAGGCATGCGGGCGGGGGTGGCGGCGGTTATCGCCGACGTGGTGGTCACCATGGCACGGGGCGTAGCGCGGGAGCGCCGTCTCCTGCCTTTGCTGCTGATGGCTGGCGCTTTTGCTGCCTCCTATTTCTTTGCGGTTAACGTAGCCCTAATTTTGCTGATATGCGGAGCAGCAGGGGCCTTGGATACGCTGATCCGGCGCCGGAGGGAGGAGAAACCATGATTTACTGGGAGCTCATCTGGAGCTTTTTTCAGGTTGGTCTGCTCGGCTTCGGCGGCGGGTATGCTGCCATGCCCCTGATCCAGCATCAGGTGGTGGAGCTGCATCCCTGGATGACCATGACGGAATTTTCCGATCTGCTGACCATTTCCCAGATGACACCGGGGCCTATCGCCATCAATGCCGCCACCTTTGTGGGCACCCGGGTAGCGGGCATCCCCGGCGCTTTGGCCGCCACCATCGGCTGCGTGCTGCCCTCCTGCGTGGTGGTACTGGCGCTGGCCGTTCTCTATGCCCGCTATCGCCGTCTGGCGCTGATCCAGGGGGTACTGTCGGGCCTGCGCCCAGCGGTGGTGGCGCTGATCGCCGCCTCCGGCCTGTCCATCGTCTACCTGACCTTTTTCGGTACGGAGGTTTTGCCGGCATTGGCTTCTCTGCTGTCCCGGACCGATATCCTGGCGGTGCTGCTGTTTGCCGTCGCACTGTTTCTGCTGCGGAAATTCCGCCTCAATCCCATCTGGGTGATGCTGGGCACGGGGGCGGCCGGATTGATCCTGTACCCCGCGGCGGAATGGATAAACGGCCTCGTTGCCGGGAGGATATCATAGCCTATTTTTCCACACCCTGTGGAAAACGCGGTGGAAATCCCGTGAGATAGCCGGGAAAACTTTTCTTTTCCTCGTCAAAAAGGGCGTCAAACTGTCAAAAAACCGGTGGAAAAGTTTTTCCACCGGGTTTCGTTAACGATAAACCGTCTCCATTTTGAGGAAGAAGTCTAGCTTCCGGCAAACAAACCGCTCACGGCCTATTCCCTTTGGGGGAATGGTCATGGAATGATTGCCGTACAGGACCACGACGGGAACGCTGTTATCCCCGCCTTTTGTACAACATGGCTCTCCGCAAAAGCAAAAGCTCCCCGACGAAATCGTCGGGGAGCTTTTCCGATACGGAGCTTATTTCAAGCGGGCCTTCAGGCCTTCCAGCTGGCTCTTCAGCTCAGCCGGCAGCTTGTCGCCAAACTTCTTGTAGAATTCCTCGATGCCTTCGGTCTCGGTCTTCCACAGATCGTTGTCAACCTCCAGAATCCCCTTCAGGGTCTCGCGGTCGATATCCAGGCCCTCGATGTTGATATCCTCCGCCTTCGGCACATAGCCGATAGCGGTTTCCACCGCGTCGGCCTTGCCCTCGCAGCGGTTCAGGATCCACTCCAGCACGCGCAGGTTGTCGCCGAAGCCCGGCCAGATAAAGTGGCCTTCGTCGTCCAGACGGAACCAGTTGACGTTGAAGATCTTCGGGGCTTTGTCGCCCAGCTTCTGGCCCATCTCGATCCAGTGAGCCCAGTAGTCGGCCATGTGGTAGCCGCAGAAGGGCAGCATAGCCATGGGATCACGGCGGACGACACCGACAGCGCCGGTAGCGGCAGCCGTGGTCTCGGAAGCCATGATGGAACCGACGAACACGCCGTTGTTCCAGTCACGGGACTGATACACCAGGGGAGCGGTCTTGGCGCGGCGGCCGCCGAACACGATGGCGGAAATCGGCACGCCCTCGGAAGAATCAAACTTCGGGCTGATGC
>CAJFNR010000018.1 GCA_904395335.1 Candidatus Avimonas narfae | reverse complement strand
GCATCTGGGAAAAGAATGACGAACAGGATAAAATGCTGGCCAACCATGAGGGCCGTATTACCAGATTGGAGGATCGGAAATGAAAAACATGAAAAGCTGGATCAAGGCTGCGGGTATCCGCGCAATCAAAACGGTGGCGCAGACAGCGGTAGCAACCATCGGCACGTCCGCCGTGATCGGAGACGTAAACTGGGTTATGGTAGCCAGCGCGTCCGCCCTTGCGGGTATCCTGTCCCTGCTCACGTCTATTGCGGGTCTGCCCGAGGTGAGCGTAGGAGAAACAACCGAATAGGCAAAGAGAAAGCCGGGGCATCCGTTATGGGTGTCCCGGCTCATCTTTTAGTCAATATGAAGTTCGGCTTTTATTCCGGCCTGGAGAGCTGCAGAAAAATTAATACCAGCGGCGGTCGCCCTAGAATTAAGCCACGCGGGGATAGTTAGGGTCTTTTTTACCGCTCGGCTATCGTATTTTTCACGGTACGCCTTTGTATCGGCCATCACCAGACTCACCATTTGGTTATCTTTGACGGATATAGAGGACATGGGAGATGGTGCCGGAATAGACTCCTTATTATTTTCAGCATCCCATAACCACATAGAGGTGGCGTCCTCGGCCATAGAGATGGCGTCCGGGAGATTCGCTCCGCAAGTACGGCATCCCGGGAGGTCGGGAACCATAACATCATATTCACCATTTTCCAGAGCTGTAAAAATAGCGGGGTAAACGTATTTCATCATCAATTCTCCTTTCCGCTGATTCCGGCACTCCTTAAAATGCCTTTCGCTGTATACTCATTTATCTCTTTGTGACGAGGCAAAGGGATTTTGACGCTGGGCTTTTTGGGATGGGTTGCAAGATCGTGGTTGCCTCCCGGAGTTATTATCCACCCTGCCGCCTTTAGTCGCCTTTCCAAGTCGCGTCGCTTCAATCTTCTCACCTCTTGATTATAGTATATACGTATTTGCACGTGTTGTCAAGGGGGCGTTAAAATAATTTATTTTAGATTGTAGAAATTTGACTTGCATTTGACTTGCATGTTGCCGAGCAGACGCGAGCTTTTGGGGTGTGTTTTCGGTAAAATAAGGCTGCGGAGAAAAAACAAGAAAGCCCGGAAACCCTGATAAATCAAGGGCTTTCGGGCTTTTTGGCTTGGAGCTACTGGCCGGACTTGAACCGGCGACCTGCTGATTACGAATCAGCTGCTCTACCAGCTGAGCCACAGTAGCATGAAAGCGGTTTCTTAAAACCGCTTCCGTATTATAGCAAGTTCAGCGTCCGGCGTCAAGAGGCCGGGCAAATTTTCACTGCCGGATTCCCCGTTTCCGCTTTTCCTCCTGACCCGTGTACGGCGGACGGCGGGAGCGGGAAGTTTTTTTGGATCGTTCCGTCGGACGGCCGGGGTGTGGGCCGTGTGCAGCGGAAGGTTTCTGGGCGAAGGCTGTTTGAACAGGATGGCCTGCGATGACGCAGCCCTGCATCATTTCCACCACCCGCCCCGCCTCCGCTTCGGGAACGTCCACCAGGGTTTTGGCGTCATCGATTTCAATCTTGCCGATATGGCGGCCCGGGAGACCGGTGCGTTCCGCGATAGCGCCCACAATATGGTTGGGGGCGATATGGTGCCGCCTTCCGATGCTGAGACTCAGGCGGCGGAAAGGACCGGCAGGGCGATTCCCCGCTGCCGTCCGCGGTGGGGGGAAAGCAAGGTCGTCCTCCTCCGGGGCCGGTTGTCCCAAATGCAGGAGCAGGACCGCGTCCGCAATCTGTTCTGCCGTATATCCGCGGCGGGACAGCTCGTCCGTCAGATGACGGTAGGGGGAGGGTTCCTGCTGCATCAGTCCCTCCAGGGAAGCCAACACGGCTTCCTCCTTTTGTCGGCGGATATCCCTGGTGGTAGGAATTGGCTGCAGCGAGACCTCCGACCGGGTCGTGCGGGCGATGGAACGCAGCCAGGCCACCTGACGCCGCCCGTAGCACAGCGTCACGGCCCGGCCTGCTTTTCCCGCCCGGCCGGTGCGTCCGATGCGGTGAATGTAATATTCCGTGTTCTGGGGGATGTCGTAGTTAATCACCAGTTCCACGCCGCTCACATCAATACCGCGGGCCGCCACATCGGTAGCGGCAAGGACCGGCACCTGTCCGCGGCGGAAGCTCTCCATCACCTTGTCACGCTGGGACTGCTTCATATCGCCGTGGAGCCCTTCGGCGGGGATGCCGCGCCGGGTGAGAAACGCCGTGATATCGTCCACCATGCGCTTGGTGTTGCAGAAAATCAGGGTCAGGCGGCCCTGTTCCGCTTCCACTAAGCGGACCAAAGCGTCCATTTTGCGGCCCATGGGCACCTCGCAGTAGGTCTGTCGGATGTTTTCCACCGTTTCCTGACGGCTGGCGATTTCCACCAGCTCTGGTTCGCGCTGATACTGCTCGGTCAGCGCCAGGATGTCGGAGGGCATGGTGGCGGAGAAAAGGATGGTGCGCCGTTCCTCCGGCGTGGAGGAGAGTATGGTTTCAATATCTTCCCGAAAACCCATGCTGAGCATCTCGTCGGCTTCGTCCAGCACAATCATTTGCAAACGGTTCAGCCGCAGGGTGTGGCGGCGCATGTGATCCATTACCCTGCCGGGGGTGCCCACTACTAGATTGGCGGTGCGTAGCCGGGCGATCTGCCGGTCCATGGGAGCGCCGCCGTATACCTCGGCACAGCGGACACCGGGAAGGAAACGGGAAAGCTTGCGCAATTCGCCGCCAGCCTGCACGGCCAGCTCCCGGGTGGGGCAGAGGATCAGCACCTGGGCGCTGCCCTTCTCCTCCATAGCGGGGTCGATACATTCCACCGCCGGAATGCCGAAGGCCAGGGTTTTGCCTGTACCGGTTTGGGAACGGCCGATCACGTCCCGGCCAGACCGGATCAGTGGGATCGTCTGCGCCTGGATATCGGTGGCGGTTTGAAAGCCCAGCTCGTCCAGGGCCCGGAGAATTTCGGCCGGCAGCTGAAGATCATGGAAGGAAAGCAAATTTATACAACCTCATTTCATAAAGAAACGGAGCCCGGCGAACGACGCCGACGGCTCCGTTGACGTATGGCAGGAGGCGATGAGAAACGCCTGTTTCGATAGCCCATTAAAGAATAGACATCACGGTATGTATAGCGGTTAGAAACTATTTTTTATAATAGCTATTGGTTTCAGTATAGCATGATTTTCGGACAAATGCGTGCAGAAGTTTTCTCCATTTTCCCGTATATTATTGGCGTAGATGAATAAGCAAAGGGGCTTAGGATAGGGCACTTCCCCTCAAGGGGAAGCCTTGAGCGCAGGCAGGTTGTCTACACCATATGGGATCATGGCGGTGAAAAATTGCGGCATTCTTTTATAAACATTGCTTGGGAAAATGGATAAGCATGGAATGTTCCCACCGCCATTCTCACAGATCCGTTTTATCCCGGCATCTGAGTTGAATAAGGTACGCGATGATACCTGCTGCGGACAATGCAATGCCCACTAGCCAGTAACCGTTTGTCAGGAAATTTGCGGTTCCGTAGATTTCCAGAACACCGCGCATCGTACATCCGACGGTAAACGTGGCAATACCGGAATGATAGAGATTGCGGGCAAGAGCGCAGGGGTATTTTGGCACAGGCACCATACTCAGAAGAAAAAAGGGCAGGGTTCCCCCCGCAAGCGGGAAAGCGAAAGCGTAGATCATATAGAAGGAATAGACCTCGTGGCTGAATACCTCATATACCGCGCCGAACAGTGCGCAGAAAAGGGAAACCAGCAGATAGACAAAGGCTGTCCGGGACGCTCTTTTGGCGGCTGCCTCAATATCCGATATATACAATATCGCTCACGCTCCTTTCTTTGATGCTTCTGCCGTTTGTGGTTGGATTGTTTACTACCTCACCGTTGAAATACATGGTCGAGGATCCTCCGCCGTCCAGGTTGTAGGCGATATCGGCCCCAAGGGACTGCATAAACGCGGCAAGCTCATACAGGGAAAGTCCTTCGCTTTCGCTGGTACGGCCGTCGGATACCACAAACACATAATGCAGCGCGTCGATGATTCCAATGGCGGTGCGGGGATTGCTGGTTTTCGCTTTTCCCACCTCTTCCTCCTCGGTTACGGACAGTTCGCCTCCAATCACGAGAGCGGGCCCAAAACACAGGATCTGTTGGGCGCCGTCGGCGAGGAGCTGCTCGGCGGAAATGTCCGTTTCGGTAATGATCTCAAAAGATCCGTCTGCATAGATGACAAGATCCTCCTGATTGTCTGATGCGGTACTCCTGTAAAGAACACCGTTGCGCAGAACGTATCCGTTTTCCCGGGAACCATAATAGTCGCCGTTGATGGCCAGAATGGCGTTATTTTCCGCTGCTATTTCGGAGGTGTTTTCGGTCACATTCCTTCCGTATGCGCCGCTGGCCAAAGCGGTTTTTAGATACGCGGGCGAAGAGAGATGCACATCGGCTGCATAGATGGTGGTGCCGTTCTCTCTGTATTCGGTTATGGTGACGGAAATCTTGCCGTCGGTGTAAGAGGTAGCTGTCTGCACCGGTAAAGAAGCGCTTTGGCCGGTTGGGGCGCCGCTGTCCTGATCCGCAGCGCCGTTTCCCATATCAGAGGCGTTCCCGTTGCCGTTGTCCGGCGGCACCCGGGTATATACCCGTTCAATGACAAAGGTATCCAGCAGTACATAGACCGAAAAAGCCGTTAAAAATAGGCCGTACAACATACCCCAAAGATGCTTTTTCAATGAAGCGCCCCCCTTTTCTCCCTTTTGAATATCACGAATCTTTGCGTAAGCCAGCTCAGAACAAAAAACAGGATTTCCGTAAGTATTTTTGCAAACATCTGATGTACGCCGCAGGTGAAGACGAGAAACTCAAGCGTGAGGGTGTTTCCCAGTAAGATGACGGCCGCCAATACGCCGTACTGCAGCGCGGCTTTTCCCAAATTCTTTCGGCTGTGAAAGACAAGCCGGCGGTTGATGGTGAAATTCACCCCGGCGCTGATCACCCTTGCGGCAATGTTTGATAGCCGCAGATTGTCCGTCAGCAGCAGAAGCAGGCTGTATGACGCATAGTCCACCATAAAACCGATAAACGAAGAGGCGGAGAATTTCAGTATTTCTTTGTAGATCCGCACGGAATCCCTTGCGGTGTCGAAGTGGGAGGCCGAATTGTTATCGAGGTAGATGGTTTTGATCTCCTGTTCCCGGATGGGGATGCTTTCGCGGGCGAAATAGAGTAGGACATTCATTTCATATTCGTACCGTTCGCCTGGGATGGAAAGAAGCTTAGGGATAAGGGACATATCAAATGCCCGAAGCCCTGTCTGAGTATCGTACACGGCCAGCCCGGTAGAAAGCCGGTATATCAGACGGGTAACCGTATTCCCAAACCGGCTGCGCAGCGGGACGTCCCCCTTCAGCTTTCGGCATCCCAGGATCAGTGAACCGGGGGTCTGTTCCGCTGTGCGGCACAGGGCCGCCGCATCGTCAACACGATGCTGGCCGTCGGCGTCAATGGTGACGACAATATGATCGGGGGCAAAGCTTTTCAGGATATAGGAAAGCCCTGTCTTAAGTGCCCGGCCTTTTCCCGCATTCGCGTCATGATGCAAAATCGTTGCGTAGGGAAGGCAGCGGTCGAATACCGTTTCATACGCTTTCCCGCTGCCGTCGTCCACCAGGACAACCGAAAAGCCGGACGCCAGCTTGCACGCCAATTCGACGAGAAAATCTGTCGGCTGATAGGCCGGGATCAAAGCAATATAGGTATATGGCAATCTCATCACCTTACATTTTGATTGTTCGGCGTTTTTTCTCTCCCCGTACCCTTCCGTGAGAGCCGCGTCCATGCTATGAACGGAGCCTCATGGACATGGTGCGTGCCCCTTTTGTCAGTGTATGGCGCACCTGATGATTGCAGAACTGCTGAGAATATCCTGGAAGCGGCATTGGCCGGCGGATTTCAAGGAAATCCTTCCCGCTGGTTTCTGAGAACCGGCCTCGTATAAAAAGCAGGGGGCGCTGGTGTCCCATACGCCCTCTGCTGCGAAGCGTTAGCTAGCTTCAAATTCGCCGGAAACAGATCCCACCGTAATGGTGTAGGTTTCTCCGGATACGATGTCGGGGCTGCTGAGTATCACCACGGCGAAGGATAGCTCAGGTGTAACCGAAAGGAGCGTCTTGCCGTTCTGGTCTGTCAAGGTAACCGTTGTTCCCGCCGACTGGTTTCCCACGCTGACCGCCACAACCCCCTGCTCCGAATCGCTGAAGGTCTGTGCCATGCCGGAGGCACCTGTTCCGATAAAGGTTCCGCCTGTGATCATGGCGGTTGTGTCGTAGTCCAGCGTGGCGGTATCGCCCTGTGTGGGACCGACAACCACCGTATAGCCGCCGGAGATCGTCAGCGAACCGTTGGCGTCAATGCCGTCGCCGGAAGCATTGATGTGCAGTGTTCCGCCGGAGATGGTGATGCTGCCGTTGGATGAGGACGAC
The DNA here is from genome assembly GCA_904395335.1 of Candidatus Avimonas narfae. Taxonomy (GTDB): domain Bacteria; phylum Bacillota; class Clostridia; order Oscillospirales; family Acutalibacteraceae; genus Avimonas_A; species Avimonas_A narfae. The sequence continues at coordinate 11,463 of CAJFNR010000018.1, read as the reverse complement.
ATCCCGCCGCCACCGCCGGGGCCGCCTCCGAACATGCCGTCTCTGCCGCCGGTCGTACCGCTGGAATCGGTTCCGCCTGCGGCGTTCAGCCCATCATCGCTGGCAACCAAGGAGATGTCACCGCCCTGTACCTTGATATGCACGGCTTCCACGCCTTCATAGCTTTCGGTGATATGGATGGTGCCTGCGGTAATGGTCAGCGTTTCATCTGCGTGGACGGCATCGTCCCCGGAGGCAATTTCGAAAATACCGCCGTTTACTGTGATGGAGGCATTGGAATGGACCGAATCATCGGCGGAATTGATGGTGAAGCTGCCGTCTGAAATCAGCATCTCTGCGGCGGATTTCAGCCCCTTCATGCTGGTGCTGCTGTCGTCGGAGGCCGTCGTTGAGGCAGCCGGGGACTGGCCGGGCCTGCCGCCTCCCTGAAAGCCACCCCAGGAATCGGAGGATTCCTTGGTGCCGTTTTCGCTCCCTCCGCCTGCGAGAACCTCTATCGTACCGCCTTCGATCTGCATATACGCCCCGGCGCTGATTCCGTCTCCCTCTGACTCGATTTTCATCGTACCGCTTGAGATATAGATAAAGCCCAGCGACGTATCGTCATTGTTTTCGGCATGGATGCCGTCTTTACCGGAATCAACCGTGATCGACGTTTCGCCCGTAATCCTTACGCTGTCGTTGGCGTCGAGCCCGTGGGAGGCGGCATTCACGGTAAAGGTGCCGCCCGTAAGGACAAGGTCATCTTTGGATACAATGCCGTGGCCCGCCGGTGAGTTTATCGTAAGGGAGCCGGAACCGTTCAGCGTCAGATCCTGCTTGGAAAAGATAACGGCGTCTATATTGTTTTCATCTATAGCGGTAAAGGTGCCGCCGTTGGAAAGGGTGTTTTCTGTACCGTCCGCCAAGGTGACAAACACCTTATCCGCTTCGAGAATATATAAGGGGGCGGAGGTTTCGCAGCGTATATTGACGCCGTCCAGCACCAATTGGAGCTTGGCGGTGTCGGGGGCGTTCACGATGATCGTTCCATCGTCCAGCGTGCCGGAAAGGATGTAGGTCGCCTCCTCTGTAATCGTGAGGGTGGTTCCCGAAATCTGCACACTGTCAGAGCTTGCCGAGGCGGAGCTGCCGTTCAGTTGGATGAAAACGCTGCCGTTTTCCTCATAATCGGTTTGATAGTCCCGGTCGGTAAACATATCGGCGTCGGCTTGGGAAAAATCCACCACCACCGGATCGGCGGTGCCGTCCGAAGTATCCGTGCTACTTGTGCCGCCGTCTGTTCCGGTGGTGGTCCTTTCTCCGCAGCCGGTGAGCGTGCCGAGCAGTATTAAAAGGGCAAACGCTGTGGTTATCCATCTTTTCATACGGCAAATCTCCTATCTGTCAAAGCTCCGCAACGGCGGATTCCTGTCTGGAAACGGATATTTCCAGATTGCCGTTTCTGCAGCGGAGCTTATCGATCATTTCTTTCTCTTTGGTTACATCGCGAAGGGTAACGTGGTAGGTAAGGCGGAACAGGCTGCCCATATTGGTAGTCCTGACACACACAAGGTCGTGAGAGGCGGTGTATTCCTTGAAGATATCGTCGAAGACCCCTGTGTAATCCAGATCCTCCGGGATGGTGACGGTAAAGGTTTTGTATTTTGCCGCATTCTTTTTGGATCCCAGGTCCAGCCGGTTGTAGAGCAGGAATACAAGGCACATGACCGCCGTAAACAGGACGGAAAAGCCGAGGTAGCCCATCCCGGCAATCAGCCCGGCGCCCATGGCGAGGAACAGGGTGCAGATTTCCTTCGCCGTACCGGGTACCGAACGGAAGCGGACCAGGCTGAAAGCGCCGGCAACCGCCACGCCGGTCCCCACATTGCCGTTGACCAGCATAATCACAACACAGACCACCGCGGGAAGAAGCGCCAGCGTAACCACAAAGCTCTTCGTGTAACGAGTACGGTACATATAGGCAAAAGCCATCACAAGGCCGAGCAGGAGGGCGGTGCCCAGGCAGAGCAGGAAGTCGGTCACGCTGATGACCGAGGTGAGCGAGGAATCGAACAGTCCGGAAAATAGCGTATCAAGCATGGCGGGATACCTCCTGTGTGAGTGTTGGAAAAATCATCGTTTGATAAGCCGTCCCGTATTTTGAGAACGACGTTTTATACAGGCGTTCTTTTGAGAGTGCGTGGGTCATCCACATGGGAATACCTCCGGAGCACTTGATCTCCATCAGCACCGTACTCTCCGGAAGCAGCGGCGTGCCGTAAACTTCGGATTCCAGCGACAGATCCTCCCGGCGGCAGAGGATGGTGTCGTCAAAGGTCACGCGGAAATCGGACGGCTCCTTGGTGAAATAGGCCTCTCTCTCATAGGAAAGGAAAACGGTGGGACGCAGATTTTCGTAGTATTCCAGGAAATAATCGACTTCCTCGGCTATCTGGGTGTCCTTGGGGCAGTGCTGTTCGCCCAGTACCCACTCCATCGCCTCTTCCTCCGGCAGGGAAATACGGCGCTTGTATACGACATGCCTATATTTTTTCTTCAATTCCACAAACACTGTGCTGCCGGGCTCCGCCTGAGTGTAGCTGCGGATACGCAGCTTTTCTTTGTAGGCAGGCTTTTCGATGGAATGACGGACCAGGCGGTAGGTGTCGGTGTCAAAATAGATATTGCGGATGGTGGTACGGCCGTATTCGTCCAATTCCATGTACGGCGCCATCGCCTGCAGAATTCTTTGTTTTTGCTGTTCCGTCAGCAGATATTTCAGCTCATATCTTTTAAAAACCGTCTGAAAAGCCATGTATCCAACCCCCATCATCCTGTTTGATCGTGTCTCAGTATAGCCATCAAACCTTAATTGGAGTAAAAACCCACAGAAAATTTCCGTGAGCCTCCGCCGCCTTTTCCGGGCTTTTAACTCCGTTTAATGTTTTGCCGATAAGATACCTACACGTCAGGATTCGTGCATACTTATCTTCAATCGAGCGATATGGATTTTCTTTTCACCGGGATGTGGTATACTTGTATAGGATAAGGAAGGGTGTTCTATGAGAATTCTGTTGGCTGAGGACGAAATCCCCCTGGCAAGGGCCATCAAAAAGATTTTTGAAAAAAACAATTACTCCGCTGATGCGGTACACAGCGGCGAAGATGCGCTGATGTATCTGGAAACCGGCAGTTACGATGTGGCCGTACTGGACGTTATGATGCCGAAAATGGACGGCATCGCCGTTTTAAGAACGCTTCGCGCCAGGGGAGATAGGATTCCCGTGCTCATGCTGACAGCCAAGTCCGAGATCGACGACAAGGTGCTGGGGCTGGACAGCGGGGCAAACTATTATCTGACCAAACCGTTTGATACCAAAGAGCTTCTGGCTGCCATCCGCGCCATTACGAGGACCCAGACCGAAGTGGATTCGAAATTGGCGGTGGGGAACATTACCCTTGACCGCTCCACTTATGAGCTGGCTTCACCCACCGGCAGCTTCAGGCTTGCAAATAGAGAATTCCAGATGATGGAAATCCTGATGTCCAATCCCCATCGTATTATTTCCGCGGAGCGCTTTATGGAAAAAATATGGGGCTTTGACAGTGAGGCGGAAATCCATGTTGTATGGGTATATATTTCCTATCTCCGCAAGAAGCTGGCGGCGCTTCACGCCGATATTTCCATCAAAGCCTCCCGAAACGCCGGATATTCTTTGGAGGAAAACAAATGATTCGGAAGCTGAAGATCAAATTTGTCGCTCTGGCAATGACGGCCTTGTTTGCTTTGCTGGCAGTTATCGTGGTGGGAATGAACTTGATAAACTACCATTCGGTGGTTCAGGAGGCGGACGCTGTTTTATCCGTACTGTCTCAGAATAAGGGTGCGTTTCCGGATTTCGGCAGCGGGCCTAACAACCATCTGCCTCCCAACATGTCCCCGGAGACGCCCTATGAGTCCCGCTATTTTTCCGTATTCCTCAACGAATCCGGCGAAGTTGTGCTCACGGATACCAGCAAAATCGCTTCTGTGGACAGTGAGGCAGCGGCCGCCTATGCGCGAACCATCGTGGAAAAGCAAAGCGTTCAGGGATTTCTTGACGAATACCGGTATATTTTCCGTTCGGAGCCCAACGGTTTTCGGATCACCTTTCTCGATTGCGGGCGCAGCCTGGCGTCCTTCCGAAAATTCCTGGTGGCCAGCACGGGGATGGCTTTGATGGGATATGTGGTGGTGTTTTTTGTCATATTCTTTTTTGCAGGCCGGATCATCCGGCCCATTGCCGAAAGCTATGATAAGCAGAAACGGTTTATCACCGACGCGGGGCATGAGATCAAAACACCCCTTACGATTATCAGCGCGAACGTGGATATCCTGGAAATGGAGCTGGGCGAAAATGAGAGTCTAGCGGATATCCGTCAACAAACCGAACGGTTAAGATCCCTTACGGACGATCTGGTCATGCTAACGCGCATGGAAGAACCTGGGAACACCATGCAGAAAATCGACTTTCCCCTGTCCGAGGTGGTTGCCGAGGCTGCCCACCCTTTTCGCACACTGGCCATTCAGCAGGGCAAAGAGTTTGTCTGCCACATTCAGCCGATGCTGTCCCTTAACGGCAACGACAAGGCGATCCAGCAGCTGGTGGCCATCCTGCTGGACAACGCGCTGAAATACTCGCCGTACGGGGGGACCATTGCCCTGAATTTGATCAAGCAAAACAAAGTGGTACATCTTTCGGTATTCAACACGGCGGCAACCGAAATAAAACGGGAAAGCCTGGGACGTGTATTCGACCGCTTCTACCGCACGGATGCTTCCCGCAGCTCCGAAACAGGGGGGCACGGCATTGGGCTGTCCATAGCAAAGGCGATAGTCACAGCCCACGGCGGCAAAATTCAGGCAGGGACACAGGATGGCCGCTCTTTTCAGATCACGGTTGTTTTGCCGGTATAACACCAACCCGCTCTCGCTAAAAAACGAGGGCGGGTTGCTTATTTTTAACTCCGTTTAAGCATACAGGGGTACGATAACCAGCAAGGATCCTCCGGGATACCTGGAAGATTTAAAGCGCCGCAAATGGGGGATGAAACCGCCCCGGCGGACTATTCGTGCAGGCCGTTCGGGAAACCCCGCACGATAGCTCGATGAAGGGGCTGATTTGGCGCTTTCCATTCTGTTTAGGGAAGGTGGGCAAATAACCATGTCGACAGTCATTCAAAAGGCCGTAAAAGGGCAGCGGAACGCCATGGAGCTTCTCTATGAAGCCAACAAGCAAAAAGTGTTTTATGTTTCGCTTCTTTTGCTTGGCAATGAAGTGGAGGCATCCAGAGCCGCCTCTTACGCTTTTAAAAATGTGTGGGGCAGTATGACCGCTCACGGCATTACGACGGAGGAAGGCTTTACTCATCTGGCGATCCGTGCGGCAGTCGACTACTGCAAAAGAAGGGTGGCAAGGATCTATCCCAAGGCCTTTCGCATCCCGAGCGGCCGGAATTTTCTGATGTCCGGAGCCATAACGCCCCCTGAAAAAACGGACAACCCTGTTGCCGATGTTCTGAATTCCCTCCCCGAGCTGCAGAGGTTCCTGCTTGTGCTGCATACGGCCGGCGGATACACCCCCGATCAAATAGCGAGTGCGTTTAAGTTCGATATGAAGACGGTGGATCTTGCATTGGATGCGGAAAAGGCAAATATAGAGCGCGTGGTCAGTCAAGGAGAGGGAAGCGGCCGGCCCTATGAGTCGATCGTGGAGGACATCCGACACGGTGAACTGACTGTCCGGGTCCCTGATGTTGTGGATGCACATGCTGCCGCGGTTATCGACGGGATCGCGGCCCCGATGGAAAAGAAAAGAAAAAAACGAATCGCCGTGATCGGCATAACAGCCGCAGCGGTCTGCCTGTGTATTATTGGCATCGTATTCCTGGCTGTCCATTTGTCAGACACCTCGTCTGCTGCCGGCGGCGAGGATACCACTTCCGACGGAACCGTATCCACCGACAGTTCCGCCGATACCACATACACCCCCGCCGCGCTGGATGAATCCCTCACCTATTACGCCGATATCGAAATCGCAGACTATGGTACCGTTACCGTACAGCTTGATCAGGCGTCTGCGCCGGTTACCGCCGCTAATTTTGTATCCCTGGCGGAAAGCGGTTTTTACGATGGCCTTACATTCCATCGCATTATGGAGGGCTTTATGATGCAGGGCGGCGATCCCAATGGGGACGGTACCGGCGGATCGGAAAACACGATCGTTGGCGAGTTTGCGGATAATGGGTATGAAAACAGCCTGTCCCACACCCGAGGGGCCATTTCCATGGCTCGCTCCGGAGACGATTACGACAGTGCCAGTTCACAGTTCTTTATTGTGCAGGAGGACAGCACGTATCTCGACGGGCAATATGCTGTTTTCGGTTATGTGACCGAGGGCTTGGAGGTGGTCGATGCGGTTTGTGAAGCGGCAGAACCCACCGACGACAACGGAACAATCGAGGCGGACGCCCAGCCGGTTATCACCTCCATTACCATTAGAACAGAGTAAGATCCACCTGCCGCTGCCCGGATGGGGCTATTCAAACAATGGGCGGATAGGCCAACTTTATGATACAGGCGCTCCCGGCGGACACTATGTTCCGCCGGGAGCGTTTTATCTTCGGTATCCCGCGTCCATGAGCAGATGAGGATATGATTCCGGAAACCACCGAGTTTTCCCTTTACTTCCGCTGGTCGGTGGGATAACCCCGGCGCCGATAAATCTCTCATGCATAAACATTGCCCCGCAGAAATAAAGATATTTTAGCCGGGCGACAGACAATACTGGAAAAACGCTATGGTTCATGGTATAATGTGCCCCGGGCCTTTTGCCTGATGGCAAACAATATGTGGAGTCCCTGGGCCTGGAGCCGTCCCTGCGGTCCGGTTCCCTCTACCGTTGTGGTATAATGTGCCCAGGGCCTCTATGCCTGATAGTAAACGATCTAGGATGTCCCTGGGCTCGGAGCCGTCCCTCCGGTCCGGTTCCCTCTACCGTTGTGGTATAATAAAGGTCGGGAGAAATGCGACAGCATTTCTCGGGAACGCCGCCGATAAACGTAGGATGAAAACCACACGGGGCAGCGTTCATGGTATGCTATGGCAATATTATAATTAAAGGGAGTGGGTTAGCATAGACAGCGTTCTTTTTTGCCTAAAATCCTTCTTGTTGGGGATTGTAGAGGGAATAACGGAATTCCTCCCGATTTCCTCCACCGGACACCTGATTGTGTTTGAAGAACTTCTGGATTTTCAGGCCTCCGAACAGTACATCAACACCTATTCTTATGTCATCCAGTTGGGAGCCATTTTAGCGGTTATGGTACTGTACCGCAAAAAGATTCTAGCAACCCTGCAGAATTTGTTTCCCAAAAAGAAAAACGGCGTATGGACAAGACCCTATTCCGAAACCGGTCTGCGTTTCTGGATTACGCTGGCTATCGCCTGTATCCCCGGGTTTATCGGGGTACTGCTTCTGGGCGATTTGGCGGACGCCTATTTGTTTAACGCGGTAAGCGTTTCCATTGTTCTTGTCCTGGGGGGCATTGCCATGCTTTTGGCGGAGAGATTTTGCAGGAAAGCCGCCTCTGTACCGCAAAAAGGGAAATGGCTTTCGGTATCCACAAAGCAGGCCTTAATCATTGGCGGATTTCAGTGCCTTTCCATTATTCCCGGTATGAGCCGCAGCGCTTCCACCATCATTGGCGGCTGGTTTGCAGGGCTCTCCACTTCAGCCAGTGCGGAATTCTCCTTTTTCCTCGCCATCCCCGTCATGCTGGGAATGAGCGCTCTGAAGCTGATCCAGCTGGGCGGCTTTGGTTCCATGAGTACCGTAGAGCTTATCAGCTTAGGAATTGGCTTTGCCGTCAGTTTTCTGGTGGCGTTGATTGTGGTAAAGAAATTTATTGCCTTCCTGCAGAAAAAGTCTATGACGGTGTTCGCGTGTTACCGGATTGTCTTCGGCCTTTTTGTGTTGATTTTGAGCTTGTGCGGCGTGGTAAGCATGGCTGCATGAGGAATAGCCCATATTGGAAAATTCAAATCTGGATCAGCTAGGCCCCGTGCCGGCAGGATGAGGCGGGGGATCACTATTGAAAATAAGCCGGGAGAAGAGAAACCCGGGTACCGGCATAAAAAGGTCCCGCAAAGCCTTGTGAATCTAGGCCTTGCGGGACTTTTCCTTGGAAGGTCTTTGCACACCCTCTTGTAATGCCCCCAAATGGCGGTATTTCGGTGGACCCGGTACCGATGGAATCATAAGAACAACTCGGATACCGTCCGATGCGTGTAAACCGGGGAAGTTTTGCGTTTCGCAAGGATTCCCGATACGGTCATTGAAAATTTCCCAAATCCCTTTGGAGTTTCCCAACGAAGGAAGAGGGTGCAGGAAATACCCATTCATGAAAAAAGGCGTGGTATTTTACTCTGTGCGCAGCGCCACCACCGGATCCTTTTTGGCAGCGCTTCTGGAGGGGATGATCCCGGAGAACAGGGTCAGCGCCATGCTGATGAAAATCAGAACCAAGGCCGCCCAAGGGGGGAGATAAGCGTTGAGCGTGCTGATGCCGGTGAAATGGTGCAGGATCATATTGATGGGGATGCACAGCAGATAAGTGATAAGCACCCCCAGGGCGCCGGAGGTAAACCCAATAATCAACGTTTCCGCGTTGAACATGGAGGAAACATTCCGCTTGGATGCACCGATGGCGCGGAGGATGCCGATTTCCTTGGTCCGCTCCTGTACGGAGATCAGGGTTATGACGCCGATCATGATGGAGGACACAATCAGGGAAACGGCGACGAAGGCAATCAGCACATAGGTGATGGCATTGATGATGGAGGTGACGGAGGACATCATCAGGCCTACATAGTCCGTGTACTGGATTTGTTCTAAATCGTCCACGGTGGCATTGTAGTCGGCAATCGCCTGTTCAATAGCCTCTTTGTTTTCAAAGGAGGAAGCGTATATATTGATGGATGCGGGGTCGTCCAGATCCACATATCCCAGTTCCTGCAGGTTATCCTCATAACTGGACTCGGAAAAGACGAGAATTTCGTCGTAATAGGAAGCGCACTGTTCGGTTGTATAGCCTTCCATGGCCATGTCCAGGGCGGCCGCCAGCTGCTGGGTGCTCATAGAACCCATTTCCGTCTGTACCTGCGCCGCATACTGCGCCCGAAACTGCTCCTCGGCCATCTGCGTAATCAGCTCGGACAAATCGTCGTCGCTCATGGCGGAGATATATTCCTGTATTTCCGCCTCGCTCAGGCCGGTCTGTTGGCTGAGGCCCTGTTTAAGCGCCTCCTCCATATCGGCCCGGGACATGGAGGATACGGATTGGGATACTGCCTCATCCACCTGTTCCTTTGCAGGGATGCTCATGATCTGTAGATAGGCTTCCGCTCTGCCGCTTTCATCCAGACCGGAAATATAGTCCCGGAAATCCGTTTCCTTCTGCGCATCCGTCAGGTCAGCCGTGCTCTCCCGGAAGGGAAGCCCCGTAAAAATATCAGTGGAAGGATGATTCAGCTGGGCTTCCACGGCGGCGGAAGTCCCTGACTGCTCGATGATGTATTCAGTTAGCTCGCTGGTGTAGCCGATGGAACCGTTGAGCATGGTGGAAACGGCATCCTGATTGGGACGGATAATCCCCGAGACCTTCAGGCTGATTCCGTTGTCGTAAAGGTATTTCAGCCCGGCATCGGTTTCCCGAAGGTCTACATACAAGCCGGTGGCTTCATCCAGGGCATAGCAATCGGAATTCAGGACAGCCTTGAATTCCATATTGCAGATTTCCTCATAGGACCATCGCTGTGTTTCCACTTCCAGCTCGGTCTGGTTGATGGCGGCCTCCATAATCGCGTCGATCTCTTCTTCGGACTTGAGTCCCAACGCATACAGCGCCATATCGTCCAGCTCGTTGTTTTCATCCAGTATCAGCACAATTTCGTTGTATTCCGTGGGCCAGGAGCCGTAAACCACGTCATACTGGCTTTCCAGCAAGGGGCTGACCAGCTTCCCGTTGTCGCCCGGGAGCATTTCCTGCCACAGAACCATGGAACTTCCGGCAGGTGACAGGGAAGATAGGGCGCTCATGCTGTCCGTCATGCCGTATTCCTCGCTTAGCCCCAGCATGGACGACATATCCAGCCCAAAATACTCCAGCAGCAAATCCTGCATCAGCTCCCGGGAATCGGAGCGCAAAATGGAACCGTCCACGTTTTCGGTATACACCAGAAGGTCGGTATCGTAAGTATACTGCACGCCGCTGATGGCATCGTGCAGGCCGTCTTCGCTTTCGGTATCCGCCCGGCTTTCCTCCAGATAGCTTTTAAAGGAGCGCAGGTCGTTTTCAATGCCATCCGACGAATTCAGGGCGTTGACCAGATCGTAGACCATGGGCTTTTGATAAACGGCATCGTTTTCGTGTCCGCCCTCCGACCGGGCCGCGCCGATGAACTCCTCCATTAGTGCACCCAAGTCCATGCTTTGGGCCTGAAGCGTAAGGGGATACGAGGACAGGGTATCCTCCTGCAAGGCGTCGATATAGGTGGTGGTGCCCTGGGACACGGCGTAAATCAGGGCGATGCCGATAATGCCGATGCTGCCGGCAAAGGAGGTCAGCGCCGTGCGTCCCTTTTTGGTAAACAGGTTTTTCAAGGACAGGCCAAAGGATGTGCCGAGGGACATGGAGGGCTTTTTGACCTTTTTCTCCTTCTCCGCTTTTTCTTTTCCGGTTGCTCGTTCCCTCTGGATCTCCTCCCCGGTCAGGGGAGCGGAATCGGCGGTAATCCTGCCGTCCAGAATCCGGACGATCCGGGTGGAATACTGTTCAGCAAGTTCCGGGTTATGGGTGACCATAATGATCAGCCGGTCTTTGGATATCTCCTTGAGAATCTCCATCACCTGCAGGCTGGTTTCGGTGTCCAGTGCGCCGGTGGGCTCATCCGCCAGGATAATATCTGGGTTGTTGACAATGGCCCGGGCAATGGCGACGCGCTGCATCTGCCCGCCGGACATTTCGCTCGGTTTCTTTTTGAGCTGGTTTCCCAGTCCCACCCGTTCCAGCGCCTCCCTTGCCCGCCGGCGGCGCTCTGTTTTTGATACGCCGGAAAGGGTCAGCGCCAGCTCCACATTCTGCAGAACCGTCTGGTGCGGGATGAGGTTGTAGCTTTGAAAGACAAATCCCACCGAATGATTGCGGTAGGCGTCCCAGTCCCGGTCGTTGAAGTCCTTGGTGGATTTCCCGTTGATCACGAGATCACCCGATGTGTATTGGTCCAGCCCGCCGATGATGTTCAGAAGCGTCGTTTTCCCGCAGCCGGACGGGCCTAAAATAGAGACAAATTCCAATTTATCTATTCAATCCTCTATAAACCCTGTATTTTCAAGGCATATCGCCTATTAAATGTTCAAACCTTATGTATTTTCCCTTGTT